>CAMRTO010000001.1 GCA_947053655.1 uncultured Clostridia bacterium
CATGAAAGGCGTTTCACCTGCGTTAAAACACACCGTTAACATTCTTGCAACTGTACTTGCGGGTGCGGTTGCTTTTGTTTTTTTGGCATACGGTTTTAGCTACAGAAGCTTGCCTTTTATAGAAAAACACTTATTACTGTTAATTTCGATTTCTTCAAGCGTAATAGGTCTACTGGTACTGGCGTACATAATTTTGTACGTTTTTAATAAGCAGGCGCTTTACAGGCTGATAACATGCGCGTTGTTGTTTATAGATATATGCGCCATAGTGTTTTTTGTGATTTGCGCTACGGGGCTTATTACCAAAATAAACAGTATTCAGGCATTGCGCGACTATATTGCAAAATTCGGCAATATGGCAGTATTTCTGTTTATTCTGTTCTGTTTTTTGCAGGTGGTTATACTTCCGATACCGGGTTCGGTTGCGGTTGCGGCGGGCGTCGCTCTGTTCGGTCCGCTCAAATGTGCCATTTACAGCTTTATAGGCATAATTTTGGGCTCCGTTGTGGCTTTTGCGATAGGAAGATGGGTAGGCTATAAGGCGGTAAAGTGGATTGTCGGCGAAGATACTTTGAAAAAATGGCTTGCGAAATTAAAAGGCAAGGATTATCTTATCCTTTCTTTAATGTTTTTATTGCCGATGTTCCCCGATGACGTACTGTGCTTTATCGCGGGATTATCGTCTATGACTTGGCCGTATTTTTTAATTATGATAACGATAACCAGGGCGATTTCCGTTTTTACGACCGCGTATTCGGTCGGATTGATACCGTTCAATACTTGGTGGGGCATTTTAATTTGGGTAATAATTGCCGCGGCGGTGGTAGCGGCGTTCTGGCTTATTTGCAAATATTCCGATAAAATCGACGCGTTTATAAAAAACAAACTTAAATTTAAAAGATGACGACCTGACGGTCGTCTTTTTTTCGTTGCAAGCTTATTAAAATTTTTTGATAAATTATTACTTATATCGTTTGCTTTTAATAAAATATATGTTAAAATGATATATGTAGGAAATTGGCATTCAGGAGTAATTATGGATAGAATACGCTTATTGCAATCGCGTAAAAAGCAAATTTTAGATGCCGGTAAAGATATTCGTAAAGATATAAATTCGCTGGTAGACGACAAAAGCTTTGTAGAGCTTTCCGTTTTCAGTTTTTCCGAAAGTGAGTTTTACGGAGAAAATGCCGAAGGCGAGGGTGTCATAACGGGATTTGCCACGATAGACGGATTTCCGTTTTATATTGTTGCGCAGAATTTTGCCGTTTTATCCGGCGGAATTAGCAAGGCAAACTGTGAAAAAATTGTCAAATGTCTCAATCAGGCGGAAAAAGCCGACGCCCCCGTAATTTATTTGTTGTCATCGCTCGGCGTGCGCGTAGGCGAAGGGGTTAACGCGCTCGAGGGGTTGGCTGAGTTGATTTTAAAGGCTTCACAGCTTAAAGGAAGCGTATCCCAGTATTTAATCGTAAACGGAGAAGTTTACGGTCAAACCGCAGTTTTGGCGGGAATATGCGATTTTACCTTTTTTATCGATAAGAAAAGCGTTTTGGCTGTCAATAGTCCGATGGTTATTGCGGCGAAAAGCGGCGTTAACAAAACCAAGACGGACGTGGGCGGTGCAGACGCATTGCAACAAGCCAATCTTTGTTCGTTTAAAGCGAAAAATATAGCCGAAATAAAGGATATTATCATTAAAATTAACAGCTTGACGTCAACTGCTGTTACGGATTGCGATAATTTGAACGACGTTATTCCCGAGCTTGACAAAAAGACCGATTCAAAAACGTTGCTAGGCATCTTCGATAAGGGAACGATATTGGAAGTAGGCGGAAGCTTTTCTCCCGAAATCAAATGTATTCTCGGACGGGTAGGCGGCATTTCCGTTGCCGCGGCATTGTTCGACGGACAGGACGGTGTGGAATTAAGCGCGCTGAATATAAGAAAGCTTAAAGATTTTGCCGAATTTGCTTGCTGTTGCGGGTTACCTTATATAAATTTTGTTAACGCGCGCGGTATTAAGACCGATTTGAACACAAACAACAGTATAGTTTTAAAGGAAATAGGCGAGTATGTTTCCGTACTCGACTGCATCGACGCGCCGAAAATTTCGGTAATTTGCGGTAAAGCCGTTGGCGTAGGTTATACGTTGTTTGCCGCAAAGAGCATGGGGTACGACTATACTTATGCGTTTGCGACGGCAAAAGCGGCATTATTCGACGGAGCACAGGGGGCGGAAATAGAATTTACCGACGTTAAAGACGGCGATAAAGAAAAGCTTGCCTTACGCTATTCCGAGGATAATTCCGACCCTATCAATGCGGCGAAATGCGGGTATATCGACAATATAATTCAGCCGTCGTTAATAAAACAGTATTTGATTGCGTCTTTGCAGATGCTTTTGAAATAGGTGGTTTATGATAAATTCGTTACTGGGCATTATACCGAAGGGAGACGGAAACTTTTATTTCAGTAATTTCGGTGAAGCGTTGGTTTATGCGCTTATCGGTTTTCTTGTCGTCGTGTTGGGTATTGTGCTTATAATATTCATAATTTGGTTAATAGGTTTTATTTTAAGAAAAACAAATAATCTGGCATTTTTAAGACGGATTACAATAAAAAAACGAAAAGACAAACCTGTTGCAGAAAGCTCCGCCGCTCAACAAAACGGCGGCGACGAGTTGCCCGACGGTGTGAAGGCGGCAATAATCGCGGCAATAGTCGCGTATTACGGCACAGAAAAACCGGAATGTGAATTCAAAGTTAAGAGAATAAAGAGAATTTAAGGAGATAAAAGAATGCGTAATTTTATCGTAACTGTAGACGGAAAAAGCTATTCCGTCGGCGTTGAAGAAGTAGGAGTGCAAGGCGTAAGCGAGACCGCGGCTCCGGTACAGCCCGTTGCCGAAGCCAAACCTGTGGCAAAGATATCCGCCGACGGAGAAAAGGTATTGTCGCCCTTCCCCGGGTTGATTAAAAATATTCTTGTCGCGGACGGAAGCTCCGTAAAAAAAGATCAGGCGATAATGGTTCTCGAAGCGATGAAAATGGACAACGAGATTACCGCTCCCTGCGACGGTAAGGTTACTTTCGGAGTTGCGAAAGGCGCTAACGTTGAAACAAACGCGGTTCTCGCGGTAATAAGCTGAGCGGAGGAGCTATGCAACAAAGTTTACTTATAAACTTTGGCGAAATTTTCGGTAATCTGTACGAATCTATGGGTTTTGTACAGGGCGATTGGCAGAATTACGTAATGCTATTGATTTCGTTTGTTCTGATGTATCTCGCCATAGTTAAAAAATTCGAGCCCATGCTTCTTCTTCCGATAGCTTTCGGTATGTTTTTGATAAACATTCCGGGTGCGGAGGGCGTGCTGTGGGGAACGTATCCTAAAGACGAAAGCGGAAACGTGCTTACGGGTTATGACAGCGTTCAGAACAGGGGACTGCTGTGGTATTTGTATTTCGGTGTAGATAAAGTAATTTATCCGCCCTTGATATTCCTCGGAATAGGCGCGATGACAGATTTCGGACCGCTTATAGCAAATCCCAAAAGTATGCTTATCGGCGCCGGTGCTCAGTTAGGTATATTTGTGGCGTTTATTCTTGCCATCTTATTGGGCTTTTCCGTTGCTGCCGCAGCGGCAATTGCGATAATAGGCGGCGCCGACGGTCCGACGGCAATTATGACAACGTCCATTTTAGCTGAAAAATATATACCGACTATCGCTATAGCGGCATATTCATATATGGCGTTGATACCGATAATTCAAAAACCTTTAATGAAGCTGCTTACCACGAAAAAGGAAAGAGCGATTCGCATGAAGCCGCTTCGTCAGGTCAGCAAGCTGGAGAAAATTTTATTCCCGTTGATTGTAACTTTGGTTGTTGGAATTATTTTGCCGCAATCTATAGCTCTGCTGGGAATGCTAATGCTCGGTAACTTGTTTAAAGAGTCAGGCGTTGTCGACAGGCTTTCGACGCAAGCGCAAAACGGTTTGATGAATACAATTACAATATTTTTGGGAATAGCGGTGGGCTGTAAGGCCAAGGGTGAAATTTTCCTCAGTTTGGATACTTTGAAAATTATCGCGCTTGGTTTGTTTGCGTTCGTTGTGGGCACGGTCGGCGGTTTGCTTGTAGCGAAAATAATGTGCAAGGTAACGAAAGGACAAATAAATCCTTTAATAGGCTCTGCCGGTGTTTCAGCCGTGCCGATGGCTGCACGAATATCGGAAGACGTCGGGCGCGAATATGACCCTCAGAATCATCTGCTCATGCACGCTATGGGTCCCAATGTTGCGGGCGTTATCGGTTCAGCAATAGCGGCGGGCATACTGATTGCGTGCTTCGGCGGATATGTCGACGGTACGGCAATAGTGGAACCGGCGGCTTCGGCGATAACCGGCATTTTATAATAATTACGGAGTAAATTATGGAAGTTAAAAAACTTTTAATTACCGATACGATTTTACGCGACGCGCACCAGTCCCATGCGGCCACGAGAATGAGATTTGACGAAATGGAGCCCGTTTTGCCGTTATTGGATGAAATAGGTTATTATTCTCTCGAGGCGTGGGGCGGGGCTACTTTCGACTCTTGTCTTAGGTTTTTAAACGAAGATCCGTGGGACAGATTGAGAAATTTAAAAAAATACTTAAAAAAGACGCCTATACAAATGCTGTTGCGCGGACAAAATCTGTTGGGTTACAGACATTATGCGGACGACGTTGTTGAAAGCTTTATAGACAAGTCAATTGAGAACGGCGTCGGCGTAATAAGAGTGTTCGATGCGCTGAATGACTACAGAAATCTCGAAACATCCATAAAAGCTATAAAAAAATACGGTTCAGGCAATAAATGCGTATGTGAAGCGGCTATATCTTATACTACAAGTCCGGTGCATACAACCGAGTATTTTGTTGAACTTGCCAAAAAGCTTGAGGATATGGGGGCCGATAATATCTGTATCAAGGATATGGCAAATTTATTGCTTCCGTTTACGGCTTACGACGTTGTAAGTAAATTGAAAAAAGCTTTGCGGCCCGAAACAAAAGTACATTTGCATACGCATAATACTTCTGGTACCGGCGATATGATAAACATTATGGCGATTCAGGCAGGGGTGGATATTGTCGACTGCGCTCTTTCGCCGCTGGGTAACGGTACGTCAAATCCCGCAACCGAACCGCTTGTCGCAACTTTGAAGGGAACGCCTTACGATACGGGAATCGATATTCAAAAACTGTTGCCTGCCGTTAAACATTTCGAGGGAGTCGCAAAACGTTTGGAGAGTGACGGCTTCCTGAATCCGAAGGTTAGAAGGGTAGATATTAATACTCTGTTATATCAAGTGCCGGGCGGCATGTTGTCAAATCTTATGAATCAGCTTAAGCAAGCCGGACAGGAAGATAAACTTCTCGACTGCCTTGCGGAAGTGCCCAAAGTCAGAAAAGATTGCGGATATCCGCCGCTTGTTACACCTTCCAGTCAGATTGTAGGTACTCAAGCGGTTTGGAACGTACTTTTGGGAAGATATAAAACTATAACCGCCCAGTATAAAGATTTGATATTGGGCAAGTACGGTAGTGTGCCCGGGGAAGTTAATCCGAAAGTTACAAGTATGTGCACAAAAGACGGAGAGAAAGTTATAACTTGCCGCCCTGCTGATTTGATTGAAGACGAAATGCAGTCGCTTACCGATAAGATAAAAAACGACGGATTTTATCAAAAGCAGGAAGACGTTCTTTCATATGCGCTTTTCCCCGAAGTCGCAACAAATTATTTTAAATGGCGAAAAGCGGCGCAGACCGGAATTGACAGTGATTTGGCGTCCAATCCGGACAGGGTTTATCCCGTATAAAAATAATTAACGGCGTGGACGAAAGTTCACGCCGCAACGGATTTATTCGATGAGTAGGATAGCGGTAATCGGGGCAGGCGCCTCCGGTTTGGTTGCGGCATATTTTGCGGCAGTAAACGGTAACGAAGTTCATATATTTGAAAAAAACGAAAAATGCGGTAAGAAGATTTATCTGACCGGAAAGGGAAGATGCAATATTACGCATAAGTGCACGGCTTGCGAGTTTTTGGAAAACGTTGTTACAAACAGTAAATTTTTGACAAGTTCCGTTTATAGTTTTTCACCGGACGATGCGGTTGCATTTTTTGAAAACGGTGGTTTGAGGACAAAAACAGAGCGCGGTGCAAGAATTTTTCCCGTATCGGATAAATCGAGCGACGTAATCAGATGCCTTGAAACATATTGCAGCAAAGCAGGCGTTAAGCTTCATTTTAATGAAAAAGTTGAGAATATTCAATTTTTAAATAGTACTATATCTGGCATAATAACCCCAAAAGGCTATTTTGATTGCACAAAAGTGATAGTTTGCACGGGTGGATTGAGTTATCCTTCGACAGGTTCGACGGGCGACGGATACAAATTTGCCAAATCTGCCGGGCATAAAATAGTCGACTGCGTTCCGGCGCTTTGCGGTTTAAACGTCAGAGGAGTATTTTATAAAGAACTTCAGGGTTTAACTCTTAAAAATATTTCTCTAAGCATAAATTATCGGGGCAAAGTAGTTCGATCGTTTTTCGGTGAAATGCTTTTTACGCATTACGGAATATCCGGACCGATAGTACTGACAATTTCAAGTTTGATAAATCGTTTGGATTTATCGAAGGTAGAATTAATTTTAGATTTAAAGCCTGCCTTAAGTTTTGAGCAGTTGGATAAAAGACTGTTAAAAGACTTTGAGGCAAATTCCAATAAAACTTTATTCAATTGTTTAAAATTACTTGTACCTGTTTCTTTTATTAAGATATTACTGTCGAGAAGCGGTTTGGATTCGACAAAAAAGGTTAACTCCGTTACCGTGGAGGAAAGACGCAGGTTATTGTCTGCCGTTAAAAATTTTGTAATAGAAATTAATTCATTACGCGGTTTTGACGAGGCGATTATAACTTCCGGTGGAGTGGACGTTAAGGATATTAATCCTAAAACAATGGAGAGTAAGTTAATTAAAGGTCTGTATTTTTGTGGCGAAGTACTTGATTTAGATGCTTTTACAGGTGGATATAATCTACAAATTGCATTTTCAACCGGCTTTGCGGCAGGTAACAATATAAGGAATTGAAAACATGAAAGCTATACGCGGAGCAACAACCGTTGAAAAAGATGAAGCTGAAAATATTAAACAGCGAGTTAAAGAACTTTTAACGGAAATAAAAAATGCCAATAACTTAAACGAAGACAATATGATTTTCATTTTGTTCTCAAACACGGCAGATATCCGTTCGTTTTATCCTGCAAAAGCTGCCAGAGAGGCTGGTTTTTTTTCTTGTGCGCTGTATTCGTCGTTGGAGCCTGAAATCGAAAACTCATTAAATAGATGTATCAGAGTTATGGTTCTGGCCGATATTTCAACCGAACCGAAACATATTTATTTACACAATGCCGCAGCATTGAGAAAAGATTTGACGGCTCATATAAATATTGCCGTTGACGGTCCTGCCGGTAGCGGAAAAAGTACGGTATCGGAATTGATAGCAAAAAGACTGAATATTTTGCATTTGGATACGGGTGCGACTTACAGGGCGGTTGCATTGGCATGTAAAAAATATAAAATTGATTTTTCCGATGAGCATCAAGTTAGGGCAAATATAGACAAATTTAATATTGAAATTAAGTATTTGAATAATAAACAAAGTACTATGCTTGACAAAATTGACGTTTCGGATATGATACGTACACCGGAAATGTCCCTTGCCGCATCCACAGTCTCCGCTTATAAATGTGTAAGAGATAAAATGGTTGAGTTGCAGAGAAAATTTGCTTCGTCAAATTCTTGCATTCTTGACGGTAGAGATATAGGTTCAAACGTACTGCCAGATGCACAATTTAAATTTTTCCTTACGGCGTCCGCCGAAATTCGGTCAAAGCGGAGAATGGCGGAAAATCAAACTAAAAACATTAACCAACCTTTCGATATCGTCTTGGCTGATATTATGTTGAGGGACAAGCAAGACAGTATGCGTAAATTTGCGCCGCTGGTTTGTGCCGACGACGCAATAAAAATCGATACGTCCGATATGGGTATTGATGAAGTTGCGGATAAAATATTAAAAATAATTCAGGAAAAAGTCTGACAGTGCGAAAAGAAAAATTACAAACCGGAAAACTTGACAAATGGTTTAAAACAATGCGCAGATTTGTGCGCACTGTTTACAAGCCTTTATTTCCTTATAAAAAGCATGGGCGTACCCAACCTTACAATGACCGCGCTTATATTTTTGTCGGCAATCATTTAAGTTTGTTTGACGTTGTTCCTTTGGCAATGGCAACGGATAGACCTGTCCATTTTATGGCGAAAAGTTCGCTTTTTGAAAAGGGTTTAATGAAAAAGTTCGTGACTAAATGTCAGTGTATTCCCGTAAACAGGGACGGCAACGATATTAAGGCCGTTATGCAGGCTATGAAATATCTTAAAAATAACGAATCTATTGTTATTTTTCCGGAAGGCAGCCGCAACCGTACAGAGGAAACGTTTCTACCGTTTAAAAGCGGAGCGGCAGCGCTTTCCATAAAAACAAAAACTCCCATAGTTCCTGTTATTCAAATTAAGAAAATCAAGTTTTTGCGGCGTTCACACGTATTTTACGGTGACATAATTGAATTTTCAGAGTACTATGACAGACGTTTAACGGATGCCGATATTAAAACATGCGATAATATTCTGTATGAAAAAATGTTGGATTTGTATAACGAATTTCAAAACACGTTAAACGCTAAGAAAACTAAAAATAAAAAAGATATTTAATAATATGGAAATTTTCGTCGCTGAGAACAGCGGATTTTGTAAAGGAGTAGAAGACGCGGTAAACACCGCAATAAATACAAACGGCGACAATGTTTTCGTATTGGGCGAAATAATTCACAATGCCGCCGTTGTAAAAGCGATAAGCGATAAGGGTGTTCGCGTTGTGGAAAAGTTGTGCGAGGTGCCCGACGGCAGTTCTGTAATATTCCGCTCCCACGGAGTGCCTAAAAGGTTTTACGGTGAATGTGCGGCAAGAAATATTAAAGTTATCGACTGTACTTGCGGGTTCGTCAGGCGAACGCAGTCGATTGTTGAAGAACAAAGTTTGCAGGGCAAAACAATTGTGATTGTCGGAGAACCCACTCATCCCGAAGTTATAGGTCTTTTGGGGTGGTGCGATGGTGAAGCGCTGGTTTTAAACGATTCTGAAAATATCCCCGCGCATTTATCGGATAAGGAAGTCTGTATTGTCAGTCAGACGACTTTTTCTGCTTTAAAATTTGAAAAAATAGTTAAAAATATTAAAAAACTCTGTGAAAAAACAGTTGAAGTTTTTCAGACTATTTGTTATACTACTATAAGACGGCAGCGGGAGACTGAAGAACTCGCAAAAAAATGCGAAGCGATTTTGGTTGTCGGCGGATTGAACAGCAGTAATACCAATAAGCTGTATGAGATTGCTTCCCAATATTGCGGAAATGTTTACCGTCTTGCCGATTCAAACGACTTAGACATATCTAAGATAAAAAATTTTAAAAGTGTAGGTATTGTTTCAGGGGCGTCAACCCCGAATGCGCAAACCCGGGAGGTTCTCTTAAAGATGGAAGAAAGCACAGAAGTTAAGGCAACAAATTCTATGGCGGACGTAGTTGCTAAAATCGACAACGAATCGAAATTCAAAAAAGGTCAGATAGTTCAGGCGACAATTTCGCAGGCAACGGCCGAGGGTTTACAGATTCTGTTGCCTTATTCAAAGAAAGAAGTAGCTTTGAGTAAGGACGAACTTGATTGCGAGCAATATAACGCGGACGATTTTGTCGATAAAATCGGCGATTCTATAGATTTACTTGTGGTTGAACTTAAACCGAGCCTTAAACTTTCCCAGAAGATGATAAAATTGCTTAAAGAGGAAGAAGCTCTCGGCGCGGACATAGAAGCGGGCAAAGAATTCAGCATTGTATGTACAGGTACCAATAAGGGCGGTCTGGTAGGACAAATGGGCACATACGCAGTGTTTGTGCCGGCAAAGGAAATTCGCCCCGGATTTGTTAAAGACCTTACGAAATACGAAGGTAAAACGCTCCGTTTACGCGCTCTCGAAATCAAGAAAGGCGCAAGAAAAGAAATTATAGCTTCACAGCGCGTAATTTTACAGGAAGAACGCGATGCGAGAGACGCGGCAAAACTCGAAAAAGAAGAAGAATTTTTTGCGAATATCGCTGTGGGCGACGTCGTTGAGGGGAAAGTTGAAAGAGTTACGTCTTTCGGCGCATTCGTTTCCGTAAACGGATTCGATTGTCTCGCTCATATTTCGGATTTGTCCTGGACTGGCGTCGAAGACGTGAAAGAAGTTCTTGAAATAGGAAAAACTTACCAATTCAAGGTTCTTAAAATCGATAAGGAAAATAAAAAAGTTTCAATAGGCTATAAACAGCTTCAGCCTCAGCCTTGGGATTTGGTTGACGGCAAGTACGGTGAAGGCGACGTAATTCACGGAAAGGTAGTAAGAATTGTTCCGTTCGGAGCTTTTGTCGAAGTAGAAAAAGGCGTAGACGGTTTGGTTCATGTATCGCAAATCAGCCATGAAAGGATTGAAACTCCCGCAACTTGCCTTAGCGTAGGCGACGAAGTCGACGCGAAGATTATTGCGGTAGACGCGGCTTCGAGAAAAATGAATTTATCCATTAAAGCCTTGTTGCCCGAACCTGAAAGAAGACCCCGCAACCAGAGAAATAATGAAGACGGCGAAGACAATCACCGTAAGTTCCGTTCTTCAAGAAGAAACGACGACGAGATTTCGACATGGAGCGAGGGAAGCATTTCCGGTACTTCTATAGCCGACCTGCTTGCAAGCGCACAGAAAAATAAATAAATTTTAATAAAAGTATTTTCCGCCGTCCGCTTTGTGAACGGCGGTTTTTATATTAGGTTTAAATGTATTACGAAATAAGAAAATGGAGACCGGAAGACGCTTGTGCGCTTTCGAAAATACTTAACAACAATAAAATAACGGATAATTTGCGAGACGGTATTCCTTGTCCCTATACGGAAGTTGACGCTTTGAATTTTATTACCGAAATGATAAATTCGGACCCGAATAAAGTTTTTGCTTTTGCTGTTTGTTGTAACGGAGAATTGGCAGGCAGTATAGGCATTTTCAGACAAGACAATATTTATTATCGTTCGGCGGAAATAGGTTATTATTTGGGCGAAAATTATTGGAATAAGGGTTTAGGCACTTATGCGGTTAAAAAAGCCTGCGAATATGTATTTGCAAATTCCGATATAATCAGAATCTTTGCGGAGCCGTTTGCGCGGAATACCGCTTCTTGCAGGGTATTGTCTAAAACAGGCTTTGTTTACGAAGGAACTATGTTTTCAAACGCCATAAAGAACGGAATAATAGAGGATACTGTGATTTACGGGTTATTAAAAGGTGTTTGAAGGTTTAAACTTGCGCATTAGTGTTTATAAATTTATTGTTTAATATTGGAGGTTTTCAAATGAAAAGAGAAGGTAATATTAAAATTTCAAGTGAAAATATGATGCCCATAATAAAAAAATGGCTTTATTCCGATAAAGACATTTTTTTAAGAGAGATAGTCGCCAACGGAATCGACGCTATAACTAAGTTTAAAAAGCTTGTCGATATGGGCGAAGCTTGCGACGACGGCGGAGAGTACTGCGTAAAAATTTCCGTCGATAAGAAGAATAAAACTTTGACGGTCGAAGATAACGGCATTGGCATGACCGACGAAGAAGTCGAAAACTACATTACGCAGATAGCTTTTTCCGGCGCTTCCGATTTCCTGTCAAAATACGAAAAAGCGGGAGGCGACGGCATAATCGGACATTTCGGTTTAGGCTTTTATTCCGCTTATATGGTTTCCGACTATGTGGAAATATATACAAAATCTTTTAAAAATGCACCCGCTGTCCGCTGGGAATCCGACGGAAATGCTTCTTATTCAATAGAAGAAATAGAAAAAGAAAGCCGCGGTACAAAAATAGTAATGCACATTGCTGCTAACGAAAAAGAGTTTATAGATGAGAACAATATTAAAAATCTCGTCAGAAAATACTGTTCGTTTATGCCCTACAACATATACGTTTCTTTTAAGGGCGACGGTAAGGACGAGCCTTTAAATTCCACGGTTCCGCTGTATGCGAAAAACCCCAAAGACTGTACCGAGGAAGATTATAAAAATTTCTACCGCGACACGTTTATGGATTATAACGAGCCGATGTTCTGGGTGCATCTCAATATGGATTACCCGTTTAATCTTAAAGGCATTCTCTATTTCCCCAAAGTCAAAAATAAGGTAGAGCTCGAGCGCGGCAAAGTCAAGTTATACTGTAACCAGGTATTTATTGCGGACAACATAAAGGAAGTCATTCCTGAGTTTTTAATGCTTTTGAACGGCGTTATAGACTGTCCCGATATTCCGCTTAACGTTTCCCGTAGTTTTTTGCAAAACGACAGTCAGGTGCAGAAAATAAGTAAGCATATCACGAAAAAGGTTGCGGATAAGCTAATATCGCTGTTTAAAAACGACAGAGAAAAGTATGAAAAGTGTTGGGAAGATACAGCCAATTTCATTAAATTCGGCTGTATAAAACAAAACGATTTTTATGATAAGGTCAAAGATATCATAATTTATAAAAATCTTGATGACAAATTTGTTAATTTCTCCGAATTATTAAAAGACTGCGACAATAAAGAGGGCGACGATAAAAAAGACGGAAAAACCGAGCCCGAAACCGTTTATTACGTTTCGGATAAGCTGCAACAGGCACAGTATATTAAAATGTTCAAAGAGCAGGGGCTTGACGCGATTTTGTGCGACAACTTCATTGACCCGCACTTTTTGAGCTTTTTGGAATATCATAAGCCTAACGAAATAAAATTTGTCCGTATTGACGCCGACGTTGCTGGCGCGTTAAAGAACGACGGCGAAGCGGCAGAAGATTCCGTCCTTTCCGACTTGTTCAAAAACACTTTAAAAAACGATAAGCTTACCGTTAAATTCGAAAATTTAAAAAATGCCGACGTTCCTGCAATAATTATCACGGACGAATATATGCGCCGGTACAGTGAAATGGGACAGATTTACGGTATGAGCGACGGGCTGCTTTCCCAGACAATGATTGTAAATCTGTCTAATCCGATAATAAATAAAATCAAAGAGCTTAACGAAGAAAAACAAAAATTTGTTATAAACTATGTCTATTCGCTTGCATTGCTTTCGTTTAAAAAGCTGGAAGCGGACGAGCTGGATAAATTCGTCAATTACAATTTACTGCTTCTTGACGATTATATCAAATAAGCCGTAGCGTTTTATAATTTTTACCGTGCATCCATCATTATGCGCGGTATTTTTTTGTGTTTTGCCAAAATATACTATTTTAGAAAAAAATTTCATTTTTTTTAATTTCGGTCTTGAAAAACGGATAAAGATATGATAGAATAAATAAGGTATGGTGCGCGATATTTCCGAAGATCTTAAGAGTTTCCATGAAGGGATTAATTGCAGGGCCTTCGAGATTTTCGGTTGCCATAAATACGGTGAAAACAAATACGTTTTCCGCGTATGGGCGCCGCACGCCGAACGTGTGGATTTAGTAGGCAAATTTAACGGCGAAAGAGAAGTTTGTTTAAAAATGGACAGGCTGCCCGACGGAGAAAGCTTCGAGGCTGTCACGTCGGCGCAAGAAGGGGACGTTTACGCCTTTCTTATTTCAACATACGACGGCAGAAAAATTTATAAAGCGGACCCGTATGCATTTTATTCGGATTTGCCTAATTCGTTTTATTCAAAAATTTGCGATTTGCCGACAAAGGCTATACGTACGAACGAGATTTGCGGGTTCGATAAGCCGATAAATATATACGAAGTAAATTTATTATCCTGGAAAAGGCATAATGATAACTCCTATTACAGTTATCGGGAGCTTGAAAAAACGCTTGTTCCGTACGTAAAATCCATGGGTTATACGCATGTTGAATTTATGCCCGTTAACGAATTTCCTTACGACGGTTCCTGGGGTTATCAGGTAACGGGGTATTTTTCCGTAACGTCGCGTCTCGGCACTCCGTCGCAGTTTAAAAGTCTGGTCGATGCTTTTCACTCTCAAGGTATAAAGGTTATAATAGACTGGGTTCCGGCGCATTTTCCTAAAGACGATTGGGGACTTTACGAATTTGACGGACAGCCCTTGTACGAATGTCCGCTGTGGGACAGAATGGAGCATAGCGGCTGGGGAACCAGAAAATTCGATTTCGGCAGGGGCGAAATAGACAGTTTTCTTTTGTCGTCGGCAGTTATGCTAATGGACGTTTACGGTGCCGACGGCTTACGCGTAGACGCGGTTGCGTCCATGTTATATCTCGATTATGACAGATGCGGCGGCGACTGGACGCCGAATATCTACGGCGACAGCAGAAATTTAGAAGCCATTGAATTAATAAAAAAAATCAATGAAACATTAAAAAAGCTTTTCCCCGACGCTGTAATTATTGCGGAGGAGTCAACCGCTTTCCCGAAATTGACGGACAAAATCGAGAACGGCGGATTGGGCTTTGATTGCAAATGGAATATGGGGTGGATGAACGACGTACTGTTTTATTGCAAACAAGACCCTTATTTCAGAAATCATCATCACAATAAATTAACTTTTTCGCTTGTATATGCGTTTTCGGAAAAATTTATTTTACCGTTGTCGCATGACGAAGTCGTACATGTAAAAGGCTCCGTTGTGAACAAAATGCCGGGCAGTTATGACGATAAATTTGCCGGAGAACGCTTGCTGTTGGGATTTATGTACGCTCATCCGGGCAAAAAACTTAATTTTATGGGTTACGAAATTGCGCAGTTCAGTGAATGGAACTATTGTAAGGGAATAGATTTTTTTCTTACAGAATACGAAAAACACAGAAAAATGCGCGCGTTTGTAAAGGCTATAAACTTTTTTTATCTTAACAATAAGCCGCTTTACGAAATAGATGACGGTTGGGACGGATTCGAATGGCTTGTTGTTGACGACAGGACAAACAATTTTTTGGCGTTTAACAGATATTCACGCAACGGTGACAGCGTCACGGCCGTAATGAATTTTTCAGGCGTCGATTTGCATAATTACCGTTTCGGCACAGAAGAAGGAAAGTATACCGTAATTTTTAATTCCGATTTGAAAAAATTCGGAGGGTGCGGTTCTTTGAAAAAAAGAATTTTTAAATCCGAAAATCTGTCAAGTCACGGGAAAGAACATTCGCTTTGTATCGATATACCCAAACTGACTTGTATGTTTTTGAAAAAAATTAATTAAACTTGTAGGGGGATTCGCAATGCTGAGAAAAAAAGAATGCGTTGCAATGTTACTTGCCGGAGGACAAGGCAGCAGGCTGTATGCGTTAACTAGCAATATAGCAAAACCTGCAGTATCTTTCGGCGCAAAATACAGAATTATAGACTTTCCGTTATCTAACTGTATCAATTCGGGAATTGATACGGTTGGTGTGCTTACGCAGTACCAGCCTTTGGTTTTGAACGAGTACGTCGGAAACGGCCAGCCGTGGGATTTGGACAGAACGTTTGGCGGAGTACATATTTTGTCGCCTTACGAAGCAAAGACGGATACTTCCTGGTACAAGGGAACCGCAAACGCGATTTATCAGAATATTCGGTTCATGAAAATGTATGACCCCGAATACGTGCTTATACTTTCGGGCGACCATATTTATAAGATGGATTACGACAAAATGCTTGCAGCCCATAAAGAGGCAAAAGCAGACTGCACTATCGCATGCATGGAGGTTCCGTTAAAAGAAGCTTCCAGATTCGGTATTCTCAACACAAATCCCGACGGAACCATTTACGAATTCGAGGAAAAGCCCGCAAATCCCAAAAGCAACTTGGCGTCAATGGGTATTTATATATTTACCGCTTCAAAGCTTTTCAAATATCTCGAGCTGGACGAAGCCGACCCCGCTTCGGAAAAGGATTTCGGTAAAAACGTTCTCCCCGCAATGCTTAAAGCCGGCGAGAAAATGTTTTCCTATCGCTTTGAAGGATATTGGAAAGATGTCGGCACGATAAGCTCTCTTTTAGAGGCGAATATGGATTTGCTCGGAGTTGTACCCAACTTTGAGCTCAGAGACGAAAATAGAGTAATTCATTCCAGAAGCCCGCTTGCTCCGCCCGCATTTGTAGAGGGGGAAGTCCTCAATTCTATAATTGCAACCGGATGTGAAATTGAGGGCAAAATAGTTAATTCCGTAATAGGCACAAACTGCGTTATAGAAAAAGGCGCGGAAGTCAACGACTGCGTACTTATGGGCGATATTGTAGTTAAAAAAGGCGCAAAACTGAATTATGCTATTATTGACGAGGAAGTTACGATATGCGAAAATGCCGTTATCGGCTCGGTCAAGAGCGAAGCCTGCAAGGTAGAGGGTAAGACAAACGGAATCACCGTTCTTGGCAGGGGAATTACCGTCGGTAAAAATGCAAAAGTCGCCGCAGGTGATATAGTTGATAAAAATGTTTTGGGGGGAAAATAATATGGCTTCGACCGTTGGCGTAATATTTTCAAGTTTGAACGAGGAATACGTTCCCGAGCTTACAAAAGTAAGATCTATTGGTTCGATACCGTACGGCGGCAGATACAGGTTGGTGGATTTTGCACTGTCGAATATGGTCAATTCGGGTATAACCACCGTAGGCATGATAACAAAAAATAACTATCAGTCGCTTATGGATCACCTCGGTTCCGGTAAAAACTGGGATTTGGCAAGAAAAGAGGGGGGGCTTATTTTGCTTCCGCCTTATAGCGACGAATCGGAAACTTTGTATAATAACCGTTTGGAAGCTTTAAAAGGTACGATGTCCTTTCTCAAAAAAGCAAAGGAAGATTTTGTCGTACTCGCCGACAGCGATGCGGTTTATAAACTTGATTACAGTAAATTAATAGATTACCACATAAAAAAGAACGCCGATATAACTATGGCTTATCACGAGCATGAAATAAAGGCTGTTCACCAATATTTGACCTTCGCTACGGATAAGACAGGCAGAATTACCGGCATCGAAATAAACAATACTCCTGTAGGAAAATGTACTAATAATTACATAAATCTTATGGTGGCGCGCACTTCGTTTTTGATCAGATTAATTCAAAGCGCAATTCAAAACGGTCATAAAAGCTTTGCTAAGGATATTTTGTGCGCAGGCGTCAACAGTCTTAAAATGTATGCCTACAAATATGAAGGATATTATGCGAATATCGATTCGCTTTCCGCTTATTTTAAGGCGAACGCAGACCTTCTTAAAAAAGACGTCAGAAACGAAATTTTCGGAGACAGAGACATATATACGAAAATCAACGACAGTGCGCCTGCAAAGCTTACGGAAACGGCAAAGGTCAAAAATTCTCTTATTTCCGACGGTTGCCTTATAGAGGGTACGGTTGAAAACAGTATTCTTTTCCGCGGAGTTAAAATAGGTAAAGGCAGTACGGTTAAAAACTGTGTGATTATGTCGGAAAATATTGTAGGAGAAAACTGCAACCTGGCTTATGTCGTCAGCGATAAAGATTCGGTCATCCGCGACAACAGAGTGCTTGCCGGTTGCGAGCAACAGCCTTATTTCATAAATAAAGGCTCCTTGATTTAAATTATCGGAGGGAATTATGGCAACAAAAACAACTCAAACGGCAAAACCGAAGAAAACCGCAACCGATTCCTCGCCTAAAAAGGTTAAAGAGGTAAAATCCTTAAATAAAAAGAAAATTTTATTCGTTGCCTCGGAATCGACGCCTTTTATTGCGACAGGAGGACTTGCGGAAGTAATAGGTTCTTTATCGAAAGCGCTTGCTGCGTCCGGTAAATTCGACGTCAAAGTGGTTATTCCGTTATTTTCGGATATTAAAAAAGAATATAAGGACAAATTTACATATCTCGGAAATATATATGTACATCTTGCCTGGCGTAACCAGTACTGCGGTATTTTCTCATATGAAAAGGATGGCGTTATATTTTATTTTATCGATAACGAGTTCTATTTCAAACGTCCGGGTTGCTACGGCTATTATGACGACGGTGAAAGATTTGCATTTTTCTCAAGAAGCGTTCTTGAAATTATGCCGTTTTTAAACTTCTATCCCGACGTAATGCACTGTCACGACTGGCAGGCGGCATTAGCGGCAATATATTTGAAAACAAATTATTGTTTCAGGGAAGAATACCAGTATATCAGGGCGCTTTTTACGATTCATAATATAGAATATCAGGGACAGTATTCGCTTGATTTGCTGTGTGATTTGTTTGATATTTACGGTCATTATAAATATCTTGTAGAATATAATAACTCGATTAATTTAATGAAAGGCGCAATAGAGTGTTGCGAAAGATTTTCGACCGTAAGCCCCAGATACGCACAGGAAATTAAAGATCCGTATTTTGCGCATGGGCTCGATCCTATTATCAGGAAAAACGAGTTTAAACTCAGAGGGATATTAAACGGAATAGACGATATCGGCTACAATTGCGAACTTGACGAGCATTTATTTGCTAACTTTTCTCCGAACGATTTTTCGAATAAAGCGGTATGTAAAAAAGAATTGCAAAAATTATTGAATTTGCCGCAAAAACCGGAAACTCCGATAATATCTATGGTAACGCGTCTTGTATCGCACAAGGGGTTGGATTTAGTCACAAATATTCTTGAAGAGCTGTTGCAGGATGATGTTCAGGTTGTAATTTTGGGGACGGGAGACGCGCATTTTGAAGGATTTTTCAGCGGAATGGCAAAAAAATATCCGGATAAGTTGAGCGCCAATATCGTTTTCAACGGTGATTTATCCAGAAAAATTTATTCAGGCTCTGATATCTTCCTTATGCCTTCCAAATCGGAACCGTGCGGATTATCTCAGATGATTGCTTGCCGTTACGGCACAGTACCTGTTGTCAGAGAAGCGGGAGGTTTGTTTGACAGCATTAAACCTTTACAAAACGGTTATACGTTTACTAACTTCAACGCCCACGATATGCTTTTTGTAATAAGAGAAGCCATATCCGATTATAAAAATAAAGACGAATGGGCAAAACTTATGTACAGAGCGGCAACAACGGATTTCAGTTGGAATCATTCAGCAAAAGTGTATGAAGCTCTCTATATGGATATGCTTAATTAATTTTTACTAAAAAACAGGAGAACATAATGAGTACTACTTTTACCGAAAAGGAAGTAAAAGAATTAATCAAAGGCAAACTGTCGAGATATTTCGGCGTAACCCCTTCGGAAGCGACAAAGGATCAGATTTATAAAGCTGTCGTAATGTCGGTCCGTGACATTTTGCTTGAAAAAAGGCAACAGTTTCATAAAAAAATAAAGGCGAAGCGTGCTAAGAGAGTATATTATCTCTGCATGGAGTTCTTGATGGGACGCTCGCTTAAAAACAGTTTGTACAATTTGAGTGCAACCTCCGTATTTGAAAAAGCTGTGTCTTCTTACGGATTAAAGCTTGAAGATTTGTATGAGCTTGAACCCGACGCGGGTCTTGGCAACGGAGGTCTAGGAAGGCTTGCAGCATGCTTTATGGACGCTTTGGCGACGGGTAATTATCCTGCAATGGGATATAGCTTGCGTTACGAATACGGCCTGTTTAAGCAGAAGATAGTTGACGGCTGGCAGATGGAACTGCCTGATGTTTGGTTGCCGGGCGGAGAATCATGGCTCACCCAAAGAACCGATAAATCTTTTATTGTAAGATTTAACGGACAAATCGAGGAGAAGTGGACGGAGAACGGACTCGAAACGACTTACGTTAACTGTAAAGAAATCGAGGCTGTTGCTTACGATATGATGGTTTCGGGTAAAAACAGCGAAGCCGTTTCGGTATTAAGACTTTGGAAAGCCAAACCCGTACAGGACTTCAATATGAAGCTGTTCTCCCAGGGTGACTATTATCAGGCGATGACCGAGGATAATGATGCGGACCTGTTGACGAAAGTATTATATCCTGCAGATAATCATATGGCAGGTAAATCTCTCAGGCTTAAACAGCAGTATTTCCTTTGTTCGGCTTCTATTCAAAATATCGTTCAGGACCATAAACACAGATACGGCAGTTTAAACGATTTGCCCAAGCTTGCGGCTATACATTTGAACGATACGCATCCCGCGATGGCTATTCCCGAATTGATGAGAATACTTATCGACGAATATTTCTACGACTGGAATCAGGCATGGGCAATAACCACGGCAACGTGCGCATATACAAATCATACCGTTCTTGCCGAAGCTTTGGAAACATGGTCTGAAGATCTGATTGAAAGGACAATTCCCAGAATACATTCAATTATAAAAGAAATAAACAGGCGCTTATGCGAAGAATTATGGAATAAATTCCCCGGTGAGTGGGCAAAGATTTCCCGCATGTCGATTATCGAGCATGACCGTATTAAAATGGCAAATCTTTGCGTCTACGGCGGACATAACGTCAACGGTGTTTCGGCGTTGCACAGCGATATAATCAAAAAATCCGTATTTAAAGATTTTTACGATTTTACTCCCGAAAAGTTCACAAACGTTACAAACGGTATCGCACACAGAAGATGGTTAAATCAGTCTAACCCCGAACTTTCCGAGTTGCTGACCGAGTGCATAGGCGACAGATTTGTATTGGACGGGGAGAAGCTTGCCGACTTTAAAAAGTTTGAAAACGATAAAACCGTACTCGCAAGACTGGACGAAATTAAAAAAATCAAGAAGCAGCAATTTGCCGAATACGCTAAAAAGAAACAAGGCGTTATTATCGATCCGTCGACGCTTTTTGACGTTCAGGCGAAAAGACTGCATGAGTATAAGCGCCAATTATTAAATGTAATTAACATTATCGACACTTATCTTGACTTGTTGGATAATCCTAATTTGGACGTTTTGCCTAAAACCTATATTTTTGGGGCAAAGGCAGCGCCCGGGTACGATATGGCAAAGAAAATTATAAAGCTGATTAATTTCCTTTCTGAAGATATTAAGAAAAATACCAAGGTACATGAAAAGCTTTCAGTCGTTTATATGGAAGATTATAACGTATCTATGTCTGAAAAATTGATGCCTGCTTCCGAAGTTTCCGAACAAATTTCTCTTGCCGGCAAAGAGGCCAGCGGTACCGGCAATATGAAGTTTATGATTAACGGCGCATTGACAATCGGAACTCTCGACGGCGCAAACGTTGAAATGGCCGCGGCGGTCGGAAATGAAAATATATTTATCTTCGGATTGAAATCCAACGAAGTTGACGATATTTGGGGCACCGGTTATAGCTCGAGCAAATATTATAATGAATCGCCTAAACTGCGTCGCATTATAGAAGCTTTGATTGTCGGCTTCAACGGACAATCGTTTGCGGATATTGCAAATTATCTGTTGACGGAAACACCCGTGGCCGACCCGTATATGTGTATGGCTGATTTTGGAGATTATAACAGGGCGCAAAATGAAATATCCGAGCTGTACGTGTCAAATAAAACCAAGTGGAATCAAATGTCTTTACGAAACATTGCCGCAGCAGGAATATTTGCCGCAGACAGAGCCATTAGCGACTATGCAACAAACATTTGGAATTTGAAATCAATCAAAAATTAATGTTTTTTACAAAACAAGGCCGGACAATCCGGCCTTGTTTTGTACTATGTCACGCATAATGTAAATTATTCTTATAATAATTTTCGTTTATTTTAATTTACTAATCTTTATATTTTAGCAAAAATTTGTTTGACAAGTTAATTTTGATATGTTATTCTTTAATTGGGTTCAACACTTCGTAAAAGCTGTGTTTTACGAAGTGTTGAATATATTTAAAAACCCTCCTATTTAATGGGAGGTCATCAAAAAATTAAATTAATCGGAAGATGGCATGCAAAAAGATTTTTACGCTCAACGTAACAACAAAAATTTAGAAACAATTGACAATTTGCTTATGAATGAATTGCCGCCGTTTTGTTGTGACTACTTTCTCGCAATAGACAGTCAGACAAGCACTCTTACAAGATTGAACTATGCGCATGATTTGAAAATTTTCTTCTATTTTTTGCAGAATAAAAAATTCAATGGAAATAAAAAAATTCAGGAATTTGTTTTAACCGATCTTGAATTGGTTACAAGCAATGACATTGAATATTTTTTAAGCTTCCTCTCCCATTACCGCTATGGCGGCAGGGATCACTCCTGTAACGACAGGGCAAAAGCGCGTAAATTGTCCTCTGTACGAGCTATGTTTAAATATTTTTTCAACAAAGGTTTTATCAGTGTAGATAATTCCGCAAAAGTCGCAACTCCCAAACTGCACGAAAAACCTATTGTCAGACTGGATTCAGACGAAGTTTATAATATAATTAACGTTGCCGAAAGCGGTAACGGGTTGACGCCTCATCAAATGACATATCACGAAAAAAACAAGGTTCGCGATAGCGCCATTTTAATGCTTTTTCTCGGAACCGGAATACGTATAAGCGAGCTTGTCGGGCTGAATAACGAAGATTTGAATTTTAAAGACAATTCCTTCATTGTAACGCGAAAAGGCGGCAATAGAGCTATTTTATACTTTGACGAAGACGTTGCTGCCGCATTAAAACGTTACCTGGAATATAAGGATAATATTTCAGATATATTAAAAGACTCCTCCGCCCTTTTTCTTTCTGCTAATAAAAACAGAATCACAGTCCGCGCGGTTGAAAATCTGGTTAAGAAATATGCTCAAATTGTTTCCCCGTTAAAAAAGATTTCCCCGCACAAACTGCGTTCTACCTACGGTACTCAATTGTATAAAGCAACAGGCGATATTTATATAGTTGCCGACGTCTTAGGTCATAGGGACGTCAATACGACACGAAAGCATTATGCTGCGATAAGCGACGATAACAGGCGTGCGGTTGTGGGAAAAGTAAAATTAAAACGCGACGACGAATAAAATGTTATTCGTCGTCATTTAAAATAATTTTATCTATTTTAATTACCGCATCGCCACGAATTTCAATGCATTTACCGCAATTATCGCAAATTTTATCGGGATTTAAGTCGCAAATATCACATTCCATGCAACCTATACAAGCTCTGTCATATAAAACACATTTTTCCGATTTTTCAGTCATACACTACACTCCCTCTACTTTTCTATAATTATAATACAAATTAAGTGAAAAAACAAACAAATTACAGGAACAAATGTTTGCTTATTTTAATTTTTAATGATATAATATAATTGAGGTTAAATTATGAAACGCAATATAGATAAAAGCGAGCAGGTCTTTGAGTACATTAAAAGCTATATTACACAATACGGTTATGCCCCGACGGTCAGGGATATTTGTAAATCGTGCGATTTAAAGTCTACCGCCACTGCTTTCACCTACATAAACGAGCTGGTTAAACGCGGGGTTTTAAATAAAGTCAATTGTAAAAATCGCGCCGTCTCTTTGAAACATGGTAGCATAAAAACAGTTCCTTTGATAGGTACCGTTGCGGCAGGTCAACCTATTTTTGCTACGGAAAATTATGAAGATTTCTATTCTATCCCCGGTAACTTTTTTGCCGGTGAAGATTTATTCATGCTTACGGTTTCGGGCGATTCAATGATAAATATAGGTATGTTCGACGGAGATAAAATTGTCGTTAAAAAACAGGAAAATGCCGATAACGGCGATATCGTTGTTGCGTTGGTCGAGGAAAGCGCGACCGTTAAAAGATTTTTTAAACGGGACGGCAAAATAATTCTTCATCCGGAAAATGATACAATGCAGGATTTCGTATTCGATAACGTTACGATTATCGGGAAAGTTGTCGGTTTATTACGGAATATTTAAGTCATAAAAAAACGGACAAAGCGCACTTCCCATATAGAATTAAAAAATAAAAATTTTTTGAGTTTTGTTTTCACGCGATTACAAAAAAGCTCCCGAACAAGTTGTTCGGGAGCTTTTTTTTACATAGTTTATAACCAAACCGCCCAATCGTCGTAGCGATAAGTTCCTGCACCGTGATGAAGTTTGCCTTGCGCTTTCAGCTCACGAAAAGCATCTCTCATTCTAATTGCAATTTCGGACTGTATATCAAGCGAGTGATGTGCCGGAAACAACCGTTTTGACGGCAACGCCGCTATTACTTCCAGCGACTCTAAATACGCTTCGGGGTCGGTTGACGGATAATAGGCAAACAAAGTGTCTTTATAAATCAAATCACCCGTAAATATGTAGCCGCGCTCTTGTTCCCAAAAACAAAGATGTCCCGGCGAATGTCCTGCAGTGTGCAACGCTTCGATTTTTCTATCGCCCAAATCAATAATTTCGCCGCCGCTTAATACCTTTGTCGGCGTTCCCTGAAACATTTCGTACTTGGAAACGTCAAAGCCGTTGGGTAAATCGCAACGGTCAATAACCATATCACGTACGGTTTTAATAGAAAGCGGAAAATTGCCGTTCAGCCAATCCAACTCGGCCCTGTGCGCGTAGAAATCTGGAAAATATTTATGTCCGCCTATATGATCCCAATGAATATGAGTAGCAACGGCTGTAACAGGTTTGTCCGTCAACTTGCGTACTTGCTCGTAGATATTGCAAATACCGAGTCCCGTATCAATCAAAAGACACCGCTTACTCCCTATTAGTAAATAGCAATGAGTTTCTTCCCAATGGCGGTATTCGCTTATGATATAGGTCGTATCGTCTATCTTATCAATCGTAAACCAATCTTTCATTATGTCCGCTTCTTTTTATAATGACATTAAATAAGATACTTCTTGTTTACTAAGCTTTCTAAAAGACCCTCTGTCCAAACCTCTTAAAGACAGTTCGCCTATTTTGATTCTTTTAAGCAGTGTAACCTCTTTTCCTATCGCGGAAAACATTTTTCTGATTTCTCTGTTTTTTCCCTCGGTTATCGTAATATGAATTTTTGTATAATCTTTATTGGTTTCGACAATATGGGCTTTACATTTTTTTGTTTTATAACCGTCTATTTCGATACCGCTTCGTATAGGATTCAACGCACTTTCCGTAAACGTGCCTTCGATTTTAACAAGATAAGTTTTCGGGATTTCATTCGATGGATGAGTTAAATATTGTGCAAGCTCGCCGTCGGTAGTTAATATAAGCAAGCCCTCGCTATCGTAATCGAGTCTACCGACAGGATAAATTCTTCCGACATTTTTAGGCATCAAGTCCAAGACGGTTTTTCTGCCTTTATCGTCCGATACACTGCAAATATAGCCTTTGGGCTTATTAAGAATGTAGTATTCGTTTGATTTTAAGGTAATGATTTCACCGTTTAAACATACTTCGTCGTCCTGGTTAACTTCAATACCCACTTCCGCAATTTTACCGTTAACGGTTACTTGTCTTTTTTTAATAATTTCATCGCAGTCTCTCCTGGATGCAACTCCGGAAGCTGCCAGAAATTTATTTAATCTCATCTGTATAGTCCTATAAATTACTTGCACTTATATACTATACAATTTTTCATTAAAAATCAAGCTGTTTTCACAGTAAACTTTCAACTCACCGACTGCATTATCGGCAATATCTTTATAAGGCAAAACCTTATAGTCAATTTCCTTATTAGATTCTACAACTATACTTTTACTTTCTTTAAGTTTACAAAGTACATTGTTACACATAAATACTTTATTTGACGAAAGGTTCAACAATTTATATTTATTAAAACAATTATCGAATATGGCACAGCTTCTTTCATACATATCCGGACAATTCAACACAACGCAAACTATATCCATGCCGTTGCGCAACGCCGATGAAACCAAACATCTGCCCGCCTTCAAAGTGTAACCGGTTTTTACACCGTTAGCCCCTTCGCATAAACGTAGCATTTTATTTTTATTCGTATAGGTTCTGAATTTACCGGTGTATTCCGTTGTTCCGACTATTTCTTTAAATTGGTCGTTGCGCATGGCGTAACATGCTATTTTGCATAAATCGCGAGCTGTTGTATAATGCTCTTCATCGGGTAATCCGCTGGGATTTTTAAAATTGGAGTTAACTGCCCCTATTTTTTTTGCCCGCTCTGTCATAACTTCCGCAAACGCCTTAATACTTTTGCTGTGATGTATAGCTAAAGCGGCAGCGCTATCATTTCCCGAACGCAACATTAAGCCATATAACAGATCTCTTATATCTATTTTCTCGCCTTTTTTCAGGTAAATACTTGACCCTTCTACCCCAACGGCTTCATCAGGAACCTGAATAATTTCGTCAAGGTTGCAATCTTCTAAAATTATTATTGCCGTCAGTATTTTGGTCGTACTGGCCATGGGGCGCCTTGCGTCGGCGTTTCCTTCTATTAATACGGTCCCCGTTGTTAACTCCATGGCGATTTCGGACTGTGCAGACGCCTGCGCTTTATTGCCGAAGTTAAGCTGATAGCAAGTCAAAACTGAAAATATACACAGTATACATAGTACTACTTTACGCATTGTTAGAAAGTTTGTGAATTAATTCTCCTGTTTTATCTATTAAAGTATCAATAGCACCGTCATCTACCTTCAGCAGCTTACAGCCGGAACCGTCGTCAACAAGAAAACCTTTAGGTTTAACAGTAATAACCGTACCGTTGCCTCCTGCCACCTGAAACCCGTCTGTTTCTTTGTAGGTTTTAACGTCGCCGTATTCGCCGCCACCGCTTAAATTTACTACCGTAACCGAAGATATAGGAATAACCTCCGTACCGCTTACTGTGACGATTGATTTGCCTATTACGGTATCGGCGCCGGCTACTTTCTCGATTGAAATTGTCGGGGAGTCAAATTCTTTTTCTCTATTCTTTTTAAGTTTTGAGTTCATTTAATTTCTCCATTATAATTATTGAAAATATTTTTATTAAAACGATAATGTTTAATATTGTTATAGCTTTTGCGTAATATCTTATTTCGGAGTGTTCTTCATTCAAAACGGTATAATTTTTTAACTTACAATTATTACCGTTGATTTTTAAGAAATTGTATATGGCATTTGTTAAAGCGTTCTGTACTATAAGGACATAAATTTTTTTGTCGTCCCTTACCCCGTAATCACCCAACTGTACGATTTTGTGTATGCATAGCCGGTTAAAAATCCTATAATAATTGATGCTGAATTTGGTAGGATCGATTTTTTTCTTTTTACCGTTTATCTGCATTTCGCCGGGGTTGTTTTCTACTGTGTTTGCATTAAAAAAATTTATTTTATAAATACCTGCATTTACGCTTGCATATTTTATTTCGGTATTCAGATACAAATAATTGTAAACGTGAACAGGAAAAATTATCAATGCAAATAATGCTGTTACGGTATAAACGATAGCATCGTTCATACAAATATTATTTGTAAAGCAACTTTTAAATATACAAAAACGGACACAATAAAAATTGTCTCCGTAAATTTTATACCGTATTCAGTCTATCTTAATTATATCGTCCTCATCCGTCAAATGATCGGGAATTTCAAAGCCGTCCTCATCCGTTTTTGTTGTTTTTTCCGCTTCATTCGGCGCTGCTTCGGCTTCGGTATATTCGTCTTTTTTGTAAAGGTAATTCGCATCTTCTTCGTCTTCCGTTAACAATGAACTGTTAAGTTCGGCTATCTGGGCCATAAGTTCGTCGTAATCGGGCAACTCGTCAATGGAATTAAGCTTAAATCTTTTAAGGAAGTTATCCGTCGTAGAATACATTATAGGCTTCCCGACGGCGTCTTTTCTGCCGCAAGGAACTATCATTTCAAGCTCCAAAAGCGTATGTATAGCATAGTCGCAACTGACTTGCCTTATTTCTTCAAGCTCCGGCTTGGTTATCGGCTGTTTATAAGCGATGATAGCGGCGCATTCCAGTATGGTTTTCGTAAACTCTTTTTCTTTGATAGGCGTCAAAACGTCCGAAACGGGTTGCTTGTACTGCGGGTTCGTTGCAAACTGTAATTTTCCGTTAAACGTAAGCAGATGAATTCCGCTCTCGCCGCCGTATTTCTCTTTTAATTCGTTCACGCCGGCATTTACTTCTTTAAGCGAGCAACCCAACTTCTCGACTATGTATTTTACCGGCACGGCTTCTCCGGATGCAAATATTACCGCCTCAATTATATTGGTCAAACTGTTCATCTGTAATATCCTTCAAATCCCAATCGGGGTTAAGTCTAATTATTATCGTTCCGAACGAATGCTCCTGGTTGACAAGAATAAACTGATGTTTAAGCATTTCCAACAGAGCCTGAAAGGTTGTAACTATTTCGTTTCTTGAAAATGTTGTAAATAAGCTGTCAAATTCGACTTCCTTTTTTTCGACCAGCGTATCACGTATTAAAGTAACTTTTTCTTCAACCGTATGGACGTCTTTCGGAATTTCCCTTACTTTTACCTTTTCCCTTTGCAAGCTTTCGTTCCGCAACATTAAGTTTGCAAAAGCTTCCAAAAGCGCGTTTACGTTAAAATCTTTATAAACTATTTTTACCTTGCTGAAATCGGATTCCGGTTCTTTAAAATAATAGCCTATTGTTTCAAGATCTTTAAGCTTCGGCGTTTCTTCTTTAATCAGCTCGTACTCACGTTGTTTCAACTGTTCAATTAAAGCCAGCTTTTCCGATTCCGAGCCGCCCATTTCCTCACCGGCAACTTCAACCGCCGGCACCATGCTTTTGGACTTAATGTATATTATTTGCGCCGCCAACGCAAGATACTCGCTTTCCTTATCGACGTCCCTTCTCGGTTGCGTTTTCATAAATTCAATATAATCAAGAAATTGCTCCGTTACTTTGGAAACAAAGACATCCTCGATTCTAATCTGAGCTATATTAATTAGATGCAAAAGCAAATCGAGCGGACCTTCAAAGTCGTCCAGTACCGTATTGTAATCCACAACGGATTCAAAATTTTCGTAAGTTTTATTTGACATGATTATTGCTCGGTTACTTTAATCTTTCGGGAACAACGTCGTTCCTGATAATATCCTCATAATTCTGAGGTTTTATAATGTACTCTGCTTTACCTTCATTAACCAAAATTGCGGGCGGAACAAAATTTCTGTTGTAATTGCTTGCCATTGAATAATGATAAGCGCCCGTTGAAAATACTGCCATTACGTCGCCGACATGCGCTTCGGGAAGCGCGACGTCGACGGCAATTAAATCTCCGCTTTCACAGCATTTGCCCGAAACAGATACTTTCTCCGTACATTTCTCGTTTGCCCTGTTGGCCAATAACAACGTATACTTAGACTGGTATAGCGCGTATCTGGGATTTTCAAACATTCCTCCGTCAACCGCAACATATTTCTTAACATTAGGTATATCCTTTATTGCGCCGACGGTATATAATGTTATGCCCGCTTCGCCTATAATTGATCTTCCCGGTTCGATAATCAATTCGGGCAATTTTAAAGAATCTTCTTTAGCCTTTCGCTTGACGGCTGCAATTAATTCTTTAAGATAATCGGAATAATCCGACAATTTCAGCTTCGGATCTTCGTCAGTGTACCAAATTCCGAAACCTCCGCCGATATTCAGTGTCTCTGCCTCAAATCCGGTTTGGCGTTTTATTTGCGCAATAAAATCCATAACCTTTTCGGCGCCGAGAACAAACGATTGCTTTTCGAATATTTGCGAGCCTATGTGACAATGATAACCTGACAGGGACAAATTTTTCTTGGTAAGAACATATTTTGTAATTTTTTCCGCCGTTCCGTCAAATATGCTGAAACCGAATTTACTGTCGGTTCTCGCTGTCTGAACGAAAGCGTGCGTATGCGCCTCTATCCCGGGATTGACACGTATTAAAACGTTTTGAATTATTGATCTTTCTGCGGCAAGCTCGTCTATCTTATCCGCTTCTGAAAACGAATCTATAACAATCGTCCCGATTTTATTATCCAAAGCCAATTCAAGTTCGCTGCCCAACTTATTGTTGCCGTGCATATAAATTTTTTCGACGGGAAAACCGGCTTTTAGGGCAGTATAGAGTTCCCCGCCGGAAACAACGTCTATCCCTATACCTTCCTGCATGGCTATTTTATATATTGCCGAACAGCAAAAAGCCTTGGAAGCGTACAGTACAAGTCCCTTTCCGCTATATTCATTTTCCAAGGTGTTTTTGTATACGCGCATCATGTTACGTATATGAATTTCGTCGTAAACATACAACGGCGTACCGAATTCCTCGGCAAGTCGAACGCAATCGGCACCGCCTATTTCCAAATGTCCCGCACTATTTATTTTTAAAGTATTTCTTTCGTTCATTGAAACTCCGATAGCATGTTAATACTAAATGATTTTAGCAAAATTGAAAAAAATAGTCAAATATATTAAAGCCTATTAAAACATAAAAAAAATACAGCGCCGCTGAGTTACGACGCCGCTTAAAACTTTTATAAAAATTTATAATGCCCAGTTATCGGAAATATTTACAAAATTATCGCCGAAGGTTGCCTTCTTAATATTCTCTGCCGAAACCACGTTTACAGTGTCGCACAGTATGCCGTCCTTATAAACTTCTATTTTTCCGACAACTTGCCCGATAGCTACAGGAGCCTTTACCTTATATTCAAAAACGTTATGAGTTATTTCAGGCGACTTATCGTTTGCGGAAAAAACGTATACGTTACGTTCCGGACACACCGCAAAACTTTTCTTTTTGCCACCCGAAACCGCGAAATCGTCGTTTAAAGTAACGTCTTTGTCCAAAACTATTCTGTTTTTGTAGTTTGCAAAGCCGTAATTAAACATGTTTACCGTAGAAGCAAATCTAACATCACTGCTACCTGCGCCGAGAACGACGGAAATTAATCGCATGTTATCCTTTTTTGCCGTAGCCGCAAGACAGAAGCCCGCCTCGTTCGTAAAGCCGGTTTTGCCTCCGTCACAGAACGAATATTTCTTAATAAGTTTATTTGTGTTGGTCATTGAAGTTGTCCTGTTGTCGGGGTGAATAAAATCTTCAAGCCAAACTTTACTGTAATTGAAATAATTTTCGTATTTTATAAGATTTTTAAACATCAACGCAACGTCACGCGCACATGAATATTGCGTCGGTTTGGGCAAACCCGTGCAGTTTGCGAATAACGTATCGTTACAACCGAGTTCAGCCGCCTTGCTGTTCATTCTGGCAACAAAACTTTCTTCGCTTCCCGCTATAGTTTCCGATAACGCCACGCAACTGTCATTTGCCGAACATACTACTATGCTTTTGATTAATTGATCAACAGTATATTCGCATCCCGTACCGAGGAAAACCTGAGAACCTCCCATACCCGAAGCGCTTTCGCTTACCGTGATTTTATCGTCAAGGGACAATTGCTCGGAAGCCAGCGCATCCATGCACAGCGTCAAAGTCATTACTTTGCACACACTTGCGATAGGCATGCGTTTGGTTTCATTCTGCTTATAAATGCACTCACCCGAATTAAAATCCATCAAATAGGCCGATTTACAGTCTGCGGAAAGATTATCCGCCTCATTGCTTTTAACCTCGAAGCCGCACATTACGGTTCCTGCCGCCGCTACGCACGCGCTGCACAATATTGTTAATATCTTTTTCATACCATTAGTATGAGAATAAACATTTAAATTATACTATTACGATAACTACTCTGAATACCACATTCACCATAATAAGCAAAACAAGCGTATTGATCGCCGCCAAAATCAAAGGAAGAAAAAAAACATATTTTTTATTAACAATCTTGCAACAATCTGCTATTATGCAACTTAAAAATATCGATATCAACGAGACCGGTATGAACACCAACACCGCTACGGTAACACCGCCGAAAGCGTTAAACCCTATTAATATTGCCGTATACACGGAAAAATACAGTCCGCGCAGGAATATAAACAAAAGCGTAACGTATTTGAATTTTGTAAAATACCCTATTAAAAAAAATATATAAAAATAAAAAAGTTCGCTTAAAAAATGAGAAATTAATATTTTAGAGTTTTTGAAATTAAAGATATAAAATATATAATCTTTTGCGTAATTATTGAAATAAATATTAATTGATACAAATTTATATAGTATTATGCCACATATAATAGAGCATATTAATGTAATCAGCGCGGCAATAAAATACCTTTTATCCCATTTACACCATTTAAAAGACAAATTCCTCATATACAATTATATGAGGAATTAACAATTAATATGAACTTAACATTTTGTCTATACCTATTCCGTAACCCCTTGTGGGATCGTTAACGAAAACATGGGTAACAGCGCCTATAAGTTTTCCGTTTTGGACTATCGGACTGCCGCTCATGCCTTGCACAATACCGCCCGTAATACCCAGCAAATTTTTATCTTCTATTTTAATCACGAAGTTTCTGTTGTCTTTATTGTTTTTGTCAACCTTAACTATAGATATATCGTATTTGCAGATTTCGTTACCGTGTACCGTAGTGTAAATGCAAGCTTTGCCGATTTTTACACTGTCGATGCTTCCCTTTTCTACTTTAACAAGTTTGGAAACGTCGAAGCTGCCGTCTATATCTCCATATACTCCGCAGGAGCAGTTTAGGCGTGCTTTACCTAAAACATTTCCATTTTCAAAGGCGCCGTGCAGTTCTCCGGGGTTTCCCTTAATACCCTTTTTAACGTCATAAATAATGCAACCGTAAACTGTTCCACCGTTTATTTCCATTAAATTATTTTTTAAATCGGAGACCGGATGTCCCAAAGATGCAAACTTATTTCCGGCTTTATCAATGTATGTTACGGTACCTATTCCGTTTACGGTATCTTTTACCAATACTCCTAATCTCTTCTTCCCTGTAGAAAGATCGGTTGCCGGTTTAATTTCGCTTGTAAACTCCTGTCCGCCGCGATTTATTGTAATTTCGAATTTTTTAAAATTTTCCGAAAGAATTTTATTGATATCGGCAGAACTGTTTACTTCTATGCCGTTAATTCCTTCAATGATATCGCCCGTCCTGATTCCGCAATCTTTAGCGGGTGATTTAAGCCCGTCGGAAGTTATTACTTCGCATATGCCTATGACCTCAACAGTCTTTGTATTTAGGGTAAACCCTGCGGGAAAACCTCCCAAATACAACGACTGCCCCTCGGCAAGAGCCGTTGTAGGATTAAATGAAAAAGCACAAAGCAGTAAAATTAAAAATATTAAAACAGTTCTTACAACATTTTTTCTTAAAAGCATAATTGTATTGTGTGCAAGTACTTTTTTAATATTCAAAAAATCGGCGGACAATGCCGCCGATTTTTAATTGTTTTTAAACGAGCTTATAAGTTCTTCCGCATGCTTTACAGCCGCATCTGATTTTAGACTGCCCGTAAGCCTTATAATCTCCTCGATTTTCTCTTTATCGTTTAACTTTTTCACTCTTGTAAGCGTTTTACCGTCTTCTTCCGACTTATAAATATAATACTGCGCGTCGCTCGCGGCGCAAATCTGTGCCAGATGTGAAACCGCAAGAATCTGCGTATGCCCTGCAATATCGGTAAATTTACGCGCCACTTTGTCGGCTGTATAACCGCTTATTCCCGCATCTATCTCATCGAAAATATATGTGGAAATATCGTTTAAATCTTTTAACTGCGTTTTCATTGCCAACATAAACCGGCTCATTTCACCACCGCTTATGACCTTGCTCATCGGCTTCATCGGCTCGCCTTTATTAGCCGAAAACTCGAAGCAGACAATATCAGAACCGTTTACTGAATGCAAGTTTGCGCTTTCAAAGTTGTATTCGTTAAACTTAACTGCAAAACATGCGTCGGGTATATTAAGCGTTTTCAACTCCTCTATAACGCAAGCAGCTAATTTTTCGGCAGCACTCTTTCTTATCGACGTAAGATTATGGCATAATTCGAAAATTTCTTTGTCAAGTTTTTCTATTTCACTTTTACACTTGTTGAGAATTTCGCCGCTGTCGAACAATAAGCTGTATTCTTCCTGGGCTTTTTCTTTAAATGTTAAAATTTCTTCTTCGTCAACGCCGTATTTCTTTCTCAATATTTTTAAAAGGTCCAGTCTTTCTTCAATGTGCTTGGCTTCCTGCTCGTCAAACGTCAAGTTCTCCGCCATATCGGAAAGTGTTGACGCTACGTCCGACAGCTCCGCATTAAGCCCGTCCAACCGCGCGGCGATTTTTTCATATTCGCTGTCGATATTGGAAATCTGGTTAAGAGCATGCACGGCGGACGACAATCTGTCGCCGCAACCGGAATCTTCGTTAATTAAATTAATAACTCCGTTAACCGAAGACAGCAGCTTTTCTACATTGTTAATAATATTCTGCCTGTTTTTAAGTTCGTCAAATTCGCCCGGTCTTATATCGGCTTTATTAATCTCGTCAATCTGATATTCAAGTAAATCCAGTTTACGTGCTCTTTCGGATTCATCGCCGCCAAGAACGGCAACCTTCTTTTTAATTTCGTTCTTTTTGGAAATTGCGTCACTAAGCGCGCATTTGATACTTACGCCTTGCTCGCCCAGTAAACCGTCTATTACTTTTAACTGATTATCTTCGTCAAGCAGATAAAAATGTTCGCTTTGACCGTGCACGTCAACAAGATGCTGCGTTACGTTTTTCAACATAGCCGCAGTAACTGTATTTCCGTTTATTTTTATAGAATTTTTACCGTCGGACGAAAGCTTACGCGTGATTATAATTTCACCGTCGGATTCAATGTCGTAATCGTTCAGCTTTTTAACCGCAACAGAATTTTTATCCGCAACAAATTCCGCACGGACGGACGCCTCCTGTTCACCGTACCGAATCATAGACCTGTCCGCTTTCGAGCCGAGCACAAAATTTATAGAGTCGAGAATAACCGATTTACCCGACCCCGTCTCGCCCGATAAAACGTTTAAACCTTTATCGAACTCTATATCCGCTTGCTGTATGAGAGCAATATTTCTTATGTAAAGTCTGCTTAACATTATGACATGTACTCACGCAGCTTTTCGGTTACGATAAGCGCATTTTCGTTACTGTTTACAACAATAAGCAATGTATCGTCGCCCGCTACGCATCCCAATATTTCTTTAAGTTGTAACGAATCGACAAAAGTTCCCGCCGTCGCGCCGTTACCGCGCATTGTTTTTATTATTATTATATTGTTTGCATAGTTGATTGTCTGCACGCACTCGCTGAAAAGATTTTTCATTCTTCCCGTTACGGTATCGTCGTCGCTGTCAAGAAAAGCATATTTATACTTTTTAGTTGTACCTGAAATTTTATAAAGCTTCAAATCTTTGATATCTCGGGAAATGGTCGCTTGTGTGACATTGAAATTAAGCCTGTTAAGTTCGTAACAAAGCTCTTCCTGTGTATCTATTTCTTTGGTTGAAATAATTTCCAATATTTTCTGTTGTCTTGCGTTTCTATGCATTGTTATCTGCTCCAAATATTAAGTTTAATTAAAAGCTTTTTAAAAAAATCGTCTTTGCCGCGCGTTATAAATTCCGCCACATAATTTGATTTTTTAACTTGAAATTCCGACGGAGAATTTACCGTTTCCTTTATTTTTCCGTCGACAATTATATTCAAAGGAGTTTTACCCGTATGAGAAATCTTCAAAACCGAATTATCGCTGTAAACTACCGGTCTGGAATGAAGCGAGTGTGCGCAAATCGGCGTCATAATAAAAGCGTTTATATCTGGCGTCAGCACGGAACCTCCGGCGGATAATGAATAAGCCGTAGAACCCGTGGGCGTGCTGACAATTATGCCGTCGGATATAAAACTGTCGGCATGACAGCCGTCAATTTCCGCGCGCAAATCCACAGTATTGCTGAAATTGACTCCGCTTGTGCTGCGTTGAATAACCAAATCGTTCAACGCAATATAAATGTTGTCACCGCATTTTATTTCAAGCAATTTTCTGTCGGTTATACCGTAATTACCGCTACATACCAATTGCGCCGCTTCGTCCAGCTTTTCCTGCTCAAATTCAGTTAAAAAGCCTAAATGACCGTAATTTATTCCTATTATTTTAACCGATCTTTTCGCACATTCGGATGCGACGGTCAATATTGTACCGTCTCCGCCCAAAACAAAAAGAACGTCCAACCCTTCCAAATCGTCATAATTGCCGACAATTATAACCTTTTCAAAAACAGAAAGTTTTGCCTTTAATCGCTCGACATACGGTCGGTTTTCGGAAAGAAAATTTTTATTAAAATAAATCCCCGCTTTCATCTATATTATTATAAAGCTTTTTATACAAATATGCAAACAAAAAATCCGTTAAATTTTATAATTTAACGGATTTAATTAAATTGTTTTCAGGTAAGATATCTCCCGCATTTTTACGGAACAGCATAAGGTATTCCATATTTTTACCTTGGATTATCGGGGCGTTCGTAATCTTTTGGGGTACAAGATTGCATTGTAAACCATAATCATAGACCTTCAAAATAGCTTTTTCGTGCGCTTTTTTATCCTTAACTATGCCGTTTTTGCCTATATTGCGGTTTTCACACTCAAATTGAGGCTTAATCAGCGCAATGACGCAAGCACCTTCGCCAATAACGTCGCTGACCTGTTTCAAAATATAGGTAAGCGATATAAAGCTTACGTCTATAACAACCCCGTCAAGATTTTCATTGAATAATTGCATATTAAGGTTGCGCGCATTGAAATTATCTATCACAACGGTTTTATCAGATAACAGACTTTTATCAAGCTGACTTTCACCAACATCGATACAATAGACTTTTCTTGCGCCGTTTTGAATCAGACAGTCTGTAAATCCGCCGGTACTTGCGCCGATATCGGCAAATACCTTGTCTTTTGCGGAAAAACCAAATTCCTTTAATGCCTTGCTCAGCTTAAATCCGCCTGCGGACACAAAGCTTTCGTCGGCATCGATAAACTCAATGTTATCCGACTCCGACACTTCGTTCGACGGAACAATTTTTTTGCCGTTTACAAGTATTAAGCCTTTACTTATCGCGTTTGCCGCTTTCGTCCTCGAGCCGAATTTTTCGGCAAAAAATTTATCCGCACGCATTTTTTATATAATCACAAATATCTTTTAGGTTTATCCCGTAATCGCGCATAAGCTCGTCTACGCTTCCCTGGGGAATAAATTCGTCGCAATATGCAAAATTTTTGATTAGCCTTTTGTTTTCGCAAAAAAAAGTATTAATAAGCGAACCGAACCCGCCTAAAAGAGCGTTATCCTCAAGTGTTACGATAAGCCCGCATTCCAATTTATCAAGCAATTCGGTGTCAAGCGGTTTAACAAAACGCGCGTTTATTACTCCTACTTCCGTTCCGGACTTGGAAAGCAACCGCTCCGCGGCAAGCGCCATATTAATCATGCGCTCTCCGCAGGCAATAATTACCGCCTTATCTTTCGGGTCTTTGAGGATTTCCCACTTACCCCATTCGATTTTCTCGTGACGGTCGAAAATATTTTTGCCTTCTCTCGGGTAGCGTATTGCCAACGGAGCGTCGAACTCAACGCTGAAGCGTATCATATCCTTAAATTCTTCTATGTCTTTGGGCACGGCGATAGTAAGATTGGGCACAAAACTCAAAAACGATAAATCGAAAACTCCCTGGTGCGTTTCACCGTCCGAGCCGGATATACCCGCTCTGTCGACACACATTGTTACAGGCAGTTTCTGACTGCAAATATCTATCAGTATTTCGTCAAAAGAACGCTGCAAAAACGTCGAGTAGACTGCATAATAAGGCTTCAAGCCCTGCGTCGCCATTGCCGAGCAAAGAATTGTCGCATGCTCCTCGCAAATACCGACGTCAACCGAGCGTTCGGGAAATTTCTCAAAAAATTTTCCGAGACCGAGACTTGTAGTCATAGCCGCCGTTACCGCAATTATTCTTTCGTCCTTTTCCGCCAATTCGGTCAGCGTATCGCCAAGCACCTGCGAATATTCGTCGGAAATCTGCTTCGATGTTGAAACGGATATCCCGTGCGTAGCTTCGGGATTTTCTTCGCAGAAGGAATACCCTTTACCCTTCTTTGTTGCCACATGCAGAATAACCGATTGGGTTTCGAGTTTAAGCTTTGCTTCGCGAAGCTTTTCAATCATTTCAGACAAATTGTTGCCGTCGTACACTCCGTCATAGGCGAAGCCGAAACGGTTGAAAATATTTGCGTGTTTTTCACGCTTCTCCTTCTGCTCGCTGCTTTTGCTTAAAAATTCGAGATAGTTATGCATACTTCCGACAGTAGGCGCTATCGACATACCGTTATCGTTCAAAATCAGGAGTATTCTTGTGTTTAAAAGCCTTAAACTGTTGAAAGCTTCGTAAACGAGACCGTTATTAAAAGAGCCGTCGCCTATAACCGCTATTACCTTATAATTTTCCTTTTTTACGTCACGCGCCTTTGCCAAACCCAAAGCCGCGGACACGGAAGTTCCTGCATGCCCCGTATTGTAGCAGTCATAAACGCTTTCTTCTCTTTTGGGAAAGCCCGAAAGACCGTTCCTTTTCCTGAGAGTGTCAAATTTACCGTATCTACCCGATAAAAGCTTATGCGTATAACACTGGTGCCCGACGTCGAATATTATTTTATCTTCCGGAAAATCGAATACATAATGCAAAGCGACGGTAAGCTCTACCATTCCCAAGTTGGAAGACAGATGACCGCCGTTTTTATAAACCGTAGATATAATTTTTTGCCGAGCCTCCTCGCAAAGTTCGGAAAGCTGCGGCAAAGTCATTTTTTTTATTCGGTTATCCGTTAAATTTTCAAGCATTATTTTTCCTTTTTAAAGAACGTCGTAAATTTTGCAAAACCGAAAACAATTTGTTTATTGTACTTCATAGCAAAGTGCTTGAATATTGCTTTTCCCCCGACCGTAAGGGCGCCTATAACCGCGCTTACGCCGATTGAGGCAATTAACTCTATTGTTTTTCCGCCGGAAGCCGCGATATATACTACGAGTGCCGTTCCCGCAGCACCGCTGACAATTCCGCAAATATCACCGATTATATCGGCGAAAATGCTACCCAGCTTTGTGGCGTTGCGGCAAAGCGCAACGGCGCGTTTTGCGCCTTTGATTTTGTTAGACGCCATTGCGTGAAACGCTTCGGGCTTGCAGGTAATAATTGCGTTAGCCAAAAGGTCGCATCCGATATTTAGAACCAGAAGCACAACGAGAACAATTACACAAATATAAACCGGACTGCCCTTAATGGAAACTTCCGTAAGAAAACTGAAAATAACCGTCAAAGCAAACGATATAGCGAGTACGCTTAATCCCCAAGCCAGCCAGCCGGGCATTCTTTTACGGTTTTTCTTTTTTTTGTTTTTTACTTCTTTACTTAAACTTTCGTCTGTGTTGTCTTTGTCCATAATATTTCTTATTAAAAATAATACGCACAGTCATCGGCGTGCGTAAAAAAATAATATAGTGGTTTATATTAAATAAACTTTGCGGCTTAAGGTTCGGTAGGATTTCCCCCGATCTCACTTTCCGTCGCCGAAAAAGCAGTTTCCTTTTAAGAGACCGGAAGCACAAGTGCATAACCGAATCGCCACTGAGTCCACACCGTAATCTCTAATATAAAAACAGTCTAGAAGCTTTCCTTGACAATTACCACCAAGCTTATCTTCTTTTGCAAAATCAATTTCAAGCGGCAATGGATAACAAACGTTTGGCCGAACAAATGCTATCGTAAATTCCGCTATCCGCTGTTTTCACTCAAAGCAGGCTACTCTGTACCAAGCTTTCGCCTGATAGCAGGTTTATACTGTCAGAATTTTGTTTCTGCCAGCCTCCACGGTAAATGGGTTAGGCTGCGGTATGCCGTTACCAAGCTCCCATAAACCTTTACTCCCAGCATTCACCCACTTTTGGCAAAAGCAAGCAAACACCAGAAACTTCATCGATATGCCCTTTGACGGTATTTTACCCCCGCCTTCGCATCGATTGGAATTGACTAGAATACTGCACCACTATATCAATGACAATGATTATAGCATAACTTATAAAACATGTCAAGACAATTCAATATATTCTTTGCCGTATGAAATTTGTCAGTTCTTTAAGAAATTGGGTATCGCCTTTTATTCCTTCCAGAACGCGCGTACACTCGTCGGCAATAACGTCAGCCTTAACTTTACTTTTTTCCATACCGTAAATCTTTACGCACGTATATTTACCCTTGGCTTTATCTTTGCCTATGCTTTTACCGAGGACGTCAAAATTGCCTTCTACGTCCAGTATATCGTCCGTCAGTTGAAAAAGAATACCCGTTTCGCGTCCGAAAACTTTCAATTCCGAAAAATACTTTCCGCAGCAAAGTATACTCGGCGTTAAAACAGCGGCAAGAACAAGCTTTGCCGTCTTATTTTCATAAATGAAATCCAATGTATTTTCATCTGCTTCTTCGTCGTTTTCGTGCGTAAGATCAGCCGACTGACCGGCAATCATTCCGTAAATCCCTGCGCAGTCGCAAATATTTCTAGCCGCCGATACGTATTCGCCGCCGTTGCGACATTCGTCAATTAGAAGCGAATATGCGGTATTTAAAAGCGCGTCGCCGGCAAGCACGGCATTACCTTGTCCGAAAACTTTATGGTTAGACGGTTTACCGCGCCTGAAATCGTCGTTATCCATTTCAGGCAAATCGTCATGAATGAGAGAATATGTATGAATAAGCTCCAAAGCAAGCGCAAAATTTTCTATTTTACTCTTTTCAAGTCCAAGCACGTCGCTTACCGCGTACATTAGCACGGGTCTTATACGCTTGCCGCCTAAATTCAGGCTGTACTTCATGCTCTCGGCAAGAATATCCGGTTTGCAGGTGATATTATCGCAAAAATCGCTTAACCGTTTTTCAAAAGCGCTTTTGTACTGCAAATATTTTTCTTCGAATGTCAATTTCCGCTCCTTGTGGCCGCATTGTAAGTATTGTACATCAACATAGTTATGGTCATAGGTCCTACGCCTCCCGGCACGGGAGTAATGTAAGAACACTTATCTTTTACGTTTTCAAAGTCAACGTCGCCGCACATTTTTCCGTTTTCGTCTCTGTTAATCCCTACGTCGATAACCACGGCGCCTTGCTTAACCATATCCGCGGTGACAAACTTCGCTTTGCCCACGGCGGCTATCAATATGTCCGCATCACGGCATAATTCATTTAATCCGCGCGTCTTACTGTGACAAACCGTAACCGTTGCATCGGCATTCAAAAGCAACATAGACATCGGTTTTCCGACAATTTCGGAACGACCGAGTATTACCGCCCGTTTACCTTTAACGGCTATCTTCTCGCTTTCCAGCATTTTCATTACTCCGTAGGGCGTACAGGCAACCGAGCACTCCTCGTTTAAACACAGTCTTCCGATATTTTCGGCAGAAAAACCGTCTACGTCTTTACTAACCGGAATAAGTTCCAAAACTTTTTTTGCGTTGATGTGCGAAGGTAACGGCAACTGAACCAATATACCGTGGATTTTATTATTATCCGCCAGGGAGGAAACCAGCTCCTCAACGTCTTTTTGCGCAGTTTGTTCGGGAAGATAATAAACCGAAGATTTTATACCTACTTCTTCGCACGCTTTAATTTTATTTCTGACGTACACGGCAGATGCGGGGTCTTCCCCGACAAGGATGACCGCAAGTCCGATTTCACCGCGTCTTTTTATGTAATTCTCTATTTGGCTTTTGAGGCTTAATCTGAGCTCCGACGCTAATTTTTTACCGTCTATAATTTTATACATTTTTATTCCTGACAATTTCCGAAAGTATTCCGCTTATAAAGGACGCGCTCTTTTGCGACGAATATTTCGAAGCGATATTAGCCGCCTCGTTTATGGAAACGATATCCGGTATGTCTTCCTCATACAAAATTTCCGCAAGCGCGATAAAAAGAATACTTATATCCGCAGGAAAAATACGCGACTCGGGAAAAGCAACGGAAAGTTTATCCACTGTTTCGGAAAACTCGTCCATATGTTTTTCGACCGACATAAGTATTCTGTCAAGATATTCTAAATCTTCCGCGCTTAATTTTTCTTTTTTTGCGAGCGCCGATTTCAAGCCGTTGTCTATCGTACCGGTGAAGCGCGATGCAAAAATTACCTCGAACGCGACTTCCCTTGCTGTTGATCTCATAATTTTCCTTCCTAACTGTAAATGTACGGAAATACAAATATTCCCTTAAAAAATTTAAGGGAATAAGCGTAATATTTACAATGCCGAATTTTCGGGGAAATTTACGTCCTGAATGTGGACATCAACTTTAGCCACCTTATATTTCGTCATCGACTCGACGTTGTGCTTTATTGATTGCTGAATTCTGAACGCAAGGGACGGAACGTTATAATTACTGTCCACCTTGACGCTTATATCGGCAATTATACCTTGTTTTTCGAAATTGAGTTTCACACCCTTGTTCTTTGCATTAAGCAGAGTAACTCCGTCCACTTCGCTTATTGCCAATGCAACGATTCCGCTGACAATGCCGGAATTATACGTTACTTTACCTTTTTGCGTGGAAGTCGGGTCATGTCTTATATGTGCCATAAATAACTCCTTATCGTTAGTATAACACAATTATTTTAAATTTGCAACTAATTATTAAATTTGAGAATACACGGGCATGATAATAATATTTTCGGGAATTATGCCCGCCTCGTCTTTGAGGCAGTGATAAATCGACAGCGCCGTGTTTATATCCAGCTCGTTGGAATTGATGAATACGTTTACGTTGTCGGAATCAACCCCTATCGATACGACGGCGTCGGAGAAGCCTTTGGACTTAATCATGGTTTCAAGCACAAGCTCTTTTTCCATTATTTCCACAATCTTTATTTTGAGGTTTACGGCCTCCTTATACTTTTCGTCGTTTGCGTCGTAAAGCGCAATTACGCTGTCAAGCTGAACAAGCTCTTCGCTTCTCGTCGTTGTCCTTTCGGAACGGTATGTAGTGAAGTAGTTTGACGTAGCTATCGCGGAATCGCCTTTGGCGGTCTTGGTTCTTGCAAGCACTACGTTGAGCACTGCCGTAAGCGCAAGTAAAAGTACGAGTGATGACATTACGATGATTTTTTTCTTTTTTGACATAAATTTCTCCTTAAACAGTCATTGAATAAATTGCTATTATTTCTTTGTTTATTTTTAAAGCCGTGGATACGGCATTGAGTATATTGCTTCTCGTCATAATATTGTCCGCACCTTGGCAAACAATTACCACACCGAGAATTTGTCCGTCCGATTCGTTAATCATTACGTCGGTCTTACCCACTCCGTCTATATTGCATAAAATACCTGTAAGCTTAATCTCCGTTGCACTTTTTGGTGTCGAAGACGCGTCAATAGACGAAGATGGTTTTTTCATTTTGTCAATTAAATATACGGCGCCGATAAGTACTACGATAAGTACGACCACAATGATTATTTTTTTATTTTCTTTCACGTAATCAAGAACTTTTCGCATATACTGTTATATTTATATATCCCTTTTCCTGCAAATATGCGTAAATTTTATCAATACTTTCGTTTTTTTGCGAATTAACTTCTACGGTCACGCCGTTTAGCTTAAATTCGCCGTTATCGAACTTAATATCCACAACACAGTCGCATTCTTCCGAAAGATTTTCGGCGATTAGCTTTTCAAGCTGTTCGCTCTGATTATCGGAGTAAACCTTACAAATAAATTCGTAATCGTAAAGCGGCTCGTTTACTACGGAAGATTTTATTTTGAATATACCCGTAATAGGTTGAATAAGAACGAAAATGCAAGCCAGTCTCATTACGAAAACAATGCTTTTATTAAGTTTACCTTCCGGTATCAGTAAAGAAACTATAACGGATAAAAATATTACGCCCGCGGCGGTCAATAAATAAGTTTTCATATAAAGCTGTTAGCCGAATTTATTATCAGCATTATTATAAGCGCGTACATAAAGGCCACCGTGAGCAAACCGGCAATAAAAAACTCTATATCCTTAGATAAATCGGACAAAAGCGAATAAAGGGTCTGTTCCCCCACAGGCTGGATTACCGCGCCGACAAATTTCAGTATAACCGAAAACGATATAAGTAAAATTATCGGCTGAATAAGCTCGGCAAGAAGCAGCAATAAACCGCAAATCCCCACAGAGCTTTTTATAAGCAACCCCGCGGAAGTAAGCATGTCGAATCCGCTTGAAAGAAAATTTCCTACAATGGGAACCGAATTCCCGACAACGTATTTCGTGGCCTTGAAAATAATTCCGTCGAAAAGCGAAGACGCAGTGCTCTGCATGGTAATAAATATACTGAAAACCGTAACGGTAATACCTATTACCCACTTCATTATACTTTTGACTAATGCCGTAACCCCGCCGAAAGACATCTGGGGATTGAGTTTCGACATAAAGTTCAAAACGATAACCGCCAGTGTTGCCGGAAAAATAAAACCGCTTACAATTTCAACCGCACCTCCGGAAAGAAAAATTGCCGATGGTTGATAAATTGCCGCGGTACTTGTACCGCCCGTCAATACCGTTAAAGTTGCAAGTATCGGAGTGATTATTTCTATTTGCTTTTTTACGCTTTGAATGCAGCTTATACATTCCGACACAGTGCCGACAAGCATGGACGCTATAATCATAATTATAAGAGAATAGCATGAAAGTCTTACTATTTTAGAAGTACTTTTCCCTATAAGCTTTCCCTCCGCCGTCGTTACAACCGCACATAAAAGCGCTATAGCCGTAACTTCGGCAAACGCCGGAATAAGAGATATCACGTTTTTGAATATGACGTTAAAAAGCTCTTTAATATAACTGCCGTAATCGGTATCCAGATTGCCTTTAATTAAATAGTTGACGATTTCTTTTGCAGTATTACCGAAGTTAAACAAAAAACTGTCGCTATGCTCGTCCAGATAGTTTTGCAGTTCGGACAAATCCAAATCTTCCAAAAGTCCTGAAATACTTTCGTTTAATTCCTTGGAGCCGTCTTCTTCGGCATACGCCGTAATACCGCCGGCGAACACGCATGCCGCGGCGGCAACAATTATTATTATCAAAAGTACAGCGCGTTTTTTCATACCAGCTCGATTAAAGAGACGATTATTTTGTAAGTACTGTTTAAGATAGGAATCGCAACTACGAAAATAATAATTTTTCCGCAAAGCACAAGCTTGTCCGATAAGCTTTCAAACCCCAGATCTTTTACTGAACCTGCGGTAAGTTCGACCAAAAAACCTATTCCGATTATTTTAAAAACTATGCGGATTATTTCGTTGTCTATTCCACTCGTCTGAGTAAAATTTTTAATAAATTCCACGCTTTCGGAAATATAATCGAAAGCGTATAAAAACATTAAAATTCCGCCCGCCGTAATACACAGCGGCACAAGCTCGGATTTGTGGTTTTTTAATATTAAGGCGCATACCGCCGTTATAACTGCAATACAGCAAAGACGTAAAATTTGCATCAGAAAATATCGAATAGCTGCCTTATCTGGGAAAACAAATCCGCAATCATAGAAATTACTACGGTAAGGACGATAATCAGTCCGACCAAGCTAACAAGGGTAGCTATATCGTCCCTGTCGGATTTTTTCAAAACCTGACAAATAATAGTTACGACAATACCGACGGCGGCAATTTTAAAAATTATACTTATATCCATTATGCAAGCAAAATAGCTGTCATTACACCGATCAGAAAAAATATTTTAATATACAGCGAGCTGTATTTTTTATAGTCGGCAAAGCTATCGTCCTTATATTTTTTTAAAACGGCTTTCCTTTCCGTTAAGTAGTCCACTTGCGACAATGCGTCGGTTTGTCCGAGATTTCCGATATAATTTTTCAGCACTTCGCCGCAGTCCCCTTTTAAAGTAAGCTCGCCGCTTAAAACCTTCGGAACGTATTTAAACGGTTCCGCAATTTTATCTATAGAAGAACGGTTGAACTTCAAAGTTAAAATCAACTGTTCGTTAAATTCATACATTTCGGCGAAAATCTGCATTTTCTTTTTTTTATTTGCCGATAAAAATATTCCTATCGATGTTATCAGCGCCGCCAGAACCAATAATATTAAAATTTTTATCATAAATTAACGGATTTTCCCCTATTCCGGTCAATTCGGCAAAATATTCGAAAGGCAGAGTTTTAAGAATACCTTTATTACATACATGCGTTGACGCAATAACGCATATTCCGCAGTCGACGGCATACTGCATGGCGCTTATATCTTCGTCGCCGTACAACTCGTCTGTGATTATAAGCTGGGGCTTCATGGCCCTTATAGCGCCCGATATGGCGCTCTTTTTGTTATAGCATCTAATTACGTCAACATTTTCACCCAAGTCGTAGCCGTTGCCGTTGCCGTCCATTGCGGATATTTCGTTACGCTCGTCAAAAATCAGAATATTGCATTTTTCCGAAGCACCGAGCTTTTTTGCAAGATCTCTTAACATTGTCGTCTTGCCGAATCCGGGTTTAGAATAAAGCAAAGTACTATGCAAACCGTTTAAATAGAGGGTTTCGGCTAAATATTGCGAACAATTGTCAATATCGTGAGGAATTCTGATATTTAACGACGTAATATTTTTAATAGCTTGTACGCTACCGCCCTGCGTAACGTATTCTCCCGCAAGACCTATTCTTACTCCGTGTTCTACCGTAATAAATCCGCTTTTCATTTGCTCGGTATAATTGTACATACACCCGCCCACGGCGGCATTTACTATCGGCGTTATATTGCTTACGATAATTAAATTCCTGTCGTCCTCGGCTATGCCGAAGCGGTTAAGCTTAACATATTTACCCTTATACTCTGCTATTAACGGTTGTCCGCGGCGCAATCTTATTTCCGTAAGATAATTATAATTCAAATTGGAAAGCGCCGTTTTAATGTCTTCCGGCAGAAAGGACAACCGCATACTTTAATGTATTTCATATAAAAATAAAAAAGAACGCTTAAAAACGTCCTTTCAAAAAAATAATTTGAAATTTTTTAAATTTTCTATTGTCGAATTATGGCGAATTTTGTAGAAATATGCTAATATTGACATATGAAAAAGTTTTCCGTAAAATTTCTTATCCTTACAACCTTATTATTATTTTGCATTACAACCGCAGTTGCCATATGCAGTTGCAATGTTAAAACCACCAAAAATGATAATTCGCAACCGGTAACTTACACGGTTACATATCTTGACGGCGCATCCGTTTTTACTACGGATAAAGTCATTTCGGGCACATACGCCCAAAATTATAAACCTCAGAAAAGCGGCTATACTTTCGACGGCTGGTACAACGGACATGAAAAGTTTGACTTCGAACAGCCGATTAAGGACAACATTACCCTTACCGCTGTTTGGACGCCTAAACGATATATCGTTAAGTTCATTGCCGACGGTAAAATTGTTGACGAAATTTCCTGCTCGGTTGAGGAATACGAAGCATTAAAGCCCTCCGTTCCCCAAAAAATGCACTTTACGGCTAAATGGGGCAGCTGTGTTTTCGGTTCATCAACGGAAATTACCGTTAACGCAGAATATACACCGATAGAATACACCGTTACTCTATATGTAGAAAACAATGTGTTTGCTTGCGTTAATTACAATGTAAGCGCACCGCCTAATCTACCGGAGCCCCCCGCAAAATCAGGCTATACGGCGAAATGGGACGGATTGCCGTTAAACGGCGGCGACCGCGAGCTTCACGTTGAGTACTCCCCCATTATTTATTCGATAAACTTTATTGCAGACGGTAATGTATGCTTCACTCAAAACGATTATACCGTTGAAACGGAAATAAATTTTCCTGCCATACCTATCAAACAGCATTATGCGGGTAAATGGTCCGAGCCGCGCTTTTTACAAAACCAGGAAAATATTATCGAAATTATTGCAGAGTACAGTCCTATAACTTATTTTGTTAGTTTTGTCGCAGAAGGCACCGTATTGGCAGTTACACCTTTTAATGTAGAGAAGCATGAAATCACCCCGCCCGATGTACCGTCAAAGACAGGATACGAAGGCAGCTGGCCCGAATATGATATCGTTTACGAAAATTTTACTGTTGAGGCGCAATACACCCCTATTAAATACACTGTGACCTTTATAGCAGGCGAAGAAAAAGTGAGTGAAGTCGAATTCGATATCGAAAATAAAAATATTGTTGAGCCGGAAGTTCCTCAAAGGAAAGGCTATTCCGGAACATGGCAGGAATACACTCTCGAACTAAAAGATATTTTCGTATACGCAGAATACATTTTAACTTTCAAGGACGAATTTAGGTATAAGCTTTCGACGGACAAAACTTACTACACCGTAACTGGTTACAGCGGTACCGAAGATTATATAATTGTTCCTTCGGAACATAACGGTTTGCCTGTAAAAGTTGTCGGAGAGAATGCTTTTCTGAATAACACAAAAATAACTTTTGCCGAAATACAGAGCAACATAGAAATTATAGAAAATTGCGCGTTTCAAATGTGTCCGGCTTTAGAAGAAATAATTTTGCCTGACACACTGAAATCTATAGGAGAATATGCCTTTTCATATTGCGAATTTAAAAATATAATTCTACCGGACGGTCTTGTATCAATAGGCGAATACTGTTTTACCAGCAGTAAATTAACCGACATAATTATTCCTGAAGGCGTTAAAACAATCGGCAAATATGCTTTTTTACGATGCGAACAACTTGAAAGCGTAAAATTCGATAACTGTACTGCCGACGTTAGCGCAAATATGTTTGAGAACTGTAAAAACCTGACAAACGTAACCTTCGGCAGCGGAATATCTAAAATTTGTACGTATGCTTTTAAAAATTGCATATCGCTTAATGAAATTTTAATACCTGTCAATGTTGTTTACATAGAAAACCAAGCATTTTATTCAAGTTCCGTAAACAAAGCCTATTTTGAAGGAAATACCGACTGGTCGCTTTTTGAACCCGGAGCTTTATTCAGGGCGGGCTATATTGACAAAAATGAATTGACCGACCCCACCAACGCCGCATATTTGATAAATTTAAGCAAGTCAAACTTCTGTTGGCAAAGAGAAAATTATTCAGAAACTTTTTAAATATTGAACCTTATATCGTAATATTAATACCCTTATCGCCATATAAGATACAAACAACTATTGTAATAAAGTAAATACAGCCTCGTCATTACGACAAGGCTGTATTTACTTTAAACCAGAGGGTTCAACCTCTATCTCTAATGGTGCACTCGACAGGAGTTGAACCTGCATGGGGTTAACCACAAGATCCTTAGTCTTGCGCGTCTGCCAATTCCGCCACGAGTGCAATTGTTTCAAACGCTATAATTTTATATCATTTAACTTTTATTGTCAAGCTAAAAAAGCACTATATTAAATTTTTATTTTTTGATTGTAATTTCATCTAAAATTTTTAATGTTTGAATTTGTAAATCAATCAAATTGCAGTTATTATGAATAACATAATACTTTGTAAAGTCTGCAGTATCGTAATTAAATTGACTTTCTATGCGCTTACATATTTCTTGATGTTGCAAACCGTCCCTTTCTTTTATCGCCGTAATTCTTGCAGCTCTATCTCTAAGCACTACGATAACGTTATCAAATAAATTTTGATAACCGCTTTCAAACAATAGCGGTATTTCGCAAAAATTAAATTCATCGGTCATGCAAGCTAAGCATTCGCGCATAATTGCGGGATGCGTAAATCGGTTTAACATTTCTAATTTTTGCGAATCCGAAAAAACTATTTCGGAAAGATACTTCCTATTAAGCTTGCCGTTAGAAACAACTCCGTCGCCGAATAATTTAGCAAGTTCTTTTAAAAAATAGTCTTTTTGCAAAAGTTCTCGGTAAATATCGTCACAGGAAATAACGTTAAATCCACGTTGCTTAATAAATTTCGAAACGGTAGACTTTCCGCTGCCGATACCTCCAGTTATTGCAATTTTCAAATTATTTCGCATCATACCAGTTCTTTCCGCTGTGTATGTCAACCGTAAGCGGTACTTTAAGTTTGACGGCGTTTTCCATCTCGTATTTCAATATTTCGGAGGCGCGCATTTCTTCGTCGACAGGAGAATCGAGCACCAGTTCGTCATGCACCTGTAAAATCAATTTAGTTTTTAATCCATTTTTCCTTAAGGCTTTATCCACATTTATCATAGCAATTTTTATTATATCCGCGCTGGATCCCTGCAACGGCATATTCATTGCAGCCCTTTCGCCAAACATACGCAAATTATAATTTGCCGACGCTATTTCTGGAATAACTCTTTTCCTGCCCGTAAGCGTAGTCACATAGCCGTGTTTCTTTGCAAACTCCACATTGGAATTCATATATTCCTTAACTGCGCTGTATGTTTCAAAATAGCGCGCAATGTATTCCTTTGCCTTTTCAAGAGGAATATTGAGATTGTGCGAAAGCCCGAAATCACTTATACCGTATATTATACCGAAATTGACCGCCTTTGCAGTCCTGCGCATTTTGTCAGTTACTTCTTCAACGCTTACGCCGAACACCTGCGCCGCCGTAGCCGTGTGAATATCCGCGCCTTCGTTATAAGCTTTAATCAATTCCTTGCATCCGGAAAAATGAGCCAAAAGCCTTAACTCTATTTGCGAATAGTCGGCGTCGATTAACACATTCCCCTCACGCGGCACGAACACTTTCCTCAGCTCTCTCCCCTCGTCCACTCTTATGGGAATGTTTTGCAGATTCGGGTTTGTGCTTGAAAGCCTTCCCGTCGTTGTTATCGTCTGGTTATACGTCGTATGAATTACAGACGTCTTGTCCAACAGTGGACGGAACCCTTCGATATACGTAGAATAAAGCTTCTGATACAATCTGTACTTCAAAACTTCGTTTATAACAGGATGAGTGTCCTTAAATTTTTCAAGAATTTCCGCACTTGTAGTGAATTTACCGGTTTTTTTCTTTTTAACGTCGGCTATACCGAATTTTTCAAAAAGCACTTCGCCCAATTGAGACGGCGAATTGATATTAAATTCACACCCGCAAATTTCGTAAATCCGTTTCTTGCTTTCATTGATAAGTTTTTCGTACCTTGCAGACAAATCGTCAAGTATATCCAAGCTTATCTTGACACCGCTGTCTTCCATTGAAAATAAAATTTTAAGAAGCGGTTTTTCTATATCCTCATACAGATGCGTTATTTTATCTTGTTCAAGAATACTTTTATATTTTTTAAACAATTCGCTCAAAACAAAAGCGCTATAATCGTAATCGTATAAATAGTATTCGCATAATCCTTTAAAATCGAGGTTCACGGCATTGCTATCGCATAAATATTTTGCCAGCGCCACATCTTCGAATCCGCAATTTGCCTCAATACCGAGCTTATTCAAATAATGCATTATTTGCTTGAAATCGAAAACCGTAACAACTTTATTTTTATCCGAAAATATAAGACGCAGAGCTTCTGTAAATTCTTCATAAGGAATACCGTCTCCGCATAATAAATCTTCGGAAATTTTTAAAGACAACTGTATTTTTCCGTTATAAATTTCCACTTGACCGTTAATTAAAAACACCGCAATACTGCCGTCATTATTTAAAAATCCGGTAACCTCTGATAAAGATTTGCATATAACTTTTTCCGGATAATTAACTTCCGAATTATTCTCTGCGGTGTCTTTAACAAAAATATCAAGTCCCAACAGGCTGTTAAACTCGAAATCGGAAAAAAGCTTCCTTACGTCGGCATCATATTTTTCCGGCGCTAGACACGTTTCTAATTCTATATTGAGCCCGCAATTTCTGTCAATTGTTGCAAGTTTATAAGATAAATAAGCTAATTCCTTATTGGTTTTAAGCTTTTCTTTAACGCTTCCTTTTATTTCATCGATATGCCCGTAAACGCCGTCAAGATTACCGAAGTTATTTAAAAGTTCATATGCCGTTTTCTCGCCTATTCCGGGAACACCGGGAATATTATCGGACTTATCGCCCATTAAAGATTTTAAATCTATTATCTGCGAAGGCAAAAGCCCTGTTTCTTCCTTGAAATTAGTTATATTAAGTTTAAGAAGGTCCGACACACCGCGTTTGGTGTAATAGACGTCGGTCTTGTCGTCTACAAGCTGAAAACTGTCCCTGTCGCCGGTATAGATATAGCTGTGAACGTCGAACTTATTGGACAACGTGCCGATAATATCATCGGCTTCTAAACCTTCTTTGGAACATGTTGCAATTTTCATTGCTGACAATAAATTCTTTAACGGTTCAACCTGTACTCCTAAATCGTCGGGCATCCCCTTCCTTGTCGATTTATAATCCGCATACATCTCATGCCTGAATGTCGGAGCCTTTAAATCAAACGCTACAATAATATATTTGGGTTTAACGTCATTAAGTATTTTTAATAACAGCTTCACAAAACCGAAAATAGCGTTAGTCGGCATGCCGCTACGCGTCATAAATACCGGCGTAGCATAATACGCCCTGTTTAACAAGCTGTTTCCGTCAATCAATACAAGTTTTTCCATATATATAAATTTTACCATAAATAATAATTAAAATCAATAAATTTAATGAAAAACAAGCTTCGGGTTGCTCAAGCTTATTCGGAATTTAAGCACATTAATAATAATTGACGTCATACTTGCTTGCATTGCTTATTGATTATAAATTTTAATTTTGCAAAACAATTTATCGGCGGCGTCTGAATGTTTCGGCGGTTAAATGCAACAGTGCCATTTGCAGTTTTGTCTATGTAATACGGTTGATAAAACAGTCATTTTGTGCTAAAATATAGCCGTATTGATATAAATCGGGGTAAAGCCGAAATGAAAAGTTTTTCAAACAAAAAATTTGCAGATATTTTGAAAGACCACGACAAAATAGTAGATTGCGAATTTATTGATTGCATATTTGAAAAATGCAAATTTGCGGACTGCACTTTTATTAACTGCATATTTTCCGAATGTAGTTTTTTAGACTGTGGGTTTACAAATATTCAATCAAAATAAACAAATATGTTATTATCAACGTTTATAAACTGCAATATCATTGGTGTATGTTGGGCAAATTTTCAATCGGGTTCTTTTTCTTCTCCGATTTATAAATTTGATAAATGCTATTTGAAATATAATGATTTTGAAAAATTGAGTTTCAAAAAATTCGACTTTTTACAGTCAAGTCTAATAGATTGCTTTTTTATGAATTGTGATTTGAATGAAAGCAATTTTAAAAGTTGCAATTTGCATAATACGGAATTTTCCGATTGTGATTTAAGAAAAAGTGATTTACGCGAAGCCCGCGGATATAATATTAACTTGTTAAGTAATCGTATAAATGGCGCAAAGTTTTCATATCCCGATGTTATAAATTTGCTTGAACCTTTTGATATTAAGATAGAAAAATGACTTATTGAAAATTGTTTTAATTTAATAACCCATAAAGAATAAGCCGAACTACTTTTTCAGTAATTCGGCTTTTTAAGTAAAAAACAACGCAAGCCAAACACACTGTTCAACTTACGTTATTGGTGGTGCCGCTGGTCGGGGTCGAACCGACACGGTATCGCTACCACTGGATTTTGAGTCCAGCGCGTCTGCCAATTCCACCACAGCGGCATTATTATAAACATTATACAACAATACTCGCAATAAATCAAGCAAAATAAATTAATAAAAGACCAAAAAACCGAGCCTTAGGCTCGGTTTTTCGGAATTGTTACTGTATTTTCTGGCGTTTTCAGCCCTCGAATTTGTCATAGAAGCCGTCTATGTCAAAGAACGTTTCCCTGCTGTCGCGCTCTGCTTCCGCTACGCTCTTTGCCGCTGCTTTCGTCGTATCTACCGTCGTCGTCGTCGTTATTACCGCATCGGGCGGGTAGATGCTCTGCGAAGGCACTGCGTTTACCGCAGGCTGCTCCGACACTGTCTTTACCTCTTTCACAGGCTGAGGCTCGCTCGTCACCGCTACTTCCTGCATTGCCTGACCTGCCGCAAGGCTTCTTACCATCGACGCCAGAACTTCGCCCAACATTGTAGGGTTGTTTGCGTCTGCAGCCGGGGTCTGAGGCTGTATCGCCGCTTGCACCGGCGCTTGCTGGATTACAGGCTGAGGCAAGTACTGAGGCTGCGCGGGCGCCTGCTGCATCTGAGGCATAGGCATATACATCGGCTGCTGGCCGTGCGATACATTGCCGTACATGTCTGCACGCATCTTCGCAAACTCTGCTTCCATTCTTGCCGCGTTTACCGCGCTCTGCTCCGTGTGCATGTTGTCAAGCTTTGCTTCAAGCTTTGCCATTGCCAACGCGTTTGCATCAAGCGACGAAGGCGACATTGCCGCGCCGTATTGAGGCTGAGGCTGGGCGTACTGCATAGGCATCTGCTGTGCCGCAGGCGCTTGCATAGGCATTGCCATAGGCTGACCGTAACGCTGCGCGCGCTGTTCTGCGCGGATTCTCTTTAACTGCTTCTTTATTTCTTCAAGCTCGTTATTGTTTACAGGCTGTTGCTGTTGAACATATTGAGGCTGGGGTGCGGGTTGAGGCATTTGCTGGGGCATTGCCTGCTGTTGTGCGTACTGCTGCTGCACAGGCATCTGCTGCATCTGAGGCTGTTGCGCATACTGCTGTTGCATAGGCATCTGTTGAGGCATTTGCTGAGGCATTGCCTGTTGCTGTGCCATCTGGGCCTGTGCCTGCGCCTTCATCTTTGCTATCTCTGCCTCCGCTTCCGCTTTGGCTTTCGCTGCCTCGGCTTCTGCGCGCATCTTCTCTATCTCGCGCTGACTTTCAAGACGCATACGCTCCGCTTCGCGCTGTGCTTCGGCTTCCGCTTTCTTTGCCGCCGCTTCTTCCTTCGCCGCCTGCTTTGCCGCTTTCTTTTCTTCGCGCTCTTCCTTAGTCTTACGGCGCTTTACAGCTACCACGATTATTATTATAAGAAGTATCAGTATTGCAAGCCCTATCAGGAACCACGCCCATATCGGCAAGCCCATCCAGGTCTTCGTCATGAAGTCCTTTATACTGCCCAACGCCGCCGCCGCGCCGCTTTGCGGTACGGTATAATTAAGCGCGGGGCTGGTGTTGCCAATAGTCGCGTCGCCCGTCTTGAACTGCACATTGCGAACCGAATCGTCTCCGCCGAGTACGGCTTCGACCTTAAACGACCTGCCGCCCTTCAATTCCGGAGTTTCCACGAAATTGCCGTCCGCGTCATAGTATCTGTAACCCAGTTCAAGCGTTCCCGCGGTTATCAAATCGCGTATGTTCTGAGGAAGGTTCAGCGTCGCTCCGCCTTTACCCTTGCTCCACATTTTGCTCACATCCAATACAAGCGGAGCTATGTTCCAGTTGTACGTCGCGGTTATATCGTCGCCTGTAACGGTTGTTTCCGCCGCCAACGAATATTTTGCGTTGCTTTTACTTTTTGCGGGATATATCCACTTATAGTTAGTATCTTTAAGTTTTAAAGTAGTGACGTACTCGCCCGAGCCGACGTTCCTTTCGGTAATCGCGCCGCCCAACTCAATAATGTCTTTATAATCGTTCCAGCTACCGCCGAGGAAATCCTCAAAGTTCTGCTCCGCGCCGTTGAACGTTATTCCGCCAAGCGTGGGAAGTTCTACACCCTTAGCTTCTATAATTAATTTGAATGTGTCAGTGCCGAGTATATACTTCTTCTCCGCAATACTGCCCAAAGTTATAACAATGCAGTACTCGCCCGCATCTTTCGGCGTTTCGCCTGCCGCCAGCTCGTTGCCTGCCGTAGGCGTAGAACCCTTGTAATATGTTACGGTGAAATCAGTAACGTTCATTCCGTCGTCGCCCGTTATCTTTACAAGCGAAGCGTCCAAATGTCCATTACCGTCGTAAGTTACTGTTATCGGGGTTGTGCCGTCGTTGCCGTCTAAGGTTGCCGTCGCAAGCTTGTTTTTACTGCCGGTTATAAATGTTTCGCTGGGCGTCGTGCCGTCGGGCATTTCCACGCAATAATTTGCCGCATAGGCCGGATCGATATAAGCTTCTACCTTATACTGCTTTTCATGCGTAGGGTCAGCCGCGGACTTTATATCCGCCAGCGTTACAGGCGCACCCGTCGATATTTCGTAATACTTATATTCGATATATAACTCAAATGCAGGGTCCAAGTTCAGTTTCTTAATTATGAAGCTTCCGCTGTTGCCCGCGGTGTTTGTATAGCTTTCCTTTTCGTTCTTAAAACCCGTATAAAGGTTCTTTTTAGCTATCTCCCAGTTAAGCGTAAGTATACTTGTATCGGGCGCATTAAAGTTTAACGTGTTATATACAAGGTCCGAAGCCGAGACGTTCGCAACATAACTGTTTACGCTGTCTTCGCTTACGCCAGAATAGAATGAATCCAGACTTAACCCCAACGGCAAGCTGCTTGATTTTATCCTTACAGTTACGTCGTATCCGTCGTTATACTGAGGAGGATTTGTCGGGTCGTAATCCTTCCAGGCGTTTCCGTCCGTCGAATACTCCCACATAACGCCGCTTAAATCGAATGTGCCTTTCTCTATTTCCCAACTGAAAGTTACGTCAATCGTTGCGCTCTTTACTCCGTTTACGTCGAACATAAACGTCGGGTCTGTCGACTTCAAAGCAACCGTCGTCGTATATTTGCCTACCGCATCCTTGCTGCGAGTCTGGTAGCCGTTGACGTATTTGCTTGTGTCTACCACCACAAAGCTGTCCGATGCAGGTATCTGGATAGACAACTCGTACTTAACTCCGTCCGTCGCGCTGCCCGTTTTTAATGCGAAAGGTATCTTTCCGCCGTTCGCTATCGTCGAGCCCGCCGCGCCGTCCTTTGTATATGTCCAGCCGTATGTGGTAGGATCTATCTTGCCCGAAGTTATCTCGAAGCTTAACGTATCGTTTTTCGTAAGCTTATAATTGGCGTTATCGCCCGTTGTGCCGTTAAGCTCCACCGTCAACGTATGCGTACCCACCGCGATATTCGCGGGCATTGTTATTACCGTTACATTGCCTGTAGTTACGCCTGTCAGCGTATTGCTCTTGTTATCGTAGTAGAAAAGCAGATTTATGTTTTCGCCCGATATCCTGTCGTCGGTTATCGTTACCGTAACTCCGCTTTCGCCGTATGACCACTCCGCTCCGCCGATGCCGTTCACTTTACTGCTTACAGGCGCCGAAGACAGCAATTCCTTTTGCGTCACTTCAAATGTTATCTGCTTATCGGAATTCGTTCCGTCCGACCAGGCATAATTTACGGTGTCGCGCAGTCCCAGCGCCACGGTGTAGGTGTCAACCTTCGTCGCCTCGAATGTATCCGTAGTGTCCGTTATTGCCGCGCCGTTAGCGCCGGTTGCCGTATTGCCGTTAGCGCCCGTTACGCTGTCCACCTTTATGTCCGCGCCGCCGTTGAAGTCCGAAAGCACGTACGTTATAGGGCTGCCCGTATACTCCTGCGCACCTGTTACGGTAGGTATAGTTACCTGCTTCGGCGTTATGGTAAAGTTTGCCGCACTGCCCGAAAATTTGTAATTGCTGGGCAGATTCTTGCCGGCGTTCGCCGTATCCGGCACCGCCTTTAATGTAACGGAATACGTTCCCGCATTGGTCGGCGCGGTCTTACTTGCCGTATATACCGTGGTTCCCGTACCCTGATACGATAATTCGTATAAGCCCGTAGGCAAATTCGTAACTGCGGTTTGCTTTAAGCTTGCCGTATATGTATCACCGTAGTTCAAGCTTGTTACCGCACTGCCGCCTTTCATTATCTGTAACGTGTACGGCACGGCTTTGGGATTGACCGTTATCGTGAATTTTTTATCGCCCGTACTGCCGTCCCGCCACATGTAGTCCGTCTGTCCCGAGGGTATGTTTAACGTTATCTCGTACTTGCCCGCATTTACAATATTGGCGGTCCCGCTTGAAGTTACGTCCGTCGTCTGTATGTTCGCGCCGAGCGCGTCCACGCTTGTATATTCTATTTTGCTTACAGTCACTTTTGTAGGGTCGTTATGTAAAGACGTGTCTATCCAAGGATATTTATAACTGCCGTTTGTATTGGTTAAAGTTGCAAGAGTATCCAGCCACTTCCCGTTGCCGTCATAGTCTTCGCTTATGTTCTGAGGTACAGGTACAGTTATTATGGAATCCGCTTCAGCTTTTGTTAAGTTTAAATGTAATGCAGGCCGGACACCATATGCAGTATTAGAAGAATTGCAATTCATATTACTAGCCGTGTAATAAACATGACTATTATCTGTATAACTACCTGACCTTAACCATGAAGGTAAAGAAACATTATTTATTCGCTGATTAGCAGTTAATTCCCATACGCCGTCGACCGAAGGATAGTCAGTGCTTGCGCACCCGGTTTCAGTCATAGACGGAAGCCAAACCTTATCGTTTTGCCAATCTTCATAATTAGCTTTATAATTAGAAACAACATTCACCTCCTGACCACTAGCATTAACGCCCGTAAAATCATTATGGGAATAATTGGTATTTGTAGCCCTATCATTAGGAGCACCCGTTACGTTGCCCAAAAAATAGTTTTCTACAGAAGGTGTTCCATAAACATCGCTCGGCAAACAAAAAGCCTTATTATAATTAGCACCTTGTAAACCGTTTAGCTCGACCCAGCTTTGCTTTTCTTGATATTCTAAACTTATAGGAGCATCTATATAAGATGAAAAATTTCCATTTACAAATTCCTTATATGCGCTTGCATTAAGGTCACTATCTGTAGGATTTAATGCTATTCCATCACTTGTCTGATTCATTCCATTATACTGATAATAAACTCCACCGTTACCCAAAACAACAGAACGAATATAACTAGTAGCATACAAATTGCTTAAATTTGTTAATGTGCTATTATTCTTAAAACTTGTATATCCTGCGCCGTAGCTAAATGAACTCGTTACCGTACTGGTTGCTTGATACAAGTCAACTATAATATCGCCTGCGCGATTAGTGGTAAGATATACAACCGCCCATTCGATTCCGCCAAACGTAACATAAATATCCTTTCCACTGAACTTACGGAAATCTGCAGCATTTAACGCTTTTGTTGTAACACCGGAGCCGAGCTTAATCGTGCCTTTGGAATTAAGCAGGTTTTTAACATTATTCAATGTCCCTTTCTTTGAATATGAAGTCCCCAAAATAGCGTCATAAAGCTCGGCAAGCTTTTCACCGTTGAAAACTTTACCGTTTGTATCGGGTGAGCCGTCTGCATTTATCGTTAAATCACCGATTATAACATCAGTTCCTGTGACAGGTGCCGACGCCCTTGCCTTTTTACCGTTCACTACTCCGAAAAAAGCAACGGAAAAAGAAAGCATTACCGCGCAAACTACCGCCAGAGCCGCTATTAATAAATTTCTTGATTTGAATTTTTTCATGGTGTGCACCCCTTTTCTTACAAAAAACAGTACGCACACTTTTTGTTTACGTTAGATCCTTCACTGCGTTCAGGATGACATTACTTTGTCATTTTGAGTGTAACGAAGAATCCCCTCCGGTTACCGAATATCTTTAAGATTCTTCGGCAAGCCTCAGAATGACAGGGAGTCAACCTAAACTGACAATAAGGTTTCCCCCGTCCGTCACTGCGCGACAGCTACAAGCTTTTAATAAAACAAAAAAGTGTGCCCCCAAAGAGACACACTCGCAATGGGATATCTCTTCAGGTTACCACACCTCGAACAACATATCAACCGAAAGAACTGAACATAATTATGTAAATTAATGCAAAGGTCCGCAAAGCGATATTTAATTGTACAAAGAGATACACAATGCCATGATTGTGAACGCTTTGATAACCTTGCAGATTCTTACGTAAATATTAAATTGTCCGAAATGTGGTATGTGCATTATATCACACGTTTTTAACATTTTCAAGTCTTTTTTTATAAAAAATAAAAATTGTGGTTGGCAATTTTTCCAACCACAATATATTGTGTTTAGACCCTTATTTCGACTTTTATTCATATAAATGAACAGATTTTCGCACCGCACGGAATATAAATAATTAACTTTTGAACTTAAAAACGCGGGGCGCAACGGTTAAACCGTTGCGCCCCGCGCATAAAATACTTTACATTAAATTATCAAGAATAAGCTTATCGGCAACAAGCGCTATAAACTCGCTATTGGTGGGACGCTCGTGACCTATGTACACCCGCGCACCGAAAATAGAGCTTATGGCTTCGCTTCTGCCGCGGTTCCAGGCAACCTCTATGGCATGCCTTATTGCCCTTTCGACTTTACTTGCCGAAGTGTCGTACTTTTCACCTATCCTCGGGTAAAGCTCCTTTGTCACTCTGTTTATAACCGAAGGGTTCTCCACGCACATTTTTATGCCTTCACGCAGATACGCAAAACCTTTTATGTGCGGCGGTATACCTATAGTTATAAAAATATTGCTGATTTTTTCATCAAGAGACGACGCGCGGCGCTTGTCCCGTACTTCAGTGGAAACCTTATACTCTGCACTTTTGCCGTTTAAAATATCGTTAATTCTTTCGACGATAATTTCCGACGCAACGGGCTTTATCAAATAATAAATAGCTCCGTGATTGATCGCCGCATGGACGATTTTGTCGTCGTCGAAGTCGGATACTACGATACAGGCACAATCGGGCTTCAATGCTTTAATATGGTCAAGCAATTTAATGCCGTCTATGCCTTTAAGTGCAGGGTCAATAATGGCCACATGGGGATTGACTTTTTTAATCATTTCCAAAGCGAGGTCACCCGTAAGCGCCGTGGCGCACACATTGAACCCCTCTGTCTGATTAAAATAATCAATCAGTTCGTTGAGGTAATCTTCATTTCTTACAAATACCGATACATTTACTTCTGTCATTTTTTTGCTCCTAATGTATGAGGTTATATTAATTATACATTGGGCGTGCAAAATTGTAAAGAAATTTTGTAAAAAAATACAGAATTTTATTCAAAAATATTGTCGCATTTTGTCTAATTTTGTACAAAATACATTTCTCATTGTGTAATCAGGTCGATATACTCGTCATAAGAAACTTTTTTATCGAATTTTTTGGTACCGTTAATTTCTATAATACGGTTTGCGACGGTATTCATAAGCTCCTGGTCATGCGACGTAAAAAGCATACAACCCTTAAAATTTTTCATACCGTTATTTAATGCGGTGATAGACTCCAAATCAAGATGGTTTGTCGGCTCGTCAAAAACAAGGAAATTACTGCCCTCCAACATAATTTTAGCCAACATACAGCGCACTTTTTCGCCTCCGCTTAAAACCTTAGCCTGTTTTAACGCTTCTTCGCCGGAAAAGAGCATTCTGCCGAGCCAGCCGCGGAGATATTCTTCATAATGGTCTTTGGAAAACTGGCTGAGCCAGTCAACAAGCGTATAGTCGCAGCCTTGAAAATACTCGCTGTTATTTTCGGGGAAATATGAAACGGTAATTGTTTTGCCCCACTTTACCGTACCGGAATCGGGCTGGGTTTTACCCGTCAAAATATCGTAGAGCACAGAAACCGTCGTACTTTTATCGCTTACGATACCGACTTTTTCGTCTTTTTGTACAGTGAAAGAAACGTTTTCGAAATAGCCTTTCTTTGTAAGGTTTTCGACCATAAGAATATCGTTACCTATTTCTTTTTCAAATTTGAAATCGATATAAGGATATTTTCTTAACGAGGGTTTAAAGTCGGAAATAGTTAGTTTTTCAAGCTCTTTTTTGCGGGAAGTCGCCTGACGGGATTTCGAAGCGTTCGCGGCAAAACGCGCGATAAATTCCTGTAATTCTTTTGCGCGCTGTTCGTTTTTCTTGTTTTGGTCTTTCTGCTGACGCGCGAGAAGCTGACTGGTTTCATACCAGAAGTCGTAATTGCCGAGCATCATGTTTATTTTACCGTAATCTACGTCGCAGATATGCGTACATACTTTATTTAAAAAATGCCTGTTATGCGATACGATGATTATGGTATTTTCAAAATCCAGAAGATAATTTTCAAGCCAGCGCACCGTTTTAATGTCAAGGTTATTGGTAGGCTCGTCCAAAAGCAATATATCCGGATTGCCGAAAAGCGCCTGTGCAAGCAGTATTTTGACCTTGCGTTTGGCGTCCATTTCCGACATTAAAGCGTTGTGATATTCTTCCGTCACGTCAAGCGCGTTCAAAAGCGTTTGGGCTTCGTATTCCGCCTCCCATCCGCCGAGTTCGGCAAACTCGCTTTCAAGCTCGCTTGCGCGGATACCGTCTTCTTCCGAAAAATCCGCTTTGGCGTAAAGGGCGTCCTTTTCGTCCATTATATCAATCAGACGTTTATGCCCCAACATAACCGCGCGCAATACGGTAACGTTGTCGTAAGCGTTCTGATTCTGTTGCAAAACCGACATTCTTTCGGTTTTATCCAAAGATACATCGCCTTTATTGGGCTCTACCTCTCCGCTTAAAACCTTTAAAAACGTAGACTTACCCGCGCCGTTCGCGCCTATAATTCCGTAGCAATTGCCCTTGGTGAATTTGAGGTTAACGTCCTCGAAAAGTTTTTTACTGCCGTATTGCAGTGATACATTGTTTACCTGTAACATATTTTCTCCAAAAATAATTTATAATTTTTCAACTTCATTGTTTCTGTGATCTATTTGGTCAAAATCGAGTTTTTCCAAAATCAGTTCAGCCGCGGTTTCCGCATCGTATATCGTAGCACTGAAATATTTCTTTTCATCTGCAATATCGAAAAAAATCGTACCGTAACAATTCGGTTTTGACTTCCGTCCGGAAACGAAATAAAAATTGCGAATGTCGTTAAAGTTAATAATTCGCGAATCCGTTTTAAATTTCTTTCTGCTGAAAAAAATTTCGACGCAGTCGTCATAAATTATAATAGCCGTCTTATTATGACGGTAAAAACCGTATAGCCCCTCGGAAAAAATTTTTACGGCGGCTAATTCAAGCAATGCTATTGCAATAAAGGCAAAAACCAAGCATACGATTTCTCTCCCGCTGAATTGAGAATAAACGATTTTGATTATCATTATCACGACAACCGCAGGAAGCGCCAACAACCAAAAGAGTCCGGCAAACGTTTCTAAGTAGCGCCATCCCGAGCGCTCTTTGAATTCTGTACCGAATCGCATTATTACACCGCAAACTGGCTGTTGTAAAGATTTGTGTAGAAGCCGTTCATTTTTAAAAGTTCGTTATGAGTGCCCTGCTCGATAATATTTCCGTCTTTCATAACAAGAATCATATCCGCCTCTTTAATCGTGGACAGCCTGTGCGCAACGATAAAGCTTGTTCTGCCCGACATAAGGCGCGAAAAAGCCTGCTGTATTTTCTGCTCTGTACGCGTATCTATAGAAGATGTTGCTTCGTCAAGTATAAGAATGGGCGGCAAACAAAGCATAATGCGCGCAATACATAAAAGCTGTTTCTGCCCCTGCGACAGCGCGCCGCCGTCCTCGCCGATAACCGTGTCGTAGCCTTCGGGCAGTTGCATTATAAAATTATGCGCATGCGAATCCTTTGCGGCGGAAATAATTTCTTCGTCGGTGGCGTCAGGCTTGCCGAAAGCTATATTTTCTTTTACCGTGCCGCTTTTCAACCAGGTATCCTGCAACACCATGCCGTAGTTTCGGCGTAAAGATTTCCGTGTTACATTAGTAACGTTATTTCCGTCAACAGTAATTGCTCCGCCGTTCACGTCATAAAAACGCATTAATAAATTTATCAAAGTAGTTTTGCCGCAGCCCGTCGGTCCGACGATAGCCACCCTCTGCCCCGCTTTGACCGCAACATTAAGGTTTTCGATTAATTTTTTATCCGCTGTATATGAAAAATACACACTGTCGAAACCGACGTTTCCTTTAACGTTTTCCGCCGTAACGGCATCGACGGCGTCGGGCGTTTGGGGAGGCTCGTCGATAAGCTCGTAAATTCTTCCCGCACAGGCAACGGCATTCTGCAACTCGGTTATAACACCTGAAATTTCATTGAACGGCTTTGTGTACTGGTTGGCATAGGAAAGCAAACTGGTCAAAAGCCCCACGTCGAAGATAAAGGGCAACGGAGTATGAAAAACCAACATCAATGCGCCCGAAAGCGCAACGGCCGCATAAACCACGGCATTGACAAACCTTGTGCTGGGGTTTGTCAGCGAAGAATAAAAAATCGACTTTAAGGACGCCTTTGTCAGTCTTTCGTTCACCTCGTCGAATTTATCAAGATTTTCATTCTCGTGATTGAACGCCTGCACTACTTTTAAGTTTCCGACCATTTCGTCTATAAACGCAGTCTGTTCTCCGCGTATTTCCGTAGTCCTGCGGAACAAAGAATATGTTTTGGATGCGATGAATTTCGCAACGAATAACGACAGCGGCGTCAGCACAAACACAATAAGCGCGATAACCCAGTTAATCAAAAACATCATAACCAGCGTGCCTAAAATAGTTAAAACGCCGGTAAATAACTGGGTGAAACCCATAAGCAGACCGTCCGCAAACTGGTCGACGTCCGCAATGTTGCGACTGACGATATCTCCGTAAGCATGCCCGTCGATAAATTTAAGCGGTAAAGACTGTATATGCAAAAAAGCCTCTTTACGCACGTCCCGAACCACGCTGTATGTTATACGGTTATTGATTACGTTCATTACCCATTGCGATACGCCTGTCAGAGCTATACATGCCGCAATTATTATGAATTTTTCGAATATCGAAGCGAAGTCGACGTTACCCTTAGAGACTATTAAGTTTATAATCTGTCCGAAAAATATCGGGGTTGCAAGCGTTCCCGCAACGGCAACCAAGGCAAAAAGCAAGGACAGTACGATATAAAATTTGTATGGTCCGAGCTGCTTCAACACGCGTTTTAATACGCTTTTACGTTTAACTGCCATATCTATGCACCGACCTTTTCAAATTGTGAATTATGAATTTCTTTATATACCTCGCAGGACTTCAACAGCTCGTCGTGCGTGCCCACCCCTGCCAGCTTTCCTCCGTCCAACACAATAATTTTATCGGCGTTCATTATCGAAGAAGTTCTCTGCGAAACTATAAACACCGTCGGAGAATAGTCGAGGTTTTTAATAGCCTTTCTCAGATTTGCGTCGGTTGCGTAATCTAACGCCGAAGCGCTGTCGTCGAGAATCAAAATCTCCGGCTTTTTAACCAAAGCCCTTGCTATTGTCAGCCTTTGGCGCTGACCGCCGGAAAAGTTTTTGCCGCCCTGCTCGACAATTTCGTCGAGACCTTTATCCTTGGAATTAATGACGTCTGCCGCCTGGGCGCAGTTTACCGCGGACATTATATCTTCGTCCGAAGCGCTGTCATTTCCCCATTTTATATTTTCACGTATGCTGCCGTAAAACAGTACGGCTTTTTGAGGAACAATACCGCTTACCTTTCGCAAATTTTTACCGTCTATATCTTTAATATTTTTGCCGTTGATAAAAATATTTCCCGATTTAGCCTCGTAAAATTTCGGCAACAAATTGACAAGCGTGGTCTTACCCGCGCCGGTTCCACCTATTATGCCTACAGTCTGACCTTTTTCGACGGTAAAAGAAATATTACTCAGCGCGTCGATAGCTGCGTTACCGTAATTGACGCAAACATTTTCGAATTCGATAAAGTGTCCGCTATGCTTTGCTTCACCGTTACAATCGGCAATGCTTATCTCTATGGGCATATCCAATATTTCATTTACCCTGCCGGCGCAAGCGAAAGACTTTGTAACGGTAATAATAAGGTTGGCAAGCTTTATAAGCTCTATAAGAATCTGCCCCATATAATTATACAGCGCAACGACGTTACCCTGCGAAAGTGCGCCCCCGTCGACTTTTATTGCACCAACATAAAGCAATAAAATTATCGCGGCATTAATTATAACGTAGGTGAGCGGATTCATTAAAGCAGAAATTCTACCCACAAAAATCTGGGATTTCGTGAGCGCATTATTACGGGCTTTATACTTAGATACTTCGTCGTCTTCTTTACAGAACGCCCTTATTACGCGCACACCGGTGAGCGTCTCCCTTGTGGAAACCGTAACTTTATCCAAATTATTTTGTACTTTTTTGTAAAGCGGGATGCTTATAAGCATTATCCCGAAAACGACTACGCACAAAACGGCGATAGAAATTGCGAAAACCCCGCCCGCGACAGTATTGATAACGAAAGCCATAATCATTGCGCCGAAAACTATAAACGGAGAACGCATAAACAGCCTTAATACCATATTAACGCCGTTCTGCACCTGATTCACGTCGCTGGTCATGCGAGTTATCATCTTTCCCGTTCCCAACGCGTCCATCTGGCGATAGGAAAGCTTTTGAACCTTATCGAACAAGTCGTGCCTCAATTCCTTTGAAAAACCGACGGCGGCGCGTGCGGCAAAATATTGCGCGGCAACGGCGCATACCAGTCCCACCACGCCCAAGGCGACAAGTATAAGACACATTTTGACAATATACTGCCAGCCCTCGCCTCCGTTTATACCTTTATCGATAACGGCGGAAACAATGAGCGGCACAATCAATTCAAACGCCGCTTCCAAAAGCTTGAAAAGCGGCGCAAGAATACTTTGCAGTTTATAATGCTTTAAATATTTAATAAGCTTGCGCATAACGGTATTTTAACATTATTGCCGTTAAAAAGCAATTTATATTTAAAGCATTTGCAATTAATATGTATTTTTGATATAGTGTTTAAGAGGAAAAAATATGTCTTACAGTGTTTATCTCAAAAAAAACGAAGAAAAACGTATTATCGCAGGTCACAGTTGGGTGTACGCGAACGAAGTCGCCCGCATAGAAGGTAAAGGCGCGAACGGGTCCCTCGCAACGGTATATTCTTTCGACGGAAGATATATCGGGAAAGGTTATATCAATCACTTATCTAAAATTCTTGTCAGAATTTTTATAAGAACGCAGGAAGCCGACGACGAAAACTTTTATCTCGATAAAATAAAAAAAGCAAACGACTACCGTTTGAGATTGGGATATTCCGACTGTTACCGTATGGTATTTGCGGAAGCCGACAATCTGCCCGCGTTAATCATAGACAAATACGGCGATATCTTGGTAATGCAGTGTCTCTCCCTCGGCATCGATTTAAAAAAACAAACTATCTGCGACTGCCTTGTAAAACTGTTTTCGCCGAAAGGTATTTACGAAAGAAGCGACGTGTCCGTCAGAAAAAAAGAAGGCTTGCCCGAAATTAAGCAAGTTTTATACGGAGAAATTCCCGACTACGTTAAAATTTGCGAGAACGGAATATATATGTTGGTTGACGTAAAAAACGGTCAGAAGACGGGCTATTTCCTTGACCAAAAAGAAAACCGCTTTGCCGCAAGAAAATACTGTCACGGTCAAATATTGGATTGTTTTTGCAACAGCGGCGGTTTTACGCTGAACGCGGCAACCGTAGCCGACTGCGTGACCGCTTGCGACATTTCCGAGCTTGCACTCAAAAACGTGCGCGACAATGCCGCGCTCAATAAATTCACTAATATTCAAACGCTGTGCGGAGACGTTTTCGACGAGCTGAGAAAATTCAAAAAAAGCGGCATCGAGTTCGACACGGTTATACTGGACCCTCCCGCATTCTGTAAAATCGCCAACGAAGTTAAAGACGCTTACAGAGGTTACAAAGATATAAACATCCTCGCAATGAAGATAATCAAAAGCGGCGGCTTTTTGATAACGTGCTCATGTTCGCACTATATGACCGCTACGCTTTTCGAGAAGATGCTGGCGGAGGCGGCGAGGGAAAGCGGTAAATTTGTAAGAAGCGTGGAAATAAAAACTCAGGCGCCGGACCACCCCGCGCTTTTATGTGCAGACGAAACCCAGTACCTGAAATTTTACGTTTTGCAGATCATCTGAACTGTTTATGTCAGGCATAATACATAATTAACAAACAAAAACCGCCGTTTAAGGCGGTTTTTTTGTTGTTTTCAGTTTAAATCGCCCAATTACCGTCTTTAAAGATGCTGACAGACTTTCCGTCCTTTGTAACGCCAGTTATAGACATATCCTTACTGCCTATCATAAAATCGACATGTATCATGGAATTGTTTACACCGAGTTTTTCGAATTCTTCAACAGAGTATTTTTCAAAATTTTCAATGCAGTTATTGAACCCCCTGCCGAGTGCGAGGTGACAGCTTGCGTTCTCGTCGAAAAGCGTGTTATAAAACAATATACCCGTATTGTTGATTGGCGAATCATAGGCAATCAATGCACACTCGCCGAGATAAGCCGCTCCTTCGTCCATCGAAACCATCTTCTCAAGCAAAGCCTGATTCTTTTCAGCATATACCTCTACAACTTTACCGTTTTCGAATCTCAGCCAAAAATTTTCAATCAGCTTGCCTTGATATGAAAGCGGCTTTGTCGCAACGACCTTACCGTCCGCACATCCGCGCATGGGTGTGGTAAAAATTTCCTCGCTGGGTATATTGGGATTAAAATAAATATTACTGCCGAGAGTAGTTTCTCCGCCGCCCAAAAACAGTCCGCGCGGATTGAGTCCGACCGTAAAATCCGTTCCGTTAGAGCTTTTATAAACGAGTTTATCGAATCTGTATTCGTTTAAAAATTTGCAGCGTTCCGCAAGAGATTTATTATGATTTTCCCATGCTTTAATAGGATTACCGTCTATGCGCGAGCAATTCAGAATATCCTCCCAAAGTTTTTCAACAGCCTGTTCGGAAGAAAGTTCGGGATAAATCTTTTTTGCCCATTCTTTGCCGGGGACCGCGGCTATACACCACTGATATTTATTTTCCAAAGCGTCGCGGTAAGGTTTGATAAACGGATATCTCGCCTGATTGGCTTTTGCAATTTTGTCGCTGTCGGTTCCGTTCAGTCCGTCGGGATCGTCCGAATCAAGCCAGAGCAGACAGCTCAACTTATCAACTTTTCTCTCCCATTCGGCTTTTTCGACTGCCGTAAAATCCGAAAGCGTTTCCAGCGATTTATAGTTGTAATTCAGTTTCGCAACAGGCATATACGACCACTCGACTTTTACCCGCTCCGCGCCGCACTTGTAACATTCTTCAACGCACATGGCGACGAAATCGGGCTGGTCGAGTCCGCATCTTATTATTACTTCCTGTCCGTTTTGTACGTTCAAGCCGCACTTAACTATAAGTTCGGCATATTTTTTTAACCTGTCCTGTAACATAAATCAATTCCTTTAAATTTTTCTTTGATTATAGCATGTTTTATTAGGATTTATCAAGGAAATCAAGCTTCGGATTGAAAAATCCTTTGCTGGCATAAACGTAAATTGTAAGCTTACTTGCTTTTTTTGTTTTTTATTAAAACTATTGCGATATAGCATGCAAGCAATACAACGCACGCACCCAAAAGTATCCCGTACATCGCACCTAACGGAATCCTGCTTCCGAATACCGTTAGGTCCGCGTCGAAGGATTTACGTATTACGCTTATCGAGTCGTCCGGAAGCCCCGCTTTTGTAAGCGCGTCCAAATAACCGTTCATGTAATGGTTACGCAAAATGCCAACGCCGTAAGTTCCGGGCAATAATCCCAATATGTTTTGCAATCCCTTGCCAAAACTCGAAATAGGCATATATGCTCCGCAAATAAATCCGTACATAGAAGAAACCAATGTTGCCACTGCCGAAAGCGCCCCTTGCGTAGAAACGAAACTTTCGACTATCCCCGCGAGCAACGTACCGAAAAGTATTCCGCAAATACAGTCGATAATTATCATAAACACGTCGCCTACATTAATATACCAACCGACGGCGGCAAGATAAATATGACCTATCACCATAACGCACATCATGACCAAAAACGTCACAAAGAAATTTGACAGAAAATATGAAATCGATACCGTTGTGCTTTTTACTGGTGAAACTTGAAAATCGGTAATTGTTTTATTTATTTTATCCTCTACCATTATTACGTTAGAGCAGAACGCAACGGTAACCGAGCTTACGCTTAAAATCGACGACATAAGCCATGCGCCGGCTATACCTTCGAGTATCCTTCCGTTCACGGTAAAACCTTCGGGTAACGCGGATTTAAATACGTCCAAATACACGTTCCGCAAAAAAGTGACAAACAGAATCAACAATATCAGCGGAGTTATCAGGGACATAAAAAAAGTCAATTTATCCTTAAAATAGCACTTTGTGTTTCTGCCCACCAAAGAAATAAGCTTTTTAATTTCCGTCATTTTATACCCCCTTTAAATCCTTGCCGGTTACTTTCAAAAATACGTTGTCCATATTGCCTTTCAAAATTTCGAAATCGTCGAACAGCTCCGGCTTTTCCTTGAAAAATACGGACGCTTCCGAAGTGCTTTTCAGCTCCACCTCGGTATAATCGCGCTCAGTTTTAAACTTATAACCCAATTTACCGAAATATTTTTCCGCTTCTTCACGTCTGTTGTAAAATTTGATAAAGTCACTGGCATAAGTGTTTTTCAGTATGTGCGGCGTTCCTTCGGCGGCAATTTTACCTGCGTCGATAATTACCACATAATCGGAGTCCGCAGCTTCTTCCATGTAATGCGTAGTGAGAAAAACCGTAAGTCCGCTCTCTTTGCGCAATTTTTCAATAATTTCCCATACGGTTATTCTGGTTTTAGGGTCAAGCCCCGTAGTGGGCTCGTCCAGAATAAGAAGCTTAGGTTTATGTAAAAGCGCGCGCGCAATATCTATTCTCCGTTTTTGTCCGCCCGAAAGTTTATTCAAGGGACGCTTCAAAATTTCTTTCAAGTCCAAAAGCTCGGTCATTTCTTCAAGGTTGTTTTTGAAATCCTTCCCGAAAATCCCGTATAAATTAGCTCTGTATTTCAAATTTTCATATACGGTCAATTTTTTATCCAGGACAGAATTTTGAAAAACGATGCCCAGTTTGTTTTTGATTTTTTCCGCGTTTGTATCCAAGTCGTAACCGCAAACGGCGACCCTGCCGCTATCCCTTTTTAGCGTGCCGCTGATGATGTTTATTGTTGTGGATTTTCCCGCGCCGTTAACGCCCAAAAAAGCAAACAGCTCGCCCTCTCTGACGCTAAAAGAAATATCGTTTACCGCCTTAACTTCTTTAAACGATTTTACCAAATTTTCTATTTCTATTATCATTTACTTCCTCCGTTTTTTGCCGTAAGCCCTTTGAAAACATCACTGACCATCTCGCTAACCGTTTGCCAATCCCAGTTAAGATACCCTGTTACAAACATTGTGGCGATACCGTGAATGAACACCCACATCTCCACATGTAGCTTTGCCGCGTCATTTTTGTATAGCCCGTAATTTTTCATAATACTGAATGTTGCCTTGTCGAAGCTTTCATTTCCGTAACCTTCGTTTCCGCGTTTACGCATAAAAAGATATTTGAACAGCTCGGGCTGTTCGGCAGCAAATTTGATATACCCCATGCCTATTGCTTTATATTCCGGAAATTCACCTGCGGAAATTTGAATATTAATGAAATTTTCAAATTCCTCTGCAATTTTTCTTTCCAACGCACTTTTAAGTTCCTCTGCGTTTTTAAAAGAAAGATAAATGGGCTGAGTGGAACAATTGCACATTTTTGCAAGATTTCGCATATTCAAAGAGTCCATTCCGTCCCTTTGAACAATTTGAAATGCGGTATCGATTATTTTTTGTCTGGTAATCAACTTTTTTGCAGGCATATTTTTAATTCGCTTTTATTAATAACAACTGTTATTTTATCATGTGTAACAGAATATGTCAATATAAAAAGCTATATTTTTATATTCTGATTCATAAAAAGTAACAAAAAAAACTTAAAACTTATATTATTTATTATAGAATTGCATTTAACATGCAATTTCTTTATTTTGCGAAAAAAGCAGGCTGTTTCAGGCCTGCTTAATTCGGGAGGAAAATTAATGATATTTGAAAATCGTTGTAACGTATGCGGACATTGCCCTTGCACTTGCATACGGAAAATATATAACGTAATCCATTACGATACGGCCATCGGCCCTACAGGTCCCACCGGTCCGACAGGCCCCCGCGGAGTCACAGGCCCTACCGGCCCTACGGGTGCAACCGGCGTTACAGGCGCGACTGGTATAACCGGCCCTACAGGTCCCACGGGTATTAACGGCGTTACAGGTCCTACCGGTCCTACGGGTGCAACAGGTGCCGACGGCATTTCCGGTCCAATAGGTCCTACGGGAGCCACGGGCGCTGACGGTGCAACCGGTCCTACAGGAGCTACAGGTGCCACGGGTGCAGATGGTGCAACAGGTCCTACCGGTCCCACTGGCGCAACAGGTGCCGACGGCATTTCCGGTCCCATAGGCCCTACAGGCGCAACAGGCGCTGACGGTACAACCGGTCCTACAGGAGCTACAGGTGCCACGGGTGCAGATGGTGCAACAGGTCCTACCGGTCCCACTGGCGCAACAGGTGCCGACGGCATTTCCGGTCCCATAGGCCCTACGGGAGCCACGGGCGCTGACGGTGCAACCGGTCCTATCGGTCCCACGGGTGCAACAGGTGCTGACGGTGCAACCGGCCCTACCGGTGCCACGGGTGCAGATGGTGCTATCGGTCCTACGGGCGCAACCGGTGCCACGGGTGCCGACGGTGCAACCGGACCTACCGGTCCCACGGGTGCCACGGGTGCAGACGGCGTTACAGGTCCTACTGGTCCTACGGGCGCAACTGGCGCAGACGGCGCTATCGGCCCTACGGGCGCAACCGGTGCCGACGGTGTTTCCGGTCCAATAGGTCCTACGGGAGCAACAGGCGCTGACGGTGCAACCGGTCCTATCGGTCCCACGGGTGCAACAGGTGCTGACGGTGCAACCGGCCCTACCGGTGCCACGGGTGCAGATGGTGCTATCGGTCCTACGGGCGCAACCGGTGCCACGGGTGCCGACGGTGCAACCGGACCTACCGGTCCCACGGGTGCAGATGGTACCGCAAATTTAAACGCATACGGCGGCTTATACAACAACACTCCGCAGACAATAAATCTTACTTTAGGCGGAACTACGCAATTACCCCTTCCTTCAAACATGCCCTCACAAAATGTGACGTATACTCCCGCAAACAGTATTACGGCTCCAGTCGCGGGCGTTTACGAAATTAACTACTTCACCAATATTTCAGCCGCTCTCGGCACAACGGTAACAATGTCCGTACGCAGAAACGGCACAGCCATTCCCGACGCTACAATTTCACGCGCATTGTCGGTTGGGGTAGGGTCTATTTATAACGGTAGTATTATAATCGACCTTAACGCAGGCGATGTTATAGACATGGCTCTTTCGGCATTGCTCGCCGTAGGCGTTACTCTCGGCAGCGGAGTTAACACAACTTTGACAATAAAACAAATTAACACGTAAATTAATTTTATATTCTAAAAGCCGGCGGAAATATCCGTCGGCTGATTTTTTTGCAAATTATTTTAAATTTTAATCAAAAAAACAAATTTGCCCATGTTTTAATTGCTTTTTACAAAAAGAAATGTTAAAATATAGCCGTTATTCACGCAGAGATGGCTGAGCGGTTTAAGGCGCACGATTGGAAATCGTGTGACGGCTAATACCCGTCCGGAGGTTCAAATCCTCTTCTCTGCGCCAATAAGGACGTAAATTGATATGTTCAATTTACGTCCTTATTTTTTTATAAGCATTTATTAAGTTTTTACCGTGACGATATACAGGCTGCAATCCACTCGGCATATTTGCGCGCTATATTTACCCCGCACACTCTCTCCGCCTCGGCAAAGAAGGCGTTTGAATTTACTTCGCAAACATATCTGTTGCCCTGCGCGTCTGTCAATATATCGATTCCGCAATAATCAAGCTGTAAAATATAGGCAACTTTTTCGCATAAAGCAATAAGCTTACTGTCGGGAGAATAAACCTCTCCGTGGCCGCCAAGTTCCACGTTAGAGCGGAAATCTTCGGCGTTTTTACGCTTCATCGAGCAGACAAATTTTCCGCCTATTACTATTACGCGTATATCCTCCCCTCCGTTACCGATAAATTTCTGATAAAAATGCGAAGCTGTTATATTTGATTTTTCAAAACCGTACAGTTCGTCATGATTTTTTATCAGAAATACTCCCGCACCGCAAGACCCGAAGCATTTCTTAGCCACAAGCGGAAAGCTCAGCTTTTCGGCCGCATTATCCAAAAACGAACGGTTTACTTCCGCGTCTTCATAATAGCACAGCGGCGCGTAGATACTGTCCGGCATTGGAATACCGCAGTCGGCAAGCTCCACATGCGTAAGCAATTTATCGTCGCATTTTTTTATTGATGCCGCACTGTTGAAAAGTCTTAATCCGCTTTTTTCAAGCATGCGGGCAACCGAAATGTCTTTATCCAAAAAAACACAGCAACCGTAATCCGTTTTTTTTGTTTCGCCGTTAGATAAAAACGAAAGATTGAAATTTTTACGTATATCGCAATAAAATCCGAGAAGTTTAAGCTCGTCCGCAAGCCTTTCCGCCTGCATTATCTGGGATTTGTTCCTTATATATGCATTTACAACAATCAAACACTTCATAATTAAAGTACGGCAGAGCGAAGCCCCGCCGTAAAATTTTAAACCACCCTTATGACGGAAACGACTTTTGCGAAACCGCCGTTTTTATTTATTTCCTGTACCGCTTTATCGGTATTTTTCTCATGCGTGCAGTGGGTTATAAGAATGAGACTGACGCCCGAACCTTCATTTTGCTTTTCCTGTATAACACGCGCAACGCTTATGCCGTGCTTACTTAAAACGGAGGTCACTTTTGACAGAACGCCCGCCTTGTCGTCCACGTCAAGCCGCAAATAATATGCGCTTTCGTAATTGGTCAAAAATTTCGTGGCGGGGTCGGCGTCGGCCGTATTATTAAAAGTAGAATAATTGAAATTATCATGTGTGGCGCAGTATATAATATCCCCGACAATCGCACTTCCCGTAGGCAGAGCGCCTGCGCCCCTTCCGTAAAGCATTATATCCCCCACGCTGTCGCCGGTTACATAAACGGCGTTAAAGCTGTCGTTCACAGCCGCCAAAGGGTGCGACGAATTTACAAACGCAGGGTGTACCCTTACTTCTATTCCGCTGTCGGAATTTTTCCCGACAGCAAGCAATTTCATGACGTAACCCAGCTTCTTACCGTATTCGATATCGCACGGGTCGATAGCCGTTATACCCTCTCTGTAAACTTTCGAAAAAGGAATTTTGGTATGAAAAGCAAGACTGGAAAGAATAGAAAGTTTATACGCCGCGTCAAACCCCTCAACGTCCGCCGTGGGGTCCGCTTCGGCATACCCCAACGACTGCGCTTCTTCAAGAACTTTTTCGTACGAAGCGCCGCAATCCGACATTTTTGTCAGAATGTAGTTGGTCGTACCGTTAATAATTCCTATCATGGAAGTTATTTTATTGCCTTGCAGATTGTCCAGCAAAGTTCTGATAACCGGTACGCCGCCGACGCAGCTCGCCTCGAAAAACAAGCCGCAATTGTTCTTTTTGGCGGCCTTTTCAAGCTCGTGACTGTATTTACAGAAAAGCTCTTTATTTGACGTTACAACCGATTTCCCTGCGTTAAGCGCGGCAAGCACGAACGATTTAGCCGGTTCTACTCCGCCCATAACCTCAACGACGATATCGACTTCGGAATTGGAACAAATTTCCGCTATATTTGAAGCTATATTTTCTGCGGCAACCCCCAAAGACAATGCGCGCTCTCTGTTTCTTTCAAGCACGTTTTCAACCTTAAAATCTATGCCGTGGACCTGCTTATAAAAATCTCTGTGCTCCGTCAGAATTTTATACGTTCCGCTACCGACAACGCCTAAACCGAGTATCGCTATACCGACCTTTTTCATTACTTATTTCTCCGCATTATTTAAATCGTATAAATATTTTAATCCTTCCAGCGTAAGAAGCTTATCCACAACGTCTATACAACTTACTTCTTTTGCAATTACTTCGGAAAAGCCGCCCGTAGCCACTGTTTTTGCATTGTCGCATTTCATTTCGCGCTTGATTTTTTTGACAATGTACTCAACAAGTCCGGCAAAACCGAAAACTATACCCGACTGCATGTTTGTGACGGTGTTTTTGCCTATAACCGACTGCGGGCGCTCTATTTCCACCCTCGGCAGCTTAGCCGTACCGTTTACAAGACTGTCAAGCGAGCCTTTAATCCCGGGAGCTATTACACCGCCGATAAATTCACCCTTCGCATCTATAACGTTGAAAGTCGTAGCTGTGCCGAAATCGATTATTATCAAAGGAAAACCGTATTTTTTAACTGCCGACACGTTATTGACGACTCTGTCGGCGCCGACCTCCTTGGCGTTATCGACGCGCAAATTCATGCCCGTTTTTAATCCGGGGGCAAGCATCAAGGGCACGATATCGAGATAAGTGCGGCAAGTTCTTTCAAGCGTATAATCCATCTGTGGAACAACCGACGAAATAATTCCGCCGGTAACCGCGTCAGCCGTTACTCCGTGATTGTTTAAAATACTTATAAGCTGACCGCCGTACTCGTCGGAGGTCTTTTTGGGCTCGGTTGCTACGCGGAAGCTCAATACAAGTTTATCGCCGTCGAATACGGCATATTTAATGTTTGTATTGCCGACGTCCATGCAAATTATCATATTTACGATTCCTCTTTTTCCTTAACGCTGTTTTCGCCTTCGGGATGCTTATTATACTTCCTGACGATACGTTTTTCCACAACCGTATTTACGATATAAAGCGCCGGAGCGCATACCATATTTATCGCAAGCTCTATAAAGAAATTTACCGTTACAAGTCCTACAATTATAATATACATGATATTGCGACCCGCAAAATCCGGCATATAAGAATTTACAAAAGCATTCAAACTGCCGCTCATACAGAGGGCGCCCAAAACAAACAGCGATGTATTTATCAGCGGAACCGCGGCGGCGGCTACAAAAACCGCAACATACTTGTTTTTCTTTTTTATGACGTTATTGAGCACGCCCGCTATAAATCCCGCCGCCATGCCTTTAAGCAAAACGGTTACCACAGTGAAAAACGGACTGTCGTTCAGAACGTACGATGTAAAAAAGTTAGCGCCGGTTACGCCGGTCATAAGCACCACGAAACCGAAAACAAACCCCAAAATCAAGCCCGCCCAGGGTCCGAGCATTATCGCCCCCAACGTCAGAGGAACGAGAACGAAGCTTAAATTAAGTCCGCCCGCCCCGACAGGGATTGTACTTCCCCACAGTTGAAGTACGATGACAAGAGCCGTCAAAACCGCAAGATAAGCTATGTTTCTTGCGGAAAAGAAATTATTCTTTTTCCTTTCCATAGGAAACCTCCGTCGGATCCCTTTACGGGTATCCGCAAAAAAATTATTATACTTATTATACGGTCGGATTGAATATATCCGCCGAAAGTATTCATGTCTTAAAAATTATTATAGCATCCGCTTAAAATTTATGCAAGCGAATAATATAAAAGTAACATTTTTAGCGGAATTTTAATATTATTTAATATACGTTATAATACGGAAACTGCAAGGGCACAAAAAATTTACATACCGCCCTGCAGCTAATTTTACAGGAGGAAATATATGAACATTTTTTCGCAGTGCGGCGGCACAAACAGCTGCCTTTGGATACTCATCCTTTTACTTCTTGCAGCAAGTTGCAGCGGTGACGGTCTTGCCAACGTACTCAGCGGAAGCTGTACTCCCATACTTATCGCTTTAATTTACAGCATGTGGAGAAACGGTACGCTGTCCAATCTGTTATGCGGCAACGGCGGAAGCTGCGGTTGCGGTTGCGGTTGTAACTAAACACCTAAAAACAGAGGGGTTGCCTGAGGCAACCCCTTTTACTTTTTCAATTGCAGAACCAGCCGCATATTAAACAAATAACAAATAAAATCAAAGCTAAGATATATAAAATTATAGAAACGAAGCTTCTACCCTTTCTCACAGATACAATCAACCACACAGGCATAGCAGAAACCAACGGAACGGCTAAAAATTCCGATATCATTACCATGCCCACATTCGTCCAGTCACTGCCGAGCAATGCCTTTTCCGAAAAGAAAACGATAAGCAAGACAATTTCGGCTAAAATCAATATACTGCTTATTACAGCGACTGTTAAATTCAAAGCCCTGTCTATTTTGCTTTTTTCCGGCGATGAGTTTTCAATCATAAACTGTTTTTCACGCTTAAAAATTTATAAATTGCGGCGACAGTCTTGGCGTCGCAAATTTCGTTACTCTCTATCATTACCTCCACTTCGTCAAGCGGCACAAATTCGCAGTTCAAAAACTCGCCGTCGTCCAACCTCTGTCCGACGAACGAAAATTTTTCCGCGTAAAAAACATTGATTACTTCGTCGGTATATCCGGGCGACGGATAAAGCTTTAAAAACGGTTTTAAATCCGCCCTGTAACCCGTTTCCTCCTCCAACTCTCTCGCAGCGGCAACCGAAGGTTTTTCACAGGCGTTAAGTTTGCCTGCGGGGATTTCGTATACGGCTTTACCGTAAAGATAGCGGAATTGCTTTACAAGCAAAACTTTATTTTCGTTTACAAGCAATACCGCGGCACCGCCGCTGTGGCGCACGCACTCGCGCACGGACTTATTTCCGTCGGGAAGCTCAACGTCGTCAACCTGCAACTTTAAAATTTTACCGTCAAAAACCGTACGCGAATTTAATTTTTTTTCAAACAGCTTCATAATGTATCTTCATATTCGGAAAGAGCCTGAATCAGAGGTGCTATTCCGTCGCTTACGCATCGGTTGTACAATGCGCAATAGTTGTAGCCGCAAACCAAAGCGTCTATAAGCTTTTCGTTCCCGCTTCTCACGGCGCTCAATAATTCCGATAACATTCTGTATGCGCCTTCCTTATCTTCTTTGGGCATACTGCTTCTGCTGATAAACTGCTTTTCGCCCTCGATCGCCAAAGAAATATCGGTAATCAAACGCGCCCTCTCGGAATTAACCCCGTAAATTTCCATAACAGGTTGAACGCCTTCTTCGTCCTCGTCTAAGCCCAACTGATTTTTGAACGCCTGACGAATCACTTCCTCGAAGCTGTCTATTATTTTATTACAGAACGCGCGGTAACTTGAAATATAACTTCCGTCTTCCGAAAAATAAATTTGCAAAAAGTCGTTGAAATTCAAAGTATCGCGGTCGAATTCCACAAGAAGGCAGAAAATAAACGCAAGCCGCTGTCCGACGGTTTTCGGGAGAACCACGTAATTCTTCCCTGAAAATCCGTCGCCCGATCTGACCAAACACTTTGATTTTGCAGAAAGGTAATCGTAGTCCTTGGTTACGGTGTCGAACAGTCTGTAAAGCTCGGGACTGTTGACAATACATTTTAATAGGTCTTTAATTTTTGTGGTAGCCATTATAAATTTACATTTTTTCAGCTCCTCACATTTTTCCAAAAATGTAAAAACCTGCTCTTGGGTACTTAACATAATTTCACCTGTAAAAAGTTATCATTTAGATTATAACACAGATAAATTCAAAATTAAATTATTTTTCGGGTAAATATCTTGATTTTAAACGAAATATTAGGTATAATGATTAAAACTTTTGCATTTTTTAGTAATTTATGTTGAACACAGGCGAAACCTCTACCAACAAATTAATAATTCTTTTCGTTTTCGACAAAATGGAAAGCTCTCTGTCGGAAAGAACCATATTGGATATGTGTTCTTTGTCCAACTCTTGGATGGGCTACATGGACTGTGTCAACGTAATTCATAAACTTATCGACGATAATTTTATCTGCATTGTCAGCGAAGACGAAGATACGTTGTATACTATTACGCCGGACGGCAGAGAAACGCTTGCGAATTTCTACATAAACATACCAAAAAGCGTCAGGGAAGAAATTTCCCAATTCGTCAAAAAAAACAGCGCAAGATACCGCAACCGTCAGGAATGTAGGTCGGACTACTACCAGAATATGGACGGAACTTATACGGTTGCGTTAAAAATTCTTGCACCCGTACAGCCTCTGCTGGAATTGAAATTTGTCGTTCCCGATAAAAAGACAGCCAAAACCATCTACAAAAAATGGGAAGAAAAAGCTGCCGACCTTTACTCGGTTATATACGAAAATCTATGCGATTAGGAGAAAAAATATGTTTACTTACTACACTTCCGGCACCTGTTCCAGAACCATCATTTTTGAGGTCGACGGTGAAAATAAACTTCACGGAGTAAAATTTATAGGCGGATGCAGCGGAAATTTGCAGGGTATCAGCAAGCTTGTCGAAGGTAAAAGCCTTGACGAGGTGGAAACGCTTCTGGCTGGAATAAAATGCCGTAACAATACGTCTTGTCCGGACCAGTTAAGCAAAGCCATAGGGGCTTATAAAAAATCTTTATTGGAGCCTGTTGGGAAAAAACAATAAAGCTTTAAAAGAGCGGTCGCAAGACCGCTCTTTTTTTTCGATAATGAAATAATATTATTAATTATGCGTAACACAGTACTTAAATTAAGATATATTTTGTAATAAATTATACAGATCCGTCATGTTTTTATTAACCAAATCCAAATAAAAACACCTGCCTTCATAACCCGCTTCTCTCATGTATCTCACCAGATTGAACCCGCTGAAATTTTTTTCCACCTGAACAAGAAGCTTTTCAAACGGCATGCCGCAACATTCGTACACTTTACCGAAATCGAATTCCACCCATAAATTCTTTTTCATTGCTTCCGTCGTCATACCGTTAAGACTGACACCGAAAGCAGGCACTTGATGCGACCCCTCTATCATAGCGTTCCAGCACCGCATAATTTCCTTATACTGTCTGTCGCCTGCGCCATAGGTCACGCTTTTCCCGTCGTTATAAACGTTTATGCTTTCTGCGTAGCCGAAAACCTGATGTACATCTTCCATAATAACAGTTACCATACCTTAAGTTTTTGCTATATTTTACTAATTATTCAAATATTTGTCAATAGCCGCCGCCGCGTTTTTTCCTGCGCCCATTGCCAAAATAACGGTCGCGGCGCCCGTCACCGCGTCGCCGCCAGCATAGACTCCCTTTTTGGAAGTTTTTCCGCTGCCTTCTTCTACAACTATTCCGCCATGCGAATTAACCGCAAGATCGGCCGTTGAATTTTTAATAAGGGGATTAGGACTAGTTCCTATCGCCATTATAACGCAGTCGACATCTATTATGTACTCGCTACCGGAAATTTCAACCGGACGGCGTCTTCCCCTTTCGTCGGGCTCTCCCAAGCAGCATTTAACCACTTTAATACCACATACAAAGCCGTTTTGCGGGTCGTTTTTATCTTCGGTATTTTCATAGCCTATTATCGCAACGGGATTGTTTAAAACTTTAAACTCGATTCCCTCCTCCTGCGCATGCTCTACTTCTTCCCTCCTTGCGGGAAGCTCCTGCATAGAACGGCGGTAAATTATATAAACTTTTTCCGCGCCCAAACGCAACGCCGTACGCGCGGCATCCATCGCCACGTTTCCTCCGCCGACAACAGCAACTTTTTTTGCCCGCATTATCGGCGTTTGAGACTTTCCGTTGTAAGCCTTCATAAGATTTACGCGGGTCAAAAATTCGTTTGCGGAATAAACGCCTTTCAAGCTTTCACCCGCAATTCCCATAAATTTCGGCAATCCCGCGCCCGTGCCTATAAATACGGCGTTAAAACCGCTTTCGAACAATTCGTCGACGGTTACTGTTTTACCGACGACGACATTGGTTTGTATTTCGACGCCGTAACGCTTTAAACCTTCTATTTCTTTGCGTACTATTTCCTTCGGCAAACGAAACTCAGGTATTCCGTATACAAGCACTCCGCCGACGTCGTGCAGTGCTTCGAATACGGTGACTTTATATCCCTTTCGCGCAAGATCGCAAGCGCACGCCAAACCCGAAGGACCGGAGCCGACAACCGCCACTTTAAAGCCGTTACTTTCGGGATTTTGAATTTTTCCGTCAGAAACAGTGTTGTGCCTGTCTGCAACAAAGCGTTCCAGTCTGCCTATAGCAACAGGCTCGAACTTGATTCCAAGCGTACACTTGCTTTCACACTGAGTTTCCTGCGGACATACTCTGCCGCAAATTGCCGGAAGCGACGACGAGCCTGCAATTATCCCGTAAGCGCCTTCGAAATCTCTCTGTTTTAATTTTGTTATAAAATCGGGTATGGAAATATTTACAGGGCAACCCTGCACGCACGGTTTGTTTTTGCAGTTCAAGCATCTGTCGGCTTCGGCAACCGCAATTTCTTCCGTATAACCCAATGCAACTTCGTCGAAATTATGCGCGCGGACATCCGCGGACTGAACGGGCATTTTATGTTTTTCGGGTTTCAAAGGCATTATTCTATCTCCTTTTTAAACAGATTACACATATCTTCCCGTTTCTCTCTTTCAAATTCGGCATACATGCGGGAGCGGGAAATCGCCTCGTCGAAATTGACTTGGAATCCGTCAAAATCAGGACCGTCAACGCAGGCGAACTTAGTCTTCCCGCCGACGCTGAGCCGACAGCCGCCGCACATACCCGTTCCGTCAATCATTATAGGATTCATAGAAACAGTCGTCGGTATTCCGTAAGGCTTGGTAGTCATAACCACGAATTTCATCATAACAAGCGGACCTATTGCAACCACTTCGTCATAATTTTCGCCATTGTCTATAAATTCTTTAAGAGGCTCAGTAACCAACCCGCGGCGACCGTAACTGCCGTCGTCGGTCATCACGGTCAACCTGTCGGAGCAACTTTTAAATTCGTCCTCCAAAATAACCAGACTTTCATTCCTGAAACCGATTATAGAATGCACCTCGCAACCCAGCTCGTGAAATTTTTGCGCAACCGGTAAAGCTATGGCGCACCCTACCCCACCGCCGACTATACAAACTTTTTTAATCCCGTCCGTGCGCGTAGGACAGCCGAGCGGCCCAACAAAGTCCTGTATGTAATCGCCTTTGTTTTTATTGTTTAAAAGCATAGTCGTAGCGCCGACTGTCTGAAATATTATTTTAACCGTTCCCGCATCTCTGTCATATCCCGCTACGGTCAGCGGAATTCTTTCTCCGTCCCCGTCTACGCGCAGAATGATAAATTGACCCGCCTGCGCTTTTTTTGCGACAAGCGGAGCATAAATGTCCATCATTGTAACCGTAGGGTTAAGAACGCGCTTATCCGTTATTTTAAACATTGTCTTCCTTTTTATGTTTTATCAATTTTTTTATATATTTTATGCTGTGAACGGGATACGGAGCATTAGACTCGTCCGCGAAAATCACGCGCCTTACAACTCCCTGTTGCAAATTGTCATGTCTACCCAAAGGAGCGACCACTTTATCACCCTCCGCTACGTCGGCAAAATTACATATATACCAATAGTAATAACCGACGACGTTCGGATCGTCGGGATATTCCACTGCGGTAAAGCATATTTTATCGTTTGACATAAATTTATTATAACAACAAAAACTTCCGAAATCAAGAAAAAGACCCGTCACTTGACAGGTCTTTTCACTTTATTTAATTATTCGTAATCCACTACGTCTATCCAACTGCGCAGAAACTTTTCTTCCTCCGAATCGGACTTTGCCTTTGCAAGACGCGAAGCCGCCACGATAGGTATCCAGCGCTGAACGTACTGAATAGCCGTATCGCTCTTTTTGCAGTACAATTTTAAGTACTTGTCGCCAAGCTCTTTTTTACCGGCAAGGTAAAACAAAAGATAGCTTTGCGCAACGTCAGCCGAAGAATTACCCTGCGTTGCATGCGCCCAGTCGATTACGTAGGGAACGCCGTTCGCATTAATTACTATGTTTGTGGGATTGAAGTCGCCGTGGCAAAGATGCGTATGCTTGGGCATTGAATCAAGCCGTGTATGCAAATCGTAGCGCGTTGTCGCTTCCAATACCGAATTGGTCGCTGAAATTCTCGCCTGTAACTTGTCTTTCAACTTGTTTAACATAGGCACCTTTTTAGACAAAACCGTCATCTGCAAATCAACGAAAAGGTTTAAATACTCGTCCTCTTTCTCGGGACATTCGTCCATCAGCGTCTGTAAAGTCTTTCCCTCGATGTAGTCTAAAATTATAGCCCATTTTCCGTCCACGACTTCGATTGATTTGATTTTGGGAACGTTTAAATCCGTTTCCTCAACACGGGCATGGTTTAAAGCTTCGTTCAAAATATCCGCTTTGGAATAATTTGCGTCAAACACCTTTACAAGCCTGTCGCCGTCCCTGTAAATATTTTTGTCTGCCCTTGAAAAAATTTCCTGCTTCATTTAATTTTCCTCCTTATTATTTACCGTAGTATGCGTTGAGGTACATCTGTTTGATTTCACTCATCAACGGATATCTGGGATTAGCGCCCGTGCATTGGTCGTCAAACGCCTGTTCGGTCATATCGTCAAGCCTTGCAAGGTAGTCTTGTTCGTCGATGCCGTAGTCCTTGACGGTCTTCTTGATGCCTATTTTTTTCTTTAAATCGTCTATTGCCTTTATAAGATTTTTAACCTTGTCGTCGTCATTTTTACCGCCGAGATTCAAGCACTCGGCAATTTCGGCATATCTGCGCTTTGTTTTGGGGTGATCGTACTGACTGAAAGTTCCCATCTTAGACGGTGCTTCCGACGAATTGAATTTGATTACCTCGTCTATCATAAGCGCATTCGCTATGCCGTGGGGCAAATGATGGAACGCACCCAGCTTGTGAGCCATACTGTGGCACACGCCGAGGAAAGCGTTTGCAAACGCCATTCCCGCCATTGTAGCGGCGTTTGCCATTTTCTCCCTTGCGACAACATCGGTCTGACCGTTTTCGTATGCCGCGGGCAGATATTCGAAAATAACCTTTAAAGCCTGTAAAGCAAGTCCGTCGGTGTAATCTGTCGCCAGCATGGATGCATACGCTTCAAGCGCGTGCGTTACCGCGTCTATACCAGAGGCCGCCGTAAGACCTTTCGGCGCCGACATGTGTAAATCGGTATCTATTATCGCCATATTAGGCATAAGCTCGTAGTCGGCAAGCGGATATTTGACACCGGATTTCTCGTCGGTTATAACCGCAAAAGGTGTAACTTCCGAACCCGTTCCCGCCGAAGTGGGAATTGCTATAAAATACGCCTTTTCGCCCATCTTGGGGAAGGTATAGGTTCTCTTTCTTATATCCATAAAGCGCATTGCCATATCCATAAAGTCCGCTTCCGGATGCTCGTACAAAACCCACATTATCTTAGCGGCGTCCATAGCGCTGCCGCCGCCCAAGGCGATAATTGTGTCGGGTTCGAATGCGCGCATTTGGCGTGCTCCTTCTATCGCGCATGCAAGCGTGGGGTCCGGCTCTACATTATAAAACGTAGCATGCGAGACGCCCAATTCGTCAAGCTTAGAAGTTATGCATTTGGTAAAACCGTTTTTATAAAGGAAACTGTCGGTTACGATAAACGCTTTTTTCTTATTCATGACGGTCGTAAGTTCGTCCAAGGCAACCGGCAAGCAACCCTTCTTTATATAAACCTTTTGAGGCGCTCTGAACCAAAGCATATTTTCTCTCCTTTCCGCAACGGTCTTAATATTAATCAAGTGTTTAACCCCTACGTTCTCCGAAACGGAATTTCCGCCCCAAGAGCCGCAACCCAGCGTAAGCGACGGCATAAGCTTGAAATTATATAAATCGCCTATACCGCCCTGCGACGAAGGCGTATTGACGAGGATGCGGCACGTTTTCATTCTTTCGGCAAACTCGTCTATCCTGTTCTTCGCTGTAGTCACGTCTACATACAGCGAGGAGGTATGTCCGTAACCGCCGTCCGCGATAAGCGTTTCGGCTTTATTCAGCGCGTCGTTGAAATCTACCGCCCTGTACATAGCAAGTACGGGCGAAAGCTTTTCGTGCGCAAACTCCTCCGACAAATCGACGGATTCCACTTCACCTATAAGAATTTTTGTTTCATCAGGCACGGAAATTCCCGAAAGCTCTGCAATTTTTTTCGCACTCTGTCCTACGATTTTTGCATTGAGCGAACCGTTTATGATAATGGTCTTTCTTACTTTTTCCGTCTCTTGCTCGTCTAAAAAATAGCATCCCCTTGCCGAAAACTCTTTTTTGACTTTTGAATAAATTTTATCGGCAACTATTACAGACTGTTCCGATGCGCATATCATACCGTTATCGAACGTCTTGGAATGAATGACCGAACTGACGGCAAGGCTTATATCCGCGCTTTCGTCGATAATTGCGGGGGTGTTTCCCGCACCGACACCTATGGCGGGTTTGCCGCTGGAATACGCCGCGCGCACCATGCCGGGACCGCCCGTAGCCAGAATCGTGTCTACCTCTTTCATTAATAAATTAGTCATTTCAAGCGTGGGAACGTCTATCCAGCTTATTATCCCTTCGGGCGCGCCGGCTTCCACTGCCGCTTCGTAAATGACCTTAGCCGCAGAAATTGTGCTGTTTTTCGCACGCGGGTGCGGGCTTATAATACAACCGTTACGTGTTTTGAGGCTTATTAACGTTTTAAAAATCGCCGTTGAAGTGGGATTGGTCGTCGGTATTACGGCGCCGACAACACCAATCGGTTCTGCAATTTTCTTTAAACCGTACGCCTTGTTTTCCTCTATCACACCGCAAGTTTTAACGTTTTTGTAAGAATTGTAAATATACTCGGAAGCATAGTGATTTTTTATAACCTTATCTTCCACTACGCCCATGCCTGTTTCCTGCACTGCAAGCTTCGCAAGAGGAATTCTCACCTTATTTGCGGCAATTGCGCAAGCAGTGAAAATTTTATCTACTTGTTCTTGCGAATAAGTTGCAAAAATTTTCTGTGCCGCTCTCACTCTGGCAATTTCCTGCTCAAGCCTTTCAACGCTGTCGCATACTCCGTAATTAAATTTGAAATCCATGTACCCTCCTGATTCGTTTTATCTTTAACAATTTAATTATTGACAAAACAGTCTGAAATTTAATAAGTAATTATTTATCGATAAAATAATATCAAATTTATGGCACGGTTTCAACCTTTATAACGCAAAATTTTACAAATGAATATTATTGTTACTTAATTATAAAAATTGTTAATAAAAGACAAATATATTTTTTACCGTCAAAACTATAACTGTTAAAGACTTAATTATAAAATATTTCAAGTTTTATTATTATCAAATATAGTGTTTCTCTTTTTTATAAAATCTTTTAAAAGCGTATGTAAAGCTTGACAAAATCATTTCCGTCAATTATAATATACAATGTTTTGCGGATGTGGCGGAACTGGCAGACGCGCAGGTTTCAGGTTCCTGTGGGTGACCGTGGGGGTTCAAATCCCTTCATCCGCACCAAAACATTAAAAAAGCGGTAAATTAGCAATTTTAAGCTGATTTTACCGCTTTTTTTAAGTTTTTTTTAATAATTCTAATTTGTTGAAAAAAGCAGAATTTTATCTGGTCCCAATACAGTCCCAATTTTAAAATGCCTTGTTTCTTTTATTAAATATCAGTTTTCAAAGTGCTCTTTTAAAGCATTCACGCAATGCCGCAAATGCAGGCTTCACTTTAACTTTTCGACGAACCAACGCCCGTAGTAAGTTTCGTGATACAATTCGCGGACGTAGCCGTTAATAAGTATAGTATAACGCATTGCCGGCATACTGCCGACATGTTGCGGCGGAGCTTGCCGCACGTCTGTTATTTTAGATATTTCATATTTAATACCGTTCTCCCACTCAATGGCAACGGGCTTCGAATATCCGTCGCGGTCTACCCGCAACATAACTGTTACATATACTTTTTCATAAGCCGCCATATTTTGAGTATGCGCAACAATTCAACGATTAACAAACCGCCGCGCCCATTGCGCAGTGTTTTCTTTCGGAACGACTGACTTATTAACGCCTCTAAGTTCCCGTCATAGTGCATATTTCGGACTGTGAATGGACAATAAAAAAGCAGCCCATATTAAGAGCGGGCAAGCCGGAGCTTCCAATAAGCAACCGCTTATTGGAAATTCAGATAAATGCGCAAGCAACGCCGCATTTATAAAATGGTCACCAAAAAATGGACGATTAAACCGAAAAAGTTTGATACAACTTTCTTGCGCCCCATGGGCGCACAAGCTCTAACCGAATACCCGGACGCTTGCGTCCGCCGGGCAGCGGCAACGAAAAAGCCGCTGCGGTATCTTTTGTTTTATTGTTTTAATTCTATAATATGTATATATGCGGCGGGATTTTGATACAAATTATAGGGATTATGACACATAAATATATCAAAATCCCACAGTAAAAAAAGTCATAATAAAACCGCCCCGGTTAAACCGTGCGGCTATTGAAATTTCCCTATTTAATCAACGGCTATAAGCGCAGCCGTTCTCTGCGCTTTAATTTTTATATTCAGTTCCCTTGGTAGTTCTGTTGTCGCTCTCAGGCGGCGAGCCTCTGCCGAAACACCCGCAAGCCTTCCCGTCTTTCTTCCAGCCCGTATCCTTGCAAATCTTGCACCGTGCGTAATATTCAGGCTTGAGGCTGTCCGGCGCTATGCCTATGTTTTCAAGCACCGTACGGCTCTTATAATCGAGCTGTTTAATCTTTTTTTCAAGTTCTTGCGCATAATCAGTATTGGTGAATACAGCGCGTCTGTACAGTGTAGAAATGCTTTTACGTTCGTCATCGAGCTTTTTATACTGCTCGTATGATAACGCGACGTCAAGCGCTTCCGAAGCTTTCCGTGTCGCTGTCTCACGCAGATCCGAATAGTACTTCTCACGGTTAACCGTTGCAGGCTGTCCTTCCTGCACCTTCTTCCCCGAAGACTTCTTTTTACGGTTGCGGTAACGCGCTTCTTTCCTGAACCAGTTCCAACCTTTTTTCAAGCCCGCTTTGCCGGCTCTGTGTCTGTTCACGCCTATCCAGTCCTTCGGACAATACAAAAGCCCGATCCTGCTCAGCGTCGTAACAGCGGCGGATACCGTCGTAGGATCTATCCCTAATTCTTTTGCTATTTGATTATAAACCGCTTCTGTAGTGGTCTTATGCGTGCAGCTCGCCAATTTGGTATAGAAATATGAATATGTAAGCTGCTCCCCGCGCGTGAGCGTTCGTCGAGCAATTACGCCGCCGGCATTATCCTTGATGTCAAATATTCGCGTCGTTATTTCAAAAGGTACGTTCCAAGTCTTATCGTTTGTAAGCTTATCCTGCTTGAAACAATACGAACTCATGCCCTTACGGTCAACGTAATCGGCATTTTTAAGCCTTGTCATGCTCCGGGATAACGTTGCCGGTGCCCCGCCTATGTATTTATGAATATCGCCGCGAGTACCTTTAAATTTCTTAACATTACCGTCTTCGTCTTCCTTCCCGGAAAAGCTGGAAAGAAGCCCCGCCAGAAACAGGGCGGATATACTCATGCCCGGCACGCCGCACAGCCCGCGCGGGATACCGCAATAATAGCTGTACCCCTGCGCCGTTTTATTCTGTTTTACCGCTGCCGTTGCCGCCATGCGTTTAACCTCTTGCTTTTATTTTTCGATTTCCGCGTCTACAAACTTTGTTGTTTCGCCCTTGAACCTTAACGGCAGCGTCCCCAGCTCGCCGTTCCGGTGTTTGGCAATGCGCAGCTCCGCCGCGCCTTTGACTATGCCTTTCTTTATTATTTCCTCGTCCGAAGCGTTGACGTCCGGACGGTCTATAAACATAACTATGTCGGCGTCCTGCTCTATTGCTCCCGATTCCCTTAAATCGGAAAGCTGGGACTTTTCGCCGTCCTTTAATCGCCTGAGCTGGGACAAAGCTATTACCGGAACCTGCAGCTCCTTTGCGATCTGCTTCAATTCCCGCGTTATGCTCGTCACTTCGAGCGTTCTGTTTTCGTCGCCCTTTTTACCGCTTGACATAAGCTGTATGTAATCTACCATTACGAGGTCTAAACGCCCGTCCTTAGCTTTAAATCTCCTGCACTTGGATAATATCTCCGCCGGCGTTATCCGGGCGCTGTCGTCTATGTATACGGCGCTTTTATTCATTCGCGCCTGCGCCGCGGCTAAGCGCTGCCAATCTTTATCGCTCAGCTTACCGGATAAAGCCGCGGCCATGCTTACGTTTGCGTTCGAGCAAATCAGGCGCTGCTTTATCTGCAGCGTCGGCATTTCCATGGAAAACACTGCGCACGTCTTATTGACGTATACCGCGGCGTGCTCTACGATATTCATAGCAAGCGAAGTTTTACCCATGCCGGGGCGCGCAGCTATTACAATCAAGTCGGACTTTTGCAGTCCGTTAGTGAGCTTGTCTAATCTGAAGAACCCGGTCATAACGCCCCTAAAAGCGTCCTTATTATTCTCTATGGCGTTAAACTTATCCAGAACGTCATAAAAGCCTTCCTGCCGAATGTCAACAACCGTTGAAGTGTCCTGTGCTTGCGATATGCCGTAAATTTTGTTTTCCGCGAACTGCAAGGCGTCCTCGGGACTTGTCCCGGCATACTCTGCTATTTCGCGCGCCGCACGCGTTAATTTACGATTAAGGCTGTCACGCTTGACTATATCAATATAATGCTTATAATTCGCCGCAGAAGGCGTTATCTGCGTTAATTCCGTTATATAACTTATCCCGCCGACGTCTTCGAGCTTTCCCAGACCGGAAAGCGTATCCGATATAGTCACAAGGTCTAACGGCTTACGGTTATTGTATACCGTCTTTACTGCGCAAAAGATATTTTTGTGACTCTCAACGTAAAAATCGTCTTCCGTAAGCGACGGGATTATTTCTGCGGCGATTGCCTGATCTATTAATATACAACCGAGAACCGACTGCTCGGCTTCCAGATTGTATAAAGTTGCTTCTGTCATTTGTGACTCCTTTTAATCCTTAATAAAGCAAATCCAATGCGTATTGCTGCGCTTTCCGGATTTATGCCCGAATATAGGTTTTACGGGCGTCAGCTTTAAAATTTCGCTTACCTTTATGTCTGTTTCGTTCCATTTGAAAATCAAAACACCGTCGGGCTTTAATACACGGAAACACTCCGAAAAACCTTTCCGCAATTCGCTTTTCCAATCTCCATGAAGCGCGCCGTATTTTATCTGCTGCCAACCCGTAATTTCAGTGTCCGCATTATGTACCAAGTGCGGCGGATCAAAGACTACAAGACTGAATTGTTCGTCATCGAAGGGCAAAGCGGTGAAGTCGGCCAGAACGTCAGGATTTATTTCATAATCTCTACCGTCGCATAAAATAGTCTTTAATTGCCGATTATCACAAAACAGAACCCTATCGTCCTTCTTATCGAAGTAAAACATTCTGCCGCCGCAACATACGTCTATTACCGGTTTCAATTTTTCACTCCTTTAGTGTTACTTCACTTGAAAGATTTCCTCGTTGACTTGGAAATTCTCCCCGTCGGCAAGCAAAACATTAGCGTCTACAAGCCGCTTACATGCACGTCGCACGTCGTCCTTGTTCAATCCAAGCGAGACGGCCGCCTCGTAAAAATTTATTGGCGCCCAAGCCTCGCCCTGAGTTCGAATTATATATTTTAAAAACTCGTTCTCAACCCCGCATAACTTTTTAAACAACTTTACCGCGTCAATATTACGCACTGCTCTGCACCTCGCTTATGGTTATTTGCCCTTCTGATATTTTGTTCTTAACTCCGCCGCAACCGGTATTACGGTGGCGGAAAGCGCATGAAGGACAATAACATTTCTTTTCGCCGTGCCCTATAGCCCAGCCGTGCGCCTTTGCCGCGTCTTTATTTTTATACCTGCCTATAACTCTTTTACAGTTTTCGTCGTCGCAAGTAAACTCATAATATTTCTCTATCATTCTGTTTCCCCTTCTATTTCTTCTTTCGTCTCGTCCCCGTCCGGCTGTTCTTCCGAAAGCCCGCCGCTCTCCGAGGCGTTTTCCGCCGGAGCCGGCTCTCCTGGATCGTCTACAGCACATATATCTTGCATACCGTTAAGTTCGTCCAAATCATAAGGCTCGCCTTCTGCAGCTTCGTCATCGTCAGGTTGTTCAGATTCTTCCGGTGACTCGCTATATATAACTCTACTAACAACAGGCGCAGCTTCCTCAGGCTCGGAATCTTCCTCTTGTTTATGCAGAGTAGTGTTCTTTATTGCAAGCGCAATTACAAGTTGCCGCAATATGTCTTTGTGCTTTTTTCTGAACTGCTTTCGCCTATACCACGGCACCGAACTTACAATTGTTTCGAATATTTCTTCTGCAGTATCGTATTCACCGTAGACAAACTCTTTTTGGGAAGCAATATCCTCTGTCAACAGGGCAAGCTCTACCTGTGTTTCCAACTCGGCTTCTTCTATACATAGACGCATAGGCAAATTCGGACGCTTCCTTCTGAACGGTCTTCTTTCGTAATCCGGCGTTAAATTCTCCCTCTTTATGGCTTTTATATATTGACGGCTCAAATCGTTTTCTTCGCGGGTGCGCTGTATTTTTTCGATTTTACTTTTATATGAGGCGAAAACAACGCTCTCCATGTATGACCGCATTTCCTGACCGGTTATATTAAATCCGTTTTTCATATTGTCCAGCATTTCAAAGTAAGCTTCATTGATCTCGCTTAATTCTTCTTCGGAAATATAAAATTCTTCACCGTCTTCAAGTCTGAACTTTGGCAACCGTGTCTGTATTGCTCTTTGTTTCGCTGCACGGGCGGCTTGCTGTTCGGGACTGCCGCTCGCCGGATCTCCGCTGTATATCGAAACTGTTGCATTTACGTTATTTATTTCTTCATCAGGCTGCATATTTCGCTCCTTGCTCTTTTACTTTTTTAGAATTATCTATAACGGGTTTTTGCCTGTACCATGAAGGGCGCGACTGGTTATAAATAATTTGCTGTTCAGGCGGTAGTTTTCTTTGTTCTTCTACGGTCACAAATTCTAACATGCTGTAGTTCTTGCCTTCCGCCGGGATATAATCTTTTTGACGGTTGCGGCTTTCGTAATATGCAAAGATATTGCCTTCAAATGAGTATGTTGTATTGCGGTAATATGCCGAGCGGTTGCCGGCAAGATATGACTCATAGTCCTGCAAAGAGAAAAACTCGCGGCAAATCCACGTTGAACGCATAACCCGCCCGTATGCGTCTTCGTCGTTTATCATGCCTTGAACTTCAATAAATTTATTTGCGTTCTTTCTGATATTAAGATCGAGCGAATCGCCGCGCTGCGCGTCTATCATTATAGTCAGGAAATTATGACCGTGGGTTTCGAAAAACTGACTGACATTATCCGGCATTGAAGCACTTTCGCGTCCGTCCCAATATTTTCTGCCCTCCGTGACGTGCAGGCAACTGCATGGCAGAATGTTCTGTATTTTATCTGCAGTGTCGGGCGTAGGCTTTCCGAGCATGTAAGGATTCAACACAAAAGGCTTAAATTCTTTTTTATAGCCTATCGGTATCTTCGCTTCATAGTTGGAATATATCGGCGGCTTCTTTGAATAGCCGAGCTTCAGCTCTCTGTTCTCGTTATACCCGGAAATTATTTGTCTGCTCTGACGCTGCAGTAAAAACCCATTGTACATGAGTTCGCGAAACATGAATAAAGTATTAAGCGCAGTTTTACCCGCTCTTGGTTTACCTACAATTTCTATTATCATTTCTTACTGTGGTTTTCTGCTTTATATGTGTGCGAGACCTGCCTGTCCGTCTTTTCGATTTTATAAAGTATTCCCGTCTTCTTCAAAATGTCCGCGGCATACTCCGCTGCTTCTTTCGGTGTCTCGAACGTCTTGCCGGCACGGGGACCGTCAAAAACCGTGTACCCGCCTATTTTAGCCACTTTGCGTAGCTCTTTTCTGTTCGTCCGCTTCGGCTCTATTTTCTTTATAATTATAGGCTTCCCTTCGTCCGTACCGCGCTCGTATTTGTCCGAGTGCTTTATCTGCGGCTTCTGCGTTTTCTCGGGCTTTGTTGCCTGCTTGGGCGCCTGCGCAGAAGGTGTAATTTTACGTGTTTTAGGTTTGGTATCCGCTGCCGACTTGCCGGACTTTTTGGGGGCTTTTGTCTTGCTTTTATTTCCAGATAAATCCGTCGTCTTCGATACAGCTATAATTGTTCCGTCTTTTGTTACGGTTGCTTTATACCCTTTTGGGATACTTTGCTTTTCGCCGTTCGCGTCGGTCTTCTTTACTTTTGGTAAATCCGATTTTTTATTTGTATTCTTTTTGTCGTTCTTTTTCTTTCCGAACATATTATTCGCTCCTTTTATGTTGACTTTTTATTTTTGTTGAGTATAATATTTATTGAAAAGGTTATTTGTTCGCCTTGTGGCTTGAACGGTGCGAATAAGTGGATTTATCCGCTCGCAACCTTTTCTTATTTTTTATTTGACTTTTTAAAAATTATTTGATATTATGATTATGGTCTCTGAAATACGAGAACACCACAGTCCTCAGGACTGAATGCAGGTAAGGCTGAAATGCCTTACACCCGCCGTTGATATTTCCGGCATTGAAGCAGGTGGTTTAATCCTGCTTTTTCTTTTTATTGCCGTTTTTCAGTGCGGCAATTTTCTTTTTGTTTTCCGTTGATTGTCTTGTATGATTTAAAACTGTCTTACGCACCTCATTTACCTGCCGGATATTTAAATCGTATTTCTTAGGGTTCGCTATAAACCGCACGCCGTCAATGCGGATTGCGTTACCGTCGCTGTCCTCTATCTCTACAAAGTGTTTAAAATATGTAGTTTTGCCGTTACCCTTTTTATAGCCGCTTAACTTCGAAGTATTAGACTGCTTTTCTGTCGTTAATTTAACGACTGCCAGCTCGCCCTTGTCGTTAAAATCTATAACGGCTATCCAGCGTTTATCTTTAGGTTTGCTTACTATACCTTTGCCTTTCTCAATGGGCAAGAATATATCTTTTGTCTTTATCGTTCTTCCGAGCGGCATTTGATTTTGCTTGGAAGAATTTTTGTTTTCTGTCTTTTTCATTTGTTCCCCTTTAAGCTTTTATGTGTTACGGCTTCCGCAGTCTGATACGCAGTTACCTTCGGCAACGGCGGCAGCGTTAGCAGATAATACTTGTATCTCTGCATGTTCGCAGAGAAAAAATCTACGTGCGCTTCAAGCAGTTTATACGCGTTAAATTGCATATCACGCTGCAGTACTTGAAAGCCTGCCGGCAAGTCGTTTATTTCACTTAAATTTACTTCGTACTGTAACTGAACAATGCTTTTCATTTGCGCTCCTTTTTTACAATGGATTTTACCGAACATCACTTTTTTGTTTTTTATGTTGACTTTTTATATTTACGGTGTATAATATAAATAGAAAGGTAAATGTGCATTCGCTGCACGGGTTAAGAACGAATTAAGTTTCGGGCAACCGCCTTTCTTTTTTTATTTCTTTTCATTCCTTAATTTTTCAATCAGTTCCCAAACCGTCTTTTTATCTGCCGCACTTAATCCCAAACCGTCTAATTTTCTACCGTAGTCTTTCGCTTTTTTTTGAGTAATCTTCGGACGAACATAGGCGGGTTTTTTGTCTTTGGGATCAGGATTTTTTTTAAGAGGTACATTATTCACGCCTTTCGTACGTTTACCGTGTGTCACACCAACGCTCTGAAGCTTGTTGCCCGTACGCCCACATACATAATGTAGATGACCTTTTTCTTCGCGCGTGTTAAGCTTCCTGAATTCGTCTTTATCTACAACTTTTTCTGACTTTTTTGCCGCTGCCTTTTGCGGCTTTTTTTCTTTCTTATTCATTTAATTTCCTTATCCGTTATATTTAAAATCTCAAACGTAAATGCGACGTGGCCGTTTAAACCTGCGCCGTCCAGCTCGAATACGTCTTTTATTTTTATTAAGCACTTGCGTCCGGTGTAAAGCTCTTTACGATAAGCTCCGCAGCAGTGACGCCGGCAGTCTTCCGGTATTTTATGATAGTCTTGCTCATTGTAAGGGTCATACTCAACCGGCGGACAGTTTGCGCCGAAATCCGGACAAGCCGGTATATCTCGATAGCCTTCAAACTCTTCTAAAATTACATTATCGCCGGGCTTAAAGCCTCGGTCATTGTTGCGTATCTCCATGGGCTTTTTACCGTCTATAACCGACTGAAAATATTCAGGCAGCGTTTTTAAATGGTGTGTCATTTGTCTTCTCCCTTCAACCGCGCAATTAATTCAGAAAACGTTTCCGGCAGATCTACCGTTTTTTCAATCGTTTCAGTCGACTCGTTAAGTATTGCTATCAAGTCATCAAACATTGCCGAATCTATTAATCCACATGTATCTTTTTTTACAGTCTTTTTCAGGCTATCCAAATACAATTGAACTCTTGCCGCAAGTAAAATCCGTAATTCCCAATCCCCATATGAGCATAGCGTTGTTGATTTAGTTATACCGACAACCGCTACCATATTCGATTTAAACTCTAATACTGGTTTACCCGCACGCGTTATTTTTACGTCGTAAGGCTCTTTCATTCAGTCACCTCTTGCGGCTGGTTAAGCCAATCTATTAACCGCTTGCGCATGCTTGAAATTAACGCCGCGCTGTCACCCTTTAACGGATAGACTTTTGCTATCTGCAGTAACAGGTGCGTCACAAATTCCTCATCCGGAAGCTCGGATAAATACTGCCTGCGCGTACGACGCCGCGGCGTCAATTCGGCAGAGCTCTGCATTGCCGTCTTACCAACCACCGGCACCGGATCTACCCATTCCAGACCGTCGCCCGTTTCGTAGCTGTTCTTCAACGCCGGAGTTAAAGACTTTCGTGCGTATTCTTCCTGTTCCTCTGCGCTCAGATACTCGCCGCTTTCTATTAGCCGCTTAATTCTCCCCGCGACGGTAGACCATGACAATATCAGTTTCCCGCCGGTTAACCGGGTAATCTCAAGCCCTCTGTTCGTTGCCTCGATACCTTTATGAAATTTATCGTTAACAAGCGCGCCGTAATGTCCGTATTCTTTTTTTACAAAGTTTATAAATTCCGAAGTTGTAAAATCGCAATAATTAACCTTGTCGCAAAGTCTGAACTTCCCGTCCTCGTGACCGGTACCGTATTTCCTTATGCAATACACTGCAAGCTCGTCATCGGTAAGCTGCGGTTTCCCGGCGATAAGCCTGTCCAAGTCTTTTATTAATCTGTCGTATTCTTCGTCCGAAACTACTGAATTTTCCGCATATGCGGAAAATTTGCTGTTAGCCGGCGTTTCTTCTTCAAGGCTAAGTTTAGTTTGTCCCGGTAATTGTCCGTCGTAATTTTCTTGCTCAGGCTCGGATTTTTCCGCATATGCGGAATTTTCAACACTGTCAAAATTTGCAGTCTTTCGAGCTTTCCGCATTTCCAAAACACGCTCTACCGCGTCCAAAGGCGTATCAATATCCAGCTCTAAAAGATCATTGATATTTTTAACCTGCGGACCACCTGAATGTTTAAATACGTACTTGTTCCAGAACGTCACAGCAAAACCTATTGTCGCTACTTTATCAGAAGGCTTAACTATACGCATAAATCCGGGAGAATCCATTTTTAAACGGCAAAGTTCTCTGAGCTGTGACTGAGAAAATTCTTCGTATTGCGGCGCCATTAATAGCGGCGTTTCGCCGCGCGCAAGCTCGTGTATCGCCATAAGCTCATATGTAGTGCTTTTTGAAAAATTGAATTTATCAAGCGCAAGATCTGTTATATTTGCGTATCCGAGAGTTTTATAATATCCCAGCTTGGCAGCTTCACAAAGTCTGAAACCGATTCTAAAAAAACTATGCTTTATATCGTTTAAATCACCGTAAACGGATTCAACAAAACCATTAGCAAATGCAAGCTGCGTCTTGTGTTCTTCTTCGTGAAATAGCTTACGGGTCATTTTTCCACCACCCGCAAAACCGATTTAACGAAGGCTTCCACTTCTTCCTGATCTACACAATCATACTCGTAAAGTTGCTTTGCTATAGCATACGCGCGGGCCAACTTTTCATAAGAGTACACTTCGAACTTCGTTCCGTTACTTTCGTCCATGGATAAGTAAAGATTTTCAATGAGATCCTGCAAAACTTTCCTTTCTTCCATTTTGCCACCTCACACACGCACACGGGCGGGCAAGCCTTCAAGCTTCAACCCGCGCAGTCCTACGGCGTAATATTCGCAGCTTAGCATGTCCGCCTCTATACGCGTTGACAGCCATTTACCGCACAGAAAAAGTTCCACGCCATAACCGCAATGGAACTCGTATTCGCCATTGCACCCGTCCTCTATAGCAAGCCGTCCGTTCTCGTTCAAGTACAATTTGCCTTTAATAATTCTTCTGTTGTTCATTTTTTCGACCTCTTTAATTTTTATTTTTTTTCTCCGTGAAGAGTCATAACCTTACCAGCAACCCCGACGTAAGAGCCACCAAACGCCGGAGCCGTGGTCGAAAGCCGCTTTGAAGGTTTCCCTCCGCCGGCGGCATGTTAAGCGGAATTTACTTCCGCTTTATAATTTAATTCTTGCAAGCACATTTGTAAGTGACATACCGTTAAGCCCCTCAGCGTAATACTTAACGCCTTCAAGTAACAATATTTTCGTTTTTACCCAAGTACCGCATAATTGTAGTTCTACTTCGCTTCCGTCATATAAACCGTATTCTTTGTTTATTTCGTATCTGCCAACCTTATTTTTATATAAAATACCTTCAACATATTTTTCCTCTGTTTTGTTGTCACGCTTAACGCTTTTAGGCAAAATTGTAATTCCTTCACTCAAATCAATTTTGTGATTAGTTTTAATTTCCATAGCAATTCCCTTTTTTATACATTTTGTATAATAATTATATTGTACGTTTTGTACAAAGTCAACAATTATTTATACATTTTGGATAAAATGTTGTCTATGGATAATTTGCCTACGAAATTAAAAGATTTAAGACTTTCTAAAAATTTGACATTAAAATCTACTGCTGAGCATTTAGGATTAAGCCTTGGCGCATATGCTCACTATGAGCAGGGAATTCGCGAACCGTCACTTTCTATCTTAGTAAAAATTTGTGACTTTTTTGAGGTTTCAGCGGATTACTTATTAGGGCGTTCAGCTTTTTAATTGTGCTTTTATAATTTCTTCTGCTGTGCAATTGTATAATTCCACAAGAATTAGCACTTGTTCCAAATTTACATGTCTAACACCTTGCTCATATTTGTAAATACTTTGCACCGAGACCCCCAAAGCCGCAGCAATCTCTGCGCGGCTTTTTTTATTTTCTTCGCGTAACGATTTTAATGTTTCCATATTAATCGTCTCTATTCCGTCTGAACGCCTTAATTACTATAAGGACGACAAATAACACCATAAGAATACCGAAGGCGACGCTGAGCCACGTTAAAAGCGTTAATAACGACCCGAATACCGGAACCTTGTAGACGTAATATCCAAACAATATCCTTGCAAGTAGGCTAACCGTAAAAGCCAATGAGAAAAATATAGTAAGACCTTTCATTTTTTCTTGCCGCCTTTTTTACGTTGCTTTGCAGACTTTTTCTTACGTTTATTCGCAGATTTCGTAGCCTGCTTGCTTTTACGCTGCTCTGCTTTTACCTCGTCTTTAAATTTTAATTTATCCTGCCTGACTTGCTCTTTGCGGACAAGCGTATTCTGGTAACGGGCAACTTCCATACTTGCTTTACGGTTCAATTTTTGTTGCCGCACATATTCTTTTTGTTTTCCCTTTTCGTACAGTCGCTTTTTCATTTTTTTATACAAAAAGGCTATGCCCCTGAACGGCAGAGAAAAGACCCAAAACAAGCCGTAAAATAAATAGTAGATTCCGAATATTATTCCCTTGCCGGCAGTCAACAAGCCTTTACCGATAACCGGCGCGGCGCCCGGCACAAAAATACATATCAGTATTAAGGCGACAACAACCACAACGCCGACTATTATCACCCACACCCACCAAGGAACGTCCGAAGGGTCTTTCGTGGAAACGTTTATCGGTTTGCCGCTTCCCGTCTGCTTGTTGTCCACAACGCCTAAATTGTAATACTCTCCGTCTGTTTCAAAGCTAAGCCGTAATATAGTCACGTCCGAAACTCGCTTATATCTGACGTCCGCGTCGCCTACAAACAACGATGCCCACGAGCTTAACAATAAAGTCCAAATACCATCGACTTTTACTTCTACCTGCGTTTCGTAAAAGTTTAATATCCATTGCGTGCCGGATATGTCTTTCAATCCGTCGGAAGTGATAACGTAATCCTTGTTTATTTCGTCTTTCAAAAAGTCCGCTGTGCTGCGTATTCTGTTCCAAGTGTATTTATTGTCTTTGCCGGCTGTCACCTTGTCCGTATAGTGGATAGTAAGCGGGTCTGGTTGGTGTTTGTACTGCTCTCCGAATTTGTAATTATGGTAATCCTTATAATCATGATTTAAATGTATCGGGTTCAGACATAATTCGCATGTGACGTCCTGTTCCTTAAATCCAACGTCGGCAGAGATAAGCTTGTCTATATTATGGTCGGTGGAAAAGGCTATAAAGTGCGCGCGTGTTGTACCGTTCGTTATGCCCCAACCAACCTTTGTTCCCTCGTCGTATTGCGTAAACCCGACGTATTTGTTCGTAATTTCTATCGTTTCGATTTCGTCCATGACGTAACTGACTTTTCCGTCCAGAGTGGTAGCCGTCCAAACCTGACCGACTTTATATACAACTTCGTTGACAATGTTGCCGCCGCCGACGCCCTCGTCGATAAGTTTGTCGAAAGCTCGGTGTATCGCCGTTATGTCGTAATAGCGGACTACGCCTTTTTTCAGCTCTAAGCCCTCGACCTTGTATTTATAGAACACACCCGAACTATTTAAAAATGTAAGCTTATAATCCTTGGGCAAAATGTTTACGCCCGTCGTTTGCGAAAGTCTTATCGTCGTTGCACGCAAGTCCTTTCCGCGGGCGCAAGGTTGATATATGTAAATAAACAGCTCGCCGTCCGTGCTTTCGGCAATTTGGATAACTTTTAAAGAATAATCTTTGTCGTCCACCGGATAAGCTTCGAAGTCAAAGGAGCTGTCCCGCTGCAAATCTTCAAGCGCGCTTGTGTATAGCGTTTCAGCGGCATAAACTTTTATGCCGCTTGTCATTAGTGTTAGTACTGTTATTAAGACCAGTAACGCCGCAACCGCCGCTACGCTTACGTATTTAATCTGCCGCATATCATACCTGTCCGCCGGTTGATATATCCGTTTTGTTTAAAGTCACTGACGGAGTAATTCCCGAACCGTTTTCATTGCCTGTTATATAGCCGGCTGTGCTTTCTTTTTCCATGTTCTTTTTTATAGTGTAGCCGTATTTTTCATAGTTAACGCTTATATTCGTATTCAGATTACCGCCCCAGTAATCGGACTTGCGGTCTGCTTCGTAACCGTGAAACCATGCGTACTTTATTGCGTCCTTGTGCGCTGTGTCGTATTCCTCGTAGCCGACAATAAAGTCAGAGTATACCAAATAGCAACGCACGTAAAATATTCCGTCCAAACAGTACGTTTCAACCGCTTCCGGCGCTGTGTAGGATTTGAACTCTACGGCAAATTTAAGAAACTTTTGTATTTCCTCTTTTAACGTATAGCTTAATTCAACCGAAAAATAGTTTAGTTTGAAATCGCCTGTGACCGTTCCCGCTCCGTAGTCTACTTTGGTGCCAAAATTAAAAGGGTTGCCGTTAAAATCGTAATTGTCTATGCACTCAGTCACGTCAAGTTGCGCTTTCTTTACACAGTTTACTGTGCACGTTGCGTAATTTGCGTCGGCTTGTCCGTTGATACTTACCTTTATTATTATTTGTTCGGCAAAATTGTTATGGTATATTATCCGCGCGCTTTGCTTATTGTCGCCAAACGGTACAACCCCAATGTAGCCGCTTACCATTTTATCCTTTGCCCATTCAGAAGAAGGGTTTGCAAACGATACGGACCACTCGTATATAGGATTAATATACGTGTTGTCTATGTTCGCCGTAAGCTCAATTGTAGAAGAAAAATATTCAGCATTATTTTCGCTTTGCTCCTCGCTCCGAGAACCGAGATACGTATACGCTACGGGCATGGCGTAGCTTCCGCCCGCTTCTAATGCTTCGCCATCCGAAGTATATGCTAAAACGCTGGACTGCTCTTCCGAGTTGTCCGTATTATCCGGATTTTCGTTCTTTATGTGCCATTTTGACATGTCCGGCTCTTGAAACCATTTTCCGTCCCTGCGCGATACAAAACCGAAACCGCAGACTATGCCTGCGGTTATTATTAATCCCATTATTACAGCTATAAACTTTTTCATACTATTACCACCCCGCCGCCGATATTTATGTCTTCCGGATAGACCGTAAACTCGTTTAAATTGTTAAGCCCGAAATCGTTCTGATTTTCAAAGCTGCCTATCGTTTCGCCGTTGTATTCGTATACGCCTTGAAACTTAAATAAAAATAAGAAATTGTCGTTATACTCGGCTTCATTCGCTTTTAAATGCCTGCCTATCACTGTCATTGCGCTGTCCAAGTCGCTTTCGCGGAATTCGTCGTTCGACTCTCTCATGGCTTGGTAAATTATGCTCCGCGCCGTCATTCTGTCATCCGGCATTACATTGAATATTTTGTAGTTGTTCTGTATCGAATACCCTGCCGACTGCAACGCCGTTATTATGCCTTCGGCGAAGTTTATCGTTACGTCGCCCTTTATCGTTGGCTCTACCGTGCCGACGTCGTATTCGATTTCGTTAAACGAAAAGTTTTCAGTCGTGCTACCTATATATTTTGCTTCACCGCCCCAGAAATCCAGCGGTACCTTTAAATAATCCACGTCACACTCGGCGGATAATTCGGAATTGGCTAACGACGTGCACGACAGCCAAATTCGTCTGTGGAAGGGTTTCAGGCAGGTCAACGTCACGCCCGGCGCGTTATTTGCGTCCGGCGTCATTAGTATATAGTCCTCAACCGCGCTAAGCCCCTGCGCATACATATACCACTCGACTTTCGTTTCCGTCGCGTCCGCGGGCGTGAAGCTTGCTTCTATGCGCACCGTTTTAGGCTCGCCACTTTCCACCGACGAGGTTAAACTGATTCCGTTTTCTTCCGATATGCTTATTGTAAGCGGTGATTTGCTTGCCGCGGGCTTATCCGGCTTCTTGCCCCACTTCAACGGGTTCCAGACCATACCCAGCGCGAGCGAAGTTATCACATACGCGACCGCCAGTAAAAACAAGCCGACCGCTATCACCTTGACAAGCTTGCCGCCTTTGCTCTTGCCGGCATAACCGCCGCCGCGGTTGTTGCCTTTGTTCTGTTTTTTGTTTGACATATTGTTTGCTCCTCTCCCACCGTTGGCGGATTTATTCTATATATAGTCCTCTCAGAGGGTGATTTTTCATTGATTCCGTTGACAGGTTTTCCGATATTTGGTAAAATAAATTCGCTAAAACTACAAAATAAAGAAATCCCCACACGGAATGCGCTTTCGCGCTAAACACACATAAATTTACAAACGAGAAAAATATATGCGTATTTTTAATAAAAAACAATTAACTAATGACGAGAAAATAACCAATGCTCGAAAGAAAAAAAAGGAAGGCGTTAAAAAAGCGTGATAAGCTTGACGCTAAATATAAGATTGATCCTTTTATAAAATTTGACCAAAATTACAAAGCCAAGAGGCAAAAATTAAATCAACAAATCGCAGAAGCTATTTCAGATGAAAATTGTGCGAAGGAAATAGCCAAAGAAGAAGCGAAACACCCTAAACCTGTTCCACATTATGTTGATACAAGCAAGCGCTTTGTTTTTGCTCCTCAAACAGAAGTCAATGTTGCCAGTAAAAATGAAGCAAAAGCAGAAGGGCATTTAGTCTTTAAAAAAGAAACCGGATCTAATACTAATAACGAGAAAAAAATCAAATGTTAAAATAATTTTTTTCTGCATCGCTGCTGTTTTAATAGTTGCCGGAGTAGCTGCCCTATCTTCTTACATTACAAGCTGTATCTATAAAAACAGAGGAAACTCGTCCTGTACCTACTTATTACAAACAATTTAAACGACTTTTACCCCGTCGAAATTCGGCGGGGTTTTATTCTGTTGCTTCTTTGATTTTAGCGAGAACTTCGGAATAGCTTTCCTTAACAGACACACCCGAAGCGTCCCAAGGTTTACCCTTTCGCTTTTGAGTAGAACCGAACAGTATAATGCACGTCTCCCCGTTGTCCATTTCCATGAACTTAATACTTGCAACCGATACTAAAACCTTGCGTGTTTCGTTATTCTGAGTACGTGTAACTTCAATAAATCCTTTCATTTTTTCCTTCCTTCTCCCTGCCTATGCAGAGCTTTTTTGTCTTTTTTCGCGTTTGAGTTTCAGATGACCCCGCTAAACCGCCGTAATTGCGTCTATTTCGCCCGATAATGTCGGCGCGGGTATTAATTAGACCAGGTGCAAAGCGTTATACCTGATCAGGTATACCAGCAGTATAACATACCTATTTAGGTATTGTCAACACCTAAATAGGTATATGTGATATCATTTTTTTATGTTTAAAAATAAATTACTGGACTTAATGGCAGAAAAATCAATATCAAGTCAACGTCAATTAAGTTTATTAACCGATATCCCTACAACAACTATTAGCGGTTGGATTAACGCGGGAAGACTTCCGGATTATTCAGCAATTAAGAAGCTTTCAAAATTTTTTAATATTTCTACCGACGAATTACTTGAACAAGAAGATTTTGAATTATCTACCAGAAATGAATTATTTGATTTTGAAACTGAAAAACGTGAACCAAACGCAAACTCCTTAATAGATTTTTCTGATAGATTAACGGGGTTAATAGAAGAAAAAAATATCACCCAAAATGAACTTGCACAAGAAATTGGCTATACCCAAAGGGCAGTATCTAAATGGGTAAACGGTCAAGCCGAACCCACAGAAAGCGCAATTGTAAAATGTGCTAAATATTTTGAAGTGTCGACAGATTACCTACTTGGACTTACTTCGGACGACGGTGCGGAGCTGTACTCGCCCCCCACCACCGCCCCTATAGGCGACACCCTCACCCGCGAAGAGCGCGAGCTTGTGGAAAGATACCGAGCATTGGACGATAAGCTGAAAAAGATTGTTATGGACGGCATTAAAGTTTACGGTGGCGCAAACGAATTAGTTTCCAAATCAGGAAAAAAGGTTTAAAATTCCCCCTACAACACTTTTTTGTAGGGGGTAATTATGATATTAACAAATGAAGATTTTAACGGATTACTGCAAATACAAACAATATTGCAAGCTATTGTCAGGAATGCCGTTATGTCAGAATGCGAGGAGGAACACGAACGAAATTTTGATATAACAATAAAAGAAACAAGTGCATTTGATTTAATTCTATCAAAAAGGAGAAAACAAATGCCTCAGAAATACAGGTTAATTTTTACAGAACAATGGTTTAAAGATCATACACGATTAAAGCCGAACGGAGTTTACGAAATTAGGTGCAGTATCGATAAGATACCCATATCCGGTTCCAGCAAAGACCTTGACACAGCTATAAAAAAATTTATTAAAGCGCTTTCAAATTCAGACGAAAATGCGAAACGAAACCGGAAAGAGGAAAAGCCGAAACACGTACTCTTCCTTGTATTTGCCGAAAAATGGTTTGAAATAGTTAAGAAGCCAACGGTAAAGCCTATCACTTATCAAAGCTTTTTATCCGTGCATAAGGCGCACATTGCTCCTTACTTCAGGGGAAAGTATATCGACGAGCTTACCGCAATGCAAATTCAACCGCTCTTTTCTAAGTTATACAAGATAGGTCACACGAAAGCGGCAATAAATGTCCATTTACTTTTAAATCAGATATTTAAAGCAGCAATCGCCGAACGATTGATAAGTTTCAACCCTATGGACGGTGTTACTATTTTGAAACACCATGCTAAAAACGGAAAGGCACTTACTTATGCTGAAGAAAGAGAATTTTTACTAAAACTTGAAAAAAGTAAATTTAAGCTGACTTATGTTCTTATGCTTTTTTGCGGTATGCGCAGAGCCGAGCTTTCTTCCGCCCGTATTGAAAATTATTTCATTTTCGTTAAAAACGGTAAACAGAGATTGACTGAAATACAAACCGAAAGAAAGATTCCCATTACTCCTATGCTTGCCCGATATATCGAAGGCGTTTCAAAAAAAGAATTCAGAGAAGCTATCGGCTATAGCTGCGACATGTTGAGTCGAGCGTTTAAATCCCTGTGCCCCTCCCACCACCTGCACGAATTGCGACATACGTTTGTCACAAGGTGTCAAGAGTGCGGCGTGCCGCGCGAGGTTGTTTCAGTTTGGTGTGGACACGCTGCCGATGACACAATGACTTCAAATGTATATACTCATTTTTCAGATGAATTTATGCAAGCCGAGGGTAAAAAAGTAGACTATTCTGAACGTTTATATAATAGTAAATAGCGTAAGTCCCAATTCAATCCCAACCTAATTTTGCTATTTTTATCGCAAAAACTAAGAAAAACACTTTAATATAGTGCTTTTTCAGTACGATTAAAGTTCAGGTTCCTGTGGGTGACCGTGGGGGTTCAAATCCCTTCATCCGCACCAAAACATTAAAAAAGCGGTAAATTAGCACTTTTAAGCTGATTTTACCGCTTTTTTAGTTTTAATTTTCAAATAAAATAAATTATTATATGCACAAAAAATTTAGGCTTACGATCGTATCGTAAGCCTTTAAAAGTGTATATATGTATTATCCGATAGCGCGTTTTTAGCTGCACGCTTTTTCAAATAGTTTTACTTATCCGTTATAGCGGTCAAGATTTGCACGTATCGCTTCTATCAGTCTTTTTTCCGCTGCAACTTTAGAATCTTTGGCAACCTTTGTATTTACAGACGTACCATACAATTTTGACAGATCTTCTACAAGATTTTTTAAATGCACGGTATCGAGAATATTGCTTGAACCGCAAAGTTCTTCCGCTGATGTGGGTGTTGAAGTATTGGGCGTATTCTTATCCATAAAATAAATTCTCCTTTCTGATTTTAAACAGTTATATTGTATAAAGTTGCCGCAAAGCGCTTAATGTTATGAAGCGATTTGTTTACTTTACAATCTAAGATATGCAAACTAAAATTTTTTTACCACTGATAAATAATTTCCGGTGGCAACATACTCTATTTTATCAGACCTTTTTTCGGGATTTTTTATTTTTATATTCGTCGCATTCTTCGTCAAAACCGAAATCGCACATAATAGCGCCTTCCGTTGGCTTTCCCGTCAAACGGCAGACCTCGCAATCTTTTTCCCAATTCCATTCACTGTACGGACAACCCTTCATTAATTCAGCCTCCTTAAACGATATGTACAATCGACGCCCGCTTGCCGTTTATCGGCAAGCGGGCGCTTTTGTCGAAAGTAATTCCTTAATTAGGACTCTGATTCATAATGGCAATCCGAGTACTGTGTAGGGGGCATAGTTTCTCCCTCACCTACCCAAATGGAATTTATTACGTTGCCTTTAACGTCGATAACCTTATAGGAACCGGACTTAGGGCAAGTATCTCCGCAATTCAATCTCATATTATTACCTCCGTAATAATATTATGGGCAGAGAATTCTTTTTTATTTACAGTATTTTTTTTCTATATCGGAAATTTTATCCACCCTGCGTTGATGCCTTCCGCCTTCAAAATCTGTGGTTAAAAACGTTTCAACTATTTTAAGCGCGTATCCCGTACCGACCACCTTTTCTCCCAAAGCAAGAACATTTGCATCGTTATGGCGGCGTGTGAATTCCGCGCAATACGTATCGTGGCAATGCGCGCACCTTACACCGCGAACCTTGTTGGCAACTATAGAAACGCCGATACCTGTGGAACAGACTATTATGCCCTTTTCGCACTCGCCGTGCGCAACAGCCTCTGCGGCGGGAAGCGCAAAATCGGGATAATCGCAACTGTCGAAGCTGTCCGTACCGTAATCCACATAAACATGACCGTTTTGTTTGAGATATTCAATAATTTCTCTTTTCAAATTCAGACCGCCGTGGTCGCATGCCAAAGCTATTTTCATAAAAATCTCCTTTTATCCTTTATACTGTGTTATAAATTTTTTTATTATTATATCGCAAACTTCGGAAAGAGCGTCGCGCGTATTTCTGTAAATTTCGGTGCCGCAACCGTAAGGGTCGGGAACGTCGGAACCGCAAATATCGCGCACGCTTACAACGTTACCATTATTTTCAACCGAAAGCTTTTGCGCATCGGTCATACACACAACCAATGTAGCGGCGGCAACCATTTTAGGCGTAACGCGGCGCGATTTGAATTTTTCGTTTTCAATACCCAGCTCTTTAAGCACGAGTCTGCTGTTTTCGCTGATACAATCGCCGTTCTTCGCGCTGATTCCGCACGAAGCCACGTCCCACCATTTTATTTTATTCTTTTTGATTTTACTTCTCAGCAGGGCTTCCGCCATAGGACTACGGCAGGTATTACCCGTACATATAAACAGTATTTTTTTTCTTTTCATAAGCTGTTGCAAGCCTTTGTAAGCCTGTTTAACACCCCTTTCATTATTCCGTCGTTTTTTGAAGGCGTAACGGCAATTATCAAATCCGCTTTGCTTTCTCCTTCACGAAGTTTATCATACAGATTGAAAGCCATCTCCCGCTCCGATTCCCCCAGATTAAGAATATTTTTCACCTCTGCGGGAAGTAGTGCCGCCGTTGACCCGTCACATAGAATATACGCTTTGACGCCTTGCGCAACATTGCTTTTATAACACGAAACGGCAGCCGCCAAATTGCTTTTATCATACATGACAGTGTTGCAGGTTGGCGCATAATGCTTATATTTCATGCCTGGCGAACGGACTTGTTCGCCTTCTTTAAGGACGTATTCACCGCATTTGCCGACCGATTTTTCAATCATTTCACGGGTTATAAGTCCGCTTCTGAGTATTACGGGATATTCGCCCGTGCAGTCCAAAACGGTGCTTTCTATTCCGCCCGTACACTTACCGCCGTTAAGAATAACCTCTATTTTACCGTTCAAATCATTAAAAACATGCTCGGCGGTTACAGGACTTACGTGCTTGGAGATATTTGCCGAAGGCGCGGCAACAGGTAAATCCAGAAACCGCAAAAATTGTTGCGCGCCTTCATGCGACGGAACGCGTATAGCCAAAGTATCCAGTCCGCAAGAAACCGCGGTGCTTACGTTCCCGCGGCTTTTATAAACCATAGTCAACGGTCCGGGCAAAAACTCGGCGGCAAGACGGTTTGCATATTGCGGAACATAAGAAACAAGCTTGTTTATATCGTAACCTGTATGAACGTGTACTATAAGAGGATTGTCGTTCGGCCGGCCTTTGATTTTAAAAATATTTTCCACCGCAGAGTTGTCAAACGCGTTTGCGCCGAGCCCGTAAACCGTCTCGGTCGGAAACGCAACCGCTCCGCCGTCCGAAATTATCTTTCCGCATAACGACAGTGAATTATCGTCAATATCCAAAATACGTGTTATCATTTTTACTTTCGGTTAAAACGGCATTTCCTCGTCGGGAGGAATGTCTTCCGCAACCATACCGCCCAAATTTTCCGGCATAGGCAAATCGTTTTCGGGAGGCGGCTCCAGCCCCTCGTCGCGCTCGGGATTGACAAATTTGGTAAGCTCGCCTTTGAAACGTAACTTTATCCTGTCAAGTCCGCCGTTCCTGTGCTTGGCAACTATCAAATCCGCCATACCTTTTATTATGTGTTTCTTTTCGATATCCTCGTCGGTTGCGTTTACGTCAGGACGGTTTATAAACATAACGATATCTGCGTCCTGCTCTATAGCGCCCGACTCTCGCAAATCCGAAAGCTGAGGTTCGCCCGACTGTATACGCCTTAACTGCGACAGAGCAATAACGGGCACGTCCAGCTCTTTTGCCATAATTTTCAAATCGCGCGTTATCGACGCAACCTCTTGCGTTCTATTCTGGTCGCCGTTTTGGGTTTTACCGCTTGACATTAACTGTATATAGTCTATCATGACAAGGTCGAGCTGACCGTTGTTTTTCGCCTTGATTCTGCGGCATTTGGATAAAATTTCCGCCGGAGTGACCCTTGAAGAATCGTCTATGTTTATTCTGCTTTTTCTGAGTTTTTCACTTGCCTTGACAAGCTTTTTCCAGTCGTTGGCGGTAAGCTTACCCGACAACGCGTCGGACATACTGACGTTTGCCGCACTGCACATAAGCCTTTGGATAATCTGCACTTCCGGCATTTCCAAAGAGAATACCGCGCATACCGCGCCGCTACCCAAAGCGGCATTTTCGATTATGTTCATAGCAATAGACGTTTTTCCCATACCGGGGCGGGCGGCAATAACTATAAGGTCGGATTTCTGCAAACCGTTGGTAAGCCTGTCCAAACGCGTAAATCCGGTAGTAACGCCCTTAAAAGCGTCTTTATCCTTTGCAAGCTTTTCAAACTTATCGAGAACCGCGTCTATGCCGCTACCCTCGCGTATATCCTTCATTGCCGAAGTATCCTGCGTGGCGGATATGCTGTAAATTTTTTCTTCGGCAAATTGTATACTGGCGAGACTGTCGTCGCTTGACTTTGAATATTCGGCAATATCTCTGGCGGCGCGAATAAGGCTTCTGTTTATACTGTCGCGCTTGACTATATCCTGATAAAATCTGAAATTCGCCGCCGACGGCGTTATCTGCGCAAGCTCGGAAACATACGTTACACCGCCCGCTTTGTCAAGGTTTTTTTCACTTTCAAGCTTGTCGCATAAGGTAACTATATCGACCGGCTTCCGCTCCGCGAAAACCAATTTCATTGCGGCAAGAATGTTTTGGTGGGACTCGTGATAAAAATCGTTTTTATCCAGACCGTCCAACACCTCTGCAAGTATTTCGTTATCTATCAGCATACAGCCCAAAAGCGCCTGTTCTGCATCAAGATTATTCGGCATTATATTGTTTTTATCTGACATAGTACTTTATATTCCCATTAATTTTTCAAATTCCGCAAGAGTTTCGTCAAATTCCTTCATGGCAAAGTCATAAGGTTCCTGTGACATGAGGTCGACGCCGGCAAGCTTTAACAGCGATACCGGATCGGTCGAACAACCACCCGAAAGAAAATCGAAGTAATCTTTAACCGCGTTTTCTTTTCCGGTCAGAATGCGGTTTGCTATATTTATAGCAGCGATTATGCCCGTTGCGTATTTGTACACGTAAAACGAATTATAAAAATGCGGTATCCTTGCCCACTCGCACGAAATGTTATAATCATGCTCGATATCGTTTCCGTAATACTTCCTGCCTATATCCGCATAAAGCTTACAAAGGTTATCCTTTGTCAAAGGCTCTCCCTTTTCTGCCATATCGTGTGCGCCGTATTCGAACTCCGCAAACATTGTCTGTCTGTGTAATGTTGCACGAATTGTATCAAGATAATAATTCAAAAGATATTTCTTGAAATTGTCATCCTTAGAATCCGCCAGCATAAATTTAAGAAGCAACACTTCGTTGACTGTGCTTGCAACTTCCGCAACGAATATCGTATAAGAAGTTTTTGCATACGGTTGATACTTTTCGGAAAAATAGCTGTGCAACGAATGTCCCATCTCGTGCGCGATAGTAAACACGTCATGCGTTGTCGGTTTGTAATTCAAAAGCACATACGGGTGTGCACCGGGACAGCTTGTACTGTAAGCGCCGCTGCGTTTACCTTCCGTTTCCTCCACGTCAATCCAACGCTCGTCATAGCCTTTTTTAAGCAACTTCTGATATTCTTCACCGAGCGGTGCAAGTCCTTTAATTACATAATCGTAAGCATCGTCATAAGAAAGTTTCAAATCCACGCCCGAAACAAGCGGAGCATAGATATCGTAAAAATACATTTTGTCGTAAGCAAGAATTTTTTTACGCATCGAAATGTAGCGGTGCATAGAACCGAGATTTTTATCGACCGTTTTCAATAGCATGTCGTAAACGGCTTTATCAACGTCTTCATCAAACAACGCGCGCTCGAGACAGGAGCCGAACTTATAGACCTTACTTAAAAATACATCTTTTTTGACATTACCGTAATATACGGACGTAATCGTATTTATAAGCGAAATATATGACGCATAGTACTTTTCATACGCTTCTTTTCTTTTATTTCTGTCATCGGAATGGAGTATAATGCCGTAAGTTCCGTGGCTTAGTTTGATTTTCTCGCCTTCCCACTCTATTTCGGGCAAAGGAAGCTCGACATTGTCTATCATGCCGAAAGTTTCCGAAAAAGTCGAAAGTGTTTCACCGCATAAACCGACAAGTCTTTCCTCCCGCTCGGAAACAACGTGGGGTTTTCTCCTGATAATTCTTTTAAGCTCGTAATCGTAATCCGCAAAACGCTTATCGGAAATAAGAGACAACAAATACTTTTCGTCCATGCCCGCCATTTCAGGTTCAAAGAAGGCAAGCTCTGTTGCATACTTGGAATAAAGCGCGTTAATCTTTGCATAATACGCACCGTACTTGGAGACTGAAGCATCTTCGTCCTTTTTCATATGGGCGTATACGGCAAGCCTTTCGAAATGTATGTTGAAAGCGTCGTGACGCTTGAAAAAATCCAACAGCGTATCGCTGTTGCCGAGTTTACCCGAATATTCGGAAAATTTGAGCGATTTTTCGGTTTCGGCAAAACATTTTTCCCAATCGCCGTCTGTAGTGAAAATATCTTCTATTTTCCATTTGTATCTTTCTTTTACCTGATCTCTTTTCAATTTACAACCTCTCAGTTTTTATTAGAATGGATGGGCGCGGGAATAAGTCCGCCCCTCGATATAAATTTATCCGCCGAACGCGTATGTACCGCCATTAAAGGCGCGTGCCCCAGCAATCCGCCGAAATTCACACTGTCGCCGACGGTCTTGTCCGGCACAGGAACGATACGCACCGCCGTGGTCTTATTATTAATCATACCTATTGCCGCTTCGTCGGCAATTATGGCGCTTAACGTAGATGCAGGCGTGTCCCCAGGCACCGCTATCATATCCAGACCGACGGAGCATACCGCCGTCATCGCTTCAAGCTTGTCAATGCAAAGATTCCCCCTTTCAGCCGCTTCGATCATACCGATATCTTCGGAAACGGGGATAAACGCTCCGGAAAGCCCTCCCACGCGAGAGCTTGCCATCACTCCGCCCTTTTTGACGGCGTCGTTCAGCATAGCCAGACAAGCCGTCGATCCGTGCGTTCCCACCTGCTCCAAACCCATTTCCTCCAAAATCTGGGCGACGGAATCTCCCCTTGCCGGCGTCGGCGCAAGCGACAAATCGACTATGCCGAATTCTGCGTTCAACCGCCGTGCCGCTTCTTTTGCAATAAGCTGACCTGCACGTGTAATTTTAAACGCGGTACGCTTCACCGTTTCGGCAAGCTCGGTCAAATCCGCATTTGGGATGCCTTTTATAGCGTGCAAAACAACCCCGGGACCGGATACGCCGACGTTTATAACGGTTCCGCTTTCCCCTATGCCGTGGAAAGCGCCCGCCATAAAGGGGTTGTCCTCAACGGCGTTGCAAAATACAACAAGCTTTGCACATGCGTACCCGTCGCGCTCTTTCGATTTATTTGCCGTCTGCTTTATGACTTCTCCCATAAGCTTAACGGCGTTCATGTTAATACCGGACTTGGAAGATCCGATATTTACGGACGAACAAAGCCTTTCCGTCTGTGAAAGAACTTCGGGAATACTCGAAATAAATTCACGTTCGTAATCCGCCATTCCTTTATGTACAAGCGCGCTGTAACCGCCGAGAAAATCTATCCCGACGGTTTTTGCCGCATTATCCAATGCTTTACCTATAAGCGCGGATTTCTCCGCAAAAGGCGCGCAAATTACTGCGGCGGGCGTAACGGAAACTCTTTTATTTACTATAGGTATGCCGTACTCGCGTGACAAATCCGACGTGACTTTAACAATATTTTCGGCTTTTTTACAAACTGTATCGTATACCTTAACAGCAGTCTGCTCCGCAGAACCGCTTATGCACGGCAACAGAGAAATACCCATAGTTACCGTTCTTATGTCGAGATGCTCTTTCTCGATCATATTGATAGTTTCCAAAACGTCGCCGTAATTAAACATTTTATTACCTTAAATGCTGTGCATTGCGTTAAAAATTTCTTCGTGCTGAATATGAATCGACATGCCTATCTTTTCACCGAGCCGTCCGCACTCGTCCGCAAGCAAAGCAAGCTCTGCCTTGCTCTGCGATAAGTCTACTATCATAATCATGGCAAAATATTCCTGCAAGATAGTTTGACTTATATCGAGGATATTGATATTTCTTTCGGACAAAAACGCGCTGATCTTAGCAATTATACCTGTTTTGTCCTTTCCCACTACGGTTAAAACCGCACGCATAATTAACTCCTTAATACTTATTAACCGAAACTGTAACCGAAACCGAACGTATAGTGCATAAACTTAAAAAATTTTTTATAGTTTAACGACCAGCTTGTCGCCACGCCGAACACATCTCCGACAGGAAAGCTTCTACCTCCGTTTTCTCTGCTGTCAAGGCTGTTGTCCCTGTTATCTCCAAGTAAAAACAAGCAATTGTCTTCCACGCGGTAACCGTTTTCGTCATACACGCCGTCTATGACCGGAAACTTGTTTTTAATGGTGTTTCTATCTTCCGATATATAATTTTCGCTTAGCGGAACGAAGTCCGTCTTACCTTTGTACTTAATACTGACGATTCCGTCCGAAATCCTTACGTAATCTCCGCCCATTGCAATAACGCGCTTGACTATTGTTGTTTTTTCGACTACCGTTTCGCCGTTTACTTCTTTCTCGTCACGGCGCGTAACAACTACTATGTCGCCGTAAGTGGGTTTTTCATACTTGTTTACATAAATATAGTCGCCCGCTTCGTCGTAGTCGTCGTCCTTATGTTCGGGTCCCGATGCGCCGTGCAAGGTAGGCAACATGGAATCGCCTATGATATAAACTCCCGAATAGAAAATATTGAAGTACAGTCCGAAGCATATTATCAATACGGAAACCAAAACGAAAATTCTGAAGTAAATGCTCAGCTCCGGTTTACTGCGCATTAAATCTACTTTTATTTTATTGTTGGTTGTCTTTAATTCACCCATCTTAAAGCCACATTACATTGTTTACGGCGTATTCACCCTCTCCGTTAATACAAAGCCGCATATTTCCTGTAAAATCCGACGGAGATTCGCCGTTTGAAGATTTGAAAAGTCCGCTGTCCAATATAAGGCTTTGCCAAACGCCGCCCAAAACACTTTGACTTAATTTATAAATTTTTCCGTCCGAAACGTCTTCCAATGTAAGCGTGATTTCAGACGTATTATCGCAGAATATATCCAGTTTAAGCACACTGCTTTTGTCGGGCGCGAAACGCGGGTTGTTTATTCTGTAAGTGGTAAGTCCGCAAACCGAATAAATACCGTTTATCTCTTTTTCCTTTTTGACAATCTGCGGAACCATTATACTGTCCGTAAAGAACATGCCGCCCACTGCCTGAGCCCCGGGGTCGGCTATCGTAAACCCGTCAATGCCGTTCTTGCTTGTATAAATGATGCGGCATTTACCGCACGAATTTCTGAACGAACCGCCGACTTTCTTGACTGCTATTTTAGACCAAATTGTAAATCCGTTTGTATATTTAATATAGGCAAGCACAAACAATGTGGTTGTTTTTTCATAGACATTCAAGAAAAATTCGTATTTATGCTCCGAAATTTTCCTCTTGAGGTCGCAAACCGTCCACTCCCGCAAGGACGAGTCAATGCAGTCCTCCGCCATAAAAACGCCTGCTTCCTCAACTATGCCGCGGTTATCGTATTCCGCCACCGCAACCAGATTGGAGTCTTCGTCTACGGTAACGTTTACTTCCGCAGGAGCGGGTATGAAAACAAGTCTCTTTTTCAGAAATTTATCCAAAAACATAAACATATCCGCGCAGCTTTTTACGCCGATGGACGAACTGCACCTTACGGAATAAGTTATAATGCTGTCGGCGGCAAAATCGTTGTTTATTCTTGAAAACGTATCATAAGCCCTGTCGTAATCGAAGCGGGAATCGTTAGTCGAACACATTATCATTACAGGACATTTAACGTAGGGCGCATAGGCCTGAGAATCCACACCGGCAATAAATCTGTATCTTTCATCGTCAAGCGCTTGTTCGTTGGGTATGAATTTGCTTATTCCGGAATAAGCTTTCCAGCCTACCGCGCAGACGGGAATTATACAGGAAAACTGTCTTGCAACACCCAGTTTCCAAGCAATTTCACCGCCGTCTCTCAATCCCAACACCGCGATATGTTCGCTTCCCGTACGCTCGATAATATATCTGCGGGCATAGATACCTACGCCGACCCACTCATACCAACTCGTCTTTTCGGCGGTATCGTCGACGAAATCCTTGTATCTTCCGCATCTGAGCGTATTTGCGTAATCGATAATTCCGGGATACAGCGTAAAATACTCAGTATTATCCCAGTCGCCGCGGTAGTCGACCATAAATGCAGAATAGCCCTTCTCGACAAAAAGTCTCAAAAGCTCATAGTCGACCGTATCGGTGCTGTCCGGAAAAATGAGAACGGTTTCGTCCGCAGGCTGTTTCTCGTCGCTTGCGAACACGCCGAAAATTCTCACCCTGCCGTCTCCCGTTTCTCTACCTAAAAAGCTTACGTCCTCGAAAACGACGCCGTTTTCAACGCGCTTATTAAGCGTAACCGCCGTCAGGTCCAACGAGTCGTCAAACTCGCTCCAAATTTGGGTAGGTGTTAAAATGCGAGGCATATTGTCTCCTCAGCAACTAATTTGCACGGTAGACCCGTGACTTTCGGTTGCTTTATTTACTGTTATTTTACTGTCAATTCTGTGTTTAAGCTCCTCAACGTGACTTATGACGCCTATCGTAAAATGCGAGCTTTTAAGTTTTTCCAAAGCGTTCATTACCGTGTCGACCAAAGCGCCGTCCAAAGTGCCGAAGCCTTCGTCCAGAAAGAAAAATTCTATTGATTTCAGCGATGCGCAAATAGTTTGCGACAACGCCAGCGCCAGCGAAAGCGAAACAAGAAAGGTCTCCCCTCCGGAAAGCGTGTTCACGCCCCTGAGGTTGCCGCAGTCGAAATTGTCGCCGGCATAAAAGGTGTCCGTATAGGTAAGAAAATATCTGCCGTCCGTAAGATTTAAAAGCGTCGTCGAAGCCAGAGAAGATATATCGTACAAATATTCGTTGGCAATAAATTCCATAAATTTATTGCCTTTTGTCAGATCTTTCAACTGCCCGATAAGGTTATTACGTTTTTCCTCAACCGCAAACTGCTTTAAAAGTTCATGCTTTTCAGCCAATCTCTTCTGCGCGGTCTTGTAATTGTTTTTTAATACGGCTAACTTTTCCTTTAACGAGGAAATCTCTTCCGAAATGCCGACCTTCTCTTTTTCGGACTGTAAAAACTCGTCTTGCGAAAACTCCGCAATACCGGGGATAGCTTTCAACTGCGCCATACGCGAATTAAGCGAAATATACTCGGCGTCGAATTTCCGCAAGGCGCTTTCCGCGTCGGGATAAGCCGAAAATTCTTCCGCAAGCTTTTTACAGCTTTCCGCGTCCTGCAAACCTGATTTTACGATAAGCTCTTTAAGCTTGCGCTCCAAATTTTCAGTTTCGCTATCCGCCGCTTTTAACTTTGCCTCCGCCGCGGACAAAAGCGAACGTAACTCCGACAAATCTTTTTGACAGGCGTTAATTTCGTCGTTTAGCTTTCGTTTAGCTTTTTCAAAACCCTCGCGCACGGCGTTATTCTCTTTTACAGCCGACGAAAAATCTTTAATATCCGCACCGAATATCTTGCATATTTCGTTCTTTATTTCGTCGTAAGAAGATTTAAGGTTTTCGCCTTCGGACTTTAAAAGTTCCTTTTCCCTTTCGCACTGCTTTACCGCAGCTTCCGCGTCCTTTAAACGCGCAACTACAGCGTTAAATTCTTCCGTAAGCTTCTTGCGCCGACTGTCCGAGGCCTGAAAATTTTTAAGAGCGGATTCGGCTTCTTTCAAGTTAAAATCTTTTACCTGATAAATTCTGTCCTTATAAAAATCTATCCTGCTTTTTAATTCTTCGGTTACATAATCGTATAAAGGATTATCGTTGCCGAAAAGTTTAACATTGCCGTTCAACCCGACAAAATAGTCGAGAGAATTTACATATTCCTCTTTTAAAACAGCGCCTTTAAAATCTATATTAATAAGCTTTTCCAAATCTTCGGTGCCGCACAGGGAAAGCTCCTTTTCAACCGCGGCAGCTTCCTTTCTCCTATCTTCCGCCAAAGCGTAGAGAACGCGCAGTTCTTCGTCCTTTTTGCGGAATTCCATGCGCTTTGCTTCAAGCTGTTTTTCAAGACGTTCCAGTTTATACGGCTTATCCTCGCAAGCCTTGTATTTTGCCGCAAGCTCTATACAAACGGCGATTTTTTTATCGTAATTGTCAATGTTTAATTTGTTGTTGCACTGTTCGAGCCTGTTTTCCGAAAGTTTTATTTTTTCGGTTAATTCCGTCAAAGATTTTTCCGTCCGCAGACGCTCCTGTAATTTTGCTTTTATCTCGTCGCTAATTTCTACAACCGTTTTACAGACGGGCAAACAATTCAACCGCGTGCGCAAATCCTCCATACGTTGCTTTAAGGATTCCGCCGCGGACAGCTTTACGAGAATCGCGTCCAGCTCTTTTCTGCTTTCGTTCAAGCTTCTCAAAACGGAAAAACTCTTTTCCGATTTCTCCAAACTTTTACTAAGGCACTCAATCTCTTTTTCGGTTTTAGATATTTCATTGCTACGCAACTCTAAAATTTCGTTTGAAACGTCCGAATACGTCTGCAATTTGGCTTCAGTTGTTCTGTATGCGATAGCGGCTTCGTCGCCGCAGGTTTTAAGCTTTTCTTTAAGTCTGTCGCCGTATTTAGAAAGTGAGAACAGTCGCTCTATAAGCGAAATTCTTTCCGACGGCTGAGATTTGACAAACTGGGAAAATTCGCCCTGCGGTAAAGCTATGCACTTCCTGAAATCCTCCGCGTCGACGCCGAGTATGTCCGTTATCTTTTTAGTAACGGTTGAAGCGTTGTCGGCAATACATACGCCGTCTTCAAACAGCGAAGCCTTATGGACGCCGCTTTTCTTTTTTATGGTGCGTTCGATAGAATAAACTTTGCGCTTACCTTCGGTTAAAACGTCAAAATCGAACTTGACCTCGGCGGCTTCGCTACGGTAATTTATAATATCGAGCTTTTCCCTACTTCTTTCAACCCTGCCGTAAAGCGCAAAATTTATACAGTCGAGTATGGTGCTTTTCCCGCTTCCCGTGTCGCCGAAAATACCGAAAATACCGCGCTTTATAAGTTTTTCAAAGTCGATAACCGTATAATCGGAAAAACTGTTTATACCTTTAAAACACAATTTCAGAGGTCTCATTCTTCCTCCGTAAGCGACAGAAACAAAGACAGTAAATCTTCCGGCGGATTACAGTCGAATCTGGATTTGTAGAACTCGGTAAACAATTGCGAAGAACTTTTATTTTTATTTGAAGCTCCCGCAAAAGCAGCTTCTACCCCGCGAACGTCCGCCTTCAATGAAACAAGATTTTCGCATGAATGAAGCTGCGCGCTTTCAACAGGCGTAAGCGGCTCGGACAAATTAAGAGTAAGCTCTACATAATAACCGTCGTAACCGTTTAAAAGAGATAAGCCTTCCTGTGCGCCGTTAGCCTGCAACCTGATAAGTTTTTTTCCGGAATTAAGCGTTACAGTATGAAAGTCCGAAATACCGTCGGCACTTATATCGAAAACGTTGACGGATTTTTCCGCCCCCGCTTCGTCAAACGAAAACTGCATGATAGCGCCGCTGTAATAAGCGTTTCCGCCAATTTTCTGTCTTTTGTGCAAATGTCCCAACGCGCAGTAATCGCACGGTGGCAAAGCGTCTAACGCTACGGCGCGCGCGCCGCCCAAATCTATTTCCCTCTCGCTGTCGCTTACCGACCCGCCGGCAACGAATATATGAGATAAAAACAACGAAGGCAATTTTTCCGTCTTGCCCCTTTCACCATAAGCAATCCAGCGCAAAGCTTTTTCGGAAAAAGTTTCGTCGCTTTTGCCCTCTTTGAAGCGCGCTTCGTTGGGATACGGCAAAATATTTATATAAACTCTTTCACCCTTTCCGTTACCGAAAATCATGTATCCGTTGTCGGAAACTACGGGACGGACTGTGAAATCTTTTCCGCACGAAACGGAATGAGAATTATTGCCTATAATATATACGTTCAATTCCTCGGTAAATGCCGAAGCCGCGGTAAGCCTTACGTAATCGTCATGATTTCCGCTTATTATTAATACGGCAGAATGTTTTGCAATGTCCTTCACACCGTCGAAAAATATGCTTTCGGCTTCCGCAGACGGCGTATAAGTATCGAAAACGTCACCCGCGACAAGAACCAGCTCAACCTGCTCGCTTTCGCAGATTGCGCTTATTTCACCCAACACGGCGCGATATTCGTCATAGCGCTCCCTGCCCATAAGTTTTTTACCGATATGCCAGTCGGAAGTGTGTAAAATTTTCATACTGCGTTTCAAAAAACAAAGCAAACGCGACAAATGTATTTGATTTTTTTTGCCCGAACTTATATAATATAACTACCTGAATATTATAGTCCTTTTCACAAAAGAAATCAAGCGTTAAAACGGAGTTTGAAAAAATGCCTTTAATTTCGGTTTCCGACGAGCTTTTAAAGAAATCTTTCACAAGCGTCGAAAACAAATTTATCACCAAATACTTACCCGTACTGGAGCCGAATGCGGTTAAGGTTTATCTTTTTGCTCTATACGCTTATCAAAACGGATTAAACTCGCTTACGCTTGACGATATTGCCGCAAGATTGACGTTTACGTCCGAACAAACGGAAAGTTATTTCGAATACCTTGAAGAATTAGAGCTTGCGGCAATAATTTCGCGCAATCCCTTTTCGGTGAAAATTTTAGACGCGGACAACGTTTACGGCGCCCCGAAAAAGATTAACCCCGAAAAATACGCGGATTTTGCAAAGGGCGCGCAGTCGGTAATTACGGGCAGAATGATTTCCACAAACGAGTACAGGGAATATTACCGCCTTTTGGAGGATTATGGCTTCGAACAGAACGCGCTTTTAATGATAATGAATTATTGCGTCGGACTTAAAGGCGACAATATAAATATGCGGTACATAAAAACCGTTGCAAAAAGCTTTGCCGCCGAAGGCGCGATTACCGCGCGCAAGGTCGACGAAAAGCTGGCGGACTACGATTCGGTTTCCCTCTCTTTGGGCGTACTGTTCGAAAAGCTGCACATTTCGGGAAAACCCGACTTGGACGACAAAAAGTATTACAAGCAATGGACCGAAAATCTCGGTTTTGACGACGAAGCTATAAAAGCCGCGGCAAAATGCTTTAAGGTCAAGTCTATGGGTAAGTTAAACGACGCCGTAAACGAGCTTTACAGAAACCATAAGTTAGACGTTAAAGAAATTCAGGATTACTGCAAAAACAGAACCGATGCCATAAACGCGGCATACGATATAGCAAAAAAATTGGGCGTATTTATACAACAGCCTTTGACCTACGTCGAAAAATACGTCGGTGTTTGGCGCGATTACGGTTACGATTTCGAAAGTCTGAATCTTATTGCCGATTACTGCTTCGGGCAAGACAAAAAGTCTTTCGACGCGATGAGCGAAACAATACTGGAGTTTTACAACGCCGGAGTAATAAACGGCTCCTCTTTGGAAAAACACATTGAAGCTTTAAACGAGAAAGACAAATTCATACATAAATTACTGAAAACGTGCGGTTTGACCAGACGTATTATTGAAAACGACAGGGAAACTGTTTCAAGATGGCGCGATTGGAATTTTTCCGACGAAATGCTGCTATGCGCCGCCGAAGCCGCGAACGGTAAAGCCAACCCCGTGGCTTATATGAACACAGTGCTTTCCGCCTGGAAAAGCGAAAATGTATTCAGTCCCGATAAAATTTCGAAGCCTGCCGGTAAAAATAAATACCCCCCGTCAGACAGCCGCGTCGAGCGCGCCGAAATAGAAAGGCATTACTACGATTTGAAACACTCCGCCGAAGACGCCGCGGAAAAAGCCTTAATAAGAGCGAAAGCAGACTCTATTTACGGCGAAATACACGATAAAATAAACACACTGACCATACAGCTTGCGTTTGCCGAAGTTAAAGACGCTAACCAAGCCGCAAAGCTTTCCGCCACGCTTAAAGAACTTGAGTCGCAGGGTGACAAACGATTGAAAGAATTGGGTATGGATAAATCGCAGTTTATTCCCGAATATCACTGTAAAAAATGTAATGATACAGGCTATAACAAAGACGGCAAACCTTGCGAATGTATGAAACAATTTATTAAAACTTTACACTAAAAAAACAGGCGGAAAATTTTCCGCCTGTTTTTTTTTATTTAATTATTAAAGTATTGCGCAAATAGCCGAAGTCACACCGCCGACAGAAGCAGCAGCACAACCGACGCCTGCAATTAAAGCTATAACCAAAATTACATAGCTGCAAAGTTCAAGCGCATTAAGCACGATACCCGCAATAGCCAATCCCTTATAGGGAGCGCCGTTCTTCGCGTTTTTCAAGCCTAAAATGCTCAAAATCAAGCCGATAAAGCTTATACCGAAGAAAAACATAACAAAGCCCGCAACAGCAAAGCCATTGCCTTCATCACCGGACGAAGTTTTAACCTGGGCTACCTGCACTCCGCAATGAGGACAGACGACTGCATTATCGTCAATAGTCTGACCGCAATTTTTACAAAACATATCTCTCTCCTTAGTTTTTGTTAGCTATATTATAATATTATAAATACTTTAAGTCAAGTATTTGATAATATTTTATTATGCCAAAATCGATAATATTACTCATTTATTTCACATTTTTCGTCCTCTCCGTAAGGATTGACGTGCACTGTAATATGCTTGATTAGCGGAAATTTTTCTTCTATGCCGCTATGGACAGACTCTGCAATTCTATGTGCCTCTATAAGCGGAAGATCGCCTTCGCACGCGATTTCCGTTATAACGTATATCCTGTTACCGAACTTCCTTGTCATAAGTAAATCCACACGCTTTACCCCGTCGCAAGAACCTATAAACTCCCTTATTTCGTTCTCCGTTTTATCGTCGCAGGCTTCATCCGTCATCTTTTTTACGGCATCCCAGAATATTTGTACGGCGGCTTTCAAAATAAGCAGACAGATAACGATACAAGCTATGCTGTCTAAAATTTTTACCCCGCACATACCGCCGATTACACCGACAAGACTGCCCACGGAAGAAAGCGCGTCCGAACGGTGATGCCACGCGTCGGCTTTGAGTGCGGAAGAATTTACCTTTTTTGCCGCCAGATACGTATACCAAAACATACCCTCTTTAACAACAATCGAAACCGCGGCGGCGACAAGCGCGATAACCTTGGGCACCGCAAAATTTTTATAATCGCCCGTGACGATATTTTTTACGCCCGAGTATCCTACGCCCACACCCGTAGCAAACAAAACAACAGCCAATAAAATTGCGGCAACACACTCGAACCTTTCATGTCCGAACTGGTGGTTTTTATCGGCTTTCTTTGCGGAAATTTTAACGCCTATTATTACTATAACGGTTGAAAACACGTCGGAAGCAGAATGTATCGCATCGGAAATCAAAGCATACGATTTACCGAATATGCCCGCAAGCAATTTGAAAACCACAAGCGCGGCATTCATAAAAATAGTTATTACCGATACCCTCACCGCTACTTTGGTTAAATCGTTACTTTTCATTTTTACTCCGTTTTTTAATATTATTGGTTAAAATGAATTGACAATATAAATCAATTAAAATATAATATTCAAGTAAATAAAATATTGCTGCTGTGGCTCAGTCGGTAGAGCACATCCTTGGTAAGGATGAGGTCGGCGGTTCAAGTCCGCTCAGCAGCTCCAAAACCTTTCCTTATCGGGAAAGGTTTTTATCTTTATCAGGCGTACCTGACGGCGACGTATAAAACAAAAAATTTATTTGCGACAAATCTGCCGAATACTTAATAAGCGGCGGACAAAGCGTGGAAAGCTTTGTCCGCCGCGGTAATTATTTATGTTAAAGTTTTCTTCTTGCGACTGCAATGCGTATTCTGCGTTTGACGGGCTCCGCCGACAGAGATTCCTCTTTTACGGTGGCGGACGGCAATACAGGCACGACAGGCTCTTCCTTAACGGCTACTTCTTTTACGCGGTCTTCCGTCGTTTCCTTAACGGGCTCCTTGACAGGCTCTTTAACGGGCGCAACCGTTTCCTTAACGGGGATAAAAATATCCGCGCCGTCTATTTCTTCCGTAGGCTTTAAATCCGAAGCCGTCTTTATTTCCGGCAAAACAAGCACGGGCTCGTCCTCCGCCTCTGTCACGGCTATTTCTCCGATAACGTTCTCTTTCGTCTTGGATTTATAAATTTTCGGCTCGGAAAATCTTACTTCCTGTACGCCGCGCGTCTTAACGGTTTTATGCTCTGCAATTTTCACTTCACGCACTGCGGAAGCGGGATTTTGCAATTCCTGTCCCGAAAGCGAACGGGAAACTTCGGGCTTGCCGATATGATTTTTAGACGTACCGTTTAAAACAGGCGAAGCGTCGATTTCTATATTCATACCCTCCGACTGCAACATCCTTATGTATGCGATTGCGCAGGGGTAAATACTCGTTTTATCGCAACCGCGGCAAAACGGAGCATAAATTCCGCAAAGATCAAACCCGCTGACCAGACTGTTTTTATATTTATCCGCATCGATAACCATCTGTATTTTAGAAAGATTATCTTGATTGAGCTTTCTGGGCATAGTCTTTAAAAGCTGTAAAGGCGTATATTCATCCCACATAAAATGCCTCCTGTAACATATTTGATTATACATTAACGCAAACAAAAATACAAGTAAAAAACTTAAAATTTTTTAACGGACAGATTGGAAAGTATTTCTTCATATTTTTCTTTTGTAAAAGAAATGCTTTCGGGCTGCGTCACCGCCGCTGTTCCAGCGGCAACCCCGCAACATAAAATTTCCCGCAAGGGCGCGTTTTTGACAAGTGCGCCTGCGGCGGCGGCAACCATTGCGTCGCCCGCACCGACTGTAGAATTCATGGCGACGTTAACGCTTTTGCAATAAAAATTGCTACTGCCGTCCGTAATGACGGCACCCTGTTTGCCGAGCGATAAAAGCACATACCGCGCGCCTAAATCCAAAACTTTCCCGCATGCCGCCAACATTTCCTGTTTGGTCGTTATTTTTTTGCCGAACGTACGCTCCAATTCCCCCAAATTCGGTTTAACAAGGCGCACGCCGTGTTTTAACGCTTCTTTAAGGCTGTAGCCTTCCGCGTCTACGACGGTTGCTACGGACTTGGGAACGGCTTTTATAATTTCACCGTAAAAATCGGGGTTGACGCCGTTAGGCAGACCGCCGGAAATTACAACGCACTCGCAATTTCCCGCCATACGCGCAACCAACGATATTAATTCGTCTTTCTTTTCCGTGCACACCTCAGGGCCTGTGTCGTCGAATTCCGTCAACATCGACTTATTGTCGATTATGCTGTAATTTTCACTCGCTCTGCCCTTGTTCCACACAAATTTATAAGGCACGCCCTCGCGGTGCAATTCATGTTCGAAATGCGTACCGTTTTCTTCAAACATAAAACCGGTCGCAAAGACGCGGGCGTTTAATCTTGCAAGACCTACGGCAACGTTTAACGCTTTGCCTGTGTAAAAGGTTCTTTTGCTGATTATTTTGTTGGCTCTGCCCACCCCTAAAGAATCGACCTCCATACTGACGTCGATACAAGGGCAAGGACAAACTGTTAAAATCATAATAATTCCTTTAATACGGAAATCCGCATAAAAAAAGCCGCTTTTTTAAGCGGCTTTTCGTTTACATTGAAATCATTTGAAGCGTTTCGTAAAGCTCGTAATTGAACTTCTTTTTCATGTTTACCGCTTCTATTATATCCATATCTATAATTTCGTTTTTACGGATACCTACAACCCTGTTGCCTATGCCGTCGTTAAGCAACCTTACCGCTTTATTGCCGAACTGAGCCGCAAGCATTCTGTCCGCCATCGAGGGAGATCCGCCGCGCTGAATATGCCCGATTGTCGTGGGGCGCACGGAATAAGTTGTGACGGATTGAAGCTGTTTTGCAAATTCTTCCGCCGTGCACACACCCTCCGCTACAACTACTATGTTCGAATGTTTGCCGTTTGCCCTGGAACGGTTGATTTTCATTACTATATCGTCAAGGTCGAAAACAACTTCGGGTACGACGATAATCTCCGCGCCGCTGGCTATACCCGCATAGAGAGCGATATCTCCGCAACGCCTTCCCATTACTTCGACAACGGAAATACGCTCGTGCGAGGTCATCGTGTCGCGCAATTTGTTTATAACGTCAATACAGGTATTTACCGCCGTATCGAAACCGAGAGTGTAATCCGTATATTCGAGGTCGTTATCGATAGTACCGGGGATACCTATAGTGGGAATGCCGTACTCCTCCGAAAGGCATTTTGCGCCCCTGAACGAACCGTCGCCGCCGACGACGACCAAGCCCTCGATTCCGTGCGCTTCAAGAGTTTTTACCGCCCTTTTCTGTCCGGCTTTGGTCAGCATTTCGAGACATCTGGCAGTCCTCAACTTTGTACCGCCGCGCTGAACTATATCTGAAACGGAACGCATTTCCATAGGAATTATAACGTCGTCGATAAGACCCTGGTAACCGCGCTCTATTCCGTAAATTTCCATTCCGTAATAAATTGCCGTACGGACGACCGCCCTGATGCAAGCGTTCATACCGGGAGCGTCGCCGCCGCTGGTAAGCAAGCCTATTCTCTTCATACAAATCTCCTTACAAATACGCAGTTCGAATTACAGTCCCCCGCCGGTAACGAACCTTTATTCATCATTTACGAAATGTATTATAACAGAACAATAATCAAATTACAACAAATTTTACTCAATAAACTTTATATCTTCCAAATTGATAAATACGCTCAATTCCGCAAGAAGTCCGCGACAGTAATTAACGCCTGTCGGAAACAAAAATTTTTGTTTGCCGCGCACTATTTTGCAGACCGCATCGCCCTCGTAATTGTAAAGCGTATTTATAAACTCGTCGAAATTTTCCTCGGCGACGGAAGTCGCATTCAACCACAAAACCGATTTATGACTCTTAACTTCCGTAACGGAGTCCGTCCGCTCCTGCGTTTCCATGGGAATAATTTCGTCTATAATGAGGGAAACTCCTTTTTCCGCGTCGACGTCGAGCTTGCCCTTAACCTTTACTATCCTGTCGTTGATTATTTCGGCTTTATATTTTTCGTAAGCCGAAGGAAAACACACACACTCTACGCTGCCGTATACGTCTTCTAGGGTCATAAACGCCATATACGTCCCCGTACGCTTCGTCATGGTACGCCTGTACGACGCAATTATGCCTGCCATAGTAATACGCATTCCGTCCGAAATACGGTTAAACGTTCTGTTTCCGTCCTCGTCCTCGACATAATCGTCGAAAAACGAACAGTCGAACGTGCAATCGGGAAAAGCGTGAACGTATTTTTCAAACGGGTGACCGCTTACATATACGCCGAGAACCTGCTTCTCTTTGGAAAGTTTTTCGTTAAGCTCGTATTCGGCTATATCGGGATACGCGACGTCCAGCTTTTCTTCGCCGAGAATATCGCCGAACAAATTCATTTGCGCGCTGTTGCGCTGCTTATTGATTGTTTTGGCTTTATTGCACAGCGGCTCGTAAATTTCTTCCAGTTGCGACCGCTTTACCCCCATGGCGTCGAACGCGCCGGAAAGTATAAGCCCCTCCACAAGTCGGGAGTTGAGAACGCCTATACAGCGCGAAACGAAATCGGGAAAATCTTTGAAATCGCCGTTTTTATTCCTTTCTTCGATAACGGCGTCGATAACCGCCTGACCCGCACCCTTTAAAGCGGAAAGCCCGAAGCGAACGCCGTCGTTTTCTACCGTGAAAACCGTCTTACTTTTGTTTATATCCGGAGGAAGAACCTTATACCCTTTCTCTTTGAGGTACAGGACGTATTTTGTTATTTCGTCTATCTTATTAAGACGGTTATTTAAAAGCGCGCATATAAACTCTTTGCAGTAATATTTTTTAAGCCAAGCCGTCTGATATGCAAGCGTGGCATATGCGGCGGCATGCGATTTATTAAACGCATACGACGCAAAATTTTCCATATCGCCGAAAATTTTGTTTGCAACGTTTACGGAAATACCGTTCTTCTTGCAGCCGACAATTTCGCTTCCGTTGGTATCGCTTATACCGCCGTTAATAAACTTTTCCTTTTGCGCCATCAAAGTCTTTTTGTCTTTTTTGCCCATTGCGCGGCGCACGAGATCTGCTTCGCCGAGCGAGAAACCGCCGAGATCCTGGAAGATCTGCATGACCTGTTCCTGATAGACGGGTATACCGTAGGTGACTTTTAATATTTTTTCTTCCTGAGGACAGTCGTATTTTATTTCTTCCTGACCGTGCTTTCTGCGGCAGAAAGAGTCGATAAACTGCATAGGTCCGGGACGGTAAAGCGAAACCCCCGCTATCAAATCTTCAAGACAGTCGGGACGCAGGTTTTTCATGAAGCGCTTCATTCCGCCGGCTTCGAGCTGAAACACCCCGTCGGTGTCCCCTTCGGAAATAAGCGAGTAGGCGCCGCCGTCCGCATAACCTATCTTGTCGAATTCTATTATTTTATCGTAATTTTCGTTAATATAGTCGCAGCATTTTTTAATATCGGTAAGAGTCACCAACGCCAAAAAGTCCATTTTCAGCATGCCGAGCGACTCGATTTCCTTGGCTACGTACTGGGTGGTTATGTCCTCGCCGTTTCTCGAAAGCGGCACGTTATCCGCTATACGCTTCTGACATATTACCACGCCCGCCGCATGAATACCAGTTTGACGCGGCATTCCTTCTATTTTAAGCGCCATATCGATAACGCGGCGAAGGGAATCGTCCGTTTCGTAAATTTCGCAAAACTCGCTGTTACGCATTGCGCTCAGCTCGTTAAGTTTTTCCCTGAGTTCGGCTTTTTTATCTTCGTCCTGCTCGGAATCGATCTTTTTGCGCACTCCGTCCAAGCGCCTGCCCAGCAAATCGCTTATCGAAGTTTTTCCGTCCATTATTTTGGTTATCCTGTCCGTTTCCGAATAGGGTACGCGCATAACTCTGCCGACGTCTTTAATGGAGTTTTTTGCCGCCATAGTGCCGAAAGTTACTATCTGACAGACATTTTCCGCGCCGTATTTTCTGCGCACGTAATCAATTGTTTCCTCCCGCCTGTCCGTACAAAAGTCAATATCGAAGTCGGGCATGGAAACGCGGTCGGGATTCAGAAATCTTTCGAAAAGCAAATCGTATTGAAGCGGTTCCACGTCGGTAATGCCTATGGAATACGCAACTATGGAACTGACGCCCGAACCGCGCCCGGGCCCTACGGGAATTGAGTTTTTCTTAGACCAGTTAATGAAATCCCAAACTACAAGGTAGTAGTCGGCGTAACCCATACTGCATATAATGCCCAGCTCGTATTCCGCACGGGAAAGCTCCCTCTCCGTCGGCGTTCCGTACCGCGTTTTAAGCCCTTCGGCAGTCAGCTTTCTCAGGTATTCTTCAGCCGTACTGCCGTCCTCGGGCGTGTATGTGGGAATAAGCGTATTGTCTTTTTCGGGATATCCCTTTTTATTTAAATTGAACGCAGGCTCGGTAACCTTGTCCGCAATGGCGCGCGTATTGGAAATAGCCTTCGGCAAGTTGGGAAACAGCGCCGCCATTTCGTCACCCGTTTTAAAATAAAACTCGTCCGTGGCAAACTTCATGCGCTTGGGGTCGTCCAACTGCTTTTTCATCTGAATACACATGAGAACGTCCTGCATTTCCGCATCGCTTTTGGAAAGATAATGCACGTCGTTCGTCGCGACGAGTTCGACCCCTATATCGTTGGCAAGACTTACAAGATGGGGCAAAACGCGGCGTTCTTCGTCAATGCCGTGGTCCTGAATTTCGATATAAAAATCTTCTTTGAAAATTTCTTTGAGATAAAGCGCAAGATTTTTAGCGCCGTCGTAATCTCCTGATAAAAGTCTTCTCGGTATGCCGCCCGCAAGACATGCCGACAGACATATAACGCCTTCGCTATGCTCTTTTAAAACCTTATAATCGATTTTGGGTTTATAGTAAAATCCGTCGACGAAAGCCATCGAATCCAACTGGACGAGATTGATATATCCGCGCCTGTTCTTGGCAAGCAAAATAAGGTGCTCTGCCGACTGGGAGGTCTTATCGTTCATATCCTCCGTAACGTAAAACTCGCACCCTATTATATATTTAAGACCTGCGACGGCGGCTTTTTCGGCAAGCTGTAAAGTTCCGTACATATTGCCGTGGTCGGTAATGCAGACCGTATCGATACCGTTGGTTTTGCAGTGTTCGATTAAATTATCTATTTTACACGCGCCGTCAAGAAGCGAATACTCGGTATGTAAATGTAAATGCACGAAATCTTTCATTAGTTTTTCCTTTAATCCCTGCCCAAAGATTTTGCCAGTTCAAGGATTTTTCTCATTCTGTGGTTTATGCAGCTTTTGGAAATATTAAGCCTTTCGGCAAGCTCCTGCAAGCTGGCGTTTTTGTCTGCAAGCCGCGCCGCGGCAACGTCGAAAAATTTTTTATCGAGGCTTTGAAGCCCCACCGTCTCGTTTATTACCTCAATTGCGCGAACCTGATTGACGGACGCCATTACCGATTTGTCTATATTGGATACGGAACAGTTGTTTACCCTGTTTTCATTATTCGTTTTGTCCTTGTATTCGACAAGTTTGTCAAACTTTTCAAGGCAATTTTCCGCACCGAGCAAATTTAAAATATCCGAAATAACCTCTTTGCTTTTTACGTAAACGACCGCGCTTTCCTTGCGTGTCACAAGCTTTGCGAGTATTTCAAAATAACAGAGTAAATCACAAAATTCGCCGGCAACGGTTTTGTTGGAAAACACTACCTCGAAATGATATCCTGTCTTGCTGTATACGCTCTCCTCGGGAAGCGTACAGCTTCCACCGCCGAGAAACGCGCCCTTCAGATAAGCGGTTTTACAACATTCGTTGCGAATAATTTCTCCGTCTATCCCCATGTTAATAAATTTATTAGCTCCGTCAACGCCGATAATGCCCGCTTCGGCCAAAAAATTCTGCGCATCTTCACCGAGACACTCGAAGGTAAGCTTATCGCGTCCGCTTAAAACGTCGAACTTGGCTCCCGCAACGTTTACATGCAGCCCGAAAGAAGTTTCCAACAAGTCCGAGATAAATTCCGCAACGCTTTCGTTCTCGGTAACTATTTCGAATCCGCCCCGTCCGCCGCGTGAAATTATACTGCCGCTTGTCCTGATAAACGCGGAAAGCACGGCAAGCTTGCAGCACCTGCCGTCTACGGGTAAAGAAATTATTTCGTTTTTTATTTCTTCGGTAAAGTTATGCATTTTACAGATTTTTCGCTTTATATTCGGCAAACCTGAATTTAGGAAGCCTACCCTCTATATTGTCGATTTGTCCGAGAGATATGTCCGCTTCTGCAAGCAGTTCCTCGGCAATTTTGGTGTCGCCCACCCTGTCTGCGGAATGCGCGTCGGAGTCTATAACAAACCTGACGCCTGTCGACGCCATAAGATTAAGCTCCTCGGCGGAAACATGGCGTTTTTTTGTATTGATTTCAATATAGGTACCGTAATCGGCACAGCACTTGGCAACCTCTGCAAGATTGCAATAGCTTTTATAATTAATATGTGTCAAAATATCGATAGGATTGTTTTTTATTGCATTTACGTATGCCTTGGTCGTACACTGCACAACTTTTTCCGACGGTTTTTTGCCCAGCTTGTAAGCGCAATAATTTTTAAACATTATATTGTACATATCGGAAAACCGCCTGTATTTCAACACCTCGTGTATACCGCAAAGATAGATATCGAAATATTGCAAATCTTCGCGCTTCATGTCGGTGTCGCCGTCAAGCGAAATCAAATTGCTTTCCATGCCCATAAGCACTTTAATGCCGGTTAAACGCTCTGCCTCGTTTATCTCCGCGCGTAAATCGGGCAACCTTTTTCTTTTAAGACCGAAAATCAAATGATTGAATCCGTGGTCGGTTATCGCAATCTGCTTTAAGCCCTTAGACTTTGCCGCAGAGGTATTTTCCAAAACCGTATTCTTTCCGTGGGAATAAGGCGTATGCGTATGATAGTCAGCTGTCAGCTCCATTAAAATCTCCTATGTAGACCACTTCTTCTTCGAGACGGATTTTCGTGCGCTTAAAAACTCTGCTTTTAACCTCTGCTATAAGCGCATAAATATCCGAAGACTTCTCTCCCGTATTTATGATAAAATTTGCATGCTGTGCGCTTACCTGCGCGCAGCCGAACTTTAAACCTTTCAGACCCGCATCTTCGATAAGTTTGCCTGCGCTCAATCCGTCCGGATTTTTAAAAACACAACCGCAGCTTTTGCCTTTGGGCTGTGTACTGCGCTTTTTTAAGAAGAAGTCGATATTGCTTCTCACCGTTTCGCTGTCGGAACGGTCTAAATTAAGGCAACAACCCGTAATTATACCGTTTATGTCACGCATAATACTGTATTTATAGTCAAAATTGCAGTCATCATTTGAAAATGTACGCAATTTGCCGTCATAAAACTTTACCGCGGAAACTCTGCCGCCTATAAATTTTCCGCCAGCTCCGCCGTTCATTAAAACAAGTCCGCCGACGGTTGCGGGAATACCCGCAAGAAATTCAAGCCCGCTTAAACCGTGTATAACACAAAAATTCAAAAGCGCCGTAACTGTCGTACCTGAGCGGCAGAAGATGCTGTCCTGCGCCGTCTTTTTTATTCCGACAAGGCGTTTCGTGCTTATCACCGCGCCGCAAATCATACCGTCCGCCGCAAGAATATTCGACCCGTTACCGAGAATATATATTTTTTTATTCTCCGAAGTCAGTTTGTCGTAAATAAAAGCGGTCTTAGCCGCATCGGTCGGGAAATACGCTTCCTCCGCAAATCCGCCGCACCCGTAAGTAGTATGCTCTGAAAAGCGGAATTTATTAACCTTTAAAACATCGTTTGGCGAATGCGTGCTTTTATTGCCGTTACTCAAAGCGGTACCCCTATATGATAACATTTTTTTTATTTTTTATCAATTATTTAAGCAGATTTTTTAATATATTTATATCTCCGGTACTCATTGCATTTTCCAATGACCGCCTTGTTTCCGCGTTTATCGGGAAGGAAAGCTTCATATCGTACTTCTGCCCCTCCATTTCCCGCATTTCGTCGTCGTACAAGCCGACCGTGTCGGTCAGCATGCCGATTTTGTTAACTTCGCTTCTGCGCGTACAGACATATTGCGCAAACCTGGGAGAATATCCTGTTCTTTTTCCGTGCCGCGTTACCGAAAGTAATTGATAAAGATCGTTAAACTCCGTTATCGGCTTGACCTTAAAACCGACGCCGCGTGTTTTCAGTCTGAAAACATCGCGTTGAGTACCCAAAAGATATTTATAATTGCCGTTTATCAACTTAACATAGGCGGCGGTAGATTTAAGAGAGTCCGCATCTCTAAGCCCGCAAACCGCGGCGGCAAGCAGCGCCAAATTTTCTTTTCCCTCGTTAATTACCGTGTTTTCGGCAGTTACGTCGTTGAAATCCGCATTTTCGTCCACACTTAAAAGGCAATAGCCCCCGTTGCACCAAACGGAATATCCGTCGATATAATTTTCGAAGCCGTCTATTCCCGCCCCGTAAGAAATAATATCCGGCTCGATTCCGTTTCCCAAATTGAGTCGCGCGGCCTCCGCCGAAAGCGATTTTACGCTTATATAGCACCCGTTTGTTTTTGAAAAATCATTTCCGAGCTTTTGAAGAAAATCCGCCCTTGAGCCTTTCCCTCCCTCGAAGCTGTCAATCTGCCAAACGGTAATTACGGTTTTTGCGGCTTCCGCCGCTATTTTTTTATTGCGTTTCGAAGCCGCCAACATACACGGTACCGTTATAAATATTGCCGCCAAAAGGACGAAGCACACGATTTTTTGCAGATGCTTCGGTTTTTTCAATTTCCGCATAATATATTTTATTTTTGTATTTCGATAAAAATACATAGGGAGTATCCGAATTAACGGATACTCCCCCGCCCGACCGTCAAAACGCGTCGGGCGAATCAACGGAGGGACTATATATAAAGCGCTTACGCTTGTATTAATAGCTTGCACATTGAAAAATTTTTTATTCCGGACGATAAAAAAATTCCGCCTGTTAGGCGGAATTTTTAAGTTAATCTTCTTCGTCCTGTTCGGGCAAATCGACGTTATGATATACGTCCTGCACGTCGTCAAGCTCCTCAAGCTTTTCAAGCATTTTCAAAAAGGTAGCAAGCTTGTCCGCGTCTAACGTGATATAATTCTGCGGCACCATCTTGACTTCGGCTTCCAGAAAGGTTACTCCTTTACCCTCGAAATATTTCCTTGCTTCCGACCATTTTTCGGGCGCGGTATAAACCTCGTAAACGTCGTCTTCAACGACGTAATCGTCTGCCTCCGCTTCGAGACAGTATTCCATCATGGTATCTTCGTCAAGAGACACCGTTCTTTCAATAACGAAAATCCCCTTGTTGTCAAACATATAGGAAACGCAACCGGTCGCGCCCATCTGTCCGCCGCATTTTGACATAGCCGACCTTATATCGCCCGCCGTTCTGTTTACATTGTCGCTGAGCGTCTTTATAATAACCGCAGAACCGCCTACGCCGTATCCTTCGTAAGTGAGCTCTTTATATTCCTTATCGCCCAACTCGCCCGCCGCTTTCGCAATAGAACGCTTAATATTTTCATTCGGCATATTAGCCGCTTTTGCTTTTGCGATTACGTCCGCAAGCTTGGAATTCGTGTCGGGATTGGGGTTACCCTTTGCGGCAACGGCAAGCTCTCTGCCTATTTTGGTAAATACCGCACCGCGCGCGGCGTCGGTTTTTCCCTTTTTTGCCTGTATATTATGCCATTTGGAATGTCCTGACATTTAACACCTCTCAAATTATTTATTGTTTTTAAGCGCGTACATGGCTATTCCCGCCGAAACGGCGGCGTTTAAACTTTCGCACGTTTCGCGCATGGGAATTTTAACCGTATGCGTCGCCCTTTCCATAACTTCCGCGCTTATTCCGCCGCCCTCGTTGCCTATACAAAGGCAAAACTTTTCCGGCGGACAAAATCCGAAAATATTTTTTCCTTCCATGTCTGCGCAAATTATAGGAACACCGTCCAACGCGGATAAAACTTCCTCTCGCGTGCCGAAATATAATTTAACGAAAAATATTCCGCTCATGCTGGCGCGCACCGCCTTGGGAGAAAAAGGGTCTGTACAGTTAATGAGATATATTTCCGTATAACCCGCCGCATTTGCCGTCCTTAAAACCGTACCCAAATTCCCAGGGTCTTGCAAACAATCCAACAGCAGACAGTTACCCGACGGCGGTTTCAGTACATATTCGGGCATTTTGACGACAGCGATAACACCTTGCGGCGTTTTCTCGCAGGAAATTGCCGAAAAGACAGGATCGGAAACAAAGGTCGCTTCCGGAAAAGATGACGCGTGGTCTTCGGTACAAATGACCGTACGGACGTCGCAACCCGACGCCATACATTCCTTTACGGATTTAACGCCTTCTACGAGATAAAGACCCATCCTACGTCTGAATTTTTTGTCGGCAAGCGAGCTTACCGTTTTTATTAACGGATTGGATTTAGAAGTAATAAGCATATAAAAAATTAAGCCTTGGATAAAGGCTTAAAATTATTTTTATAAAGCTTGTTTAGCCTTCGCCGCAAGCTCGGCAAAAGCGTTTGCATCGTTTACCGCAAGTTCGGCAAGGACTTTTCTGTTAAGATTGATTCCCGCAGTTTTAAGTCCGTGCATAAACTTGGAATAAGAAAGTCCGTTAATTCTCGCGGCAGCGTTGATACGCGCAATCCAAAGGCTGCGCATATCGCGCTTTCTCAGCCTTCTGCCGATGTAAGCGTAATTCAAGGACTTCATAACCGCCTGACGGGCGATTCTGTATGACTTGGACTTATTGCCGAAATAGCCTTTGGCAAGGCGCAATATCTTTCTACGCTTCTTTAAAGCGTTTACACTTCTTTTAATACGCATAATTCTATTCCTCCGTTAACCCTTATAAGGAATCATCGCTTTTACGTTGGATTCCTGCGCAGTCGAAACAAGCGTATTCTGACGCAAATTTCTCTTTCTTTTTCTGTTCTTCGTTTCCGCTTTATGGTTTTTACCGCCGTGAGGTCTCTTTACCTTGCCGGTTGAAGTAAGCCAAAAACGTTTCTTTGTGCCGCTGTGCGACTTCTGTTTGGGCATATTCTTATCCTCCAATGAAATAATTACAAATTTTATTAATCTTTTACGGGCGAAAGCATCATCGTAATACTTCTGCCTTCCGTAGTAGGTTTTTTGTCCTGTAAGGCTTTACCGTCCAGCCCGTCGAAAAAATCCTGCATAACTTTTACGCCCTGATAGGAACGTGCGTTTTCGCGGCCTTTCATCCTTATGGATACTTTTACCTTGTTGCCCGCTTCCAAAAATTTAAGGCATTGCTTGGTTTTTACCGCAATATCGCCCACGTCGATAGTCATGGAAAGACGAATTTCCTTAATTTCTATCGTAGTTTGGTTTTTACGGTTTTCCTTGTCTCTTTTAGCCTGCTCGTACTTGAATTTGGAATAATCCATAATTTTACATACCGGCGGTATGGCGTTAGGAGAAATTTTAACCAAATCCAGAGCGGCATCGTCGGCAAGACGTTGTGCGTCTAGGCTGCTCATTACCCCGAGCATTGCGCCGTCGCTTCCGATAACCCTGACCTCTCTGTCGCGGATTGCTTCGTTGACGGAATATAAATCCTTAATAATCATATACCTCTCTAAAAAATTCCCGACAAAAAAATCGGGCTGCAAGGCAACCCGAAAATAATGCGTTTAACGCGTACAAATACCGCTGAAAACATTATCTGCCATACGGAATTTCCGCAAGGCGAAAGGGATAACCTTTGCTTAACATAAATATATTACTATATTTTCTTTACTTTGTCAAACGGAATTTAAGATATTATCGTTAAAAAATAATCTTTTTTCTGTCTTCTTCTACGACTTTTGCGATAAATTCTTCCAATGTAAGCGTGGTTTTGTCTTCCGTACCGCGCATATTGACGTTTACGGTACCGTCCGCAGCTTCCTTATCGCCTACGACAAGGACATAAGGAATTTTTTCCAGCTTCGCTTCGCGGATTTTATAACCGATTTTTTCGTTGCGTTTATCCACTTCGCAACGGATGCCGGCGTCAGAAAGCTTTTGCGCCGCCTCGTTTGCATAATCGAGCGTTCTGTCCGTTATAGGTAATATTTTTACCTGTGTGGGACACATCCACAGGGGGAACGCACCCGCATATTTTTCCACAAGCATTGCAAGAGTCCTCTCGTAACAGCCGATAGAACTGCGGTGCACGACATAAGGATGACGTTTTACGCCGTCCACGTCGACGTACTGCATATCAAAGCTTTCACCTGCGGCGAAATCTATCTGTATAGTGATAAGCGTATCTTCCTTTCCGTAGACGTTTTTGGTCTGAACATCAAGCTTGGGCCCGTAAAAAGCCGCTTCGTCGTCCGCCTCCACATACTCCAACCCCAAATCGTCGAGGATAACCTTCATCATAGCTTCGGTATTGTTCCAGGCTTCGTCGTTATCGATATACTTATCCGACTTGGATTTGCCGCGTTTCGAGAAACGGAACGACACGTCCTCACGCATGCCGAGGGCATCGAGAATGAAATACGACAAATCCAGACAGCGCTTGAATTCTTCTTCAACCTGTTCTTTTGTACAGATTATGTGACCGTCGGAAAGAGTAAACTGGCGTACCCTTATAAGTCCGTGCATTTCGCCAGACGCTTCTTTCCTGTACAGCGTAGCCGTCTCCGAATAGCGGCAGGGAAGGTCGCGGTAAGATTTAAGACCGTTCTTATATATCTGATACTGGAAAGGGCAAGTCATTGGGCGTAAAGCCATTATTTCCTCTCCTGCGGGCGACTCTCCCGTTTCGTCAACCTCGCCGAGAATAAACATTTTGTCGCGGTAATGCGACCAGTGACCTGAAATTTTGTACAGGTCGGACTTAGCCATATTGGGCGTTTTGGTTATCATAAAACCGCGTCTGGCTTCTTCGTCCTCCACAAAACGCGTCAGAATCTGCAATATTTTCGCGCCCTTGGGCATAAGAATAGGCAGTCCCTGTCCTATTACGTCCGACGTCATGAATATGCCCAAATCGCGGCCGAGCTTATTGTGGTCGCGCTTTTTAGCTTCTTCCGACGCAATCAGATACTCTTCGAGTTGGCTTTTCTTCTCGAAAGCGGTTCCGTAAATTCTTGTAAGCATCTTATTCTTTTCGTTGCCGCGCCAGTATGCGCCGGTAAGAGAAGTAAGCTTAAAAGCTTTAATTTTACCCGTAGAAGGAAGATGCGGTCCTCGGCACAGGTCGGTAAATTTGCCTTGTCTGTAAAAAGAAATTTTAGCGTCGGCGGGCAGTTCTTCTATAAGCTCCACCTTATACTTTTCGTCGAAACCGCGCATAAGATCTATAGCCTCCTCACGGGGAAGCTCGAACCTTTCAATAACGGTATTCGCCTTGATTATTTTAAGCATTTCGCTTTCTATTTTGACAAGATCGTCCTGCGTTATGGGCGTCTTGAAGTCTATATCGTAATAAAATCCGTTTTCGATAACCGGACCTATGGCAAGACTGCAAGTAGGGAAAATATTTTTAACCGCCTGCGCAAGCACATGCGAACAGGTGTGACGGTAAACGTCCAAGCCCTCTTTATCCTTAAGCGTAACAATTTCAAGACTGTCGCCGTCGGCAAGCTTTGAGGACAAATCGCAAAGCACGCCGTTGACCTTTGCCGCAACTGCGTTACGGGCAAGCCCGTCGCTTATTTTCAGCGCGGCGGCATAGCAGTCAGAGCCGTTTTCGAGATCGATATCTCCGTTCTTTAATTTGATTTTCATAACTTTATCTCCAAAAAAAATAGCCTTAAACGAAAACTCGGCGTTATCGTTTAAGGACGCATTTATGCGCGGTTCCACCTTAATTGCCTTTGAAAATACAAAGACCTCTTTAAAATACCCGAACATTTTACAAAAGCGGTTTCCCTTATCCTTCGGATTACGCGGTTCGCAGCTACTCCGCGCTCTCTGAAAATCCTACGGCGGTACTTGTCTTTTTATTCAAGTATGATTATTTTATTACAAATATTTGCGTTTGTCAACGACTTTAGCATTAAATTATTTGCCAATTTTTTTTATAACGGCTATAATATTTTTATATTAAAATTCAGGAACAACGACTTATGCCTTACAGCAATTTTAACGAAATCGAAAAAAAATGGTCTGAATATTGGGACAAAAATAAAACTTTCCGCACGGATTTGCATGATTTTTCAAAACCGAAGTATTACGTTTTGGATATGTTCCCCTATCCTTCGGGTGCGGGACTGCACGTCGGCCATCCAGAGGGTTACACCGCAACCGATATTCTTGCCAGAATGAAGCGTATGCAGGGCTTTAACGTACTTCATCCTATGGGATTCGACAGCTTCGGTCTGCCGGCGGAGCAATATGCGATAAATACGGGAAACAATCCCGAAGGCTTCACGCAGAGAAACATAAAAACGTTTATATCCCAGCTTAAAATGCTCGGTCTGTCATATGATTGGGATCAGACAATTTCCACATGCGACCCCTCTTACTATAAATGGACGCAGTGGATTTTCAAGCAGCTTTACGAGGCAGGGCTTGCGCGCTGTGCGGACATGCCGGTAAACTGGTGCGAAGATCTGGGGACCGTGCTTGCGAACGATGAAATTGTTGACAGTAAAAGCGAGCGCGGCGGCTACCCCGTTGTACGCAAAAATATGAAACAGTGGGTAATCGACATCAATAAATATGCCGAAAAGCTATTGGAAGGGCTTGAAGGGCTTGACTGGCCGGAAGCCTCCAAAACTGCGCAGAGAAACTGGATAGGCAAATCTTCGGGCGCCAACGTTGTTTTCAAAATAGCGGACTCGGATAAAAAATTTACTGTTTTTACGACGCGGTGCGACACTCTTTTCGGTGTGACGTATTGCGTGCTTGCCCCCGAGCACAGTCTTATCGATGACATAACTACGCCCGAACAGCGCGACGAAGTAGAAAAATACAAAAAAGTCTGCGCCGGAAAATCCGACTTGGAGCGTACCGATTTAAATAAAGAAAAGACCGGAGCCTTTACAGGCGCTTATGCCGTAAACCCCGTAAACGGAAGTAAAATACCAGTTTATATTTCGGACTACGTACTGACCTCTTACGGAACTGGCGCGATTATGGCGGTTCCCGCGCACGATACGCGCGACTACGAATTCGCAAAAAAATTCGGCATATCCATAATTCAGGTTCTCGAAGGCGGCGATATATCAAAAGAAGCATATACGGGCGACGGACTTCATATCAATTCCGGATTTTTAAACGGACTTGACAAACGGCAGGCAACGCAAAAAATGTTGGACTGGCTTAAAACAAACAACTGCGGAAACGCCGCCGTCACTTACAAACTGCGCGAGTGGATTTTTGCAAGACAGCGCTACTGGGGCGAACCAATGCCCGTAATTCATTTGGAAAACGGAGAAACCGTTATTCTCGACGACGGCGAGCTTCCTCTTACCCTCCCCGAAATGTCTGACTATAAGGCACACGGCGGCAACGCGCCCCTTGAAAACGCAAAAGACTGGGTAAACGTAAAGAGAAACGGTTTGAACGGCAAGCGCGAAACCGCTACTATGCCCGGGTCGGCGGGTTCGAGCTGGTATTTTTTAAGGTACTGCGACCCGCACAATAACGAAAAATTTGCCGACAGCGAGCTTTTAAAGCACTGGATGCCCGTAGACTTCTATATGGGCGGCAAGGAACACCTTGTCGGACACCTGTTATATGCGCGCTTCTGGAATAATTTCCTGTTTGATAAAGGACTTGTCGCGCACAAAGAACCTTTCAAAAAACTTTTCCACCAGGGAATGATTTTGGGCGAGGACGGAAACAAAATGTCCAAAAGTCTCGGCAACGTTATCAACCCCGACGATATAATCAAGGAATACGGCGCAGACGTGCTGAGAATGTACGAAATGTTTATGGGTCCCGTCGCCGATACCAAGCCTTGGAATACCGCAAATATAGAGGGTGTTAAAAAATTCGTAGACAGAATTTACAGACTGTATTTCGAGCTTGACGCCGTCTCTCCCGCAGACAACGGAAATTTAAGCAAAATTTACAATCAAACGGTAAAAAAGGTAAGCGAAGATTACGAGGCAATGAAAATCAACACCGCAATTTCGCAGATGATGATTTTCACAAACGCCGTATACAAAGAAATTTCCGAAGGCGGCAACTTCCCCACGGAATACGCCGAAGGGTTTGTTAAACTTTTAAATCCCGTAATACCCTTTCTTACGGAAGAAATTTGGTCGACCGTACTCGGTCACGGCAAAACGATAGCTTACGAAATCTGGCCGGAATTCGACCCGAAGAAATGCGGGGAAGATAATTTCGAATACGCCGTGCAGATTAACAGTAAAATAAAAACCAAAATTACCGTCCCTGCCGATATTACCGAGGAAGAAATAAAACAATGTGTTTTTTCCGATAAGGAAATCGCCCCCTTAATAGAGGGCAAACAGATTAAAAAGTTTATTTTCGTTCCGAAGCGTCTTATTAATATAATCGTTTAAAAGACAATCCGCCGCATATAACATTTATAAAACCAAAACGCCGCCGAAAGCATAAAATGCTTTCGGCGGCATTGTTTTAAACTTACGATTTAAAGCGACTTGATAAGATTTACAACGTCCTCTACCGTTTTGACTTCGGTAACCCTGTCTTCGGGAATGGTTTTGCCCGTATTGTCCTCCAAAGTCATTAAAAGCTCTACAACGTCGAGAGAGTCCGCGCCCAAGTCCTTTACAATGTCGCTCTCCAACTTTATTTTATCCTTGGAAATCCCCAATTGTTCTGCAAGAATTTCCGCTATTTCTTCAAACATTCCGATACCTCCGTATTCTTAACGATTAAATTTTATATTAAGAAAGAATAATTGTCAAGTCAATTGACCTGCTTTTTAACCTGCTTCAGCGATAAACCGATACGCTGTTTACCCTTATCGAGATTAATTATAACCGCTTTTACCTGTTGACCGACTTTAAGAACATCGGAAGGGTGACGGATATAATTGTCGGTAATTTCGGAAATATGCACAAGTCCGTCCTGATGAACGCCTATATCTATAAACGCGCCGAAGTCGATTACGTTTCTTACCGTACCTTCAACCTCCATACCGACGGCTAAATCTTCAATGCCCATTATGTCTTTTCTGAGCTTTCTGGCAGGCAGGCTGTCGCGGATATCTCTGCCGGGTTTAATAAGCTCTGCGATAATATCGTTCATAGTGGCTTTGTCCAGTTCGCAAAGCTGCGCCGCCTTATCCGCGCCGTACTCCTTTACCTTTGACGGTAAATCCGCCAAATTTCTTGCCCTTACGTCCGCCTCGGAATATCCGAACAGCGAAAGAAGCTTTTCTGCTTTTTTATAAGATTCGGGGTGAACCGCCGTGTTGTCGAAAATGTTTTTGCCGTCGGGAATACGTAAGAAGCCCGCGCACTGCTCGTATGCCTTTGTACCCAGTTTCGAAACCTTCAAAAGCTGCGAGCGGGAGTTGAATTTTCCGTTTTCCTCCCTGTACAGAACTATGTTTTTGGCTATGCCCGCATTAAGTCCCGCAACGTATTTCAACAGAGAAACGCTTGCGGTATTCAGGTCTACGCCCACGCTGTTTACGCAGTCTTCGAGGACGCCGCCCAAAACTCCGTCAAGCCTCTTTTTATCCATATCGTGCTGATACTGTCCGACTCCGATGGATTTGGGGTCTATTTTTATAAGCTCCGCCAAAGGATCCTGCAAGCGCCTTGCAATTGAAATTGCGGAACGCTTTGTCAAGTCCAGATCGGGAAATTCTTCTACGGCAAGCGGACTTGCGGAATAGACGCTTGCGCCCGCTTCGTTTACGACGGCATAGCTGACGTTTCTGTCAACCTCTTTCAATAAATCGGCAACGAATATTTCCGTCTCCTTACTTGCCGTACCGTTGCCTATGGAAATTATATCTACGTTATGTTTTTCAATTAAATCTTTGATTATCTTTTTACTGCCCTCGATATCGGGTTTGGGCGGTACGGGGAAAATTACGCCCGTATCCAGCACTTTACCCGTCTCGTCGACAACGGCGACTTTACAGCCAGTACGGTAACCGGGGTCGAGCCCAAGCGTCACTTTTCCCTTAACGGGCGGCTGTAACAACAGCGGACGGAGATTTACTTCGAACATTTTTATCGCCTGTTCGCTTGCCCTGTCGGTAAGTATTGCCCTGACTTCCCTTTCGATACTCGGCTCGATAAGTCTGTCGTATCCGTCCTCCGCGGCTTCTTCAATCAGTTTTGCGCATTGGGTTTCGTTTTTATTTTTTACGAACTTAGCCACGCATACGCGCTTTGCAATCGAAGGCTCGAAAAATATTTTAACCTTTAAACATTCTTCTTTTTCGCCCCTGTTTATAGCGAGTATGCGGTGATTTTTGATTTCGGGAATAAGCTCGGCAAATTCCGCGTACATTGCGTAGGTGCTTCTTTCGTCGTCCTTGACAAGCTTAACCTGCATTTCGCCGTGCTTTTCCAATAAGGTGCGCAGCTTTTTACGGAGTTCCGCATTGTCCGACACAACTTCCGCTATGATATCCTTTGCCCCGGCAATTGCTTCTTCCGCGCTGTTGACGCCTTTTTCCGCGTCTATGTATTTTACGGCTTCCGCATACGGGTCGCCCTGTTGCTCCAAAATGAAATCCGCAAGCGGCTTTAAGCCCTTTTCCGTCGCCACGGAAGCGCGGGTCTTTTTCTTCTGCTTGAAGGGACGGTAAACGTCCTCAATCTCGGTCATGGTCTGAGCGCCGTCGATAGCCGCCTGAATTTCGTCGGTCATCTTTTCCTGTTCGGTTATCGCCCTTGCGACCTCCTCCTTGCGCTTTTCGAGATTTTTAAGATACTCGTACCTGTCGTTGAGATTTCTCAAAACCTGGTCGTCTATCGCGCCCGTCATCTCTTTGCGGTAGCGGGCTATAAAGGGAATTGTATTCCCTTCGTCCAAAAGTCCGAGAATATTTTTTACGTGGTCGGGTCTGAGGCTGAATTCCTCCGTCAATCTTGCCGAAATGTCCATAAAGTTAAATTTTTAATTCCTTTAAATATTTTTTTGTCCCGTCCGAAAGCCTATAACTTTCGCACGCTTTTTGAATTGCCTTGTTGTGAGTTTTAGCGTCTATAAAGCCTGCCGTCATGTTTTCCTTCAAGAACGCTTCTCCGACGGAATACTGCTTTACCAACAGCTCTGCTATAAGCCACGCCGCCGCCATATGCACGTAATAATAACTTGTGTCTGCGCGTTTTAACGTGCCGATTATTACGTCCGTATATTTTTCCTCAACGTAAAAATGAAGTAAAGTCGTAAGGGCGAAGCGTTGATAAAATTCCTTACCTTCCGATATGTATTTTTCTATATAAGAAAGAAACCCGTCCTTATTACTTCTCACGCACGCCGGCGCAAAGCAGTCGCATGTTGCCCAATTATCCATAAGCGACACGCACTTGTCTATGTATTTCAAAAGCTCGGGATATCCGAGATAAGACGCGGCGGCAAGCTTTACGAAAGTTACTTCGTAATATTCGTCCGGAAAGCCCATAAGCGTTTCCATCGAATTTCTGTATTTTTTTGCAAGCTTGCGAAGCTGCGGAACACGCACGCCCAATACTTTTATTGTATCGTTTTTTAAAAGTCTTTTATGAAAATCGCGGTATTCGGCGTCCGAAAGAGCCGTCAACTCGTCAAAAAACTCTTGATAAAGCATTATGCCACTCCGTTTCGTCAAAGCGGGTATTTGCGGGGCTTGTCGACGATAGTCCGATATACGGCGTGCCGATATCCGAAAAATGCTTTTCGAAAATTTTATAAGCAGTCGTGCCGTTTAATATTATATACCGAATATTTGAATTTTGCAAGAGAGATTTGATATTTGCCGTCTTAAAATTTTTTATAGTCGAGTCCTGCGACCCGACTATCTCACACTCCGTGACTATATCCCACAGCGCTATGCCGTATTTTAACAGAAAGGCGCGCTTTTCTTCCGTCGTAGGCGGAACGGGTTCGTTATAGTGCGAGCAAACGACGCGCCAAAAACGGTTTTGAGGATTCCCGTAATAAAAATCTATTTGCCTGCTTTTAACCGACGGAAAACTGCCCAGTATCAGAAGTTTGCAGTTTTTATCGCAGACGGGGTCGAAGCCGTGCTTTATTACGCTCATAAATCCAACGGCTTGTCCGCATTGCCGATAAGCGCCGCGGCAAGATACTTTTCGTCGAAGTTTGCGTCTATCGCTTCGAACACCTCGTCAACGGTCATTCTTTTTACCTTTTCGACCCTTTCTTCGAAGTTATATATTTTATCGCTGTAAATAAGCTCTCTGCCGTAAAGAAGCATTTGCGAGCTTGTGCTTTCCTGCGCGAATATCGAAGACGAAATAAGCTGTTCCTTACCGCGCAAAAATTCTTCGTTGGTGATATTCTTTTTCTTAATATCGTTTATGCAATCGAAAACGGCGTCGTAACACTTCAAATAATTTTCGGGATTGACGCCTGCGTAAACGACCAAAGACCCCACTTCCTCAAACGGAGAAACGTAAGAGTAAACCGTATAGGCAAGCCCCAATTCCTCCCTGACTTTCTGAAACAGTCTTGACGACATGCTTCCGCCGAGAATGCAGTTCATTATCTGCGTAGCGTCGAAAAGCCTGTCGTAGCGCTTGACGGAAGGGAAAGCAAGCCCCAGATGAATTTGCTCTATATTCTTTTTGCGCAGAAGCGATTTTGCGGTAAGCTTTACGTCGACGTAAAATTTTTCCGCCGCGCATGACGCAAGAGAGGAAAAATATTTTTCCGCAAGCTCTTCGGCAAACGACGTTTCGATATTGCCCGCCATGGCAATTACAATGTTCTGCGGAACGTAATGCCGCGACATATAATTTTTAACGTCGGAAACCGTAAACGAATTTACGTTTTTTCTGCTGCCGAGGATATTTCTTCCATAGCCGCTCTCGCCGTAAAACGCCTGCGAAAGCGTGTCCAGACACAGGTCGTCCGGCGTATCGTCGTTCATGTTTATTTCTTCGACTATGACGCCCTTTTCACGCTTCATTTCCTCCTCGGGAAATGCGCTGTTCAAAAACAAATCCGACAATATTTCAAAAGCCTTGCCTGCGTTGGCAGTCGTTGATTTCGCGTAATAGCACGTGATGTCCTTAGACGTGAACGCATTCATCTGAGCGCCTATCCTGTCCATCTCGTCGGAAATTTCAAAAGCCGTGCGCTTTTGCGTTCCCTTGAACATCATGTGCTCTATAAAATGCGATATGCCGTCCTCGCTGTCGCTTTCAAGACTTGCGCCCGTATGCACTATTATGCCCATGGAAACGGACAAAAGCCCCGGCATGTTTTTTACGATTAATCTGATTCCGTTATCGAATTTTTTACAGTGAAGCATTATTCTCCTAAATTTTGAGATACCGTAACGGCGGAAAGACCGTTATCTCTTATGTAAGTCAATATTTTCGGGAGGGCTGTTACCGTGCAATCCGTAGGGTGCATCAGTACGAACTCTCCTTTTTCCAAATTTTCGGTCGCACGGGAATAAATGACGCCCGCGTCCTTATCGCGCCAGTCAATCGTGTCCCTACTCCACATTATAACCTTTAAACCGAGAGAAATGCAAGCGTTTATCGTAGCTTCGCAAAAAGCACCCGAGGGCGGCGCGAATAGAGTTACGTTATCATTGCAAATCATGTTAAGAAGTTTTACGCTGGGACGGATTTCTTCGAGATTTTTTTCAACCGTCATACGCGAATGGTCTTTGTGAAAATATCCGTGACTGGCTATTTCATGTCCGCGCCTGTATATTTCGCGCACGCAATCTACGTTGTCGTCCGCCCAGCTTCCGCCTATAAAAAACGTGGATTTACTCTCGTATTCGTCGAGAACATCAAGTATCTTTAACACGTTTTCCGTGTGCTCGTACACATTGAACATCAAGCTGACGCCCGAACCGTTTTCCGCGCGGTAATAAAGATTGGGATTTTTGTTGGAAACAGCCACGGCCTTTCCGCCGAAAAACCCAACCAAAGATACAGCGAGAACTATAACGACCAAAACGCAATTTGTAACAACCGAAATAAGTTTACCCTTCAATAGTTTACCCTCAAAACAAAATACTATTTATATAATATTAAAGTTAAGGGCAATTATTGACTATTTAATTTTTATAAAAGTTACGCCCGTTTCTCCCTCGCCGTATTTTCCCGAACGGAAGCTTGCCACATGTCTGTGTTTTTGGAGGCGGCGGGCAATGGCTTCCCTCAGTCTGCCTGTTCCCACTCCGTGAATAACTTTTATTTCTTCGAGATTGTCGGTAACCGCTTTATCGATAAAATTATCGACCTCGTACAACGCCTCGTCTACCGTCATGCCCAAAACATTTATTTCAAGCAACGGCGCGGATGCGGGAATATTTTTTACTATTTTGACTTTGCCGCGCTCCGGCTTGCTTTCTCCCGTTAAAAGCAAACCGTCAATACGGCAATGCAGTTTCATACTGCCGCATTCGACCTCCGCTTCTCCTTTATTTACGTTAAAGCTTGTAATTTTACCAACACTCTGCAATTTTTTTACAAAAACGGACGCCCCGACCTTTAAATTTTCTTTAGTGGCCTGAACGTATTCGTTTACGGTCGGCTTTTTATCTTCGTCGTCGAAAGAAATTTGCTGCATCCTATTTTTCAGCGTACGCGCTTTGATAAGGTCGGACTGGGTAACTTCCTCCGCTTTGAAAATATTTTCTATCTCGGCAAGAATTTCTTCGGCGCGTTCTGTGCGTTCTGCGATTATTCTCCTGCTTTCGCTCCTTGCCGAACGCGAAATTTTTTCTTTTTCCGCATTTAGTTCCTCAATGCGCGCATTGAGTTCCGCAAGTTTCTTGGCATATTCAGATTCCATGGCGCAAGCGGAACGCAACTTTTCTTCGGCTTGCGCTTTGCTTTCCTGCGCACTGCGGATTATATTTTCCAAAGTGCGCTCATCGTCCGACAGGTAGTTTTCGGCGTCGGAAAGAATACTTTCCCCAAGCCCCAGACGCCGCGCAATAATCAGCGCGTTGCTTGTGCCGGCAAGCCCTATCCTAATACTGTAAAGCGGTTTGAACGTATCGGAATCGAACTCCATACCGGCGTTTTCCATACGCTCTGCGTTATAGGCAAATTCCTTCAAAGCGGTAAAATGCGTGGTAATTATGCCCTTGCAACCAGCTGATAAAAGATGCTTTATTATCGCTTTGGCAAGCGCCTGCCCCTCCTCGGGGTTGGTCCCTCCGCCGAGTTCGTCCAATAGAACGAGACTGTTTGAATTTGCATTTGAGCATATTTCGGAAATATTAAGTATATGCGAAGAAAACGTCGAAAGATTTTCTTCTATGCTCTGGCTGTCGCCTATATCGCAGAATACATTATCGAACACAGCAATATTGCTGCCAGACGCGGCGGGAATAAACAGTCCGCACGCCGCCATAAGGCAAAACAGCCCGCAAAGCTTCAACGTAACGGTTTTACCGCCTGTGTTTGCACCGCTGAGAAGAAGAAAATCATACTTATCGCCCAGCTCTACCGTAACGGGAACGATTTTTTTTGCGTCAATCAAAGGATGTCTGCCTTTGATTATTTTTATATAACCCCTACGGTTTATATCGGGTTTACTGCACTTGTTTACGTAACAATATTCCGCGCGCGCATAAAACGAGTCCATCTCCGCCAATATTTCCATATCCGCAAAAAGCCTGTCGCGCATAGCGCCGACGCGTAACGAAAGCGCGCGTAAAATTGCTTCCGTTTCCTCTTTTTCGTCTATGGCAAGGGCAATCAATTCGTTATTTAATTCCAGCACCTGCTCGGGCTCTATAAAAAACGTCGCGCCCGTCTGCGAGCGGTCGTGAACAAATCCGCGTACAGAGTGCTTGTATTCCGCTTTAACGGGTATAACATACCTGTCGTTTCTTATCGTCACGATAGCGTCCTGCAAATAGCGGGAATATTCGGTCAGATAGTCCGAAAGCTTTGCGCGGATTTTAGCGTTTAAATTTTTAATCTGGCTTCTTATTGCGCGAAGTCTGTCGCTGGCGGAATCCGCAAGCATATCCGGCGGAATTATTTTTTCGTAAATATCGTTTTCGAGCCCTCTGTCGAAATACAAATTATCCGCCATTGCGGACATTATTTTAATTTCACCGTTGCCGACGCTTGCAATACCGTCGTGCGCGATACGCGCCGAACGCAAAAGCGCGGCGGACTTTAACAGTTCTTCGCAAGACAGCGCCGAGCCCATTGCCGCGCACTCCACCGAGTCGCGGACGTCGTCGAAATACTCCACCCTGCCTATGCCGTAGGCATAAAGTAATTTATCACACTCGTCCGTGCAGGAGAGAAGCTTTTCCGCCACGCCGAAATTATCCGTCGGTACGAAAGCTTTTACTTTCTCCTTGCCCTCCGCAAGGACCGCATAATCGCTTACCGCGGATAAAATTTTATTCAGTTCGAGACTTTTGAAACTTCTGATGTCCATATTTACAATATACCGTTGGAATAATGTCCGCGCGTATGGTTTTTATAAAATTTTTCCAGCTCCGCGCGCGTTCGGTTAGCCGCAATCTCTGCGGCGTTGTCCGTAAGGGTGCAGTCCAAAAGCCTGCCCGCGGAGCAACCGTCCGTAACAAGGTCCGCACAGTTATACACTTCGAACCTGCAACCGGTTACTTCATACCTGCGCAAAGGAAATTTGCGCCCGTTTTCGTCCGTAAGCGTGTAAATTTTTCTTCTGTCGCAGGACGCGCACTTCTTTTCAAACGGACAATAAATCAAATCCATAACTTTTATATTGCCCGCCGTAAGATAGAACGTGTTTTCCCTTGACAGTTCTTCCGCTTCGGAACGGGTCAGTTCCTTTGACAGGCATACATAGTCTGCCTTACACATGGAAAGCGAAAGCTTGTTTGTAATATTAAATCCGACACCCGCAAAAAATTTTTTACCGAGCTTTTCGGCAAGCTTCTGTCCGAAATACGAGTCGCAGTAAACACCGTCGAATAAGCAAGCTGCCTTTTCGAAAATTTCCGTTTCGCCGCCTGTTAAATAAGGCGGTATATAAAGAAATTTTTCACCGTCGAAATTGTCCGTAAGAGTTTCGACACCGTCAAAAGTACAATCGCATTTCAAAATTCCTATATCGGCTTTTAAGCCGTTCAAGTTTCCGCAAATTACCGCCGTTTTATTATTTTCCGTTACCGGAAAATTTTTATTATAAGCGCAAATTGCAGAATGTGTATTTTTGCTTTCCGAAATTTCACGGTAATAATCCGCGTAAACTTTGCGTCTGAACGCATTTAACACGGACGACGGCACAAAAACACCGTCGGTTTTCACTGTTTCGAAGCAAGGCGTAAACGGATAAGTGTCGGTCTTTTCGAAACAACGAATAAGCTGTTCTTCCGTAAGAGAAGACGTTTTCGCTTTTTCCAAAGGAAGTTCGCCGTAAAAGGCGCGACCGTTAATTTCGGCACAGGCGGGTTTCCCCGCGGAAAAATCCAAACCCACTTTCAACGGTATCGATCTTTTATGCGCGAGAAGCCGCCCGTTTAACGCGGTGTCTGTGGTAATGAAAACCTTGTCACCGTTTTTCAGTCTGTCCTTAGTCAGGACGGTAAAACCGCCTGTTACGGATTTACCGTATGCTCCTCCGCCGGCTTCTTTGCCGCCGCGCAAAATTTTGAAACCGTCTCCGTGACCGGGCTTCAACACGCTTTGACAAATATATTCACCGTTAACCACTTTGATTATACCGGCAAATTCACCTATATGTCCCTGCACCGCAGACGAAATAAATTTTTTGTCCTGACCGAAAGCAAGCCCCTCGGTATAATTTCCGCGGTTATAAGTGCGTTTAAGCGCGCTTATATCCCCCTCCGCGCCTTCCAAAATATTTTTGTAATATCCGACAGCGGCGGAAACGTATTCCGGACGGCGCATTCTACCCTCTATTTTAAAGGAATATACGCCCGCCTCAATAAGCTTTTTGATATTTGTTCCGACGCATAAATCCGACAGAGAAAGCCTGTATGCCGCGTCCCCGAAGTCCGCCCTGTCTATCGAATACTTTTTACGGCAAGGCTGTTTGCATTTGCCTCTGTTTCCGCTGTTGCCGCCCGCAAACGACGACATGTAACACTGCCCCGAAAAGCACGTGCATAGGGCGCCCTGCACAAACACCTCGGTTTCAATGATTTTAGCGATTTCGACGATATCTTCGAATTTGGTTTCTCTTGCCGTTATCACCCTTTCGAAGCCCGCGGATTTGGCTAACTGCGCACCGTAAGCGTTGCATACCCCCGCCTGCGTGGAAAGATGTAAAGATATTTGCGGCGCATTTTGTTTTATATATTTGCCTAAAAACAAATCCTGCAATATAAGCGCGTCCGCGCCTGCATTCCACACCTCGGACGCGAGAGTTAAAAACTCCGCAAGCTCGCTATCCTTGACGACCGTATTCAGCGCCGCGTAAACTTTTACGCCGAAAGCGTGAGCATATCCGCATATTTTTTCAAGCGCGGCAACGTCGAAATTTCCCGCCGAGCTTCTTGCGGAAAATTTATTCATTCCCAGATAAATGGCATCCGTGCCCGCATTAATCGCGGCAAGAGCGCTGTTTTCATTGCCTGCGGGCGCAAGTATTTCAAACATAGTACTGTTTAAACCCGTATTCTTCTATAATTTTTGCCACTGCGCACTCGTTATTGGTAACGGTGACATAATCGGCGGCATCTTTAAGCCTTTTATCTGCGTTGCCGACCGCCACGCCGACACCCGCCGCTATTATCATGGGCAAATCGTTTAAATTATCGCCCACGGCAACGGTGTTCTCCAATGGAATGCCGAAGCAGTTTGCAATGTATTTTAATGCTTCACCTTTGGTTTCACCCAACGGAGAAACCTCAACCAGCACTTCGGCGCTGCACGTTACGTCAAAGCGGTCGCCGAGAAGTTCAGACAGCTCTTGATAAACAGCGTCCCTTTCGTCGGGCATGACGAGCACGGCGGCTTTCTGACAGCAAAGCTTATGCGAAAGCACGAAATCCGACAAAGTCTGCTCCGAAACGCAGTTGGCTTCCACTCCCGTGATTTTTTCGTAAAGCTTTAAATATTTGTTATCTCTTTCGATACTTGTGTAAAGAGTGTCGCCGCAATAGATATTAAAAGAGCGACCCAACCCCTCTATACAACGGCAGACTTCAGCAGACTGCGCACTGCTCATGCCGCCGTCTTTTATTATTTTTCCGCTTTCCACGTCCGCTATAACCGTACCCTGATACGCCGCGACAAGCCCCTTTAAGCCCAGCTCTTTAACGCGCGGCAAGATAGAACGCAACATCCTGCCGGTACATACGGCAAAAATTCCGCCGCAAGCAACATATTCGTTTATTGCGGCGCGCACCCTTTCTGGGATCTTGTTGTCTTTTGTCAAAAGCGTTCCGTCGAAGTCGGAAACTATCAATTTGTAATTTAACTGTCTCATAAATTTTCTTGAAAGTAATTTTTTATTTTTTCGGCAAGTTTGGGACCTATACCGTCGGTATTCGCAAGCTCGTCTGTATCGGCGCCGATTATTTTATCCAACGTACCGAATTTTTCCATAAGCGCAATTCTCTTCTTTTTGCCGACGCCGTCAATTTCGGAAAGCACGCTGTCAAGATTTCGTTTCGAGTGAAGATTACGGAAATACGTTATAGCAAACCTATGCGCCTCGTCCCTTATTCTTTGAAGCATTTTCAGCGCGTAATCGCGGTGAGGAATTTTCACGCTTTCGTCGGAATTTAACGTAAACACCTCCTCCTCGCGCTTGGCAAGCGAAATAAGGTCAATACCGTCAACCGACGTTTCTTTAAAAATTTGTTGCACCGCGGACAGTTGCCCTTTACCGCCGTCTATAATTATCAGATCGGGCTTGGGGAATCTCTCCTCGTCTTCGGTACTAAGTTTGGACAGCCTGCGCACAAGCACTTCCTGCAAAGACGCAAAATCGTTTGCGCCTTCCACGGTTTTTATTTTAAACCTTCTGTAACTGTTTCTGTCAGCCTCGCCGTCTATAAACACAACCATGGAACCGACTTTGTCTACGCCGCTTATGTTGGAAATATCGTAGCACTCCATACGGCGCGGATACTTTTCAAGCTTCAGAATCTCCTGCAAACGGCGGCAGGCGTTCACAGTCATATCGTCGCGGTGGCGGATTTTATCGACCGATTTTTCCAAAAAGTCGGAAACGTTTTTCTGCGCCATTTTTAAAAGGCGGGCTTTAACGCCCTGCTTTGCGAGGGTAATCTCTACCGTTTTACCGGATTTTTCTTTAAAGTAGTTTTGAAGAAGTTCCTTTTCGCAAAATTCTTCACAAATAATTTCCGCAGGGACTTCGTGCGAAGCGTAGTACTGCGTAATAAATGCCGTAAGCGCTTCTCCGTCGTTCATATGCGCCTCGTCAAGCGCGAAGCTGTTTCCGCCCTGCATTATGCCCTTGCGCGTTACAAGCACGTTTACGGCAGAATAAAGGTTGTTGGTCGCATAAGCAATTATGTCCGCGTCGATATACCTGCTTAAAGAGGTAATACGCTTAGCTTCAAGCTTACCAAGCATCGCGAGTTTGTTTTTATATTCCAATGCAAGCTCGAAATTTTCGTTTTCGGCGGCGGAAAGCATTTTTTCGTTCAAAAGCTGTTCGGCGTCCTTATAGTCGCCGTCCAAGAATGAAAGCGCTTTTTTTACCTGCGCCGCATACTCCCCCCTGTCCGCCTTATGCGCGCAAGGGGCAGAGCATCTGCAAATATGGTAGTTGAGACATTCGCGCTTGGGCTTCTGACCTATCTGAGTATGACACAGCCTGATGTTAAAAGTAAGCTGCAACACGTCAAGAATGTCTTTGCAGTTTATGCCGCCCATAAACGGACCGAAATAGCGCCCGCCGTCTTTCCTGATTTTGCGCGTTATGCAAAAGTTAGGGAATTCTTCCCTCATATTCGCCTTGATATAAGGGTAAGTTTTATCGTCCTTTAAAAGAATGTTATATTTAGGCTTATACTTTTTTATTAAATTGTTTTCAAGCGCAAGCGCGTCTATTTCCGAATCTGTTATTATATAGTTGAAATCCGCAATGTTTTCAACCATTTTGGTAACTTTTTCAGGCTTAGGAGAATTATGGAAGTACTGTCTGACCCTGTTTTTTAAAATGCGCGCTTTCCCGACGTAAATAACGTTTTTATAGCTGTCGAGCATTATATAAACGCCCGGCGCGTCCGGCAGAAGCTTGAGTTTTTGCTGTATTACGTCCATAACATTTAGATTATACCACTTTTGAGAAAGTTTTGCAATATAATCGCAAGTATGAAATATTGAAGTTGTCCGGCACAGACGAAAAGACCAAGTCATAAAGTATCAGTTATAGGAATTTTACGTAGACAATGAAATAGCGCACTGTCTTCGCTTGCGAAGTATAGTGCGCTATACTTTATAAAAATTTATAACTCTATCGTTTCAATCTTAAAATCGCAATAGTACTCGGCTGTTTTACCTACAAATTTCAATACGCAATAATCGGGATCGGTTACGCCTTTCTTATAAAACAGGTTGTCGCCAAAACGCCAAATTTCATCTTTGGTTGCCTGATCGGTACACACTTGCATTTCGCCTGTTATCGAAACACCTTGATACTTAAATTTTCCGCGCTTGTAAAAATAGATACACGCTTTATTATTTTCTAAATACTGTTTGATTTTGTTGGACGATGTGTTTGTAGAGAAGTAAATCTCGTTACCGTCTATTTTGCGAGGAGCAAGCATAGCCCTTATTACGGGAAAGCCTTTATCATTGACAGAGGCAATAAACGCCGTTTTTTGTTCTGATATAAATTGATAGATTTGTATTTTATCCATTGTGTTTTCTCTACGTTAAATTACTGTTTTTCGCAGTTACAGTATAGCATAACCGTACTGGACTGTTTTCACGTCCTTGCTTTAATCCCTATGAAATATATCGCTAACGAGCAGAGCCTTTTCAAATTTAAAATTTAATTTTTGTGTACGCCTGCCAAAACGGGTATGCGCGTTTTTACTTCTTCCGCTGTAAGCAGCGTAAATCCGTCCGCAAGCTGCGTTTTGCCGTCCGCGTAATAGAAAACCGTCGAATCGGTATCGAAATTCTTTGCGAAAACGTTAGAGCTTTCTACCTTCTTATTTCTGTCGGTTACTATATTTATAAACGGCTCGTGCGCTTTATTATCGCTCGGCTTTTCGGACGAGGGCATCGATTGATAAGAATACCCTTTGCCGCCCATATGACAACCGAAAATTTTAGCCACACCGTACGTTTTGGTTTGGGTTGACGAAAGACTTTGTATGTCTATCATGGTATTGTTACTGCCGTCGAAATAGCAGTTTTCAAAGAACGCATAGGCATTAGCCCTCAACGAAGCGCTTGTTCCCGAATTATGATAATAGTTGTTGAACATGTGCATATTCGCCTGACGTGCAAGCGGAAGTCTGCTTTTACAACTGTCATAAAAATTGTGGTGGAACGTTACGTTTGCAGTCTGCTGGTTGTTATCGCCGCCGATAAGTCCTGTTTTATGATTGTTTTCGTAATGGCAGTAAGAGATAGTCACATAAGAACATTTTTTGAAGTCCGTAGCGCCGTCGCCCTCGTGCTTATCCTGCTCGGGACATACGTCCCAGTAATTGACGCCCTCGTTGAACTTGCAGTTATGCACCCATATACGCTTGGAATCGAAGTCGTCTACGGTTTCGCCGCCTGCTATATCTATGTTGTTCTTTCCTTCAAAGCTGCACGCGTCCTCCGTATAGTCGTCAAATGTAAGATTTCTTACTTCTATATTGTTGCAGTTTATCCAAGTCATTCCCCATTGGAATAATTGGGCGTCGGTTCCTATACCCTCGACGGTGACGTTTGAAGCGCCGCCGGATGACGAGCCTATGATGCAGTTGTTCCATGCCGAATCGTATTCGTCGTATTCCGAACCTTTATCGCTTGCCTTATAAGTTGCCTTACTGCTCAGACCGATAAGCTCGGTATAAACGGAAGTATCGAGCACGTTATAGCCGCCGTCTATAAGCGTCTTTTGCGTAATATCTTTGGTTTTGGGCAATTGCTGACCGTTTTTGCCCTTTATGACGGAAGCTTTAAGATTGCCGTTAGCCGAACCGTCCACCGTCGTAGACGAAGATTTTGTATAGGTAACGTTGTCTTTCTTCCATGTTGCCGCTGCCACCTGACCAACAACGCGGATTATCACGGGATTTTTGCTGTTTACGGTACCGCCGAGTATGGCAACTATGCCGGTATAATTTTTTCCGTTTATGGTTGCTTTTACCGTGTTTTTGGTAGCTTCGCTGACGTAAATAATCTGTGCGTTGCTCTTAGGCGTACCGTCGTTTTTATAAGCGCCGACGCCAGCGGCGTAAATTTTATCGCTTGAAGACCCGTCGAAATGCGCATAACCCGAACGGTCGTATGCGGTTACGTTAATTCCGTTTTTAACGCCCTCTTTATTGCCTGCCTCTACTTTTATATCGTATACGCCCTTTTTGATTCCCACAACGTCCGCGCGGATTTTTGTTCCGTTCTCGCGCACAAGCATAGAATCTATTTGCGTATAAGAATTCTCTCCCGAAGCTTTATACGAAACTTTATAATCGCTTACGCCGTTGATTTTATCGAATTCAACGTAAGCCCCTTCCTCATATCCGCCGAAAGCGGTAATGGCTATTCCGTCTTTGGCTACCCAGTTGGCGTAAAATTTTCTGTCGCCCGCTTTATCGTCCGCGTTTATTTTCGTAACCGCGTTGCCAGAGAATGCGGAGCTTTCATACCAACCGTCGAAATTGTAACCTTCTCTCGTAGGAACGGGTAAAACCGTTTCCACGCCGTAAGTGTACGAAGTGGGCGCGTCGGCAAGTATTCCGCCGTTCAACACAAGCTCGAGCTTATAAGATAAGCCGTCCCATTTTGCATAGAAAGATTTATCGCCCGAGGCTGTGTTGGTGAGAATCGAAAAAGCGTCGCCCGAAAACTGGGCATTGTCGAACCAACCCTTAAAATCATACCCCTCTTTTTGCGCCGTAGGAAGTATTACGCCGGTACCGTAGGTATATCCGTCAAGTTGCTTTGAAAGGGTCGCTCCTTCGATATTGTTGTATACAATAGAAAATGTTTTAGGCGTCCACTTTGCCCAGAAAGACAAATCGCCGCTGTCGGTCGCGCTGATTTTTTCAACCGGCTCACCCGTAAGCTGTTCATTGAGATACCATCCCGCAAAGTCGTAATTTTCTTTAACGGGTATGGGTAAAGTTTTTTCTTCACCTTCTGTATAAGTGTCGAATTTCGATTCGAGAACGCCGCCGTCCAAATTGAACGAAACCGAATTTCCGCCGACGCCTAAAAACGAACATGCGGAAGTTGTAATCATTGCCAGAGCGAGTAAAAACGCTGGCAGGATTTTTTTGATTTTTACCATATTGTTTCTCCCATAAATCACAATATTTACATTTTTATTTTAACAAAAAAAGTATTGAATGACAAGAAAATTAACGCATTTTTTTATAAATTTTAAGGCGGCGCAAAGGCGCCGCCTTTTAAAATTCTTTCAACAGCCCAAAAACTCTACGCCTTTAAGCATAACGTCGTTTACGGTATCGTTCACCAGACTGTAAAATATAATTTTACCCTGTCTTTCACACTTGACTATTCCGAGATTTTTCAAAAGTCTTAACTGATGCGAAACAGTGGTCTGATTGATATTAAGTACGCGCGATAAATCGGTTACGCACATTTCCGAAATAGCCAACGCTGATAGCATTCTGACCCTTGTCGGATCCGCGAAAATAGAAAAAAAGCAAACTATACTGTCAAGCACGTCCCCCTCGGGAACATACTCCTTAACCAAATCTTTTGTACGCCTGTCCAATAACATTGTGTCCTGCATACGGCGTATACCTCCTGTTTAAATTATACCGCCCCGTATGCTGATATGTCAAAACGTTACCCTGACGTATATTGTCATAAACGTTGTAATTTTGTCATTTGTTTTCTATTGCGGTTACGGTATAGCCCGCTTCGGATATTACCTTGGAAATTTCAGCGTCGTCTATTTCCTCGCGGCTGCGGACGACGGCTATCTTTTTCTTTAACTTTACGTCCGCGGATACAACGCCTGATACGGCGGAAAGCGCATTTTCGACGCGTTTGGCGCAATGCTCGCAACACATACCTTCAATGTGAATAATCTTTTTCATATATTTGTCTTCCTTTATAATTTTTTTATTCCTGTATCTTAAAAGCCTTAAAGCGTTGCCCACCACAAAGAGGGAGCTCAAGCTCATGCACAGCGCGGCAATCATGGGGTTAAACGAAAAACCCAAAGCGGAGAACGCGCCCGCCGCCACGGGAATCATGACAACGTTATAGATGAACGCCCAAAACAGGTTTTCCTTAATGTTTCTTACCGTGGCGCGGCTTAAATCGAAAACAGTGTCCAAAGTGCGCAAATCCTCACCGACGAGAACGACATCCGCCGAATCTATCGCGACGTCCGTACCGCTGCCCATTGCGATGCCAACGTCCGCCTGTTTAAGCGCGGGGGAATCGTTTATTCCGTCCCCGACCATAGCCACACAGCCGCCCGCATTCTGCAAATTGACAACCGCTTTCAACTTATCTTCGGGCATGACCTCGGCGACAAAATCGTCAATTCCCACGCTTGCCGCAACGGCTTGCGCGGTCTTGCTTTCGTCACCGGTCAGCATGGCTATTTTCATATTACGGTCTTTAAGCATGTTGATAGCCTGAGCGCTTCCTTCTTTAATGACGTCGGCAACCGCTATAAGCGCAACAACGCGCTTGGAATCCGCCATATAAAGTACGGTTTTACCCTGCGCGGAAAGATTTGCCGCCGCGTCTTTTACTTCCTTTGAAATTTTAACGCCCGTAACAAGCTTTATGTTGCCGAGGCTGTAAATCTCTCCGCCGTAAACCGCGCGCGCACCCTGACCGACGATATACGAAAAGTCGCTAACATCCGCACCGCCGCCTACGTACTCCACTACGCATTTTGCGAGCGGGTGGTTCGAATTACGCTCTATTCCGCATGCGATTTTTAGAATTTCCTCTCTGTCGCAACCGAAAACGCAAACGTCGGTCACCTGCGGCTTACCCATAGTAAGAGTTGCCGTTTTGTCTAGTAAAACAGAATTTATGCCGCAAACGCGTTGCAGGCTTTCCGCGTCCTTATAAAGTATACCCAAAGACGCGGCTTTCCCCGTTGCCGTCATAACAGCTACAGGCGTTGCGAGACCGAGAGCGCAAGGACACGAAACTACAAGCACGCTTATAGCGTACGTTACGCAGTGTTCCGCCTTGAAACCGCCGTCGATAAGCAGCCAGACAAGCAAAGTTATAAGCGCGATTGCAGTAACTACCGGAACAAAAATTCCGGCTATTTTATCGGCAAGCTTCTGAATAGGCGCCTTGCTTGCGCCCGCTTCGCGCACCATTTCTATTATTTTCGAAAGAGTCGTCTGCTCCCCGACGCGCTCGGCGCGGAGTTTAAGCACTCCGTTTGTCACTATAGCCGCCGAAGTAACGGTATCGCCAGAAGTAACCTCGACAGGCAGGCTTTCGCCCGTCACGGCGCATTTGTCCACAAAGCCGTGTCCGTCTGTTATTGTACCGTCGACGGGAACATATTCCCCCTGCTTTACCACAACAATATCGCCGACCTTGACTTCTTTTACGGGAACGGTTTTGTGAATACCGTCGCATTCCACGGTAACTGTGTCGGGCGCAAGCTTTAAAAGCTTTTCTATTTCAGTACCCGTCTTTTTCTTGGATTTTTCTTCAAGCCATTTGCCTACCGTTACAAGCGCAAGAATCGTAGCGGCGCTTTCGAAGTGTAAATCGGAATAAAGTCCGCTCCATGAAGGGTTTCCGTTTGAATTGCCGACAAAGATAAGCACGGTTAAAACCAACGAATATATAAACGACGCCCCCGAGCCGAGCGCAACCAAGGTATCCATGTTGGGCACGCGCTTAAACACGGCAACGATTCCGTTTTTGAAAAACGCAAAATTTACCGCTATTACCGCGGCGGCAAGTATGCACTGATACAGCGCGAACCACTGACCGTAGCCCTTATGCGGGTTTAAAAAAAACGGAACCGGCGCCTTTATCATATGCCCCATTGAAACATACAGCAACGGCGCAAGCAGACAAACCGAAATTATAAACCTTATAAAAAGCTTGTTGTCGCGGTTTTCCGCTTTGCCTTTCGGTTGTTCGTTTTCGTTATAAATTCCGTATCCCAGCTCTTTGACTACGGAAAATATTTTTTCTTCGGAAACGACGCTTTCGTCAAAGTCGACCTTCATGCTCTTTGCCATAAGACTGACCTCGCAAGAAGACACGCCGTCCAGTCTACCCAAAGCGCGTTCTATGCCCGACGAGCATGCCGAACAAGTCATTCCCGTTACGTTATATCTTTTAACCAAATGCATCTCCGATATTATTGACCTTTTATAAAATTATAAAGCTTAATTCCTATTTTGTCAATAGGAATTAAGCTTTATCAAAATAAATATTCACTGCGGTTAATTAATGAAGCTTTTCAAAGAAATTGTTGGTACGCAGCACGTCGGCGATATTTCTGCCGGAACCCAGCGCCAAAAGCACTTTCACGGTAGCCATTTCAAAGCTGATATCATACGCCGCGGTGCACAAATCCGCCAACCCGACCGCGCTTCCATAAGTGCGCGCACGACTGTCTATAGTGGCTATTACCACCTCTATTCCGAGGTCTTTACAATACGCAAGAAAATTTTTGAAATTGGCTTCCTTTCCTTCCGTACAGACGGTGCCGCTGTGATAAAGCTGGACCATAACCGCCTTGGGCTTTACTTCGTTGAACCTGTAATAATCGAAGTTCAACAGAGAATGAGCCTGAATTATGACAAGGTCGGTACACAGCTTTTGCGCAATACATGGCTTGCGCGGACGACGTAGCTGTGACGGCGCAGGATTGTTGTCGTTATCGTTGTAGACAAATTTTCCGCCCCTTATTTCGCCGTAATGCACGTTAAGGATACTGTCGTATTCTCCCCTTATCTGCGTTGCGGAAATAATTCTGCTTGCAAGGTGAATTTTACAATTTTCCGAACGGTTCTCGAAGCTGACGAAAACGCCGCCGTAATCTACGCTTTCGATAAAAGTAACCGCTCCCGCAAAATTTTCGACCCCTCTGCTCCTGTCGTCGTCGAGAGGATAAAGCGCGGAAACGAAAACCAGCGGTATTTTTATATCGCAAAAAAGCTGGCTGAAAAGATTTGCGGTAAAACAGAGAGTATCCGTGCCGTGCGTGAGAATTATTCCGTCGTACGCGTCCTTATCCACTCCGCGGATACAGTCCGCCATAACTTCCAAATCAGACGGCTGCATATTTTCGCTGAGAATATTTAAAGGGCGCAACTCGTCGAAATGTATTTTATTCCCGAAGCGCTCGCGGTATTTTTCTATAAGTAAGCTGCTTGTCTCGGGTTTAAGGTCGACAATGCCGCCGTCGGAATACGAGCCTATCGTACCGCCGGTAAAAATTACGCAAATTCTGTTTTTCATTTGTTTTAATTAAATTACAAGCTCCCGACAGTTCTCGGATACAGTAAAGCATCCCTTATATTCTGCACGCCCGTCACGTACATAAGCATACGCTCGAACCCAAGACCGAAGCCGCTGTGCGGCACGCTGCCGTATTTACGCGTATCGAGATACTCGGTATAATTTTCAAGCGGCATGTTGCGCTTAAGCATAGCGGCTTTAAGTTTTTCGTAGTCCGCTTCTCTTTCGCTGCAACCTATAATTTCACCGATGCCCGGGACAAGCAAATCGGTTGCGGCAACGGTCTTGCCGTCGGGGTTAAGCTTCATATAGAAAGATTTTATATCGGCGGGGTAATCCGTCACAAAAACAGGCTTTTTGAAATATTCTTCTGTAAGATATTTCTCATGCTCGGTCTGTAAGTCCGCGCCCCATTCTACGGGGAATTTAAAGTCTTTGCCCGATTTTTTAAGTATTTCCACCGCGTCGGTATATGTTACCTTCGCAAAATCGCTTGAAATGACCGCATTAAGCTTTTCTATAAGCCCTTTTTCTATCCTTTCGTCGAAATATGCAAGTTCTTCGGGACAGCTTGAAAGCACGTCTTTAATTATTGATTTTATAAAATCTTCGCCTATTTCTATAATGTCGTGCAAATCGCAGAAGCATACCTCGGGCTCTATCTGCCAGAATTCAGCGGCATGGCGCGTGGTATTGCTGTGCTCCGCGCGGAACGTGGGTCCGAAGGTATATATTTTACCCAAGCCCATCGCCGCGACCTCGCCCTCCAACTGACCCGAAACGGTAAGTCCCGCCTTCGCGCCGAAAAAGTCGCCGTCAAAATAATCTTGCTCGGTTTTGCAAGCGGCGTTCCAGGGCTGAGTCGTTACGCGGAACATTTCTCCCGCGCCTTCGCAATCGCTGCCGGTAATAATGGGCGTATTTACGTATTTATAGCCGTGCGCCGTAAAGTATTTGTGAATAGCGAACGCAAGCGCGCTTCTCACCGCAAAAACCGCCTCGAAATATTTCGTTCTCGGGCGCAAATGCGGGATAGTCCTTAAAAATTCAAGCGTGTGATGTTTTTTCTGTAAAGGGTAATCCTGCGGACAGCCGCCCAGAACCTTAACGTTACGCAGAGAAAGCTCGAACCCGTTACGTTCCGACGCAACAAAAAGCCCCTCCGCCTGTAATGCGCAACCGACCACCAAAGCAGATTTAATTTCGCTTTCGGGCATTTTATCCTTTTCTATTACTATCTGGAGATTTTTAAGCGAAGTGCCGTCGTTAATTTCGATAAAAGCTATACTTTTGGAGTCGCGCCAGGTCCTGACCCAGCCGCAGACCGTAACGCTTTGCCCGACGTATTTCGCGGCATCAGAAAACAATTCTTTAACGTCCGTATGTTTCATAAACGTTCTCCTTATACTTTCATATTAAAAATGCGGACTGCCGAAAGGCAGTCCGCCGAGTAAGTTAATCTTTCTTAGCGTCCTTGGAAACCACCTCGACCTTGTCGTAGTAGCCGCAATTTGCGCAAACCCTGTGAGCCTGCATCATCGAATGACAATGAGGACATTCAACAAGCGTAGGCGCCGTCGCCTTGTAATTGGCGAACCTGCTGTTCGTTCTCTGCTTTGACTGTTTTCCCTTGGGTACTGCCATAATTATCTCCTCTTTTAACTTATTGGTTTACATCAATACCCGTACAGTCGTCTCTGCATAAAATGATATCGGGCTGACTGAAAAGTATTGCATCGTCCACGGCGGTTTTCAAATTGACCGTTATTCCGTCGTAATAGTAATTGTCGGGGTCTTTCTCCCGTACGAAAAGAACTTCGAAGTCTTTTTTTATTTCCTTGCGGGCGGCGTTCAGACAATACGAACACTGACCCTCCAAAGCGTATGAAACCGTAAAATTCACACCCACACTGTCGTCGGCGTAAATTTCATAATCGCCGTCGACGCGCACGGTACCCTTTATACTACATAAAGGAATAAGGCATGCGTCTTTTTCGGGTTCGTAACCGAAGGAAAAATTTCCGCTGTATTTCCTTTGAGCGTTTAACTTTTTGACTTCTATCTTCATATTCGAAAGTTGACTATAAAATTATATTATAGCCTATCGGCTTTGTCAACTCATTTTAACGCGGCGCGCGATAAATTTTTATAAAAGCGCGGCGGTTTCTCTTGCAATTACAAGTTCTTCGTTGGTGGGGATTATAAGCACCTTAACTTTGCTTCCCTTTGCGGAAATATCGCGGATACTTCCGTCGTTTTTGGCGTCGTTTGCCTTCAAATCTATTTTCACCCCGAGGAATTCAAGCCCTTCGCACACGTCCGCGCGGACCGTAGGCGTATTTTCGCCTATGCCTGCCGTAAACACAATACAGTCAAGTCCGCCCATTGCCGCCGCGTACGCACCGACGAATTTTTTCGTCTGATATGCGAACATGTCCAAAGCGAGTTTACATCTTTCGTTGCCCTGCTCCTCTCCCGCAATCAGATCTCTGAAATCGCTGGAAACGCCGGAAATGCCCGCAACTCCGCATTTTTTATTGAGATACGTTACGGTATCCGCATGGGACATGCCCTTCTTTCTTGCAAGAAACTCTACTGCGGATGCGTCTATATCGCCCGAGCGCGTACCCATAAGCACGCCAGCAAGCGGAGTAAAGCCCATAGACGTGTCTACGCATATACCGCCGTCGACTGCAGAAATAGACGAACCGTTTCCGAGATGGCACGTAACTATTTTCAACCGGTCGGGTTTTTTACCGAGATATTTTGCCGCTTCCGAAGAAACGAATTTATGACTTGTTCCGTGCGCGCCGTATTTTCTCACGCCGTATTTTTTGTAATCTTCGTAATCTATGCCGAAAAGGTAAGCCTTCTCGGGCATGGTCGCATGGAAAGACGAGTCAAACACCAGCGCCATAGGGGTGTCGGGCATAACTTCCATACACGCCCTCAAACCGGTAGCCGCCGCGGGATTGTGCAGGGGCGCAAGCTCGAAAGTTTTTTCTTCGAGCGTCTTTAACACCTCGGGCGTTACAAGCGTTGTCTTTTTGAAATATTCGCCGCTTGCCACTATTCTGTGTCCCACCGCGCCTATTTCTTCCATAGAATTTATTACGCCTATCTCTCCGTCTTTAAGTGCGCCGAGGACAAGCTCTATAGCAACCTTATGGTTGGGCATGTCCTTTTCATAAACCTTCTCGTGTCCGTTCCCTTTTGCTTTGAGAACCGAGCCTGCGATGCCTATTCTTTCACATCCGCCTTTGGCAAGAACTTTTTCGGTTTCCATATCGATAAGCTGATATTTGAGCGAAGAACTGCCGGCGTTTACAACTAAAATTTTCATTTATCTCACCCTGTTTAATTTATTTTTATTCTGCTTGCAACGCCGTTACCGCCACGGTCGCCACTATATCGTCCACACTGCATCCGCGTGACAAATCGTTAAGCGGTTTTGCAAAACCCTGGCAAACGGGACCTATGGCCATATATCCGCCGAAGCGTTGCGCTATTTTATAACCTATATTACCCGCGTTGATGTTGGGGAATACAAACACGTTTGCATGACCCGCAACCGGTGAGCCGGGCGCTTTAAGCTGACCGACTTCGGGCGCAACAGCCGCGTCGAACTGGAATTCGCCGTCAAGCGCAAGCGAAGGCGCGGCGGCTTTCGCAAGCTCGGTCGCTTTCTGTACTTTGGGAACGGTTTGCGTAAATTTGTCGTCGTTTCCGCTTCCTTTGGTAGAGAAAGAAAGCATTGCCACCTTGGGCTCTATGCCGGCTATCGCCTTTGCCGTCGCCGCCGAAGTAATTGCAATATCCGCAAGCTGTTCGGCAGTGGGTTCGATATTTATGGCGCAATCGGCGAATACTGCCACGCCGTCGGGATTATAGGGATTGTTTTTATCGGGAGCTATCATGATAAAACAGCTTGAAACCGTCTTAATGCCGGAAGCGGTCTTGACGACCTGCAGACCGGGACGGAGAGTGTTTGCCGTCGAGTGGCACGCGCCGGAAACATATCCGTCAACGTCGCCCGCCTTCAACATGAGCGCGCCGAACATTGTTCTGTCTTTTGCCTGCTCTGCCGCCTGCTCTTTTGTCATACCCTTAGCCTTTCTCGCTTCGTAAAGAATATTTGCATATTCCTCCGTTTTATCGGACGTAAGGGGGTCTACAAGAGTAATGCCCGTCAAATCCACGTCGGGTGCAACTTTTTTACATTCCGCTTCGTTACCGATAAGGACTATTTTTGCAATACCCTCCGCGGTAATTTTCGCCGCCGCTTCAACAACGCGCTTATCCTCGCCTTCGCATAAGACAATCGTCTTACGGCGGGTTGCCGCCTTTTCCTTAATTTCCCTCAGCAGAGTGGGCGTTCCCGTCAACGCGTCGGTCAGTTCGGCGCCGGCTTTCTTGATTTTATCAAGCAGTGACATATCATTTCTCCTTAAAAAGCTTTGATTTATCCGAAATTTTATTATATAATGGAACAAACGGATAATTTTTCCAAAACATTATATAATAATTTTTCGGGATTGTAAAGTTTAAAATGAAAATTTGTGCGATAATTTGCGAATTTAATCCATTTCATAACGGACATAAATATCTTATAGAACGCGCCAAGGAGCTTTCGGGCTGCGACGCGGTTTTATGCATCATGAGCGGAAACTTTACGCAGCGCGGAGACATTTGCATTCTCGACAAATATACGCGCGCAAAACACGCCGTACTCGGCGGGGCGGACGGCGTAATACAGCTGCCTGCGGAATTCGCCGTGGCGCCAGCCGAAATTTTTGCCAAAGGCGCCGTTAAAATTCTTTCCGCCATTCCCGAAGTCACTACCCTTGCATTCGGTTGCGAATGCGGTAAAGCCGTAGATTTTATAGAGTCGGCAATAATACTCAGCCGCGAAAGCGAAGAATTCAAGAGCGAGTTGGAGAAAAATCTTTCCACGGGCAAAAGCTTTATAAAAAGCTATGCCGAGGCGTTCAAGCATGAAGGCGGCAATACAGACATTATCTCCAATCCCAACAACATACTCGGACTGGAATATACGAAAGCGGTTTTGAAAATCAACCCCGACCTCGCCATTTTGCCGGTACCGCGCGTAGGCGCAGGACACAAGAGTACGGGACTGAGGGATAATTATTCTTCGGCAAGCGCAATCAGGCAAAATATGCAGTCTCCCCTGGTTTTGCGCAATCTGCCCGACTACGTTTTCGACGACCTTAAATTCCCTGCGGACGTAAGCGCTTTTTCAAGCGTGGTAAGACACTGCCTGTTTTTTGCGGACAAGGAAAATCTTGTTAGGATTTACGGTTGCGCGGAAGGGCTGGAAAACAGACTTAAAAACCTTGCCGCAGAGCCTTTGAACGACGTCATAGAAAAGTGCACTTCCAAAAGATATTCGTCCGCGCGCATAAAAAGGCTTGTCTGCGCCAATATGTTAAAGCTTTACAGGGACGACTGCGAAAAATTCATCGACGTCGACCTATACCTCAAAATTCTTGCGGTAAGCAACAAATCCGCCGATTACATGTTGCCCGCTTTGGCGAAGTCAAATTATAAAATGATTTCTAATTCCAACGGAAGCACGCTGAACGGTGACGCGCGCGCCTGCTTCGAGAAGGATAAATTCGAGCACGCGGTTTATAACTTTATAACCGGCGGAAATATTAAAGACAGCATGATTGTTGTATAAATAATAACGGAAGCGCCGCAGCGGATTTACGCTGCGGCGCTTATATCAATTTGAGATTAATCGTAAGCCGAGTTCTGTCGTGTACGGTTATTTATCTACATTTACGGTCGCCCGTAAAATCAAGCGATATTAACGGATAAAAGCGGACGGGCAGCCCTTACGTTAGTATGCCTTTATCCCAATCTTGCATCGGGTGGGGTTTAATTGGCTCCCCTTGTTGCCAAGGGGACGGTGAGCTCTTACCTCGCCATTCCAACCTTACAGCAAAAAGCTGCGGTATATTTCTGTTCACTTTCCTTGAAGTCGCCTTCTCCTGCCGTTAACAGGCACCCTTGCCCTGTGATGCTCGGACTTTCCTCACGCCGCTTTCGCGGCCCGCAACCGTATAATTAACTCAAATTATGTTTATTATAACATATTTTTAAATTTTAATAAACATTTTAAACGTAATATTTGATTTTTTATCGAAAATATTTTAAAATGAAATACGGAATTATTTTAGGAGAAAATCAATGAAGAAAACAAAAATCATTTGCACGCTGGGACCCGCCAGCGACAACGAAGAAATACTTTCCGAGCTCATCGACGCGGGTATGAACGTTGCGCGTTTGAATTTTTCACACGGGACGCATGAAGAACATGCGCAGAAAATAGAAAAAATCAAAAATGTAAGAGAAATTAAAAACGCGCCTATTCCCATTATGCTGGATACCAAGGGACCGGAATTCAGAATAAAAACCTTTGCGAAAGGTAAAATTACACTGAAAGCCGGCGACGAATTCACTTTTACCACCAAGGATATAATCGGCGACAATACCAAAGTTTCCGTATCCTTTGAGGGGATATGCGAGCAAATGAACCCGGGAGATAAAATTCTTTTAAACAACGGACTTATAGTGTTCGAAGTAGTGAAAGTCGCAAAGCCCGACGTAATTTGCAAGACGGTTATCGGCGGCGAGCTTTCCAACCGCAAAAGCATGTTCTTCCCCGATAAAGAGCTTAAAATGACTTACCTTTCCGATCAGGACAAAGCGGATTTGAAGTTCGGCGTAGAACAGGGCATAGACTATGTGGCTTGCTCTTTCGTTTCAAAAGCGCAGGACATAGTAGACGTCAGAAACTGGCTTAAAGAGTGCGGCTCGCCCGAAGGCGAAATTGAAATAATCGCAAAAATCGAGAGCCGCGCGGGCGTCAACAACCTGGACAAAATACTTGACGTATGCGACGGCATAATGGTTGCGCGCGGAGATTTGGGCGTGGAAGTTCCGTTTGAAGAACTGCCCAGCATACAGAAAACGATAATAAATTCCTGTCGTATACGCGGCAAACGCAGTATTACTGCGACGGAAATGCTTGAATCCATGATAAAACAGCCCCGCCCCACCCGTGCGGAAATTTCCGACGTTGCCAACGCCGTTTACGACGGCTCCTCCGCAATAATGCTGTCGGGCGAAACCGCGGCGGGAGCTTACCCTGTGGAAGCCGTTAAAGCCATGGCGAAAATAGCCGAGCAGGCCGAGGCGAACACGTCGTATATCGCGCACATAGACGAAAGCGAATATCACATCAAAAATCTTGCCGAGGCGCTTTCCCACTCCGCCTGCACGCTTGCGCAGGACATAGGCGCGAAAGTCATTGTAGTATGCACGAGGACGGGCGGAACCGCAAGGACGGTTTCACGCTTCCGCCCCATGATAGATATTATCGGAATGACTACCGACGCGCGCGCTTACAGAAAGCTTGGATTAAGCTGGGGCGTAATTCCCGTTATGAGCGAAGAATTTTATTCAGTAGACGTACTTTTCCACTACGCGAAAAGAGCCGCTATGGAAACGGGATTGGTTAAAAAGGGCGACAAGATAGTTTTGACCGGCGGAACCCCCAACGGCAAAAGCGGAAACAGCAATCTTATAAACGTAGAAACAGTTTAATAAACAAGCAACACGAAATAAGGACTTTTAATCAATCAACTTAATAACAGCACAAGAACGCCGCGCCAATTTTTGGCGCGGCGTTCTAAGAGAGAATATGAAAAAATTTAAGTGTATGCGTTTGTTTTGTAAGTATATAATACAGCTTGAATGTGTAGAGAATATGATAATTTAATGATTATTGTATTTTTCGAATATTTTTTCCGCAATGCGCAAACCGTCTGCGGCGGAGCTTGTTATCCCGCCCGAATAACCGCTTCCTTCCCCGCACGGATAAAGCCCCGAAAGGGAAACGCTTTCGCCGCTCTCTCCCCTTAAAATCTGCAAAGGCGAAGAAAACCGCGTTTCGGGACCGGTTAACACCGCGTCGGGCGCGGCGAAACCGCGCAGTTTTTTGTCCATATCGGGTATAGCCGCCTTTAACGCTTCTACCGCTTCCGACGGAAGAACTTCACGCATAGGGACGAAAGCCGTTCCGCAAGCGTATGAGGGTATTACCTCTCCGAAGCCCGAAGAATTTCTGTCGGATGCAAAATCCTTATAAAGCTGTATAGGCGCACGGTAATCGCCGCCCGCAGCCGCATAGGCGCGCCGCTCTATTTCGCGCTGAAAACGCATACCGGCAAAAATATCTTCCGCGCCGAAATCTTCTTTTTTAAGCTGAACCATTAATGCGGAATTGGAATTATCGCCGTCCCTTGAATAACTGCTCATGCCGTTGGTCACGACTCCGCCGTGCTCGCTTGCCGCTGGAATAACCACTCCGCCCGGACACATACAAAACGTAAAGACCGTCCTTTCGTGCGCGTGGGAAACAAGCTTATAATCCGCCGCGGGAAGCCGTGCGTAATTTTTGCCGTACTGCGCCTTGCTTATTTCGCGCGTAAGATGCTCTATCCTGACCCCGACGGCAAATTCCCGCGCCGTCATTTCCACGCCCGAAGCATACAGCATTTCGAAGCTGTCCCTTGCCGAATGCCCTAACGCCAGCACAGCGCAATCAACGGGAATTTCGGACTTTTCCCCCGTTAAAACGTTTTCCGTCAACACGCCTTTAAGCTTTCCGCCCGATTGCGCCAAACCGCACAGCTTTGTGCCGAAAAGATAACTTCCTCCGCAGTTTTCAATATGCTTGCGGATATTTATCAAAACGTCGAAAAGCTTATCGCTGCCTATATGCGGTTTGTTTAAGTAAGTTATTTCACAAGGCGCGCCGAATCGCGCAAACAATTCTAAAACGTCGCGGTTGAAGCCGCTGTGGGTCTGAGTATTCAGTTTTCCGTCAGAAAACGTTCCCGCGCCGCCTTCGCCGAACTGCACGTTGGAATTTTCATCAAAAACGCGACAGTCGAAAAATTTACGCACCGTCTTTATTCTGCGCTCGGCACACTCGCCGCGCTCGATTATCAGAGGCGAAAAACCGTGTTCTATAAGTCTTAAGGCGCAAAAAAGTCCGGCAGGTCCCGCCCCTATTACGGCAACCTTGCGCGGCGAATTTATTTTTTCGGCAACCGGCGGGGTTTCGGTTTGCGCGCTTTTGGAAAACACTATCGAATAAACCCAGAAAATATTGTCCTTATCTCTCGCGTCGAGCGACTTTTTGAGGATTTTGAAATATTTAATTTCTCCGCCGGCTTTCCTGTTCGCAATGCTAAGAAGTTTGCTTTCATCCTCGAATATATTAAGTTTTACGTTATCGAGCCGAAATATCATAATCTTTTTAAAATTGCGTCCGCAACGGTTATACCGCTTGTAAACGCCCACTGTAAATTGTACCCGCCGCAATCTCCGTCCACGTCCAAAATTTCGCCTGCCAGAAACATATTTTTTACGAGCTTACTTTCCAGCTCGTCGGTGACCTCGTCCGTATCGACGCCGCCCTTCGTGACCTGCGCATAATCGAAGCCGAGCGTACCTGTGACAGGCAAAGTAAAATTTTTAAGCGTTTCGGCTATTTTGCAAGGGTCGGAGCAACCCGCCCTTGTTATGATTGCCTTGCCCAGCATATTATGCAGAGTGCCAGAAAGCAGCTTCCCCGTATCGAACCCAGCTTTTATATGCGCCGAAACGTTTTCCGCGATTTCCTTTTCGGTGAAATCGGGGAGAAATTCAAGGTTAAGATACGCGCCGAGCTTGTCCGCAATATACGAGGAAACGGTAAAAACCGCGTTACCCGAAACACCGTATTCGGTAAAAATAACGTCTCCCCTCGTTTTGCAAAGCGTCTCTCCGTTACAGACTGCCGTAACGACGCAATCGGCGCGAATGCCTTTTAAGGGTTTTATATGTATGGTTTCGGTTTTTAATTGAACAAGCGACGGATAAAGCGGCGTAAGCGTATGTCCGCAATCCGTTGCGAGCTTGTAAGACGAGCCGTCTGTTTTAAACTGCTTCTGCGCTTTACCGCCCGTACACAGGACTATAAATTTCGCCTCGTCCGTACCACCGCCTGCGGGAATTTCAAAGCCCGCCGCGGTTTTTTTTATTTTTTCGACTTTCCGTCCCGCTGACAATGTAAAGCGTGGATTATTCAATGAATTGAGCAAGTCGTCGACAAGCGCGGAAGCCTGCTTGCCCGCGGGGTAAATTCTTCCCCTGTCGTCTACGGCAAAAAGGCAATTGAAAAGCCCGACGCCGGCATAGGCGTCGGCACAGGCAATTTTTTCCACGCGCCTTAGATTGCCGCCGTGGTAATGCCCCACAGTCATATCGGTATTGGAAACATTGCCCTGTCCGTTGCCGCTTGCGGCTAACTTTTTACCGAACCTTTCGCCGGCGTCCAAAAGACACACGTTTATGTTTTTACCGCTTTTATCGAGACGTGCGGCGCATGCAAGTCCCGCCGCGCCGCCGCCTATTATTATAACGTCGTATTTCATAGCTTTGACCTATGAAATATTTTATTACAAAAACACCACGCTGTCAACACTTCAACGATTTAAGAATTTCGGTAAGCTTTTCAAGATGAAGCTTTTCGTCCGCAAGTATGCGCGAAATTATTTTTTTTATCTGCTCGTTTTTCAGGCGACACAGCATTTTGGTATAGAGCGCTATGGCGTGCTTCTCTCCCATTATGTCGTCCTCTATCATGTTCACCAAATTGCGCGAATACGAAACGTACTTCGCGGAATAGAAATTGAACGCCGTAGGCGGATTTTGGCTGTATATCGGCTGCGCGCCCAGCGCTATTATGGTTTTACCGAGCAATTCCATGTGAAGCATTTCCGCTATGGCTATACTTTCCAGATCGGCGGCGTACTGTTTATAACCCTGTTTATCGAAATTGAAATAATGGTAAAAATACTGTAAAATGGCGTTAAGCTCTCCCGTAGAGGTGGCATAAGCCGGAGATATTACCGCCAGACTGTACGCGTCGTGACACAATCCTTCCGTAGTGGGAAATTCTTCTTGCAAAGTCAATGGTTTTGCCATATATCCAAGCGCTCCTTTACGCTATATCATAATACGTAATGCCCGATAATTTGGCTACAATAAACGGCAATAATAATCCACCCGCATAGCGGGTGGTATTTCATTTTCGGGCATAGCCCTAA
>CAMRTO010000002.1 GCA_947053655.1 uncultured Clostridia bacterium
TAATCGTAATAAAACCGCCCGCGCTATTGCGCGGGCGGTTTAAATGTTTTATTATTCTTCTTTGCCGTTGTCGGAATTATTTTCTTCCGGAATTTCATCGCTTTCGGTCGGCTGTTCGGGTTCTTCCGTTTCGACCGTTTCGGTTTCCGTGTTTTCCGTTTCTTCGGTTGCAACAGGCTGTTCTTCGTCGTCGGAAATATCCACTTCTTCGAATTCTTCCTTTTTAAGGTGAAGCTTCTTCATATAGCGGTTTGCTTTCTGATGATTGAAATTGTTTTTGCCTATCGCTTTTTCACGGCGCTTCTTTTTAAGCATATCTCTGATTAACAGCGACATCATAGCCACAACCAACGCCACAACAAGCAGTATGGACGAAACCAGCAACCAAACCGTTGTGTTATTTCCCTTAGGCTTGTCGCTGTCGCCGTCGTCCGTATCCGAGTCGTCGCCGAGGCTTATCGACTGGTCTATTACGGAGTAGTCCGCAAATACCGTGTAGGTGTCGCCTTCGGAAATCTGCAAATAAGCAAGTTTTTCACTGTATTTGCTTATATCGTAATCGTATCCGGTCGAGTTATCGTCAGCAGTTTCCTTATTGAAAGGCTTGAAGTTTGCCGAGTCGTATAAACTGTAAGTGTAGTAGTGGGCTACGTAGTTGTTTAAAATTTCATAATTATCGATATCCGCCTGCGTTAATTCGCCGCTTGCAAGGTATTTGTCGGTAAGCTCTTTGTAATAGCTGATATTTTCCGTCAACGTCGCAAAGCCGGACAACAGTCCTTTGCTTGTGAGAAGATCCTGATAAGCGCTTATTATTTTCTTTTCGTAATAATCGTTTTTCAGAGTATCGTCGGAAACGGTGCTGTAACTGTAATCGAAGATAACGGTGCTGTTTTCTGCCGAACCGCTGTCAAGCGACTGTCTTTCTCCGCTCCAAAGCTCGAGACGGTAGGACTTGCTTGCGCTTCCTGCGTGAAGTACGAAGTTCAACGTAATCCATTTGTTTGCGTTTTCTTCGTTGCCCTCTATTTTCGCAACGTAATTTTCGGAAATATCGGAGTAGCTCTTTATCGCATAGCTTGTATCGAAGGGGGTAACTTCTACGGGCTTGACGTCTTTCATTACATAGTAATATTTGCCGTCTTTATATTCGTAAATCTTAGTTCCGTCGTCGGTGACAAGGTATCCGTTAGCTTCCGTTCCGTCGGCTTTGTAATAAGTCTGACCTTTAATAAGGTTATTGAAGCCCACGGGGTTTTTGTCTTTGTCGAAATACTGCGCCGAAGCGTCCTTGTAAAGCTTCGCATAGTTGTAAACGTTTGCGTACAGCTTCCCGTTAGCGTCCTGATACAGACCGTCGTCGCGCAGGGTGTAAAGTATGTTTTCAAGCTGCTCGGCAAGGGTCGGGTCTTTTTCGGGTTTCTTTTTGAGTACGTTGCCGTCCTGGTCGTAATAGAAGGTGTAGGAGGGGGCTTTAAACGTAAGCACCTCTTTATTTGCCGAAGTGTCGGTAAGGTACACGTATGCAACGGCGCCCTTGCTAACCTTGACTTTTACGCTTACGGTAGCGTAGCTGTCTGCGGCAACCGTCTGCTCGGAGCCCAGGAATCCGTAGTTTTTAACCTGAACTTTCTCGAAGTAGGTAGCGTCTTTATCGTATTCCGCGTCCGCCGCTACGTTTTCGAATTCGTTATTGTCGTTTTTAAGGTAGTAGTTTTTAAAGTTTTCCTCGGTAACGTTTTTCGCAATAACAAAGCTGTCGCGCGTTTTATTTACGATAACCAGCGGCTGTACGGATTTGGAACCGAAAATATTGTTCCATACTGCGTTGTAATCGGTATTGCCGGATAAACCGAAGCCGTTGAGAAGGTCGTCAAACCATTCGTTGTTTTTGTAGTTTTCGAAGTATTTTTTGTTTATAAGTCCGGCGTTGCCGTTGGTGTTCGAGTCGTCGAACGGCATGGAAATCTGTCCGTTGTTTTTAACGTAAGAGCTTCCGCCGTTAACGCCCGTATAGTTTGCGGGGTTGGCAAAATCGTTTTCTATGCGGTGAATCTGGTTGCCGTAAACCTCGTCGAAAGCGTTCGTCTCTTTATCCTTGTCTTCGCCGAGCGTAAGGGTGGCGGTGTGGTCGCCTTCACCGGTATAGGAGAAAGTTTTTTCGTCCACGGACAGGGTTTGCAGGTTAGCCATGGAAACCCAACCGGCTTTGTATTTTGCCGCGTCCGTATCTTTAATTACGGTCTGACCGATACTTAAATCGAGAGATACGGTTTTTTCGCTTTCGGTTTCGTTATCGATAAATACGAAGCACTGTACCCAGCCGTTGAAAATATCTTTTTTGTTTTCTTCGTCGCCTACGTCGGTTGTCATGCCCGTAGAGTCAAGCGTAAACGTAGCCGTATTATCCTTATCGCCCTTGTCCGTCGCCGTTACGGTTGCGGCGGTGGAGCCCTTCATGTCGGAAGTTTTAAGCCAGAAGGAAACAATAGTGCGGCTTTCCTTGGCTATCGTAAGGTCGACGGAGGAGGTGTACGCAGCCCTGTTGGCGGAAAGCATCAAAAGCACGTTGTCGTCTGTTGCCGCGTCAAGCTTGGGCAAATCCGCCGCACTTTTCAAAGCTTCGTTAAGTCTTGCGTTAAATTCGGTGTCAGCCGCGGTAAATTCGTAGCCCGCCTTAAAATATGCAAGCAAATCGCCCGTCAGGCTGAAGGAGTTGAAGTTTTTGGGCAGCTTAGCGTCGTTTGTAGCCGTCGCCGTAGTAAATCCCATTAAATTTTTCTCGCCGAGCGTATAAAGCGAAGTGGTATATCCGTCTTTATCTACGGTAAGTCCAGCAGTCGCATTTGAGAAGCTTACCGCGTTGTAATCCTGCTCGGACGCAAGGTCGATGAGATAAGAGAAGCTGTTTGCGTGTCTTTGGTCGATAGCGGTATTGTTTCTTACATCCGTATCCGCAACAAAGACCTTTTCGCTCTTATCGCTGGAAAGCGTCAGATTCGTCTTGTCGTTTTTGATTTTCTGTTCGTCGTTTTTATAATTTTCGCTGTCGTCAAGCGAAACGTATTTGGTTACGCTTACGTCGTCGAAGAACGCGTAACCCTCCACGGGATAATTTACGTCGCGCAGATTTGACTCTCCCAAACCAAGCTCCAATGTAATATTGCTGGAAGTGAAATCGCACGCGTTAACATAAACGGAATATTGAACCCAGCCGTTGTAATCGGCGGAAGCTTTGCCGTCTTTTATAAGTTTTTCTGTGTTTATGCTCGTAATAGAGAAATTGTCGAGGGTGGAGGAGCCGACGGTATGTTTAACGGTAATATTCGCTCCGCGGTCCTGGCTGACGTCGGCGCCCTGTGAAAATTTAAGGTAAGCCGTTTTGACCCATACGGAAATTTCCGCCGCGGTGTTTGCGGGCAGGTCTATGCTGACCGAAGAATAATTCTGCGCAATGCCGTTGTGAGAGGTCGCGTAGTTATGGACCATAAGCACGTGGGAGAAGGGCTGTTTAAGTTCCTCGTCAAAGAAGTAATCCCCGTACGTCTTGCTGTTTTCGTCCTTATCTTCGTAAACGGGCTTTTCATTGCCTTCGTCGTCGGTATAAACAAGCCCCCCGTCTTTCTCGCGCACGTTGTAATGCGTGCCGGGGTTTTCTATAAACTCCTTAGCGGCGGTCTTGTCCGCTTCTTCGGCGTCGTCTTTCGTGTTCAAAGCGGCGTAAGTGTCTTTATAAAGCAAATCGCTGGATTTAAGTCCGTTGTAGTCGACGTGCTTGTCCTTATAGTCTTTATCGGAGGAGTCGAGCGCGTTGTTATAGTCAAGCTTTGCCGCAAGCCCGCTGTCGGTCAAAGCCGCCCAATCCTTTTGAGAAGTGCCTATTATACCCGACTGTGTGTAGGAAGAAGATCCGCCGCGCGTCCAGTTGTTGGGCGTATTGACGAGATAGACGCCGTCGTCGGGAACGTTGAAAAATTCAAAGTTTCCGTTTTTGAGAAGCTGCGTATCTTCCTTGGACGTGGTTTTTTCATCCTCGTTATCGGGTTTGTCGGGTTTGCATGCCGCCGCAAGACCCGTTAACGAGAATGCCGCCGTGCAGGCAAGCGCGACGAATACGTACTTTAATCTGCGTTTATTTGAACTGCGTTTAATCATAAGACACCTTTTAAGGAAAAGTTTCTTTTCTTTTACATTAATAAAAATTTTTACTTATCTATTTTAATATAAGCGCGGTTTTTAATCAAGCAAATATCGGTATAAAATGCAAAAAAATTATTATTTTTGCCTTAATTGCAAAAACTGTTTTAGAGTAAAGTTAATATGCAAACCAAAAATAATTTTTTCAAACGTTTGCTCGCGGGGCTGTTGACCGGACTTGTTAACGGACTGTTCGGCGGCGGAGGAGGAATGGTCGCCGTACCTCTTTTGAAAAATATGCTCGGATACGAGGATAAACAGTCACACGCAACGGCAATATTCGTAATAGCGCCCGTCTGCGCGGCAAGCGCGATAGTTTATATAGCTAACGGTTATGCGTCTGCGGACGTAATAATACCCGCGGCAATCGGTTCGGTTGCGGGCGGGCTTTTAGGCGCTTATTCTCTTGATTTTTTCCCGAAAACGGTTATAAATTACATTTTTATCGCCGTAATGTTTGCGGCGGGCATAAGGATGATAACGGCGTGAGTTTTATTTTGTTTCTTATAGCCGGCTTTTTCGCCGGACTTCTGGGCGGTATGGGGATGGGGGGCGGAACTATCCTCATTCCTGCGCTGACCGTGTTGCTCGGCGTGGAACAACACGTTGCGCAGGCGACGAATCTGATAGCTTTTCTGCCTATGGCGGCTTTTACGCTTAACGTGCACAAAAAAAACGGACTTTTAAAAACGCAGGGTCTTTTAAGCATAGTAATACCGGCGGTACTCGGTTCGGTAACCGCCGGTTTCGCCGCGGCTCTATTGCCGCCTGTTATTTTAAAAAAGCTTTTCGGCGCGTTTCTTGTCCTGCTTGCCGCGGGACTTCTCGCCAAGGTAAAATTCAGCTTCTCGAAAGCAGCTTCTTGACGGGGCGCATTGTAAACATTTCCAGACAGTACAGGAAAGCCGCGGAAAAAGCAAGGCATGCGGGCGCGCAAATAACAAGCTGCCAAAGCACGCCTATGTAACGGCTTATTATTCCGTCGAGGAAGCTTCCGAAAGCGCATGTTACTACGATAACGATTAATGCGTGCGCGGTATATTTCAGATATTTGACGCCGTGGCATTTTTTTCTTAACAGTCTTAAATTAAGCGCGCCTGAAATTATGTAACTCAGCGCAAGCCCTATCAGGTAGGAGTAAACTCCCACAAATTTCGTCAAAGCAACTATGCTTATAAGCATTGCCGCCGCGCCGAGGAAGAAATTTATAAGCGTTTTCTTTTCGCAGTTCATGGAATTTAGTACAGTATTGGTAATCATGGCAAGGCACATAGGAAGCAGAATAAACGCGCTTCTTTGCACGATTTCGCCGCTCATTTTGTTGGAGTAGAGGAATTCGCCTATTTCGTCGCCTGACACAAACAGCAAAGGTATAAGCAAAGTGGCTATAAATACCGCCGCTCTGACCGATTTTTCCACGTCGAATTTAACAAGTTCGGTCTTGTTTCTGTAATAATTTTCAGACAGCTCGGGCGCAACCACTACCGAAATAGAGCCTATCAGCGACGACGGTATAAATAAAATGGGTACGCTCATGCCTATGGCTATGCCGTAAAGGCTTATCGCTTCGGAATTGTCCAATCCGTAAGTTTTCATAAGAAGCAGGGGCAGAAGCACCGCTACCGCGGAATTTATTACGGAAGTGGAAGTGCGCATTGCCGTAATGGGCAGGGAGGAGGAGAAAAGCGGTTTAAGCTGGCTTTTGGGGTTGACGAACTTTCCGCCCTTTTTAAAGTACCAGACAAGCGACACGACGAAGGAAAATACGTAAGAAATAAGTACGGCTATCGTGGCGCGCTCCGCCCCGAGCATAGGGTCCGTCACTCCGTAAACGAGTACGCAGCCGAGAACGACCATTACGGCGTCCTCCAACAGCTCTATTATGCTGTAAGACAAAAACTGCTTGTTGCCCCAGAAGGAGCCGCGCATGACCGCGTAAACCGACGTAAGGATAAGTCCCGGTAACAGTATAAGGAAAATATTCGTGCACCGCGCGTCCGAAAACAGAAATCCGAAAAGGTTTCTGCCGAAAAAAAGAACGACGGCAACGGGTACGGTAACCACAAGGGTTGCAATTACTCCCGCCGTGACGGCTGCGCTTTTGCCTTTTTCGTCGTTATTCGCGTTGCTTTTGGCAATCAGGCGGGAAACCGTAACGGGTACGCCGCTGGAAGCGGCGGTAAGGAACACTGCGAAAACGGATAGGCATATCTGGTAAATGCCTATGCCCTCGGCGCCTATGATACGGGATAAAATTATTCTGTAAAAGAAGCTTAAAGCTTTTTCCACGGTAGAGAGGACCGTCACCTGCGCGGCGGATTTGTAAATATTGTGTTTCATCAACATTATTCTACAAATTTCATTGTCGGATTATGAACGTTTTGCGCGGTAAATGCGTATAATATACAAAATGTTTACGCTCGTTACGGACAGAAACAAATATTTCAGGGTTAAACGCGGCCAGCGCCCGAAGGAGCTGGAAGACGCGTTCGGCGTTCCCGTGCCCGATTGTGTTTTCGCCGGCATGATTATAGTCGCTTCGGGCGATTACGTAAGGTACACGGCGGAAGTCGGGGACACTTACCGTACAGTCGCGCTCAAATTCGGCGCCGACGAAGCTCTTTTGCGTCAAACCAACGGAAACAAACCCGTTTACCCCACATGTAAATTATTTGTGCCGTGTAAATAACCGCGTGGCATATAATGTAATATATAAAAAATAACGGAGGTCAAAATGTCATTTTTTTCCAATTTTCAATCGGATAAATGCCCCGGTTCCATAAGCGGCAATCCTTTAAACGGAATGTGTGAAAAGGTGTGCATTCAGGCACAAAAGATTTTCGACGCCTGCATCAAACAGATACAGATAGAAAATTATACCTTAACGCTCACCGACCAGGTTCCCTCGGACCCTACATACCCCCTAACTTTCATAAGCGCAAGGTCTGCGACTTCTACGGGTAACATCACAAACCTGAATGTCGAAAGGTTAGCCGACAAACCCGGCTGTGCAAGGGTGCAGGCGACCGTAAGCATTCCCGTCGAGGTTCTTTACACGGACGCTAACGGCGTGGAGGGGTCCGCTCAAGCCACCATCAGCGTAGCGCAGGACGTTCTTCTGTTCGTTCCGGCTCCTTCGATAATGCCGTATCAGGTTACCGCGGAAGTCAGCGCCGTGTGCGCGGAAGGCACATTTAATCCCGAAACGGGTACGTTCAGCGTAAACGCATGTCTCACGACGATTCTCAAAGTTTCCATAAACGTTGAAATTCTCGTGCCGAGCTACGGCTATTGCGCAATACCGCCCGCGCAGGATTACACTCAGGAAGTATGTACGGGATTCTTCGAGCTTCCCCTTTATCCTCAGGGCAAAAACTGCTCCAAACAATAACAATATTTCAACAACGCTCGGCGGGTGCTTCGGCCCCGCCGTTTAATTTTTCGGGCAAAATAACCGTTTTGAAGCGCAAAAATAGTACTATGTTACGCATAATAAGCCTTTTTTGTGCGAATTCAGCCTGTTTTTTATAAAAAATCCGTACTTAAAAACGCTTTATAATTTTTTCGGGAAATGTTAAAATGTAATCATGAAAGTATTTTCAATAAGCGATTTGCACCTTTCTGGGCTTACGGACAAGCCTATGGAGGTGTTCGGCGCGGGATGGGAAAACCATTTTGAAAAAATAAAAAAAGACTGGCGGGAAAAGGTTTCCGACGAAGACGTAATTTTAATTTGCGGCGACGTAAGCTGGGGGACGGTTCTCGAAGAAGGGCTGTACGATTTGCGTACTTTAAAAGAGCTTAAAGGCAGAAAAGTATTTATCCGCGGCAATCACGACTATTGGTGGAACGGCATAACCAAGCTGCGCGCCGCCGCGCCCGACGGTACTTTTTATTTCTTGCAGAACGATTGCGTCAAAATAGAAAATATAATAATTTGCGGTTCGCGCGGATGGACTTGCCCGGGCAGTTCGGATTACGGCGAGCACGACGAAAAGCTGTATCTGCGCGAAGCCGAGCGGTTTAAACTTTGTTACAGGCAGGTGGAAAAGGTGCGCGCGGAAGAAGACAAATTAATTGTTATGACGCACTATCCGCCTTTTTCGTTGAAGTCGCCGGATACGCTTTTTACGCGTATGTTTGAGGAGTGGCGCGCAGATAAGGTGGTTTTCGGACATATCCACGGCGAAACTTATTTCCCCCTGCGCACGGTAAAGAACGCAATAGAATATGTCCTGACCTCCTGCGATAAGGTCGGATTTTCCCTGCAAAGAATTTTGTAAAAATCGTAAATTAAAGCCGTCCGTAACTTTACATTTTTTTAAACTTGTGTTATACTTCTAAAAACCGATATTATGAACGGGTCGTTTATGCAGCGGAGAAATTTAAATTTTATTTCATACGTAAATAAATTCAAAGCGGAAAAGGCGGAAGCGGATTGCTTTTAAGTCGCCTTTACCGCTTTTTTTCTGTAAAGAATAATTTAAGGATTAATATATGTTCAGACACAAAGATTTATTGGGGCTTCAGGACTGTACGGCGGAAGAAATAACCGAAATTTTAGACGCCGCGGACAAAATGAGAGAGCTTTTGAACGGTAAAAAGAAAAAGCCGGATTTACTTGCAGGCAAGACGCTTGTTACGCTGTTTTACGAAAACAGCACGCGCACGCGCACGTCGTTCGAGCTTGCCGGTAAATATCTCGGCGCAAACGAAGTAAACATTTCGGTTGCGGCAAGCTCGGTTCAAAAGGGCGAAACGCTTATCGATACGGGCAAAACGCTTGACGATATGAAGATAGACTTCATAGCAATCCGCCACTCTATGGCGGGCGCGCCAAAGCTTCTTGCCGAAAACGTCAAAGCAAGCGTCTTAAACGGCGGCGACGGAATTAACGAGCATCCCACCCAGGCGCTTTTGGACATGCTTACGCTGCGCAGAAAATTCGGTAAAATCAAGGGGCTTAAAGTAGCAATTCTCGGTGATATTAAGCACAGCAGGGTAGCAAAAAGCAATATCTTCGGGCTGAAAAAGCTGGGCGCGGAGGTATGGGTATACGCACCCGAAACCCTCATGCCTAAGGAAATCGAAAAGCTGGGCGCGAAAAAAGCCTCCTCGCGGGAGCAGGCTATCGACGGCGCCGACGGCGTTATGGGGCTGAGAATACAGTTGGAGCGTCAGAACGGCGGACTGTTTCCCTCCCTCGGAGAATACTCCAAATTTTACGGCGTAAACGAAAACCTTATGAAATACGCGAAAAAAGACGCTGTGATACTTCACCCGGGTCCCGTAAACAGGGGCGTAGAGCTTACTCCGGCTTTGATAGACGGTAAAAGCAGTTGCATTAACGAGCAGGTGACTTGCGGGCTTGCGGTACGCATGGCGGTTTTAAAGTTGCTTGCGGAATACAGGGAGAAGAATTTATGAAGCTTTTGATAAAAAACGGTACAATAGTTACGCCCGAAAGCGAAAGGCGGGCTGACGTGCTTATCGAGGACGGCATTATATCTCGAATTGCGGAAAGCATAGAGGAAGACTGTAAAACGGTGGACGCTTCCGGCAAGCACGTTCTGCCGGGCTTGATAGATATTCACGTTCACCTGCGCGAACCGGGCTTCGAGGGTAAGGAGGATATAGAAAGCGGCTCCAAAGCGGCGGTTGCGGGCGGTTTTACGCAGGTCTGCTGTATGCCCAACACAAATCCCGTTTGCGACAACGCCGTGGTCGTGTCCTATATAAAATACAGGGAAAGTCAAGTAAATCTCTGTAAAATTAATCCCGTAGGCGCAATTACGCGCGGCGAAGACGGAACCGCAATGGCGGAAATAGGAAAAATGAAGCAGGCGGGCGCAGTCGCGCTTAGCGACGACGGCAAATCGGTCATGAATTCCGATATCATGCGCCTTGCAATGGAATATGCTTCGGGCTTCGGTTTGAAATGTCTTTGTCATTGCGAGGACAAGGACCTTGTCGGCGGCGGTGTCGTGAACGAGGGCTATAATTCGATGCTTGCAGGGCTGAAAGGCAGTCTGCGCGCGGCGGAGGACATAATGATTTCGCGCGATATTTGTCTTGCGGAAAGTCTGTCCGTTCCCGTCCATATCTGTCACGTTTCCACTTACAGCGGCGTAGACATCATAAGAAGCGCCAAAAAGCGCGGCGTGCAGGTGACGGCGGAAACCTGTCCGCATTATTTCATACTCACCGACGATATAATTACTTCCTACGACACAAATACCAAAGTCAATCCCCCCGTAAGGGAGGATAAGGACAGGGCGGCGATTATAGAAGGACTTAAAGACGGCACTCTCGATTGTATCGTGACCGACCACGCCCCGCACGCCCTTAAAGACAAACAGGTGGAATACAATCTCGCCGCATTCGGCATTAGCGGCATAGAAACAAGCTTCGCGTTAAGTTATACATATCTTGTCAAAACGGGACACTTGACTTTGCCGCAGCTTGTCGGAAAAATGAGTGCGAAACCCGCTGAAATTCTTTCGCTTACAGGCGGCTGTTTGAAAGAAGGCGCGCCAGCCGATATTACGGTTGTGGATTTAAACGCCAAGTACGTTATAGACGGGGCAAAATTCGTATCCAAGGGTAAAAACACGCCCTTCAACGGATACGAGGTTTACGGAAAAATCGTCTGCACTGTTGTGGACGGAGATATAAAATTCGGAGAACAAGAAAATGATTGACAGATTAATTGACAAAATCATCGAAATGCAAAATCCTACCTGCGTCGGTCTGGATACCGACTTCGGGTATCTTCCCGACGATATGAAGGTGGATAAGGCAGGGGAAGAAATAGCTACCGCGGAAAGCGCGACCGAGCGCATAACCGAGTTCAATATGAACATTATCGATAAAATCTGCGATATCGTACCGGCTGTCAAAGTGCAAATCGCTTATTACGAAATGTACGGTTACGAGGGGTTGAAGGCTTTCAATTATACCGTAAATTACGCCCGCGGCAGGGGCATGATTGTAATTGCCGACTGTAAGCGTAACGACATAGGCTCCACGGCGGGCTGCTATTCCAAGGCGTATCTGGGCAGGACCGAAATCAACAAAAAATATATAGAAGCGTTTCCCGCCGACATGCTTACCGTCAACGGATATCTCGGCTTCGACGGTATCAAACCGTTTATCGAGGATATAAAATCGCGCGACAAGGGAATTTTCGCGCTGGTGAAAACCTCCAATCCGTCAAGCGGAGAATTGCAAAATTTAAAGCTTGAAAGCGGAGAATACGTTTACGAGCGCATGGGCGGACTCGTGGCGGAATGGGGCGCCGATACAATTGGCAAGTACGGTTATTCCGACGTGGGCGCAGTAGTAGGCGCAACCCACCCGCAGGAAGCGGAAAACCTCAGGAAAAAGTTTCCGTCCGTTTTCTTCCTTATTCCGGGCTACGGAGCGCAGGGCGGCAGTGCGGAGATGCTTAAAGTCTGCTTCGACAAGCGCGGACTGGGCGGCATAGTCAACAGCTCGCGCGGGATAATCTGCGCATATAAAAATCCCGTTTACAGCGGTATGAATTATCACGAAGCGGCTCGCGCGGCATGTCTGGATATGCAGCAGGATCTTCTCGCCGCGATAGGTAAAATAGGAAGATGAAAGATTTATCCGCAACCGTAAAAAGCAATAAACGCATCGCGCAGAATATTTACATGATTACCCTTACGCTTCCCGAGGGAGCAGGCGCGCTTCACGGCGGACAATTCGTCAATTTGTCCGTCGGTGACAATAGCCTTTTGTTGCGCCGTCCGCTCGGCGTGTGTATCGCCGAGGGGAACGATTTAAGCTTATGCTATCAGGTCAAGGGTAAGGGGACCGTCAAGCTGACGGAGGTCAAGTCGGGCGACAAGCTTAACGTACTGCTTCCGCTGGGTAATTATTTCGATTTGTCGGGATATAAAAGCGTAGCGGTCATAGGCGGCGGAGTGGGCGTCTTTCCCCTTATCGCGGCTATACGCGAAAATCCCGATAAAATCTTTTATTCTTATATTGGTTTCAGAAATAAAGACTGCGTATGCCTTTTAAACGAATTTGAAAAAAGCGCGCGTCTTACAATAACCACAGACGACGGAAGTTACGGTAAAAAAGGCAACGCCGTAGACGCGTATTTTTCGGACGCGGCAAATATAAAAGCCGACGCCGTTATCGCCTGCGGTCCGCCCGTAATGCTTAAAGCCCTCAAAACGAAAATCAAACAAAACGGAGTCAAAATACCCTGTTTCGTTTCTTTGGAGGAACGCATGGGGTGCGGCATAGGCGCGTGTCTCGTATGCGTATGCAAAACCGCAGACGGTAAAAACGCCCGCGTATGCAAGGACGGACCCGTCTTTGAAATAAACGACGTGGAATTATAAAAGGAGATTTATATGAACGGAGAAAAAATAGGAGCAACCGCTAAATCGGTATACATAGTCACATACGGTATTTGTCTTGCGTTCGGAGCTTTGCTTTCGTTGCTGGGCGCGATTCTGTTTGTAAACGCGTTTGCGTCGGGAATAAGGAATTACAAAATTTTATTCGGTGTTTTTGTGCTGATAGTCGGGCTTGCTTTACTTGTCTGCGGAATCTGCTGGCTTGTATATTTTATCCGCATGCCGGACTGTCATATAATTTTCAGCGACGGAAAGCTTACCTTCGTAAAATCGGGCGTACAGTGTTCCCCTACGGAATTGGAAAGCTACACCGTCAAATCGCACGGTATTGACGGCGCAATGTTCGGCTTCGGCAGAATATTCGTGACGGTAAACGGTCGGCTTTTGAAGTTGACTTACGTTAAAAATCCGCAATCCGTAGTCCAAAGACTTCACGGCTTGAAAATGGAGTATGCCGTAAAGCAAAACATAGCGGCAAAAGCGGCGGAGCAATCAAATCAAGTGACGGAGAAAACGGAAAAATAAAATGGCAAAATTACAGGTAGAAATATGCGGGGTAAAGTTTAAAAATCCCGTAATCGCCGCAAGCGGCACATACGGCTTCGGGCGCGAATTTAACGAAATTTACGATATTTCGCAAATAGGCGGCATAAGCACCAAGGGTATGACTTTGGAGCCCCGCCTCGGCAATCCCGTGCCGAGAATTGCAGAGGGTTCAAGCGTAATTTTAAACGCCGTCGGCTTGCAAAACCCGGGGGTCGAACATTTCATAACGCACGATTTACCTTTTTTAAGAGAAAAAGGCTTGGTCGTCATTGCCAACGTTGCGGGCAAAGCCTTGGAGGATTACGGGAATATCTGCGCCCGCCTCGACGGACTTGTTGACATGGTAGAGCTGAATATTTCCTGTCCCAACGTAAAGGCGGGGGGCATGGCTTTCGGCATAAAGCCGCAAAGCATAGAAGAAGTTACCCGCGTCTCTAAATGTTCTTTGAAAAAAACTCCGCTTATCGTAAAGCTTTCGCCCAACGTCGAAAGTATTTCCGTAAATGCCGTCGCGGCGGAAAACGGAGGCGCGGACTGTCTGTCGCTTATAAATACTTTGACGGGAATGGCTGTCGATATAGAAAAGCGCAGACCTATAATAGCCAACAATACGGGCGGCGTATCGGGCGCGGGCATAAAACCCGTCGCGCTTAAAATGGTTTACGACGCTTCGCACGCGGTGAAAATACCCGTTATAGGTATGGGCGGCATAACCTGCGGTACGGACGCAATAGAGTTTTTAATGGCGGGCGCGCGCGCCGTTCAGGTCGGAACCGCCAATTTTACGGACGTAAACGCTATGCCGCGTATTATCAAAGAAGTTGAAAGCTGGCTTGACGTTCACGGCATAAACGACGTAAACGAAATAGTCGGTACGCTAATGCTTAATTAAAGGAGAATAATATGAATTACAAAAACCAGTTTATTAAATTTATGGTCGATAACGGCGTGCTCGGATTCGGTGAATTTACGCTTAAAAGCGGCAGAATCGCGCCCTATTTCATAAATACGGGCAACTACAAATCGGGCGCACAGCTTGCGCGTCTCGGCTATTATTACGCGCAGTGTATCGAAAACAATAAAATAGAGGCGGACACGCTTGTCGGTCCTGCCTATAAGGGCATTCCTCTTGCCGTAACCACGGCGGTGTCGCTTTTTAACGGCTTCGGAAAGGATATGAATTACTGCTTTGACAGAAAGGAAGTAAAGGACCACGGTGAGGGCGGGCTTTTTGTAGGGAAACAGCTTACCGACGGCGAGAGGGTAATTCTCATAGAAGACGTCATGACATCCGGTAAAGCGCTCAAGGAAATGTTGCCCAAGCTGAAACAGGCGGCTGACGTAAAAATCGCAGGCATGGTCATATCCGTAGACAGAATGGAGCGCGGACTCGAAACGGAGCTTTCCGCCGTTCAGGAGGTTTATAAAGAATTCGGCATAAAGGTTTATTCTATCGTAACCATGACGGATATAATTTCTGCTATAGAGGACGGAACGATATCCGGTAAGGAATACCTCGGCAAAATGTACGAGTACCGCAAACAGTACGGTGTGGAATAATTTTCATATGTTATAAGAATTCGACGGTATAATTAAATAAGCATAAAAACAGGCGGCGTCCGTTTACGGACGCCGCTTTTATAATTAAATCAAAAAGTTTTAAATACGTATCCTTCCGCCTTGAAGTGGTGGATAATATCTTTCAATGCGTCGGCGGTGGCGGTTTTCGTTGTAGAGTCGTGCGCCAGTAAAACTACGTTTTCGGTACATGCGGCTGTTGTTACGGAAGCATGCAAAAGCTGTTCGGGCGTGGCGTTTATTATCTCCGCGTCGCGCGTGGAGGCGTTCCAGTCGACGTATCGCATGCCGTGCTTCGACACTGCGGAAATAAGCTTTTCCGACAAATTAAAGCTTCCCCCCGGGAAGCGGTACGCCGTAGAATATTTGCCCGTAACGCTTTTAATTACATTGTTGCATTTGTCGATATCGGCAATCAAACTTTCCGGCGACGAATATATTTCGTTGTATCTGTGCGTATAGGAGTGGACGCCCAGCGTGTGCCCCTCGCGGTAAATTCTTTTAAGCAGGTTTTTTCGGGTTTCGGCTTGAATACCTATAATAAAAAACGTGGCTTTGACTTCTTCTTCGGCGAGGACGTCCAATATTTTAGGCGTTACCCTGTCGCTGGGTCCGTCGTCGAAGGTGAGATAAACCGTCTTAACGGCGCAGTCGGAATTATCGGCGTGCGCCAGTTTTCCTTTATTGACTATAAATCCGCCGAAGGTGGCTATGGTCAGCGCAAAGGCAAGCATTGCCGCGCAAAATGCGGGGAAATTTCTGTTCATATCCGTATTTTGCGCAATTTTCCAAATTTTACATACGTATTTTAATTTAATTTTACGTTGACGATAAGGTCTATAACCGCGGCTTGCATATACCGCATATCCTTCGAATAAATATACCCTTTTTCCCTTTCCTCGCAGCAGTTGAGGACGGTGTTCAGTCCGTGCATAAAACAGTTGCCCGAGTTCGCGCTCAGAAGCCCTTTAAGCCCGCTTTTTATGTCGTAGACAACGCTTTTGGCTTGCTGTTGGGTGTATGAACCCGTGTCCAGCCCGTTCGCGCACTCGTAGGCGAGCATGGAAAGGGTGTGGAGGGTGTTCAGGTTGCCGAGGTAAAGCTCCTCGTTTCTTTTCGCGGAATAGCTTTTAAGCCTGTATTCGTCCGTCTTTATTTCTAGTACCGTGCAGTCCAAATCCCGCTTTTTAAGGCTCGAACACACGGTCTCGGCATCGTTTTTTTGATAATAGCACGACATAATTACGTAATAGTTGCCGTCATAGCTCAGGTTGTAGCCCGCCCCGCCGTAGCTCGAAGCCGTGCCCGAAAGCGAGCCCGCGGAGATAACGTTGTCGGTCACTCTGTAACAGACGAAATAATACGAGGCGTTAAATGCCATATTGCCGCCCGCGCACGAGAACGCGCATACGCAGATAATAACGGTCGCAATAACGACCGCCCCGACGCCGACGACAAATCCCGAACATTTTCTGAACATATTATATGATATTTAAGCCGAGCGTTAATTATTTGCCTCTTTTTAAAATCTTTTCGAACTGAACGCCGTAGAAGTGGTCGTTATCGGTCTGTTTAATGCACTCGCGCACGAATTCCGCGGCGCTGTCGCAAGCATTTTCCATGCCGTTGCCCGCAAGATAGTGCGCCGTAAAGACGGAGGCGAAAATATCGCCCGTGCCGTGCTTTTTGGAGGGCAAAAGCTCGTGCCAGAGAACTTTTCCCGAAATGAACTCGCCGATGCGCCCGCCGAACTCGACGCCCGTAATTATAATTTCCGCGTCGGTCAATTCCTTTAATTTGTTTTTAAGCTTTAAAACGAAATCCTCGTCGTAGTTTTCGGGATACGGCGTATCCGTGAGGAAGCACGCCTCGGTCACGTTCGGCAAAATAATGTCTGCGCGGCGCAAAAGCTTGCGCATAGCCGCAACGTAGTTCAAGTCGAACCCGCCGTAAAGCTTGCCGTTGTCGCCGAAAACGGGGTCTATGATTATTTTCGCGCCGTCTGCGGAAAAGTCGTCGAACGCCCGCTCCGCCAAATCCATAAGCGCGGATTTGCCGAGATAGCCTAAAAGGAACGCGTCGAACTTAAAGTTGTTTTTCCGCCAGTATTCGTAAATTTCCGGGATTTTATCGGTCAAATCGAGGTAGCTCCAACCGTTGAACATAGTGTGGTTGGAGAGTACGGCAGTCGGCAGAACGCACGTTTCCACGCCGTACGCCGAAAGAATGGGCAGGGCGACGGTCAGCGAGCACTGCCCGACGCATGATAAATCTTGCATTGTTAAAATTCTTTTCATACGGTTATTATAACTTTTTTCTTGCGCGAATGCAAACGTTTTAACACGCCTCCTTGATATCCGTTCCGCGTACGGTTAAATTCCATAACTCCGTTTGTTCGGTTTTGCTTATGTTTTGAATTAGAAAGTGCGCTTCGAATAAGTTTTCGACGCGGTGTATCTCGGCAGCTAATACAAGGCTTATAGGGGAATTCGGTTTTTTACCGTCATAGCGAAAAACTTTTTTTCTTGCCCTTCGATTATTTTTGCGCCTTTAATTGTAATTCGATACTTTTTCAAAAGAATTAATTAAAATCTTTATGAAATTAATTAATGAAAAGTTACCGTCATTTTTAGATTATTGTATTCAAACCCGAAACGCCCAATCCCTTGAAGAAGTAATTTATATTATTTCTGTCAATCAATTCGATTATAAAGGTTAAAGAACAAAAATAAAAAGGCTTAGGAATTACCTAAGTCTTTTTATTTTGGAGCTACTGGCCGGATTCGAACCGGCGACCTGCTGATTACGAATCAGCTGCTCTACCAGCTGAGCCACAGTAGCATATTTGCGTTTGACTATATCATTATAACAAATAAATAAAATTTTGCAAGCAATTTTGCGCGGGCGTTTGAATATTTTTACGCGGCTTTTATGTTCTTGCGCCATGTAAAATTTGTTTACTTTTATTTTGCTTTAATGTATAATAAACTTTGTATAATTGTAAATTGCGGATAAAGCGAAAGATGAAGCAGAGTAAAAGGGGCAAATTGCCGAAGCTGTCAAAGGGCAGGTTAAAGGCTGTAATAATTGCGGCGGCGGTTTGCGCACTTGTAATTGCGCTTGTTATAACCGATTGTTTCATACCCGTAAAATATATCGCAAGCTATTTTGTGTTAAGAAACAAAGGCGCGAAATCCGGCGTTATGCGGGTCAGGTTTATTGACGTAGGCTACGGCGATTGCGCCGTGGTGGAGCTTCCCGACGGGAAAAACATGCTTATCGACGGCGGCGACGGAACTTATAAAAACGAAGCTAAAATTTTTAAATTTCTGAACAAATGCGATATCGATACTATAGACTATCTTGTTTGTACTTCCGTTAATAACGAGCAGTGCGGCGGTCTTGCGGAAATAGTAAAAAACAAGAAGGTCAAAAAAATTTTCATGCCGTACTGTAAAAACGTTTATGTTACTGACGGTTACCGGGATTTCGTTTCGGCGGCTGACCGCAGCGGCGCGCAAAAAATAATAAGCGAATACGGCGCGGGCGAAGTAAACGAAAAAAGCGACTATTTTTTTACTTTCCTTTCTCCGTCCGTACATACCGACCCGACGGGCGCGTCCGAATACGAAAATTTGAACGAAAACCCCTCGTCCGAGCAGGCGCGGAACGACGCTTCCGCCGTCATGTGGCTTGAATACGGCGGGGTCGGCATGCTTTTTTTGGGCGACGTGGAAAGCGGCTTGCAGAAAAAAATAGTTTCCGACTACAATTTCGTTTTGTCTGCGGGCGACGGGTACTGCTATATTGACGGCAGGTCGGTGCAGCTTGAAAAATGCAAATTAATAAAAGCGGCAAACCACGGCAATGTCAAATCCGCCTGCGCGCCGCTTTACGACTTGACCAAACCGCAGTATGCGGTAGTTTCTGTCGGGCAGAACGGCAAAGGGTGTCCTTCTTTGGACGTTATGTCCGACGCGATAGAATATGCCGGCGACAATTTTTTCAGGACGGATTGCTACGGAACCGTTACCTTTGAAATAGCCGACGGCGTTTTGGCGTTAAAATAACAAGGAGAATTATATGAAGCTGTCAACGGCAGGAGAATCGCACGGCAAATGTCTTGTCGGGATAATAGAGGGGTTGCCGTCCAATCTCGATATAGATATCGACGAAATAAATTATTACCTTGCACTCCGTCAAAGCGGTTACGGCAGGGGCGGCAGACAGAAGATAGAGCGTGATAAGGTCGAAATTTTAAGCGGCGTAAGAAATCTCAAAACGCTGGCAAGTCCGCTTGCTTTCGTTATTAAAAACGCCGACTATGAAAACTGGCGCGGCGTTATGGCTCCCGAGGGGTGCGACGTGTCTTTGAAAACGCTTACAAAGGTGCGCCCGGGGCACGCCGACCTGACGGGAATGAAAAAATACGCCCAGTCGGACGCGCGCAATATTTTAGAGCGCGCAAGCGCAAGGGAAACCGCTTGCCGCGTCGTTGCGGGTAGTATTGCAAGGCAGTATCTGCGCGCGCTCGGGGTCGAAATTTCGGGGTACGTCAAAAGCGTTTGCGGAATAGAGGATAAAGGTAATTATACTTTTTCCCAGATAGAAAAGGCAAAAGACTCGCCGCTTTTTATGCTTGATAAGGAAGCGGAAAGCAAAGCCTTAAAAAAAATAGACAGTCTGAAAGAAGCGGGCGATACGGCGGGCGGAGTAATAGAGATACGCATTAAAGGACTTAAAAGCGGCTTCGGCAGTTGTATGCAGTATTATTCCAAGCTTGACGCGGTTCTCTGCGGCGCGCTTATGAGCGTTCAGGCTATAAAAGGCGTGGAGGTCGGGCTCGGCTTCGGTTGCGCTTATAGAGAGGGAAGCGCCGTTCACGACGAAATATACCCCGAAAACGGGAGGTACGTAAGAAAGACCAACAACGCGGGCGGTATTGAGGGCGGTATGTCCAACGGTGAGGAAATTGTCCTCCGCGCCGCAATGAAGCCCATTCCCACGCTCATGAAAGGACTTGAAACGATAGATTATGTTACGGGACAGCCCTGTACGGCGGCGGCGGAAAGAAGCGACGTCTGCGCAGTCTGCGCGGCGGAAACCGTGCTTGAAAGCGTCGCGGCGTTCGCGCTTGCGGACGTTGTTTCGAAACGTTTGGGCGGCGATAACATGCAGGAAGTTATTAAAAGGTACGCCGGTTTAGAGGATTGACCATGACGGATATCAAATTAAAAACGCAGTCTGGCGACAGCGTTATTCATTGCGGAGAAGGCGCCTTTTCGGCGTACGCGCACGGGCTTGCCGCCCGCGGCGTTTTTATCGTAACCGACGCCAATGTTTTCAGTCTTTACCGCGACCTTATCCGTAAAACATTCGGCGAAAAAGCTCCGGTAAAAATTCTTCCCGCAGGGGAGACGAGCAAGTCTACGCGCTACCTTTTGGAAATAATTCAGGCTATGCTCGAAGCCGACATGAAGCGCGGCTGTACCGTTATAGCAATCGGCGGCGGAGTCGTTGGGGATATCGCGGGGCTTGCCGCTTCTCTGTATATGCGCGGCGTAAATCTCGTCCAGATACCTACGACCTTACTTTCGCAGGTGGACAGCTCTGTCGGCGGCAAAACGGCGGTGGATTTCAAAAACGTAAAAAATTTGATAGGCACGTTCTATCAGCCGGGTGAAGTTATCGCGGACCCGCTTTTTCTGGAAACCTTGCCTCCGCGTGAAATACGTTGCGGCTTGGGGGAAATAATCAAATACGGTGCGCTCAACGGCGAAATATATTCCAAGCTGAAAAATGCGGACGATTTTACAAACCCGCATTTTCTCGCCGACGTTATAACAGACTGTATTCGCCATAAAGCCGAGGTTGTCGCGCGCGACGAACACGACTTAAACGGTATACGCAAAACCTTAAATCTCGGACACACCACAGGTCACGCTTTGGAGCTGTATTACGGCAGGAAGTCCCACGGCGAATTTGTGCTTATCGGCATGTATTACGAACTGTATATCGCGCATTCTTACGGCGTATGTAAGGGAAGTTATTACGAAAATTTAATTTCGCTTATTACTCGCGTTCTGAAAAAAATCCCCGTTTACGAAGATATGGAAAAGGCGTTAACCAACGCCGTACACGACAAAAAAAATCCCGACGGTAAAATTTCCGTAATCGTCCCCGGAATAGAGGGGAAAAGCGCGGAAATACTGCTTGATTTCAACGAATACGTTTCGCTTATAACGGAGTGCGGAAACGTGTTAAAGGAAGCTTATGGAAAGTCTTAAACTGGCGGTAATAGGTAAAGACGTTTCGCAGTCGGACAGTCCGCGCATACACTCGTTTATAGCGGCGGCAACGGACAGAAAAGTCGACTATGTTGCGCTTTCGATTCCTGAGAGGGAGTTTGCCGAACGTGTTTGCGGGTTGTTTTGCGGGCTTGACGGCTTCAACGTAACCATTCCTTATAAAATTTCAATTATCCCTTATCTCAACCGTTTGCACGGTGACGCGCAAATTTTCGGCGCGGTGAATACGGTAAAAACGTCCGACAAATCAGGTTACAATACCGACGGTTCGGGCTTTGCGCTTATGTTAAAAAACGGCGGCGCGGACGTAAAGGACAAAAAAGTACTTCTTCTCGGCGCGGGCGGCGCAGGCAGAAGCGCGGCGAAAAAGCTTGCCGACGGCGGCGCGCAGGTTTTCCTTTACGATAAAAGTTACGAAAAAGCGCGCGGTGTCGCAGAGGAATTCGAAGCGGTAACGGCTTTGCGCGATTTATCCGCCGCAAGATATTATGCTGTTATAAACGCAACCGGCGTCGGCATGCACGGCACGGAAGGCGTTTCCCCCGTAGACGGCAGTCTGATAGAGCTGTGCGATACGGCTGTGGATTTGATTTACAGACCGCGGCAAAGTAAGTTTTTGCAGATTGCCGCAAATTACGGTAAAAAAACGATAAACGGCGAAGCCATGCTGTTTTATCAGGCGTATTTTTCGCAGTGTATTTATTTCGGAATTTCGCCCGACGAGGACGGGGCAAAACGGCTTTTCGCAAAGTATAAAGAGGTATTCGGTCAATGAAGCTTTTATTTATCAACGGAGTGAATCTCAATATGACGGGCGTCAGGGAAAAAGACGTCTACGGCGCGCAAACTCTCGAAGAAATCAATAAAGAAATTTCCGCGCATTTCAAGGGCGACGACTGCGAATTTTTTCAAAGCAATTCCGAGGGTGAGCTGTGCTCAAAAATTCAGTCCGCACATTGTGACGGTATAATACTGAACGCGGGCGCTTATACTCATTACAGCTATGCCCTGCGCGACGCTATCGCTTGCACTTCCGTTCCCGTAATAGAGGTGCATATGTCCAACGTTCACTCGCGAGAGCCGTTCAGGCACGTTTCCGTTATTTCGGAAGTATGCAAAGGCGTCGTGTGCGGGTTCGGTAAAAACAGCTATATCCTCGCAGGCGAAAGCTTCAAGCTATGAATATAGTACTTGCGGGTATGCCGGGAAGCGGCAAAACCACTCTCGCGCGCGAATTCCAAAACCGCGGCAGAATCGTCGCGGATACGGATGAGGAAATCGTGCGTCGCCACGGAGAAATCAAAAAAATTTTCGACGAATACGGAGAGGGATATTTCAGGGACTTGGAGTCGCAGGCGGTATTAAGCTTATCCTCGCTCGACAATGCGGTTATTGCCACCGGCGGCGGCTGCCTTATGCGCGAGAGTAACGTCAACGCTCTTAAAGAAAACGGTAAGATAGTTTATCTCCGCTCAAGGATGGAAACGCTTTTAAAACGCGTGGGCGGCGGAGAGGGCAGACCTCTCTTGTACGGCAACGCGGCGGCGGCTTTGGAAAAGTTGTACTCACAGCGTTCCCCCGTATACGAATGGGCGGCGGACTTGATAATCGACACGGACGAGCTTACGCCGGAGCAGACGGCGGATAAAATTACGGAGTATTTCGGATGAAAACGGCATTGGTTACAGGCGGCACGAAAGGAATAGGCAAAGCGGTTGCGCTTGCTTTTTTGGAACGCGGCTTCGAGGTTGTTATAAACTATCACGAAGACGAGGAAACCGCGCTTGCCACCCAGGAAGAATTTAACATGCTCGGCTACTGTCCCGTGCTTATGCGCGCGGACGTATCGGACGAAATGCAGGTAAAGCAAATGTTCAGGGAGTTTTTCGGAATATACGAAAAACTCGACGTTCTCGTTAACAATGCGGGCATATCGCTTGTCCGCGTAATTCAGGATACGACGCCAGCGGACTGGAATACGGTTTTCGACGTAAACGTAAAGGGAGTATATCACTGTTGCCGCGCCGTTGCGGACAATATGATTTGTTACGGAGGCGGCTGTATAATCAATATAGCTTCCGTATGGGGCGAAATAGGCGCAAGCTGCGAGGTGGCTTATTCGGCTTCGAAAGGCGCGGTTATAGCGTTTACAAAAGCCCTTTCAAAGGAACTCGCCCCCTCTAAGGTGCGCGTAAATTGCGTGTCGCCCGGCGTTATCGATACGGGTATGAATTCCCATCTCACCGCGGCGGAAATGGAAAGCCTTATAGAACAGATTCCCGCAGGACGCATAGGCTATCCCGCAGACGTGGCAAAAGCTTGCGTATATCTTGCGGAAGCGGATTATGTTACGGGTGAGGTGCTGTCAGTCGGCGGCGGCTTCGGGAAATAAAAACGGGCGCAAATTTTTTCGTAAAAAAGGAAATCGGGAATTTTTTTCGTAATTAATTAAGGTAATGGAAAAATTCAAAAGTTTAAAGGATAAGACGTATGCGGTCGAACGGGCGTTTTTTTCACCGTTCGCAAGCCTGTCGGAAAATACGCGCGGCAGACAGCGCGGCGAGCAGCCTTGCGCCATGCGTACGGAATACCAGCGCGACAGAGACAGACTTATATACTGTAAATCTTTCAGAAGGCTGAAAAACAAAACGCAGGTATTTTTTTCGCCCGAGGGCGACCATTACGTAACGCGCCTTACGCACACTTTGGACGTGGCGCAGATTGCAAGAAGCATAGCCCGCGCTTTAAGCCTGAACGAGGACCTTGCCGAAGCAATTGCTTTGGGTCATGATTTGGGGCATACGCCCTTCGGACACAGCGGCGAACGTATACTTGACAAGCTTTGTCCTTCGGGATTCGAACACAACGTCCAGTCGTTGAGGGTTGTCGACGTTCTCGAAAAAGACGGTTGCGGATTAAACCTTACATACGAAGTGCGCGACGGCATTTTAAACCACAAAAAAAACAGCGACCCGTGTACGCTCGAAGGCAGATGCGTGTCGCTTGCCGACAGAATAGCTTACATAAACCACGATCTGGACGACGCTATCCGCGCGGGCATATTAAAAGCGGAAGACGTTCCCAAGCATATAGTGGACGTGCTTGGCAAAAGCTCTAAGGAGCGTATAAACACCGCTATCACTTCCGTTTATAAAAATTCCGACGGAAAGAATACTGTTTCAATGGACGCGCAGGTGGAGCGGGCAAGCGAAGAAATGCGCAATTTCATGTTTGAAAGGGTTTATCTTTCGGGCTCTGCCAGAGGCGAGGAAGAAAAAGCGGAAAGAATGCTTTCGGCAATGTATTCTTATTTTATCGCCCGACCGGAGAGATTGCCCGAAATTTACGTCTCTTTATTGGACGGTTTTCCGCGCGAACAGGTAGTATGCGACTATCTTTCTTCGATGACCGACAAATATGCAGTCTACATTTTCAACGGCATTTTCGTTCCGCACGGCTGGACTTTTATAGACGAAAAATAAAATTTACACATAACGAGTATGGCAACGGCATTACAGGAGTTTTTAATAACTCTCAAAGAAAAAGTCAATATAGTGGACGTCGCGGGCGGATATCTTTCGTTGGAGCGGCGCGGCAACGGACACTGGGCATGCTGTCCTTTTCATCATGAAAAAACGCCGTCTTTTTGCATTAACGAGGCGGACCAGTATTACCATTGCTTCGGTTGCGGCGAATCGGGCGACGTAATAAAATTCGTGCGCGAGCTGGAAAATATCGATTTTATGGACGCCGTCAAAATGCTTGCGGAGCGGGCGGGGCTTCAAATTCCGCAATCCGGCTTCGACAACCAAAAGACTACCGAGCTTAAACGCAAGCGCGACACCCTTTTGAAAATAATGAACGACTGCGCGCATTTTTATCTGGACAACCTCAATTCGGGAAACGCAGACGAGCATATCGCTTATATTTTAAAACGTAAAATACCGTCTAACATAGTGCGCACGTTCGGACTCGGCGCCAGCTTGAATTTTACCGACTTACCAAAATATCTTTTATCCAAGGGCTATGACAGGCAGGATATGATAGACAGCGGTACGGTAAACGAAGCGGACGGAAAACTTTCCGACGCGCAGGGCGGCAGACTGATTTATCCCGTCATAAACGCCATGGACGAGGTTATCGCTTTCGGCGGCAGGGTCTTGAAAAAAACAAATTTCGCCAAATACAAAAACACCAAAGACACGCTCATTTTCAATAAAAGCAAAAATCTTTATAATATTAATCTTTTAAAAAAATTGAGAAAAACCCAAACTATAAAAGAAGTGATAATGGTAGAAGGGTATATGGATACTATTTCTCTCTACCAGGCGGGTTTTAAAAACGTGGTCGCAAGCATGGGCACTTCGCTCACGCAGGAGCAGGCGCGGCTTATCAAGCGGTATACCGATACGGTGCTTATAAGCTACGACGGCGACGGGGCGGGGCAGAAAGCCAACATGCGCGGACTTGAAATCCTCAAAAACGAAGGGCTTAACGTAAAAGTAGTGCCGCTTCCCGACGGGCTCGATCCCGACGACGTAATAAAGCAGCGCGGCGCGGAAGGTTACAGGCAGTGCTTGGACGCGGCTATGCCGCTTATCGACTATAAGCTTACTTCTCTCGGACGCGGATACGATTTGAACAAAACCGAGGACAAGCGCAAATACATTGCCGAGGCGATAAAGATAGTGCGCACGGCTGACAGCGCGGCGGAGCAGGAGGAGCTTTTATACAGGCTCAGGGACGCCACGGGCATTTCATACGAATCTTTGAGTCGTGACCTTAATAGCGTAAAAGAACGCCCCGCGCCGCAACAGCCGCAGGAAACGCCGCGCAAGGACGCGTCGTCGGTAATTGAAAAGGCATCGCGTTTGGTAACGGCGGCATATCTTTTCGGCGCACCGTACGCAAGGGAAGATGTTTCCGAAATTCCGTTCTGCGACGACGTGCATACGGTAATTGCAAAATATCTGAAATCCAAAAAGCTTATGGGCGAGCGAATCCAGCCTGCCGAGTTGTTTGAGTTTTTTGAAGAAAGCACGGCGGAGTACGAAGAGCTTTGCAGAATTCTCGATTACAGCGCGGGCGGCGCGCTTGACGGCGAAGTTGCCGAAAAAAGCTTTAACGACTGCGTCGTCAAACTGAAAATACATGCTTTGGACGTGCGAATAAACGCCCTTAAAATTCAATCCGATACCGAACGGACTATAGACGGAAAACTTGCCTTGGTGTCCGAAATACAAAAACTATTAAAACAAAGGGAAAAATTAAAAAGCGGAGACAAATAATGAATTTATCCGAACAGAAGCTTAACGAAATTTTAAAACATATTATCGACACTTACGGCTCTAAGGGCAGTATTACCACAAACAGCCTTTGCGATATAATGGAAAAGTACGAAACTACTCCCAACCAAATGGATTTCGTCTATAAATCCATAGCGGAAGCGGGTATTCAGATAATCGACGAAGCCGAGCGCGACAAAGAGCTTTACGAACAGGCGCTTTCAGATATAGGACTTGACGACCCCGTCAAAATGTATCTTAAAGACATAGGCAGGGTACCGCTTTTGTCCGCCGACGACGAAATAGACCTTGCCCGCAGAATGCAGGACGGCGACGAAGAAGCCAAAAGAAAACTTTCGGAAGCGAATTTAAGACTTGTCGTTTCCATAGCGAAAAGGTACGTCGGACGAGGCATGCTCTTTCTTGATTTGATTCAGGAAGGCAATCTCGGGCTTATGAAGGCGGTTGAAAAATTCGACTATCAGAAGGGCTTTAAATTTTCCACCTATGCGACCTGGTGGATAAGGCAGGCAATAACAAGGGCAATTGCCGACCAGGCGCGCACAATACGTATCCCTGTTCACATGGTCGAAACTATAAACAAGTTAACCCGCGTTTCCCGCCTGCTGTTGCAAAAGCTGGGCAGAGAACCTACGCCCGCGGAAATAGCGGAGGAGATGCACATAACCGAGGAGCGCGTCCGTGAAATTCAGAAAATAGCGCAGGACCCCGTTTCGCTGGAAACTCCCATCGGCGAGGAGGAAGACAGTCACCTGGGCGACTTTATAGAGGATGAATCCACGGTTACGCCTTCCGACAGCGTTTCCACCACAATGCTCAAAGAAACGCTTTTGAATGTTTTAAACAGTCTTACCCCGCGTGAAGAAAAGGTTTTAAGGCTGCGCTACGGCGTGGACGACGGCAGACCCAGAACTCTTGAAGAAGTCGGGCGCGAGTTCAACGTTACGCGTGAAAGAATAAGGCAGATAGAAGCAAAGGCGTTGAGAAAACTCCGTCATCCGTCAAGGTCGAAGCATCTGCGCGATTTCTTGGATACCTGATGAACAGAATAGAACAGATATGTTCTTTCCTCGATAAGTGCGAAAGCTTTGCCGACGTGGCGTGCGACCACGGCTATTTCGCATTGTACATGCTTAAAAAAGGTCTTTGCGAAAAAGCCGTAATTTCCGATATAAGCGCCAAATGTCTGAAAAAGGCGGAAGCTCTTTTAAAAAACTATATCGGTAAAGGCGTTGCGACGTCTGTGTGTTGCGACGGACTTACCGGCATAGACGAAAATACCGGACAGACGCTTATAGCAGGAATCGGCGGCGAAGAAATAATAAAAATTCTGGACGACGCCTATGTGCCGCGCCGCTTCGTACTTCAACCTATGAAAAACGCGGAAGCGGTCAGGAAGTACCTTTTGCAAAAAAATTGCCGCATAAAATACGACGGTATATTCTGCGACGGCAAAAATTACTATTTTCTAATAAAGGGCGAGCGTTCTGACGTTAAAGAAAATTATACGCCTTCACAGCTTAAATACGGCAGAGACAGCTTTTCCGAAGGCGTGTTTTACGACTATTTAAAGGAAGAACTCGATAAAAAGAAAAGCTATCTTTCGCGCGGTATGACCGAAGAACACCGCGCCGGGATAGAAAGAGAAATCAATTATATAGAGGGGGTAATGCGCGGTGAAATTGAATGAACTTTTTGCAATTCTCGAAAACGGTGTGGCTCCCGTTTCGCTTTCGGATAAATTCTGTAAAAAATATTCTATGTACGACAACAGCGGAATAATTTTGAACTGCTGCGACGAAGTAAAAGGCGTATTGTTTGCGTTGGATTTGTCCGCGGAAGCCGTAGAAAAAACACTGTCGCGCGGCTTTAACGCGATAGTTACGCATCATCCCGCAATATACGGCGGACTTTCGCGGCTTGACGTTTTACGCGACCCGCAGTCCGCGGCGCTGGCGGAATGTCTTAAAAACGGAGTTTCGGTGATATCCATGCATATTAATTTCGACGTTGCGCCAAAGGGAATAGACTATCATCTTATGCGCGGTTTGGGCGGAGATAAAGCCGAGCTTTCGGCTACTGTGGAGGGCGGCGGCTACGGCAGGGCTTACAACGTGACGCCCGCGGATTTTTTAACATATGTGAAAACCGTCAAGGCGGCTTTGGGCGCCGAGCGAATTTTTGCCTACGGCGCGCCCGACAGGGTTATTAAGCGCGTCGCTTCTTTTTGCGGCGCGGGTTGCGACGATAGGGCTGTTTCTTTCGCGTATGCGGAGAAGGCGGACGTTTTCGTTTCCTCCGATTTAAAGCACCATGAAATTCGGGCTCTTGTAAGCAGGGGGATAAACGTTATCCAGCTTACGCACTATACTTCGGAAAACTACGGTTTCAATAAAATATATAACGAAATTGCATTGGATTTACCCGTCGCATCGGCATATTTTAACGACGCGGAACTTGCGTAAATCCCTTAAGGAGATTAATTATGGCACAGGTAGAACAACTTTTAAAGTATCAGGACGAGGACGCTAAGCTCAATAAAATAGAAAAAGAAGCGGCCACCTCGGAGGAATGGAAAAATTATTCGCAGGCTAAAAGCTTTCTTACCAAAGCGCCCGAAAAGCTTGACGCTATGGACGCAAAAGCCGTGGAAATGAACGCGGCGCTTGAAAAGCTTAACCAAAAGTACGAAGAAATAGCGGAAACGTTAAAGGACTATGAAAATCTTGACGAGCTTGTCGACGACGGCGCGGACATTTCTTTCTATAAGAAAAACGCCACCCAGCTTACGGAAAAGCTGAAAGCGATAAAATCCGAAATAAACGCGTTGAGCAAATCCGTCAAGGAAGCCGACGAGGAGTTTAAAACACTCAAAAAGAAAACTATTGCCATGCAGGAAAAATACAAGGAATATTCCGCAGTTTATCAGGAATACAAAAAGGGCAAAATTTCCGAGATGGACGCAGTGAAGGCGGAGCTTGAAAAGCTTTCAAAAGGCATAGACAAGGAAGTGCTTGCAAGGTACAAAACCAAGCGCAGCGAAAGAATTTTCCCTATCCTTTGCGCTGTCAGAAACGACAGATGCTCGCAGTGCGGCATGGAGCTTTCTATTGTCGGTAAAGAAAAAATAGCCGGCGGCAACGTTACAGAGTGCGACAACTGTCACAGATTTCTGTATAAAGAGTAAGATTTTTCAGGAACGGCTATATTTGTAATGAACGGTTTTAAAGGCAAAACCCTGCTTCTTTTGGGCGACAGCATAATGTACGGCGCGGGTAACGGCGGCTACGGAGTCGGCGAATATCTGGTTAAAGATTTAGGCGTCAAATTGAAAAAATACTGCGTCGGCGGCGCCAGAGTAGGCTTTTGCGAGGGAAAAAACTGGCTTGTGGAGCAGGTGAGAAGCGCGGTTAACGACGGCATTGTTGCCGACTATATAATTTTCGACGGGTTTACAAATGACTGCTTCAGAACAGACGGCGTAAACTTCGACGTTCCTCTCGGCAATACGGTGTCCGACGCACCCGACGTTTTCGCGGTCGAAAGGACGGACGATTTTTCGCTTTGCTTCGAAAGTATAGTTACGGCTTTTGAAAAGTATTTTCCTACGGCAAAGTCGCTGTTTGTCAGACCGCACAAAATGGGCAGAAGGGAAGAAGAAGCTCAAAAATTATACGGCGACCGCGCCGCGGAGATTTGCCGCAAGCACAAAATCGCAGTTGCGGACGTTTACGGTGAAAGCGGACTGGATACGTTTAAGGAAGACAACCGCGACATGTATACCGCGGATACCTACGGCTGGGGCAAGGGCGACAGCACCCATCCCAACAGTGCCGGCTACGAAAAATTTTACATGCCCGTAATCGAAAAAGTTTTAAAGGAAATAATATGAAGGTTTTGCTTATAAACGGCAGTCCCAATAAAAACGGCTGCACGAATCAGGCTTTAAACATAATCGCGGACGAGTTAAAAATTCAGGGCGTGGACAGTGAACCTGTCTGGATAGGCAACGGACCCGTACGCGGTTGTATAGGATGCGGAGGCTGTAAAAGCGGAAAAGGCTGTGTGTTTAACGACGACATATTGAATGTCCTGGGCGCGAAGGTCAAGCAGGCGGACGGCTATATATTCGGCGCGCCGGTGCATTACGCTTCGCCAAACGGCGCAATGGTTGCCGTTTTGGACAGGCTGTTTTGCGCTTACGGTAAATTTATGCAGTTTAAGCCCGCGGCAAGCATAGTGTCGGCAAGGCGCGCGGGAACGACGGCTTCATACGACGTTTTGAATAAATACATAGGCATAAACAATATGTTGCAGGTGCCGTCTACATACTGGAATATGGTTCACGGCAATACTCCCGAACAGGTTTTGGCGGACGAAGAAGGGGTGACGGTAATGCGCGCAGTCGCAAGCAATACGGCGTGGCTTTTGAAGCTGCTTGAAAATGCCAATGGAACGGAACTTGAAAAACCCGTAATAATACCTAAGGTCAAGACAAATTTTATCCGTTGAAAAAATTTAAACGACATACAAAAACCCGCGCGGATTTAACCGCGCGGGTTTTTTAACTTTGTTACTATTATGGCGAAACCCTGTTAATGTCCCTCGGGAACATTGTAGCGTTTCTCACGTTCTTGAAGCCCAAAAGATGCATTGTCAACCTTTCAAGTCCCAAGCCCAGACCGCCGTGGGGAGGAGCGCCGTATTTATGAAGCATCAAATAGGTTTCGAATTCTTCTGGATTCATGCCCAGTCTTTTCATTTTTTCAACCTGCATGTTATAGTCGTGAATTCTCTGTCCGCCGGAGGTAATTTCTATTCCGCGGAACAACAGGTCGAAAGACAGCGTAACTTCGGGGTCTTCGGGGTCGTCCATAGTATAGAAGGGGCGCTTTTTGGAGAGGTAATGCGTTACGAAAAGGAAATCGGAATTAAACTGCTGTTTCGCCCATTTGCCGAGGAAAGCTTCTTCTTCCGGCTCGAAATCCTTCATATCGGTTATATTTTTCAGCTTTTTTACGCACAGTTCTTTTGCGTCCTTGAAGCGTATGCAGGGGATAGAGGTAATTTCGGGTATATCGGCTTTCAAAAGCTCGACTTCGGGCGCGTATTCGGTTTTTAATAAGTTCATAATATATTTAAGAGCGCCCGTTTCGGTATTCATTATGTCGGTGAAGCTGTCGATAAAGCCCATTTCCAAGTCCATGGAAATGTATTCATTGAGGTGTCTTGAAGTATCGTGGTGTTCCGCGCGGAATACGGGCGCAATTTCGAAAACTCTTTCGAACACGGGGACGAGAGCCTGCTTATAGAGCTGCGGACTTTGCGCAAGATAAACCGTTTTGCCGAAATAGTCAAGCTTAAATACGTTTGTTCCGCCCTCGGCGCCGGCAAAGTTGATTTTTGGTGTATGAACCTCGGTAAAATTTTGGCTTTGCAAATATTCGCGGAATCCTCTCTGAATTCCTTCCTGCAATTTGAAAATTGCCCTTTCCTTGGGATTCCTCAGCGTTACGGGTCTGTTGTCGAGATTTACGGAAAGGTCGCAAACGACCTGTTTTTTTGAAATGACAACGGGGGGAACCGCCGCGGGTTCGGATAATATTTCAATGCCGTGAATTTGCAGCTCGTAACGTTCGCTGCCGTCGCGGGTCTCGCTTTTAACAACCTTTCCGGTTATTTTTGCCGAAGCCTGTTCAACGACTTTTTCGTCTAAGCGGTAGTCGGAAAACTCGGTGGAATAAACGCATTGAATAAGTTCCCTGTCCGTACGGATAAGTATAAACGCTATATCCGACATTTCCCTGATATTGTGGATTGCTCCTCTGATTACGACTTCCTCGCCGATATGGTTTTTAAACTCTCCGTAAGGCGTATAAGCGGAGGTGGTAACTCCTGTGATTTCCTGCATAAGTAATTCAGCCTCTCAACCGTTTTCTTTTGATTTTAAGACTTTTAAGCGCAAAAATCAAGTAAATTGCGCCTTATGCCGTTTAATTTGCATTCTGGTTGAATTTACCTCTTGCGTTTTTTATATAAATAATATATAATTTACTGTAATGTCTGCGGTGTTCGTGGTATGGAAAATTCGTAATCCACAAAGTTTATAAGGGAGCGGCACGTTCGCGGAAACAGGCAAGGTCTGCATTTATGCGGAAAGTCCTATGTTTTCGCTTCGGCGCACCCACCTGCGAGATGCGGGTTAATACTTTTTCATATCACGGCACAGGCGGATATTTTATTTTGTATAATTTTACCCTCCCGACATGACGTCGGGAGGGTAATTTTACCAATGTAATTATGTAACATCAGAAGATAATTATTTTCATAAAATTCTTGACAGAAAAATATTTAAATGATAAAATCAATATGTACGTGTAAGAAAAAAATCGTTTTATAAATTTTTTCGCTTATGCTGTGCGAAAATAACCATGGAGGGTTAAATGAAAAAATTAAAACTCGTATTGCCCGTTTTGATGGCTGCAATTATGGTATTAGCTATACCTTTTACGTTTGCCTGCAAAAAGAAAAATAAAGACGGGGCATTGCAATCGATAACGCTTAATTTAGAAGGCGTTAAAAGAGCTTATCAAGTTGGTGAAGAATTTAACGGTGAAGGTCTCATTGTTGTAGCTAACAGAGAAAAGCGAGACGTAACGCTCACTGAGACGGAGTACGCAGTGGACGCGTCAGAATATAATAAGGACGAAATCGGCAGATACAATATAATTGTCTCTTATTCGGATAAACAAAAATCATTTACTGTAACGGTCGGCGGAGACAAAGACGGCATATACGTTTATTTTGAAAATGGCGAGGATACCGTTGCTGTTAATGAAAGTCAAACGGCGGCTTTGGATTTAACAAAGCTTGTTGTTAAAGAAGTCGATGCGCTTGAGAACGTGCTTGAAGACGAAATTATTTCTTCAGACAAATATACGGTCGAAGTATACCGTGCGGATAAATTGATTCCGGAATCCGAATATTCAAGTTTGGTTGTGGGTAAATATCAAGTTTGGGTCTATATGCCTTCTAAAGTGAATCCGGATTTCGTAAGATCTAACTTTGTATTTTTTAATGTAGTGGCAAGCGCTTCGGGCGCGGCTGAAACTGTTTGTTCAGACTATAATCCGGGAGAGTAATTGATATGAAAGATAAGATTAAATTAAAAAAATCGATTTTGTCGGCTATTGCGGTTTTAACAATTTCTGCAACGGCGACGTGCGGTGCGTTATCTTTTGCCGCTTGCGGCGATAAATCTATTGAAAAAGCTTCTTCTGAAGGAATTAATACAACGGTATTAAGCACTGCGGAAGGACAAATTAAGAATATTGATTCGGGAAAAACATATTACGTATCCAATACGCCTTCTCAACAGCCGGACGGAAGTAAAGAAAAGCCTTATGGCATAGTAGCTTTGCTTGGTGCGGAATCCGGAAATTCGTTGCTTAAACCCGGCGATACCGTGTTAATTGTTCCCGGTCATTACAGCATTTCGCAGACAATAGGCGTACATGTTAGCGGAGCATATAATAGTTACATTAAATTTGTAAATGCCGCTTACGTCGACGGTAGCGGATATGAAACTTCTTCTTCAAAAGAGGTGATTCTTGATTTCAGCAATCAATCATTTTTAAGCACTGCGCGCGGTGTGCAGATATATGGTAACTATACGTATTGGTTCGGTATAGATATTTGCGGCGCCGGCGATAACGGAATGTATATCGGAGGAAGCTATAACACCGTAGAGTTCTGTGAGTTTTACAACAACCGCGATACGGGTCTGCAGTTGGGCAGATCTTACAGCGACACTACCGACTATAAATATAATGAAATAAATTGGTGGCCCAGCTATAATCTAATTAAAAACTGCACGTCGCATAACAATTATGATAACGAAACGTACGGTGAAAATGCCGACGGATTTGCGGCTAAGCTTACCGTGGGCTACGGCAATGTGTTCGACGGTTGTATAGCGTACCGTAACTCTGACGACGGTTGGGACTTGTATGCAAAAACCGAATCGGGTAATATAGGCGCCGTAATTATGTATAATTGCGTTGCTTTCGAAAACGGTTATTTGGAATATACTCAGCAAGAATGTAACTCCAGATTCAGTTCATTCAATAAACTTAAAGCAGAAGTCGAAGATCCGAAAGCGGGTATTACCGCTAACGAATACGGTCAAAAATCATATAAAACCCGTGACGGAGACGGTAACGGATTCAAGCTGGGCGGTTCCACTATGGAAGGCGATGTAATTCTCGTTAATTGCCTTTCCTACGGAAATAAGCTTCACGGCGTTACAGATAACTCCAATCCCGGAGTTATATCGGTCAAGGGAGTAACTTCTTATAATAACGGAGCTGTTATTGACAACGACAGTGCAAGCGTTAATTTCGGTCAAATCAGAGATGTAAGCGATCCAACGAATGCAGGATCGGCCAATATTGATGTTGCCCGTCATGCGTACAGCTATAATAATTTTAGTCATGTGCTTTCCGTTCAGGATGATTTGGCGCTCTCAATTTCAAACGATAAGTATAAAGGATCTGCAACGGATTGCTATTTCAATGGAGGATCATATGCTAACGTTATTAGCGGAAGCATAGACGCTTCTACCAATGGCGGTACCAATATGGCGTTTACCGAGCAGAAAAACGCGCTTATTTCTTCCGAGATATTCAAAGAATTGCCTGTTGTTAAAAGCGGTACAAATTATACTTATAATTTATCGGGATTGGGAGATCTCGGTAATTATGATGTCGATAACAGCCTCACGTTAAATTCAAACAGGGTACATTTAAAGTATCGCAACGCAGCGGATAAGTCTTTGAATATGGGTTCTATGCTTGCCGTTAAAGATTATTCCGGTCTTTTCGGTGATAACAATAAAATAGGATCCGTTCTCGATAAAACCTCTTGGGAACAATATCAGCATTTCTATACAAGCGATTACGTAAAGCCGGACGCAGACTCGGAAGCGGCATCGAAGGTTGCCAGGGCGAAAGAGGCTTTAACGATTAGTTGCGATATCGACGCCGTTTATCAGGATTTTGACGTTCCTTCAAAAATGATAGACTGCAATATTGAGTGGGTATCCGAAAAAGTTGAATATTTGGAGATTGGAACAGAAAAAGATATAGCTTTGTCGAAAGCGGAATATTACAGAGTATATGTAAACCGTCCGCTGGGGCAAGATGAAAAAGTTAAGCTTACGGCTAATATAACTTGCGGCGGCGTTACCGACAATGTAGAATTCGTATTGACGGTAAAAGCAGGTAAACCGTCTATCGGAACTATGTTTGTTACGTCTGGTGACGGTCAAAAGATATTAAATAACGGTAGCTACGTTGTTGACCGGTATTCAGTAGTTTCCGAACCTGTTTTGTCCGTTGAGAACGCTTTGGATTATAACGGCAAGCTGTTGAAGAAAGATCAATATAAGCTGGAATCGACTTATATGTATGCGCCTGATGCAAAATCTACCGGAACAAAAATCAAGGGCTATACTCCCGGACATGAAGGAGTATATACCATAACGCATAAGGTTACTCTTTTAAGCGATCAGTCGACTAAAACAATGACGTATAAGATATATACTTCAAGCCCTTTTGATGAAGTTGATTTCAATGGTAACACTTCATTGACAGTCAATCAGAAAGGTTACAGCATATCCGGTAAATTAACGAATGCAACAGGTTATCTTTATGCGGTATCTTCGCCCGATCAGCTTACTGACATTACACGAGACAATATAAAAACCTATAATGGTGTAAATGCTTATCCTTTTAGGGGCGATAAGTTGGAAATTCAATTTCCAAACGATAATATAAACGGTTATAACGTTTATTTTGCACTTGCGAATCGTAACGGTGACATCAAATCCGAAATTTATACCAAATCTGTAGGAACCGTTGATATTACAACTACCGAAGAATTTATCAAGATGGCAAGCGGAGAGCTTATTAATGCGGAATCTCCTTCAAGCACTATATACAGATTAACTAATGATCTTGATTTTTCGGGAGTAAATTACAAATTGGGTAAGAAGCCGTTTGTAGGTTTGTTCAATGGTATGGGACACACTATATCTGGTATAACCTTAACAGGAAGCGGTCAGGAGGATTGTGTCGGGGTATTTTACAAAGTCAGCGGCGGCACAATTGAAAACGTTAAGTTCAATAATATAAAAGTGGACGGTGGAATCGGCGATAAAAATAACAAGGTAGGAATTGTAGGAGAGTGTACCGGCGGTAATTTCTATAATATCGCGCTTACAGATATTAACATCAAAGCCGGTCAGCGTGCCGGCGGATTAATCGGTGCTGTTGGTGCAGGTACTCAGGTTTATATTGAACAAGTATCTCTTATTAATAGCGCAAATTATTCCATTAATGCTACTCAGCGTGCCGGCGGTCTTGTAGGTTTCTCTCAAGCAAGCAGCGGCCTTGGCAGAGGAAGTATTGATATCTGTTTCAGAAATTGCTATGTTGATACCGTAGTAAATGCAAATTTTGAGCTTGGAGGAATTTTCGGTACCTATGACTGCGGCAATAATGCAAATTGCACATACAATCTTGAAATAACTTCTTGTATGTTTGTCGGGACAGTTCATGCGCTTGATAATGCCAAAACGTATGCCGGCGGAATTTTAGGATACCAAAAAGGCGCGTTGTCGAATATGGAAATATCCAATACTATTTCGTTTGCGACGCTTATGTTTAATGGTTCGAAGCTTCTTTCTACGCTTAAAAATTGTTCGCAGATTCTTGGATGCTCTCCTTCGAATTTTGAAGAAGGCATAGTAGTAAATGTTCGTTCATGCATAGCTACTATGGAAGAATATAACACGAGCTGCGACGTAACCGTACTTGAGAACTTGAATAATATATTCGAAAGAACGTTTATATCCAGATTAAGTAAGGATAATTGGAATTATATTTATAATCCCAATCCCGAAGACCCCGACTTCCCTGAACTTGCTTCGCCGTATGTGCAGCTTAAATTCCTGGGTAACTGGTCGTAATAATTATTATAGAATGCAAAACAAGCTAAGCTTTAATGGCTTAGCTTGTTTTTATGTAATTTAACAGAGTTTATACAAAAAAACAAAGCCGACCATTCAAAATAACGAAAGGTCGGCTTTGTTAACTTGTTTGGTGACCCTGCCGGGAATCGAACCCGGGATTGAGCCTTGAGAGGGCTCCGTCTTAACCGCTTGACCACAGGGCCTGTAATTAAGCTATATCAATATAGCATATTTAACCGCAGTTGGCAAGTAAAAATAACAAAGAAATGAAAAATGCGTTCATTATAAATTAAGTTTTTTATTGTTGAAAATTTTGTTGACATTAAAATTTTTAATAAATATAATTATTTAGACTTCAAACTTTTTTATTTTGTCAATTTTTTCGGGGGCGGTTTTGGAAAACAAGAAACTTTTCGGTCTGGTCTGTTATCTGCATAGGCAGATGAGTAGGGAGAATAATGCGTTGTTTGCCGATTACGGAATTACGCCGGTACAAATGCAAACTTTGGTGTTTGTGGTCATACATACCGAAAAGGGAGAAAAGGTATGTCAACGGGATATTGAAAACTACATTAATTTACGTGCGTCCTCTGTTTCAACGCTTTTGAATACCTTAGAAAGCGGCGGCTTTGTCTATCGCGAAACGTCAGACGGCGACGCGCGCACGAAATATGTTTCTCTTACTGAAAAGGGCTATGACGTCTGTAATAAAAACAGAGCGTTAATGGAAAATTGCGACGCGATAATTCAGTCTGCCTTGTCCGAGGAAGAACAAAAAATTTTTAAAAACCTTTTACTTAAAGTTATCGAAGAAATAGAAACGCGCAAAGGAGAGAAGTAATTATGATAAAAACTTTGCTTAAAAGCGTAAAACAATATAAAAAACAATCTGTTTTGTGTCCGCTTTTTATGGTCGGCGAAGCGGCAATGGAAATTATTATTCCGTTCTTTATGACGTTTATCGTCGGCGAGTTCGAGCAGCTTGCAAAGGGAAAAATTGACGGCATCGACACGAAAAAAATAGTTATATATGCCGTTTTAATGATTGTATGCGCCGTTTTTGCCCTGTTATGCGGAGTAATGGGGGGCAGGCTTGCCGCAAAAGCCTCCTGCGGATTCGCGCACAATTTAAGGGAAGATATGTACAACAATCTTCAAACCTTTTCTTTTGCGAATATAGACAACTATTCGACTGCAAGCCTTATTACGCGTATAACAACTGACGTGACAAACGTACAAAACGCTTATCAAATGGCTATCCGCATGCTCGTTCGCGCGCCCATACTTTTTATAGCGTCGATTATTATGACCGTTATCATCGAACCTATAATGGCGTTGATTTTCGGTTGCGCGGCGGTTTCTTTGGGTGTAGTGGTAAGCGTATGTATGATAAAGGTCGTTCCGTATTTCAGGACAATGTTCAGAAAGTACGACGACTTAAACGCGGTCGTACAGGAAAATCTGACGGCTATACGCGTCGTCAAGTCTTACGTAAGGGAAAACACGGAAATAGCCAAAATGCGTAACGCTACGGGCGAGGTTTACAAATATTCCGTTAAAGCCGAAAGGATACTTACGGTAATGATGCCTTGCGTGACACTGGTAATGTTTATAGTAAATCTTTTAATTATAACTTTGGGCGCAAATATGGAAACGGGGGCAATCTCCGGCAACGTAAGCCCGTCGCAGATTCAGACGCTTATACAGTATTCGGCGCAGATTCTTTCCGGCGTTATAATGGTTGCCATGTGTCTCAATTTTATATCTCTGTCCAAAGGCAGTATGGATAGGATTTGCGAAGTTCTGAACGAAAGAACCACTTTACCTAAGCCGCAGAATCCCGTTTTCGAAGTAAAAGACGGCTCTGTAATTTTCGAAAACGTAAGCTTCGCTTATTCGCAGAAATCTGACGTCAGTGTTTTAAACAACATTAATCTTGAAATAAAATCGGGTGAAACGGTGGGTATCATCGGCGCTACGGGCTCGGGTAAAACATCGTTGGTTTCACTTATACCCAGACTTTACGACGCGACGGTCGGCACCGTCAAAGTCGGCGGCGTAGACGTAAAGCAGTATAATATGGATACTTTGCGCAACAAGGTTGCCATGGTATTGCAGAAAAACGTGCTGTTCTCCGGCACGGTAGCCGAAAATTTACGTTGGGGTGACGAAACTGCGACGGAAGAAGACTTACGCTCTGCGGCTCGTCAGGCTTGCGCAGAGGAATTTATCGACGCTTTGCCGGGAGGCTTCGATTACGATTTAGGTCAGGGAGGCGTAAACGTTTCCGGCGGACAGAAACAGCGCCTGTGCATTGCGCGTGCCATGCTCAAAAAACCCGACGTAATAATTTTCGACGACTCTACTTCGGCAGTGGATACGAAGACCGACGCGCAAATCCGCGCCGCTTTGCGGGAATACGCTCCCGAAACGACTAAAATAATTATTGCGCAGCGCATTTCTTCGGTTGAAGACGCCGATAAAATCGTGGTAATGGACGAGGGCGGTATAAGCGGTATAGGCACGCATGAACAGCTTTTAAAGACAAACGGAATATACCGCGAGGTATACGAATCCCAGATAAAAGGAGGAGAAGGCGATGAAGCGTAAAAAATCTTCAAACGTTGCCGCGCAACAGGTTGCGGCAAAAAACGGCAAGCGCGCCAAAACGCCCGTAAAGACGTTGAAGCGATTGCTTTCATACGCATTTTCCAACAACAAGCTGGCGACGGCGTTCGTTGTGGTGTTTGTATTTTTCTCGTCGGTTGCGCACGTAGTCGCCGCTTCCAGAATATCTTACATAATTACCGAGCTTATAGAAAACGGCAAAAACGCCGACATGTGGGGCGTCGTATACCCGAATATTATAGCTATGGCTTGTATTTATCTGATAGGTTCGGTTTCTTCGTTTGCCTATAATATAATGATGATGTACATTGCGCAGAAAACTTTGAAAAAGATGCGCGACGAAATGTTTGCGAAAATGCAGTATTTGCCTTTGAAATATTTCGACAGCCGCACGCACGGCGATCTTATGAGTCTTTATACCAACGACGTCGATACAATGCGCCAGCTTCTCACGCAGACGATTCCGCAGATTATTTCATCCGTAATAACCATTGTAGCGGTGTTCGTGTTTATGATATTGTACAGCGTTACTCTGTTACTTGTCGTTTTGGCCGTACTTGCCGCCATAATTTTTGCTACGAAATATATAGGCGGCAAATCCGCAAAGTATTATCTGCAACATCAAAAGTCGCTCGGCAGACTTAACGGTTACGTCGAAGAAATGACCGAGGGACAGAAGGTTATAAAGGTTTTCTGCCATGAAGCAAAAGCGCGCGAGCAGTTTAAAGTGTTTAACGACGAGCTTAACGAAGCGGGCGCTAAGGCAAATACATACGCATTCGTATTGGGACCCATTAACAACAATCTCGGCTATTTGCAGTATGTTCTTGTGGCTTTGGTCGGCGTGCTTTTTATGGCGTTCGTTGGGGAGAAAGGCTTTCTTTCCATTCAGTGCTCCGTAATTGAGGCGGATAAGGTTAACAGGGTGGCGTGCATAGCGGGCGTGCTTGTCTCGTTTTTAATGTATTCCAGACAGTTCAATATGCCGCTTATGCAGGTTTCGCAGCAGTTTAACGCCATTGTAATGGCGCTTGCCGGCGCGGAGAGGATTTTCGAAACGGTCGACTCGTCCCCCGAAGATAAGGGAGGAAACGTCACTTTGACCTACGGTGAAAACGGTCAAAGCAAATGGGCGTGGAAACGTCCGGAAAGCGACGGCTCTTACACATACATTCCCTTGAAAGGCGATATCCGCTTCAATGACGTCGTATTCGGCTATACCGATGAAAAAGTGATTTTGAAACATATCAGTCTTTATGCCAAGCCCGGGCAAAAAATCGCTTTCGTCGGGTCGACGGGCGCCGGTAAAACGACGATAACAAATCTCATAAACCGTTTTTACGATATAAGCTCGGGTGAAATAACGTACGACGGAATAGATATCAAAGACATTAAAAAGGACGATTTACGCCGTTCCCTGGGCGTAGTTTTGCAGGATACGCACCTTTTCAGCGGTACGGTAATAGACAATATACGTTACGGCAGGCTCGATGCCACCGACGAGGACTGCGTAAACGCCGCCAAGCTTGCCAATGCGGATTTCTTCATTACTCACCTGCCCGAGGGATATAATACGGTTATAAAGGGCGACGGAGCCAATCTTTCGCAGGGGCAAAGACAGCTTCTCGCCATAGCTCGCGCTATGGTTTCGGATTGTCCCGTTATTATTCTTGACGAAGCGACTTCTTCCATCGATACCCGTACGGAAAAGCTCATAGAGCAGGGTATGGATAAGCTTATGGAGGGCAGGACGGTTTTCGTAATAGCGCACAGACTTTCCACCGTACGCAACAGTCATGCTATTATGGTGCTTGAAAACGGAGAAATTATCGAGCGCGGCGACCATAAATCGCTAATAGAGCAGAAAGGTAAGTATTACAGCCTGTATACGGGCGCGTTCGAGTTGGAATAATAAAAATAGTACAACCTGTAAAAGAATAGTACAAACTGTCGAAAACATACACTACTTTTAGAGCGATTGCTCGTTCGGGGTAGCGTATGTTTTTTGATTTGTTGAATTTGCTTTTCGGTAAAATATTCTTTTTTACCGGTATGGTGCGCGACGGGACTTTTCCCAAGCCGCTTTCGCCCGAGGACGAAAGAAAATATTTGGCATTAGCGCGTGAAGGCGACGCTCAGGCAAAAGAAATACTTATAAAGCACAATATGCGTCTTGTTGCGCACGTAGTAAAAAAATATACGGGTGCGGCGGAAACGGACGATTTGCTTTCGGTAGGCTCGATAGGGCTTATAAAAGCTATTAATACCTATCAGGACGGCAAGGGTACGCAGCTTGCCACTTATACCGCGCGTTGCATCGAAAACGAAATTCTGATGCTGCTGCGCGCAGGCAAAAAGCATAAAAACACGGTCTCGCTTTCGGATCCCGTCGGGGTAGACAAGGACGGTAACGAGTTAACTCTTATCGACCTCCTCGCCGAAAAGGAGGACAGCGTTTTCGCCAAGGTCGAAAAAAGCGTACAGCGTGAAAAATTCGTTGCTTTTTTAAAAAAGTTTTTAAGCGAAAGGGAATTCGTCATTATCTCGTTGAGATACGGGCTTGAAGACGGAAACGCTTTGCCGCAGAGAGAAGTGGCTAAAAAGCTCGGCATTTCACGCTCTTACATATCGCGTATCGAAAAGCGCGCAATCGAAAAAGCGCGTGAAAATCTTAAAAAAGACGACTTTTTTACAGATTGACGCGATACTGCCATAACCCCTTACCGGCGGCGCGTTTTTAAAATAATATTATCGGGTTTGCGGTTTATCCACAAGGTAAGCCGCTTTTTTGATTGCAAATTTTTCGCTCGGGTGATAAAATTATCAGTAAGGAGCAAAAAATGGCAAACGTAATGGATACCCTGCGAGCAAGGGGTTTTATAAAACAAACCGTTTACGAGGAGGACTTATATAAACTTCTCGGCGAACAAAGCGTAACTTTTTATACCGGATTCGACCCGACTGCGGACAGCCTTCATATCGGTCACTTCATGCAGCTTATAGCTATTAAGCATATGCAGGAAGCGGGACATAAACCCATAATTTTAATCGGCGGCGGAACTGCAATGATAGGCGACCCCACAGGAAAAACAGACATGCGCAAAATGATGACGCGCGAAACTATAGACTATCACGTTTCATGCTTTAAAACGCAGATGTCCAAGTTCGTAAGCTTCGAGGGGGAAAACGCCGCAATTATAGTAAACAATGCGGACTGGCTTTTAAATCTCAACTATCTTGATTTTATCCGCGATATCGGCACGCATTTTTCCGTGAACGAAATGCTTCGCGCAAAATGCTTCGAAACCCGTCTCGAACGCGGTCTGTCTTTCCTCGAATTCAACTATATGCCCATGCAGGGATACGACTTTTTGCATCTTTTCAAAAAGTACGGTTGCGTTTTGGAGTTGGGCGGCGACGACCAGTGGTCTAATATTCTTGCGGGCGCAAACCTTATAAGGGTAAAGGAGAAAAAGCCCGCGTACGCAATGACGTTCACCCTGCTTGTCACAAGCGAGGGCAAAAAAATGGGCAAGACTGAAAAAGGCGCCGTATGGCTTGACGAAAACAAAACAAGCCCTTACGAATTTTTCCAGTACTGGCGCAACGTTGCGGACGAGGACGTGGAAAAGCTTTTAAAGCTTTTGACTTTTCTTCCGCTTGAAGATATTGCCGGACTGGTTAAGTATAAAGACGAACGCATAAATACCGCGAAAGAAACGCTTGCATACGAGCTTACCAAACTTGTGCACGGCGAAGAAAAGGCGTCAAAAGCCCGTTCTCAGGCGCGCGCGGCGTTCGGAGAGGGCGGAGACTTGCCCGAAAAACATATTACCTTGGAAAGCGCTACCGTGATACCCGCGCTTGTCGCGGCGGGAATATGCGCCAGCAACGGCGAAGCAAGAAGATTGATTCAGCAGGGCGGCGTGTCCGTAAACGAAGATAAAGTCACGGACATAAACGCCCCCGTCAAAGACGGCGACGTTATTCACAAGGGTAAAAAAGTTCATATAAAGTTAAGACTTAATTAAGTGGACGGTTATTTTTCTATAAGCGGGGAATGCGTAACGCAGAAAATAATAGAAAAATCCCGCTTCGTCACAACTTCGCGCCGTGTCGAAGGCGAGCAGGCGGCAAAACTGTTTGTTTCCGAAATGCGGGACAGATATCCCGACGCGACGCATAACTGTTATGCATACGTCTGCGACAAATACGGCAATTTTATGCGGTTTTCTGACGATAACGAGCCGCAGGGAACTGCCGGCATGCCTATACTGGAAGTTATAAAAAACAAAAAACTTTTTGAGACGGCGGTAGTGGTGACGCGTTATTTCGGCGGAATTAAGCTGGGCGCAGGCGGGCTTACGCGCGCTTATTCCGGGTGTGCGGCTGAAAATCTCGACCTCGCGGGAAAGGTTTTCTACAGTGTTTGCTGCGAAAGCAAGTATACGGTGGATTATTCCTCTGCCGAAGCCGCGTCGCGCTTCTTTGCGGAGAAGAAATCGGAAGTGCTCGGCACCGAGTATTCCGACGCGGTAATTTATACCGTAGCCGTTAAAAAGGGCGAGGCGGAAGCGTTCGACCGCGCATTTTTCGACCTTCTCAACGGAAAAGTAAAAATTTGCAGACAGAAGGAGTACTATTTCCCCTTCAAACTTTAAGCGCGGTTGCGTCAAGCCGACCGCGCTTTTCCGTGCCCCGCATTGACAAATGCGCAGGACAATGCTAAAATAAAAACGATATGTCCGAAATAACTTCGATAGAACCGCAGGTAAAGGATAAAGCGCGTTGCAACGTTTACGTTGACGGCAGATTTTACTGCGGAATAAAGCTGGAAGTCGCTATAAAGTACAATCTTAAAAGCGGTATGCAAATAGAAAAAGAAAAGCTGGACGAAATTCAGCTTGCAACCGAAAAAAGTCAGGCGCTGGATAAAGCTATGACTTATCTTTCCGCGTGTATGCGCACGCGCAGGCAAATGAGCGATTATCTTACGAAAAAGGGCTATACGCAAGCCGTTTGCGATTACGTCCTCGAAAGATTGGAATATCACAATCTTATAGACGATGCCGCCTATTGCCGCGCTTATATCAACAGCGTTAAGGGGAAAGGGAAAAGGGCGTTGGAGGCAGACCTTATAAAGCGCGGCGCGGAAAAAAACGCAATAAGCGAAGCGCTTGACGAGGTTGAAGAAGACAGCGGGGAAGCCGCAGCTATTCTTGAAAAATATATGCGCGGCAAACAGCGCGACAAACAAAATTTATATAAAGCTTTCAAATATCTTTTGGCTAAGGGCTACGGTTACGAGACCGCTAAAGATGCTTTGGGAAAGTTCGGCGATACGGATGAAGATTATTGAACTGAGCGAAACGGATTCCACAAACGAATATTGTAAACGTTTGGACGCGGACTGCGACACATTGGTAACGGCAGACCGCCAAAGCGCGGGCAAGGGTACCAAAGGCAGAAATTTTGTCTCGTCCGAAGGCGGCGTTTATATTTCGGTAATGCGGTTTTATGAGGATTTTTCCGCCGCCGCCGCATTTAAAATTATGATAAATTCATGTGCGGCAGTATGCGAAACGGTGGAAAAATTCGGGCTTAATCCCGTAATTCGCTGGTCTAACGACGTTCTTGTAAACGGTAAAAAAATCTGCGGCACGCTTATCGAAAACACCGTCCGCGGCGGTAGGATAATAAAGTCGATTGTCGGCATAGGCATAAACGTAAACAACGCTTTGCCGCCCGAGCTTAAAGACGTCGCAACTACAATGCAAGTGGAACTGGGCAAAAGCGTATCCGTCTCTTCCGTAAAAAAAATGCTAATATCCAAGCTTCAAAAGACCTATGATATTGACGTTTACAAACGCTATATTAACTGGCTCGGACAAAATGTCGTTTTAAAAACCGCCGAAGGTGAAACCGTTGCGGAAGCGCTGGATATAGAAGACGACGGCAGACTGGTCTGCAATATCGGCGGAATAAAGAAAAAAATCAGCTCTGCGGAGGTATCTTTAAGACTGTAATGTTCAAAGTGCTTTCAAATTCGCAAATGCGCGCCGCCGACGAATATACTGTTAAAGAAAAGGGAGTTTCCACCAAGACGCTCATGCGCCGCGCGGGACTTGCCGTTGCGGACGAAATTTCCAAGCTTGACGGCGCTTTTGATAAAAGCATACTCGTCGTCTGCGGCAACGGCAATAACGGCGGCGACGGTTACGTCTGTGCCGAGGAGTTAAAGAGGCGCGGCTTCAAAGTAAAAGTGTTTTGCATTGAAGGAATACTTTCGCCCGACTGTGCAAGAGAAAAAGCCGCTTACACGGGGGAATACTCCGAAAGTATAAGCGGGGAAATAATAGCGGATTGTATTTTCGGTACGGGGCTGTCGCGTCCGGCGGAAGGGCATTACGCGGAAATAATAAATTGCATTAACAAAAGCGGAGCTTTTGTCGTTTCGGCGGATATTCCGAGCGGTCTTAACGGCGATAACGGTAATTCTTACGGATGCGCGGTTAAAGCGGATTTGACGGTCGCGCTGGCGGAATATAAAACAGGCTTTTTTCTTGGTGACGGTTTCGACTTTTGCGGTAAAACAGTAAAGCGCGATATCGGAATAAACGTGCCGAACGGGCATTATATCGGCGTGTGCGAGGATAGCGACGTTAAAAAACTTTATCCTATAAGGAAAAGAAATTCCCATAAAGGAACTTACGGCAGCGCTAACATAATAGCGGGAAGCGATAAATATACGGGCGCGGCAATACTTTCCGTCGAAGCCGCGTTGCGTTCGGGTTGCGGCTACGTAAAGCTCACTTCGGACGAACAAGTCAAACGCGCCGTACTGCAAAGATGCGCGCAGACGATTTGTATCGACGGGTTAGATTTGAATTGCGACGCGATTGCCGTCGGTATGGGTTGCGGCGTCTCGCGCGAGATTTATTCGCTTATCTCGAATTTGTTGACGTCCTATAATGGGACGCTTATAATAGACGCGGACGGTTTGAACGCCGTTGCAAAGTTCGGCGTCGACGCGCTCGAAAACAAGACTTGTAAACTTATACTTACACCGCACATAAAAGAGTTTTCCCGTCTTACGGGACTTTCCGTCGGGGAAATTTTAACAAATCCCGTAAAAACCGCCGAGTGTTTTGCGAAAGAATTCGGCGCGGTTTTACTTCTTAAAGGAGCTTCCTGTATAATTACCGACGGCGATAAAACAGTTTTGAATATCCGCGGAAACACGGCGCTTTCAAAAGGCGGAAGCGGGGATATGCTTTCGGGTTACATGTGCGGAAGCGCGGCGCGCGGACTTGCGCCGTTTGACGCGGCGGTATGCGCCGCATATACTTTGGGGGTCGCGGCGGAAATATGTTCGGGTGAAAAGACCGAGTATTGCGTCACGGCGGAAGACATTTTAAAAAATTTGCATTTAAGCGTAAAACATTTGACAGAGTAAAGTTTAACTGATAAAATACCTGTGTTGAAAGGGAGTAGTTTAAGTCAAATCTCGTCATCACGGCGCAACCGCTCGGGATTTGACACCGCTGCAAAACGGTTACAAGACTTTTAACTTAAAGAAATTTAAGTTAAAGGTCTTATTTTTTTACTGCTTTTCGGCAAAAATCTAATGGGGTAAAATAAATGAACTATAACCTTATTTTAGACAGTACTGCGGCCACGTGGATTGTCAATTTGCTTTTACTGGTCATAGGTTTCGTCCTTTTGGTGAAGGGTGCGGATTTCTTTGTCGACGGCTCGGCGGGTATTGCGCGCAAACTTAAAATTTCTACCTTTATAATCGGCGTTACCGTTGTCGCCGTTGGAACCAGCGCGCCCGAGCTTGCCGTGACGATAGTCGACGCAACCGCAGGCACGGGAGATTTGATTATGGGCAATATTCTCGGCAGCAACGCGCTCAATGTTTTGCTCATTCTCGGTCTTTCTGCTGTAATTTGCAAGCTTCCGTCCGAGAAGACTACAAGAATGATAGATATGCCCTTTCTCGTATTTGTCAGCGCTCTTTTTCTTATTTTCGGTATATTCGTAGGACCTTACAGCTTCGGCAAGACCGACGCGGGCGAAACTTATCTGGACGCAACAATGCCCTGGTATTGCGGACTTATTCTACTGTTGCTTTATATCGGGTTTATGGCGTACAACATAGTGCTTGCCCGTAAGCAGTCGAAAGCAATGCTTGAACAGGCAACTGCGGTTTCGGTTGCGGACCCCTGCGCCGGAGGAGAGCAAAATTCCTCCTGCAACGACGGCTTTACGGCGAAAATAAAAGCCGGTTACGCCAATATGCTTAATAAGGTTTGGTTTTTAATAGTAATTGCCGTAGTCGGGCTTTTAATGGTGGTAGGCGGCGCGACGCTTGTTGTAAATGCGGCGAGAACCGTATCAGTCGACCTGATAGGCATAGATCCCGAAATAGTCGCGCTCACGGTAGTAGCGTTCGGTACGTCGCTTCCCGAGCTTATTACGTCCGTTTCCGCCGCTAAAAAGGGCGACGTCGGTATTGCCACCGGTAACATAATCGGCAGTAACGTTGCAAATCTCCTGCTTATAGGCGGAGTGGGCGCGCTGTGTACAGGCTCGCGCGGGGTGCCTTTTACGATGGAAGGGCTTGTCGGCGGAATAGTTTCGCTGGTTGCGGCTTTAATGATTTTCGGATTTTCCGCCGGCAGCAAATCGAAAAGTCTTGGAAGAATTGCTGGCATAGTAATGCTTGTATGCTTCGTTTGCTATTACGGCTTTATCTTTATCAATAAGTACGCATTAAATCTGTATCTTCCGGGGTTGCCTTCTTAATATCGGTTTAAGTATTTATAATTTTGTTTACGCTGTTTAAAACCCGACAACCGTGTCAACAATATTGTTGGGGCAGTACATATAATAAAATATACACACTGCCGAAAAAAGAGGTAATTATGACTATTAAGCGCGGAGAACTTTATTATGCAGATCTGTCGCCTGTAGTTGGCAGCGAGCAGGGCGGGGTTCGTCCCGTGCTGGTTGTGCAGAACGACGTCGGCAATAAATATTCGCCGACTGTTATCGCCGCGGCGGTTACAAGTAAAATAAATAAGGCAAAACTGCCTACGCATATAGAACTGCCTTCTAATTCTTACGGGCTTGCGAAAGATTCGGTAATATTGCTCGAACAGATTCGTACGCTCGATAAAAGACGGCTTAAAGAGCGTATAGGCGAATTGAGCGAATTGACCATGACGCGCGTGGATAAGGCGATATTGATAAGTCTCGGTTTCGAAAAATAATTTTAAGGCGCACGCTTAACGGCGTGTGCCTTAGTTTTTCTTGACAAATTCAAAAGGCTAATATATCATTATCTTATGCTTGAAAAATTTAAAGGCAAAATAAAATTCAATATCGGATTAAAAAGCTTAATCCTTATAGGCGTTTGCGTAGCTTTGATTATCGTTGACCTTGTGACGAAAATTTTCGAGGAGCGCGACGGCTGGAATTTTAAAGTCATACCTAATTTTATAGAAGTAGTCAGCGGTAGCAGAAATCCCGGGTGCGCGTTCAGCTTTCTTGCGGAAGCGGCATGGGGACAGAATTTTCTCATAGTAATGACGTTTATTCTGCTTGCCGTTTTAATCGCGCTTTTTATAGTGCTTCCCGAAAGATTTACGCTTTTAAAAGTGGCGGTAAGCATGATAATTGCGGGTGCGGTGGGCAACCTTATAGACCGTATAGCGTACAGAAGCGTAAGGGACTTTGTAGAGCTTAACATGTTCGGCAATATGGTGGCATGCAATTTTGCCGATTTCTGGATTGTTATAGGCACGGTAATAGCGGTAATAGATATGCTGTTTATAAATGAACTGTCCGTTTTCCCTCTTACGAAAAAAGCCAAGGAAGCCCAGGCGAAAAGACGTGACGAAAACAGTAACGAAAGCGTTCCTCCGACGGAAAATGAAAATCTGCCCGGGGGAGAAAATCATGATGTGGATACGGACGGAAAAAGCGACGGTTCCGTCGGCGGAGAGTAATGGAAACCAAAACCGTTACCGCGGATAAAAACTGCGTCCGCATAGATATTTATATTGCGGAAATACTTAAAGGGCGCTCGCGCTCTTTTGTTAAAAAGCTGATAAACGACGGCAACGTTCAATTAAACGGAAAAGCCGTAAAGCCGTCGCAGGAAGTTGTTTGCGGCGACAAGCTCGATATTATTTTGCCTGACGCGGAGGAGTACTCCGTCCGCGCCGAAAATATTCCGCTCGATATTATTTACGAAGACAGCGATTTGGCGGTGGTCAACAAACCGCAGGGCATGACCGTCCACATGGGCAACGGTAACACGGACGGAACTTTGGTGAACGCGCTTTTATACAGACTCGACAGTTTAAGCGGTATAAACGGCGTAATCCGCCCCGGCATTGTACACAGGATAGATAAGGACACTTCCGGACTTCTCGTTGTCGCCAAAAACGACGCGGCGCATAAAAGCCTGTCGGAGCAGATTGCTTCAAAAACTTGCCGCCGAACTTATCTGGCGCTGTTGGAGGGCAAGCTTGCGGACGACGGCGGTACGGTAACCACGTATATAGGCAGAAGCCCGCGCGACAGATTGAAAATGGCGGTCGTTCCGCCCGATAAAGGCAAACTTGCGGTTACCGAGTATAGCGTGGTTAAGCGTTACGAAAATTATACTCTGTGCCGCTTCGATTTGAAAACGGGCAGAACGCACCAGATACGCGTGCATGCAAAGCACCTCAATCATCCCGTTGTCGGCGATACCGTTTACGGAATAAAGAAACAGAAGTTTAAACTTAACGGTCAGCTTCTGCACGCTTTCAGGCTGGCATTTATTCATCCGTCGACGGGTAAAGAAATGTCCTTCGAAGCGCCTTTGCCGGAATATTTTACGGAAATACTGAATAAACTCAAATAGGCCGAAAAAAGTTTTTTCCAACGCTTGCAATAATAAAAACGAATTGGTATACTTAATTAGTAGAAAATTTAAAGGAGTGTAATTTCAATGGCAAAAAAGAGAACGACTACTTCGTCGGGTAACCGCGACATAGTTAAATTCTGTTCTTTCTGGGGCATGTCTATTGCCGCGTTGTTTTATATTTTCAGCGGCTTCATTAACTTTCTTATAAGCGTTATAAAAAGCTTGGACGGCACCAAAGCGGCAAACACGCTTTCAACCGTTTGCAACATTTTAACGTTGCTCGGCAATATAGCTATTATAATAGCAATTGCTTTGCCCGCTTGGCGCTATGTAAGCGGTAAAAGCAAAGGCTGGAAAGTATTCTATTGGATAATGCTTGTGGTTTTTGCTTTCGGCATAGTACTCGGAATGCTCGGCGGCATACTTTAATAATGCAAATTAAAAATTCCCCGTATATGCGGGGAATTTTTTTATGCCGCGCTTTTTCTTTACAAATAAAATTTAATATTTTATAATATTTGTGCGTTTAAAGTCGTTTATGCGTGTGAATAAACAATAAAATCCGCCGTAAAACGTTTCGGAGGATCGGTAAAGGTAAAATATGGCAAATCCTTTAATAGCTATAGTCGGCAGACCCAACGTGGGTAAAAGTACGTTTTTCAACAAAGTCGCCGGAAGAAAAATTTCAATAACCGAGGACAAGCCCGGCGTAACGCGCGACAGACTTTACGCTGACGCGGAGTGGCGCGGCAAAGCGTTTTCCATGGTGGATACGGGTGGTATAGAACTCCGCTCCGAAGATACCATGTGGAAAGAGATAAAAAAACAGGCGGAAGTGGCTATCGACACCGCGCAGGTAATTATGCTTTTCGTCGACGGGCGCGAAGGTCTTACTTCTTCGGATTACGACGTGGCGGATATGCTTCGCCGCTCGAAAAAACCGGTAATACTGGTAGTCAATAAAATAGACGAATATTCCGAAGAAAAGGTATTTGAATTTTATTCATTGGGTCTGGGCGAGCCGTATCCTATTTCCGCAGAGCACGGCACTGGCATAGGCGATTTGCTGGACGAGGCCGTCAGTTGGTTTGAAAAGGTAGATACTACCGAGGACGAAAGTATAAAAATTGCCGTTGTCGGTAAGCCCAACGCAGGCAAAAGCAGTCTTGTCAACAGGTTGCTTGGCTTCGAAAGGTCTATTGTTACCGATATTGCCGGCACTACCCGCGACGCGATTGACAGTAAATTTACTTTCAACGGCACGGACTATACTATTATAGATACGGCGGGAATAAGAAAAAAGAGCAAAGTAGAGGACGATATAGAATATTATTCGGTAATGCGCGCGTTCGACGCCGTTCGCCGCGCGGACGTTTGCCTTCTCGTCGTCGACAGCGTGGACGGACTGACTGAGCAAGATACCAAAATTATCGGATACGTGCACGATCAGGGCAAGCCGTCCGTTATTGTAATGAACAAATGGGATCTTGTCGAAAAGGATACAAACACGATAAACAAGTTTGAAGACAAGCTTAAAGAAGATTTGAAATTCATGAGTTATTTCAAATCAGTTTATATTTCGGCTAAAACGGGACAGCGCGTCGAAAAGATACTCTCGATTGTAGGCGAGGTTTACGGACATTCGCGGCACCGCGTCGCCACAGGCACCTTGAACGACGTTATAGCCGACGCAGTGCGCTCTAACGAGCCGCCTTCATATAACGGTAAAAGATTGAAGGTTTATTACGCGTCGCAGGTTGCCGTCGCTCCGCCGACCATAGTGCTGTTTGTCAATAATTCAAATCTTCTGCATTTTTCTTATGAAAGATATTTGGAAAACGTGCTTAGGAAATCATTCGATTTCAGCGGCACGCCTATAAAAATTTTGACCAGGGAGAAAAGCGATCGCGCATGAAAGAGTTTTACTTTTCTTCCGGTTGGTACTGGTTTTTGCTGGCGGCTGTTGCCTGCTATCTGATTGGCTGCTTTAATTTTGCCGTTATAATTTCGCATATTAAGAGGAAAGATATTCGCGGTATTGGCAGCGGAAACCCCGGTTCTATGAACATGACGCGCACATTCGGACTTAAAGTCGGCGCAATCAATTTTTTCTGCGACCTTGTAAAGGGCGGCGTTCCCGCCGTCGCGGGATATTTCATTTTCAAGGATTATGTTTTTGCGGGTACCGATATTGCGGTATCCGATTTCGCCAGATATCTTTTCGGTTTTTTCGTTATTATAGGACATGTTTTTCCGGTTACCTTAAAATTCAAGGGCGGTAAAGGAATAGCGTCTACTATGGGGCTTTTTGCTTTCTCGCTCGCTTGCGAACAGTGGTGGTATTTTTTCATCGCGGCTGCAATCCTTATAGGGGTTCTTCTGTATATAATTTTTACGGAATGGGGCTCTATGGGGTCTTTGATAGGCGTTGCGGCTTTAACAGTCTTTCAGGCGGTACTGTTTGTGTTGAGATACTCTGACGAGCTGACAAACGTCTGGTCGCTTCTCATGTTTGCGCTTTTGCTTGCGGTTGACTTTGTAACGTGGTTTGCCCACCGTACAAACATTTATAAGCTTCTTGCGGGGGAAGAACACCATACTTCCGTAAGACGGAAAAAAAGAAGTTAATAAATCAAAAGCGACGGGATTTACCGTAGTTCCCATAGAGAATTTAGATAGGCCGCAGGATGCAGAGATTAAGGCGTGGCGTGAAACCACGCCTTTTTTGATGTTTATATTGCGTGGACGAACGAGGCTAATTGTAGCCTAATGAGATATAGATATGTTTTAAATATCCCGCAAAATTCAATCGGTTGCGTTCTTTTATTTTTCGTGATATAATGATTGTACGATAAACAGTAATTTAGCGGAGAGTAATGATAGTTTTAATTGCGGGAACAACTCATACGGGGAAGACCTTATTGGCACAAAAATTGTTGGAAAAGTATAAATTTCCGTATCTTTCTATTGACCACTTAAAAATGGGTTTGATAAGAAGCAATCAAACTACAATAAGCGTAACCGATGACAAAAAACTAACGCCGTATTTATGGACGATAATTAAAGAAATAATCAAAACGACAATAGAAAACGGACAAAATCTTATTGTGGAAGGTTGTTACATACCATTTGATTGGGCAAAAGATTTTAATAAAGAGTATTTGTTGCACATCAAATACTATTGCTTAATTATGAGCAAAAACTATATACAAAAGCATTTTTCCGATATTTTAGCAAATGAAAGTATAGTTGAACAAAGGCTTACAAGCGGCGATTTGGTACAGGAAAATCTTATTAAAGAAAACGAAAGCAATTTACAAATGAGCAAAAAATATGGACTAAACTACATTTTGATAGATACGGAATATAAAGTTGATATTAACTTATAAATTTCAATTTATTTTTCTAAATAGTTTGTAGTAAAAAGCTCTCGAACATATCGTTCGAGAGCTTTTGTCTTCGCTTGAAAGTGCAACTCTTAATAATTCGGTTTTTTAATTCCCTACGGGAAGTGCGCATTACCCGTCGTTTTTTTTGTGTTTTGTTTTTATTTCTTTTTGTCGTCTTTGTCGTTGTTTTCTTTGGATTTTATGGTGTACTCTATCGCCGTATTCGCCTTGCACAGTTCGTTTATAAATTCGTCGTACCAATCTTCTTTTACGACAATTACAATAAATCCGTTGTTTTTGAAAAACACGCTCAGTTTATTTGTGGTGCGGTCTAAAATTACGGAGCTGATATCTTCCGTCTTATATTTGCTTTTAATTATGCCGAAGCTTGTCGTTAATATATTTCCGTCTATGCGGTAGTAAGAGCTTACAAGCAGGCTGATTAAAATAACCAGCAAAATCGCGGGGATAAGGTAAAGAAGAACAAATCTTATAATAGGATATACCGGATACGGTTCGGCGGCAATGTCGCTGACTATTACGGAGTATGTGTTGACACCGAGGCCTATTACGCACAGGGCAATTCCGATATAAATAAATGCAGTCGTAAGGCGCGTAAATCTGTATTTGAAAGTTTTCATAATTCAATTATACTTTTATTGTTTGCAAAATGCAAGAAATTTTTGCCGTTTGCGTTTTTTGCGGGTCAATCTGTTGAATATTTGCTGCTATTAATGTAAAATAAAAATATGATAAAGTTAATAAACGGCGGGGTTTACTGTATAGACGGTAAACTTACGGAAGAAAAAAATACGCTTACCGATGCTGATAAACGGTCGGCGGCAAAAAATACGCTTGCATACGGCGTGTTGGAAGCTCACAATAAGGGCGACGCGGAAAATTTGAAAATTTCTTTCGATGCTCTCGTTTCCCATGACATTACCTATGTGGGAATAATTCAGACCGCGAAGGCTTCGGGACTGGAAGAATTCCCGTTGCCGTACACGCTTACCAACTGCCACAATTCGCTTTGCGCTGTGGGCGGTACGGTAAACGCTGACGACCACGCTTTCGGTTTTTCCGCGGCAAAAAAATACGGCGGCAATTACGTGCCGCCGCATATTGCCGTAATCCATCAGTACATGCGCGAGATGCAGGCGCGGTGCGGCGCCATGATACTCGGTTCGGACAGTCACACGCGTTACGGCGCGCTGGGCACTTTGGCTGTCGGCGAGGGGGGGCCGGAGCTGGTTAAACAGTTGTTGCGTCAAACCTACGACATTAAACGTCCCGAAGTTATTGCGGTTTACCTGACGGGAAAACCGCGTAAAGGCGTAGGTCCGCACGACGTGGCTATCGCCTTGGTCGGCGCCGTTTTTAAAAATTCGTTCGTAAAAAATAAAATTTTGGAATTCATCGGCCCGGGGATAGGAAATCTGTCAATGGATTTCCGTTGCGGCATAGACGTTATGACTACCGAAACGGCGTGCCTTTCAAGTATATGGGAAACGGACGGAATAACAGAAGAATTTTTTGCCCTGCACGGCAGAGCCGCGGATTATAAGCAAATGAAAGCGGGTAAAACCGCCTATTACGACGGCGCCGTCGTAATAGATTTATCCAAAATCGAACCTATGATAGCGCTTCCTTTTCATCCGTCGAATGCGTTTACGCTCAAACATTTCATAGATAACGCCGCCGATATACTTTACGAAGCGGAAAAAGCGGGGAACAAGCTTTTAAAGGGCGGCGGTTTCGGCTTGCGCGATAAAATCAAAAACGGAAAAGTCCTCGTAAATCAGGGGATAATCGCCGGCTGTGCGGGCGGCAGTTATGAAAATTTAGCCGAGGCCTGTAAAATATTGCGCGGCAAAAGCTGCGGCTGCGGCGAGTTCGAGCTTAGCGTCTATCCGCAAAGTCAACCCGTTTACAAGTGCCTTTCGGACAACGGATACATTTCGCCGCTTGTAAGTTCCGGCGCAATAATAAAAACTGCTTTTTGCGGTCCGTGCTTCGGCGCCGGCGACACGCCCGCCAATAACGGGCTTTCGGTCCGTCACGTCACCCGCAATTTCGAAAACAGGGAAGGCTCGAAGCCGACGGAGGGACAGCTTTCCGCTGTCGCGTTGATGGATGCCCGTTCTATCGCGGCTACGGCGGCGAACGGAGGCGTTCTGACTCCCGCGACGGAAACGGACTTCGACGGCAATATTAAAAAATATTATTTTGATAAAACTATATACGAAAACCGCGTGTATTGCGGCTACGGAAAACCTAAGCCTGACGAACAATTGGTATACGGTCCGAATATTGCCGATTGGCCTCAACAGGTTGCGCTCGGTAAAAATCTTCTTTTGAAAATAGTAAGCGTTTTGTCAGATTCCGTAACGACCACGGACGAGCTTATTCCCTCGGGCGAAACCTCGTCTTACCGTTCCAATCCTTTAAAGCTTGCCAAATTTGCTCTTTCAAGAAAGGACCCCGACTATGTAATGCGCGCGGAAAGCGTAAAGGCGGAGGAGTCGGAGCGAAGGAGTAGCGGCAAGCTTCCCGAAAGCGTGCTTAAAGAAATAAACTTCATTCCGCCCGCAGACACGCTTTACGGCAGTTGTATCGCGGCGCGTCGTCCTGGCGACGGTTCCGCAAGGGAACAGGCGGCGTCATGTCAAAGGGTGCTTGGCGGCATTGCGAATATTGCGGAGGCGTATGCGACAAAACGCTACCGTTCCAACCTTATAAACTGGGGCATGTTGCCGTTTACGTGCAGGGAGTTAAATTTTAAAACGGGAGATTATATCTATATCGAAGATATTTTAGATACTGTGCTCAAAGGCGACGGTTACGTCAAGGCAAAGCGCATATCGGAAGGAAATACGCAAAACGTAGTTCTCGGACTGTTTCCTTTGACCGACAAGGAAAGGGAGATAATCGCGTCTGGCTGTCTTATCAATTATTATAAAAACAAAACGGCACAGTGAAGTGCCGTTTTGTTTTTTACGGTTTTACGGGGATAGGTTTTTGTCCGTTGCCGACGCGCGGTATTCGGCGTAAATCGGGCGGGGCATTTTCGCCGCGGCGCGGCTTTCTCGGTATGCGCGGTCTTACAAGCGGCTCGCGCGGAGCTTCCTCTGTATTTTCTTCCGGTGCTTCTTGTGGTTTTTCTGTTTCCTGCGGAAGTTCTTCTATCAGTCCGTAGGGCTTTTCGTCCCGTTCGGTTTTGGTTTTATCCGTCGTACATCCTGCCGCGCACATTGCGCTGGCGGCTATAAGGGAAGCGATTATAAACAAAACTTTTTTCATACTACCAGTATGTTTTATTTTTTTGCTTGTATTCGTCTAAAATCTGTGTTATAATCTTTTTATCCTGAATTTAAAGGGTATCCTGAAAGTGAAGGGCTTAATAAAGTATCGTTGCAAGGCGATACCGTTTTGCCGTTTCCTTTCTGTTATCGGGAGGAATTTTTTTATGTCGGAAAACAGGCTTGCGGTAATAAGCATCATTGTAGAAAATCGTGAAAGCAGTCCGCAAATAAACGCGTTGCTTTCGGATTTCGGTAATTATATTGTCGGAAGAATGGGAATACCTTACAAGGAAAAAAAGGTAGCCGTTCTGTGCGTTGTAATCGACGCGCCAGCGGAAATAATAAACACGCTTACGGGCAGAATAGGCATGCTGTCCGGCGTTGCCGCAAAGACGGTAATGTCAAAGCGTTAAAGGAGTCGTTATGAAAAAATTTTTAATATCTGTAATGTGCGCGGCGGTTTCTGTCACGTCGTTGTTCGGGCTGTCGGCATGCGGCGGCGGTAAAAGCGTACAGGCTGTAAATCTTGTTTCGGTTACGGCGGCGGAGGTGGGCGTCCGTAGCGACGTGGACTATTTTGTCGTGCCGGAGCCTGCGGCAAGCGTAAAGGTCGGTGCAATGAAAAACCTTGTTTTCAGCGGCGACGTGCAAAAGCTTTACGGCGGCGAAGACGGATATCCGCAAGCCGTTGTCGTAGCTAAAAACAATATAGCGGACAACGGTTTAATAAGCGCTTTCGTATCGGAATTGAATACGGGCGCGGACTGGCTTTTATCGGAGGAGGTTTCGTCTTCGACTATTTGCGGCGCCGTAGCTTCCCATCTCACGAAAGGAATGACGCCGATTTTTACCGAAAAAAATCTTGACAAAAGCGTTATTGAAAATTGTTCCGTCAAATTTACGGACGCGCGGAACTGTAAGCAAAAAGTCAAAGCTTTTATGGAAAAAATAAATTCTGTCGGTCAGTCTGCTTTCGGTATGCCGCAAGACAAATTTTTTTCGGAAAGCGATTTTGAAAACACTGAACATATCGGTCCCGTTTCCGTATACGCGCCGGACGGCGCGCCCGCGCTCGGTCTTGCCAAACTTATGGCGGAAACGCCTGTTTTGAACGGTACCGAAATTAATTACGGAATTGTGGACGCGACGACAATCCAAACCTACGTTACGGGTTCGGAGCCGCGCGCCGATATTTGTGTGCTGCCCGTAAATTTGGCGGTAAAGCTTTTGGGCGACGGGGAAAAATATAAAATGCTCGGCACGCTTACCAACGGAAATCTGTTTCTGCTCTCCGCGGGGAAGCAGTCGGTTACCAAGGAAAATATTTCCTCGTTAAAAGGCAAAACCGTCGGCGTCGTAAATTTGGCGCAGATTCCCGGGCTTGTTTTTAAAACAGTATTGAAGGACAACGGGCTTGAATTTAAAGAGTTGATATGAAAAAGTTTTTTTCGGCGCGTAAGCTCAATATAATTTTATCGGTTTCGGCAATAGTTTTGATGTGGCTTGTCTGGATAATATCTTACTATTCCGTAAAAAACGATTATATTATTCCGTCCTTTTCCGCAACGGTGAAAAGCTTTTTTCTCTGTTTTGCCGAAAGCGGTTTCTGGATAGCCTTTTGCATGACTATGTTGCGGACGTTTGCGGCGTTTGCGGTTTCGTTTGCATCGGCGGCGTTGCTTGCGGCTTTGTCCGTGTCGGTTAATGGTGTGTCGGCTTTTTTAAAGCCGATTATGGTGTTTTTAAGGACTGTGCCGACTTTGGCTGTTATACTCGTTTTGCTTGTGTGGACCAATCGGGAAGCGGCTCCCGTAGCGGTAACCTTCCTTGTGCTTTTTCCGATGATTTATTCCCAACTGACAGCGGCGGCGGACGGGGTGGATAAAAAACTTTTGCAAATGGTCAAGGTGTACGGCATTAAGCGTAGCGACGTTATACGTAAAATTTACCTTCCGCAAATTTCCGTAAGCATATTTTCCCAAACGGGGGCGAATATTTCTTTGGGGCTTAAAATTATGATTTCCGCCGAAGTTCTCTCTTTGACGTACAGAAGCTTGGGCGGGCTTATGCAGTCCGCGCGCGGATATCTGGAAATGCCGCGCCTCGCCGCGTTGACGCTTGTAGCGGTTCTTGCGGGGCTTTTAATAGACGCGGCGTTTTCACAGCTTAAACGTATAAACGCCAAATGGTTGTACGGAGAAAAAAATGCGCATTAAAGGACTAACCAAAAAATACGGAAATTTAACCGTTTATGAAAATTTCGATATGGATTTGCAGGACGGCAAAATTACCTGTGTGCTGGGCGGCAGCGGAAGCGGCAAAACGACTTTATTGAACTGCATCGCAAAGCTTACGGATTGCTCGGGCGATTTGCCGCAGGTAAATTGCGCGTATGTATTCCAGACGCCGTGCCTTATTCCCAATCTTACATTGCGCGGTAATTTAAAGCTTGTCTGCGGCGACGACGGCGCAATCGACGGAATGCTAGAAAAGGTAAGTCTTTCGGGAATGGGGGACCGTTATCCGGTTTCGCTTTCGGGCGGGCAGGCACAGCGCGTCGGTATAGCCAGGGCGTTTCTTTTCGGCGGCGATATTATTCTTATGGACGAGCCGTTCAACTCGCTCGATTTAAAACTTAAAACGGAAATTTCTTCACTGTTTGCGGACATACAAAAAGAATATAACCGTACTGCGCTTGTGGTTACGCACGACGTTGACGAGGCGCTGGCGCTTGCCGACAGAATAGCAGTAATAAGCGGCGGCAAAATCGTTTACGACGCTGAAACGCAAAGATGCGGCGGGGAAATTACGGATAAAGATAAAATAAGGCGGGAATTGGTCTCCGCGTTGCTGGCTTGACGTTTTCGGAAATTTTCACTTGACTTAATATAATGCTTAAATTATAATATTAAAAAACGATAGGAGAGGACTCATGAAAAAGTTTTTTAACGAATTTAAACAATTTATTTCCCGCGGCAACGTTCTCGATATGGCAGTCGGTATTATAATCGGAAGTGCGTTTACGGCAATTATAACCGCAATCGTCGGGCATATTCTTACGCCGCTTATAAACTGGATTCCCGGGTCGGGGGATACGGGTGCGCTTCAGGTAGTGTTGCGCAACGCGGTTTATGCCGAGGACGGCACGGTCGTGACCGAGGCGCTGATTATCGATTTCGGCGCGGTTATATCCGCAATCGTAACTTTTTTAATTACCGCTTTTGTATTGTTCCTTATAGTAAAGACAATCAATACAATCCGTGCGGGAGGACAGCTTCTTGTCGAAAGGCAGAAAAAAGCCATAAACAAAAAATTGCGCGCGGGTAAAATTACGGAGGAACAGGCCGAAGCCGAAGCTGAGAAAATAGCAGCTGCGGAGGAACCTCCCGCACCCGTCGAAACAACAGACGATTTGTTAAGGGAAATAAGAGATTTGCTTAAAGCGCAAAACGCTTCCGCTTCTTCAAGCGTTACAAAAGACAAAGATTAAGCAGTCTATGTACAAAAACGTGCCCGCAGATATCTGCGGGCATTTTCAATGTAAAAAATTTCACGTGTTATTTCATAAAAATTGTGCTCAAATCGTTTTCTTTTCACTATATGTTGTGTTATAATGTGAATGTCTCAAACAATATATAGTGTTTAAGCGACGAAAAACGTGAATCCGGAACGGAATGCGACTATACAAAAATATACGTTCAGCACTGCTATTACGGGCATTAGTATCATAAGCAAAAGGTTTTTTGTGCGGTACCGCATAATGAACATGCTTACGTAAATGGCGATAGCGCCGCCCAAAATGGCGGTAAGAATAAGTTTGCCGTCGCCGCTGTTCATTTTAGATTCGTTTTCGCCGTATTCGTCGCGTTGCGATTTCAAAAGAAGTATCGCGTAAAAATTCACGGCGAGAATATATACTATAAAAATTATATACAGTAGCAGCATATTAAAAGTATGCCGCGAATAAAAAGATTAATACCGTCAACGAGGTTTAAGTTATGCCGAAAGTAGCAGTAATTATGGGCAGTAAATCAGATTTCAACGTGGTTAAACCCGCGGTAAGCGTGTTGAAAAGCTTCGGCGTCGAAACGGAGGTAAGGGTAATTTCCGCACACAGAACTCCGGAAGAAGCGCACAACTTTTCAACCCGCGCGATTGATAACGGAACGGAAGTAATCATATGCGCGGCGGGTAAAGCCGCACATCTCGGCGGGGTAATTGCGGCAAATACGACGCTCCCCGTAATAGGGCTTCCCGTAAAAACAGATATGATGGGCGGACTTGACAGCTTGCTTTCCATTGTGCAGATGCCTTCGGGCATCCCCGTTGCAACCGTCGGCGTAAACGGAGGCGAGAACGCTGGACTGCTTGCGCTTCAGATTCTCGGTATAAAGTATCCCGAAATTGCGTCAAAGCTTGCCGATTACAAGAAGAAAATGAAAGAGAAAATAAATGCTGACGATACTGCCCTTCAGGACGAGTTGGAGCAGCTTTAAAATGGTACCCGCAGTATAACTGCGGGTATCGGTAATTTATTAAAATTTCAAATTATATTTAAATATAAGGAGTTACTTCTATGCAGAAAAAGGAACAGCTTTACGAAGGAAAGGCAAAAAAGGTTTATTCGACCGAAAATCCCGATTACGTTATTGTTTCCTACAAGGACGACGCTACGGCGTTCAACGGGCTTAAAAAGGGTACTATTGTCGGCAAGGGCGTGATCAACAACAAGATGAGCAATATGATGATGAAAATGCTTGAGGGTAAAGGTATCCCCACTCATTTGGTAGAGCAAATAGACGACAGAAACACCGTTGTCAAGAAAGTTGAAATCGTTCCTCTCGAAGTAATAATAAGAAACGTGGCGGCGGGTAGCTTTTCCAAAAGATACGGCGTGCCCGAAGGCACCAAGTTCGGCGCGCCCACGATAGAGTTCTCCTACAAAAACGACGAGCTCGGCGACCCGCTTATAAACGACTATCACGCGCTTGCGCTCAATCTCGCTTCCGCAGAGGAAATAGAAACCATAAAAAATATGGCGTTTTCCGTCAACGAAGCAATGAAAGCGTTTTTCAAAGAGCTTAATATCGATTTGATAGACTTCAAGCTCGAATTCGGCAGATTTAAAGGACAGATAGTGCTTGCGGACGAAATTTCTCCCGATACGTGCCGTTTCTGGGAAGCTGGCTCTTGGGATACTACAAAACACGTAAGTTTGGATAAAGACAGATTCCGCAGGGATCTCGGCGGCGTAGAAGACGCGTATGCCGAAATTTTCAAAAGAATCGGCGGTTAAGGGATATAGATGATTTTAAGGACAAAAAAGGCGCCTTTCGACAGCATGCATGAGGAGTGCGGGGTTTTCGGGGTATATTCGCAGGAAAACAGAAACGTTGCCCACACGGTATATTACGGACTTTACGCCCTCCAACACCGCGGACAGGAATCCGCGGGTATTGCAGTCGCTTTCGCGGACAAAATAAATTACTTTAAGGGAATGGGGCTTGTGCCCGACGTGTTTTCCAACGGGAATTTAGATAAGCTTCCCGAGGGCGATATTGCCATAGGACACGTAAGATATTCGACAACGGGGGCAAGTCAGCTTCTTAACGCGCAGCCGGTAGTGTTTACGGGTAAGTGCGGTAGAATGGCTGTTGCCCATAACGGCAACCTTATAAACACTAAACAGTTGCGGGACGGGCTTATTGCGCAAAATTCGGTTTTTCAGACCACGATAGACTCGGAGGTTATAGCCGTACTGATAAACAGTCTTTCGGACGGCGATATAATCACGGGCGTAAAACGCGCATGCGCCAAGTTTAAAGGTTCATATGCGTTGGTGGTTATGACCGCGGATAAACTTATCGCGGTGCGCGACCCTTTCGGTATCCGTCCGCTTTGCTTGGGCACTACGGAAAGCGACGTCGTCGTCGCCAGCGAAACCTGCGCGCTCGACGCGATAAGCGCTAATTTTCTGCGCGACGTGAAGCCCGGCGAAATAGTGGTTATAGACAGCGACGGAATACATTCCCACATGATGGACGATATCCCCGAAAAGAGTAAAATGTGTATTTTCGAATACGTCTATTTTGCCCGTCACGACTCCGTTCTTGACGGATTGAGCGTTTACGAAGCGAGAAAGGAAGCCGGTAAACTGTTGGCCAAGCATTTTCCGGTCGAAGCGGATTTGGTTTCCGGCGTTCCCGATTCCGCAAACGTTGCGGCGAGGGGATATGCCGAAGAAAGCGGAATTCCGTTTGTTGAAGCTTTGGCAAAAAACAGGTACGTCGGCAGAACGTTTATTCAGCCCGACCAAAATCAGCGCGAAAACAGTTTAAGCGTAAAAATGAACGCTTTGCGCGCTAACATACGCGGTAAGCGGGTTATTATCATAGACGATTCCATCGTGCGCGGCACCACTATGCGCAAGATAATCAAAATGCTCAGAAACGCAGGTGCAAGCGAGATACATATACGCATATGTTCACCCATAATCAAGCACCCCTGTCACCTCGGCATAGATATACAGACGTATTCGCAGCTTATAGGCGCCTATAAAAACGAAAAACAGATATGTGAAAGCTTAGGCGCGGACAGTGTAAAATATCTTACCGTAAATCAACTTATAAGCACCTGTAAGGGGGCGAATCTCGATTTTTGTCTGGGTTGTTTTAACGGTGAATATCCTTACCCGCTTGAAGGTTACGAAGCGGATAAACTTAAATTGGAATAATTAACAAGAGAAATAAAAGGAGAAAAAATGGCTATTTCGTATAAAGACAGCGGAGTCGACGTGGAAAAAGGTTATGAAGCCGTAAAGCTTATGAAGCAGCACGTCAAGTCCACATACACCCAAGGCGTATTGGGTGATATAGGTTCGTTCGGCGGATTCTTTAAAATGCCCGACGGCATGAAGGAACCCGTGCTTGTCGCCGGCACCGACGGTGTCGGTACAAAATTGAAGTATGCGATAATTTCGGGCAAACACGATACTATAGGTATCGACGCGGTTGCAATGTGCGTAAACGATATTGTCTGCCAGGGCGCCAAGCCTCTGTTTTTTCTCGACTATTTCGCTACCGGCAGTTTAAGTCCCGAAAAGGTTGCGACGGTAGTTTCGGGCATAGCCGAGGGATGCCGTCAGTCCGGCGCGGCGCTTATAGGCGGCGAAACGGCTGAAATGCCCGGCTTTTATCCCGAAGGGGACTACGACATCGCGGGCTTCGCCGTCGGCGCCGTAGACAGAAGCAAAATCATTAACGGAAGCGATATAAAGGAAGGCGACGTTCTTATCGGCTTAAAATCCAGCGGTATTCATTCCAACGGATATTCGCTTGTGAGAAAGCTTTTCGGCGAGGATATTTCCGTTCTCGAAAAGTTCGACGCGGAACTCGGCGCAAAGTCTATAGACGTTTTGCTGACACCCACAAGAATTTATGTGAAAAGTATTCTCTCGTTGATTGAAAAGGTACATATAAAGGGCATAGCGCATATAACCGGCGGCGGATTTATAGAAAACATTCCCCGCATTTTCCCCGAAGGAATCGGTTGCGAAATAGTTAAAAATTCTTACGAAGTCCCCGCAGTGTTCAAGGTAATGCAAAAGCGTGCGGGCATTACGGACAGTCAAATTTACAACACATTCAATATGGGTATCGGCATGGTCGTATGCGTTGCCGAAAGCGACGTGAAAGCGACGGTTTCCCAATTAGAGTCTACCGGAGAGGAATGCTTTGTCATAGGCAAAACCGTTAAAGGCAGCGGAGTCAAACTTGTATGAAGCGCATAGCGGTTTTCGCAAGCGGTAGCGGTACGGATTTTCAATCTGTTATCGACGCAAACGAAAAGGAAAAATTTTGCGAAATAGTTTATCTGATTGCTTCCAAGGACGGCATCGGCGCCATAGATCGTGCTAAAAACCACGGCATATCCACGGCGGTATTTGCTAAAAACGATTATCCCGATTTGGAAACGCTTTACGGCAAGCTTACTTATCTTTTGAACATAAACAGAGTGGACTATATCGTGCTTGCGGGTTGGCTTAAAATTATCCCCGAAAGCTTTATAGAAGCCTTTAAAGACAGAATTATAAATATTCATCCGTCGCTTATTCCCGCGTTTTGCGGAAGCGGCTTTTACGGGCTTAAAGTACATCAGGCGGTTTTGGACTACGGCGCGAAGGTTTCCGGCTGTACCGTGCATTTCGTAAACGAAGTGCCGGACGGCGGCGCTATTATCGCGCAGACTGCGGTTGAAGTTAAGGACGGCGATACAGCCGAAAGTCTTCAAGCGCGCATATTGGATGAGGAGCATAAACTTCTTCCTTATTGCGTTAAAAAACTGTGTCAAGACAAAATCTGCAAAAACGGCAGAAAAGTGACCGTTACCTGATGCGAATTATCGTAATCGGATTTTAAGTATAAGAAATACGGAGATTATTATGGAAATGAAAAAACGCGCGCTTGTATCCGTTTCGGATAAAGCGGGAATCGTCGATTTTTGCAAAGGGCTCGTAAAATACGGCTTTGAAATTATATCTACTGGCGGCACGGCAAAGGCGTTGAAGGACGCCGGCATAAAGGTTATAGGTATTTCGGAAATTACGGGTTTCCCCGAGTGTCTCGACGGCAGAGTAAAAACTTTGCACCCCAACGTGCACGCGGGGCTTCTTGCCATGCGTTCCAATCCCGAGCATATGGCTCAGCTCGAAAAGCTTAATATCAATACTATAGATATCGTTTGCGTAAATCTTTATCCTTTCAAAGCGACCCTTCAAAAGGGCGCTGACTTTGCGGAATGCGTTGAAAATATCGATATCGGCGGTCCGACAATGATTCGCGCTGCGGCAAAAAATTATCAGGACGTTGCCGTAATAGTAGACCCTAAGGACTACGACAAGGTTTTAAACGAGCTTGCAAACGGCGGCGTTTCGCTTGAAACGAAGAAGTATTTGCAGTATAAGGTGTTTGCGCATACCGCGGTTTACGACAGCCTTATTTCCAATTACCTTGCGGCTCAGCTCGGTATTTCGTTTCCCGACGAGGTTACTTTTGCATACGAAAAAGCTCAGGATATGCGCTACGGCGAAAACCCCCAACAACAGGCGGTTTTTTATAAGGAACAATTTCCCCGTAAAGGTTCGCTGTCAGGCGCAAAACAGCTTTGGGGGAAAGAGCTTTCCTATAATAACATAAACGACGCCAACGGCGCCTTGGAGCTTTTGAAAGAATTCGGCACGACGCCCGCCGTAGTCGCGTGCAAACACGCGAACCCCTGCGGTGTCGGTACCGGAACAACTGTACACGAGGCTTATCTCCGCGCTTACGAAAGCGACCCCGTGTCGGTTTTCGGCGGCATACTTGCAATCAACGGTACCGTAGACGAGGCTACGGCAACCGAAATCAACAAAATATTTATAGAAATAGTAATGGCGCCTTCTTTTACGAAAGGTGCGCTTGAAATTCTCGAACAAAAGAAAAATATCCGCCTTTTGCAAATAGATAATATTTCCGCAAGACGCGAAAGCACGGCGTATGACATGAAAAAGGTATACGGCGGACTTCTTGTCCAGCAGTATGACGAAAGCCTTATCAAAGGCGAAAATATGAGTCTTTTCAACACCAAAGCCGACGTGGAGGTAAGCGTTTTACCAAGCGGTAAGCAAAAAACAGTTTACGGCGTCGGCGTGGTTACGGAGCGCGCGCCCACTAAAGAGGAAACGGAAGCGTTGCTTTTTAACTGGAAAGTAGTCAAACATACAAAGTCCAACGCTATCGTTATAGGTAAACAGGGCAAAACCACAGGCATAGGAATGGGTCAAACAAACCGTATCTGGGCGGCGCAACAGGCTATTGCGCATGCCGGCGACGAGGCGAAAGGGTCGGTTATGGCTTCCGATGCGTTTTTCCCTTTCCCCGATTGCGTCGAAGAATGCGTTAAAGCGGGTATAACTGCAATAATTCAACCAGGCGGCTCCATTCAGGATAAGGCTTCGGTTGACGCTTGCAACGCGGCGGGTATTGCCATGGTCTTTGTAGGTGACAGACATTTTAAACATTAAATTTAAAAAATCGTTATTCATAAGAGTGATAAGATGAACGTACTTGTAATAGGCAACGGCGGCAGAGAGCACGCAATACTTTTGGCACTCAGAAAGAGCAAGCGTGTGGAAAAACTGTATTGCATGAAGGGCAATGCCGGAACGGCGCAGATAGCGGAAAACGTGGACGTGGACTATATGGACATAGCCGCGGTAAAAGCTTATGTAACCGCTCATCCGGAAATAGATTATTTCGTAATCGGCGCAGACGACCCATTGGCTATCGGGCTTGTGGACGAGCTTGAAGCTATGGGTAAGCGTTGTTTCGGTCCGCGTAAAAATGCGGCTGTAATAGAAGCAAGCAAAGCTTTCGCCAAAGAGCTTATGAAAAAATATAAAATTCCCACCGCCGAATCGCAGACGTTCGACGATTACGGCGAGGCTTTGGAATATGTGCGCGCTAAGGGTGCGCCTATTGTGTTAAAGGCGGACGGCCTTGCTCTCGGTAAAGGCGTGTTGGTATGCGACACTTTGGAGCAGGCAGAGGAAGGGCTGAAAGAGATAATGCTTGAAAAAACTTTCGGTTCCGCCGGCGCAAAAGTTGTAATAGAAGAATGTATGCGCGGCTTGAAATACACGCCGGGCGAAGAAGTATCGGTACTTGCGTTTACCGACGGAAAGACGATTGTGCCCATGATAACGGCATGCGACCATAAACGCGTAAACGACGGCGACACCGGTCCGAATACCGGTGGAATGGGAACGTTTTCTCCCTGCCCTTTCTGGACGGAAAAGCTTGAAAAAGAAGTCCTGAAAAAAATAATGATTCCAACTATGAAGGCAATGAACGCCGAGGGAAGAACCTTTAAAGGCTGTCTTTACTTCGGACTTATGCGCACGGATAAGGGCATGAGGGTTGTGGAATACAATTCGCGTTTCGGCGACCCCGAAACTCAGGTTATACTTCCTATGCTTAAAACCGATTTGTTGGACATTTTCGAAGCGGTCACGGAAGAAAGGCTTTCCGATGTCAAAATCGAGTGGGAGGACGGCGCCTGTGTTTGCGTTGTGTTGGCAAGCGGCGGATATCCTCTAAGTTATACAAAGGGAAAAAAGATAACCGTCGGTAATCTGGGCGACGCAAGTCTCGTCCATGCGGGAACAGCCGTTAAGGACGGAAACCTCGTAACTGCCGGCGGCAGGGTTATGGGCGTCGTGGCTAAAGGAAAAGATATCGAAGAGGCGCGCAGAAAAGCTTATGCCGCCGTTGACAATATAGATTGGGAAAATAAGTATTACCGTAAAGACATAGGTATAAAATACCGCGAAGGTTAGAAAGGAAATCAGAATGATATACAGAATTTTCGTTGAAAAAAAGGACGATTTGCAGGCAGAAAAAGTTAAGGACGATATTTGCAGTCTGCTTAAAATTTCGGTGACGGACGTACGCAGATTTATCCGTTATGACGTAGAGGGTATGACCGAGGAGGAGTTTTCCGCCGCGGTTCCCTGCGTTTTTTCGGAGCCGCCTGTGGATAATGTCTATTTCGAAAAGCTTCAAATCGAAAAAAATTATTATGTTTTTGCGGTAGCATACCTGACGGGTCAATTCGACCAACGCGCGGACAGTGCGGCGCAGTGCGTCCAGCTTTTAACCCAAAAGGAGCGTCCCGTAGTAAAATGCGCGACGGTATATGCTGTTAAGGGCGCAAATTACGATCAAGTAGAAAGAATTAAGAAGCATCTTATTAACCCTGTCGAAAGCGAGGAGGTAAGCTTAGATAAGCCCGAGTCGCTTTCGGGTTGCGCAGTTGAAGCGGAAGACGTAAAATCGATTGACGGTTTTATTTCGTTGTCCGATAAACAGATTGCGGAGTTTCATGCAAACGCAGGGCTTGCCATGTCCGTTGCGGACCTCGTTTTCGTGCGCGATTATTTCAAGGGCGAGGAGAGAAATCCTACCGAGACGGAAATTAAAGTAATAGACACGTATTGGTCTGACCATTGCCGTCACACGACATTTGCGACCGAACTTAAAAATATAACGGTTCACAGCGACAATCCGCATATTCAAAAGGCGCTTAATTTATATGACTCGCTTTTCGAAGAACTTTATAAAAACAGACCCGACAAATACCGTTGTCTTATGGACATCGCTACGATTGCAGTCAAAAAACTCAAAAAGGCGGGCAAGCTTAAAAATCTGGACGAGTCCGACGAAATAAACGCATGCTCGATAAAGGTCGACGCCATAATCGACGGCAGACCCGAAAAATACACGGTTATGTTTAAAAACGAAACGCATAACCACCCCACCGAAATAGAGCCTTTCGGCGGCGCGGCTACTTGTCTCGGCGGCGCTATAAGAGACCCTCTTTCGGGCAGAACTTACGTTTTGCAGTCAATGAGAATTACTGGCAGCGCGGATCCTACCGAACCTATTGAAAATACTCTGGAAGGAAAACTGCCGCAAAGGGTAATTACCAAAACGGCGGCGGCGGGCTTTTCTTCTTACGGAAATCAGATAGGGCTTGCTACCGGTCAGGTGGAAGAACTGTATCACCCCGGTTATAAGGCTAAGCGTCTCGAAACCGGCTTCGTCGTCGGCGGCGCGAAATCCGACATGATTTACCGCGCAAAGCCCGCAACGGGAGACGTCGTTATTCTTCTCGGCGGCGAGACTGGCAGGGACGGCTGCGGCGGGGCGACAGGCTCTTCCAAAGCGCATGACGTCAAGTCCGTACAGACTTGCGGCGCGGAAGTTCAGAAAGGAAACGCGCCTACGGAGCGGAAATTACAGCGTTTGTTCCTAAACAAGGACGCAACCGTAATGATTAAAAAATGCAACGACTTCGGCGCGGGCGGAATTTCCGTAGCGATAGGAGAGCTTGCCGACGGATTGGAAATTATGCTTGATAAAGTTCCCAAGAAATACGAGGGGCTTTCGGGTACGGAACTTGCCATTTCCGAATCGCAGGAGCGTATGGCGGTCGTGGTTGCGCCGCAGGACGCCAATAAATTTATTTCGCTTGCCGCTAAAGAAAATTTATCCGCAACGCCTGTTGCTACGGTTACCGGCGACAGAAGAATGAGAATGTATCACCGCGGGAAGGCAATAGTCGATATCTCGCGCGACTTTCTGGACACCAACGGCGTTAAACAGGTCACGGATGCGGAAATTGCGGATTTTGTTACGTCGTTCTTCGATTCCAAAAAATATAAAAACTTCGGCGAGCAGTTAAAGGAAACGCTTTCACAGCTCAATGTTTGCTCCAAAAAAGGGCTTGTCGAAATGTTTGACTCCACAATCGGTTCAAAATCGGTTTATATGCCGTTCGGCGGCAAATTTCAGCTTACGCCCGTTGTCGCAATGGCGGCGAAATTTACGGGCGGAGAAACCGACGACTGTACGGTTTCGGCATACGGATACAATCCCGAGCTTATGTCCACGTCGTCTTTTACGGGCGCCGTATATTCGATAGTCGCTTCGGTGGCAAAAATCGTCGCGGCAGGCGGTCATTATGAGGATATAAGACTGTCTTTGCAGGAGTTTTTTATGCGGCTCCGCAACAATAAAAAGCGTTGGGGCGTGCCTGTTTCTGCGCTTCTCGGCGCGTTATATGCCCAGATGCATCTCGGGCTGGCGGCTATAGGCGGCAAGGACTCTATGAGCGGTTCGTTTGAAGATATAGATGTTCCGCCGACGTTGATATCTTTTGCGCTTGCCCCCGCTAAAGCTTCCGCACTTATTACAAACGTAATAACGCGCACGGACGAAAGGCTTTATTTCTTGCCTATGCGCAAAGATAAATATCAGATTCCAGACTTTGAGTATCTGAAAAAGCTTTACAAATGCGTAAATAAAAATATTGCTAACGGAAATATAAGGTTTGCGACGGTAGTGGAACAGGGCGGCGTTGCGGCGGCGATTGCCAAAAGCTGTTTCGGCAACGGTTTCGGTTTCAATTTTGCGTGCAACGCGGATACGCTGTTCGGAGAGCATTACGGCGATTTGATTGTTTCTGCAAATCACGAGGGGGCTTTGACGGGGCTTGACGCCGTCTATCTCGGCACTTCGTGCGCGGGCGGTTTCACCCATTGCGGAGAGACGGTTGATTATGTCGACGCGCTTTATCCTTATATAAGTAAGCTTTTCGGCGTGTTTCCAGCGTCGGCGCCTGCGTCGGGCGACATACCGTCTTGCGACTATGTCATCAAGAGCGGCAAAGCTTCCGCGGCGAATAAAATTATCCGTCCGAGAGTATTTATTCCCGTATTCCCCGGGACCAACTGCGAGCTGGATACGGCGCGTGCGTTCCGCCTTGCGGGCGCCCAGACAGATATTCTGGTAATAAAGAACAGAACACCGTCGGATATCGAGGATAGCGTTAAGGCAATCATAAAGGCAATAGAGAAGGCTAATATAATCGCTTTCCCCGGAGGGTTTTCGGGCGGAGACGAGCCGGACGGCTCGGGCAAATTCATTGCCACGACGTTTAAAAATCCCGCTATATCCGAAAAAATTATGGAGCTTTTGCAAAACCGCGACGGTTTGATTCTCGGTATTTGCAACGGTTTTCAGGCGCTTATCAAGTTGGGGCTTCTGCCGTACGGTAAGATTTGTCCGCTTACGGATAAATCGCCTACGCTTACGTATAACAATATTTCGCGTCATGTTTCCACAATGGTAAATATCCGAGTGGCTTCGGATAAAAGTCCTTGGCTGTACGGATGCGAAGTCGGCGACGTTTACGCTGTTCCCGTATCGCACGGCGAAGGCAAATTAATTGCGCCCCCTGCCGAGCTGGAAGCTATGCGTTCCAACGGACAGATTGCCACGCAATACGTGGATTTATCAGGTAAACCCACAATGAAAAGTCCTTATAATCCCAACGGCAGTATGTGGGCTATCGAAGGCATTACGTCGCCCGACGGCAAAGTGTTCGGAAAAATGGGACACAGCGAAAGGACGGGTGTCGACCTCTATAAAAATTACGAAGGCAATTTCGATATGCATATATTCGAAAGCGGAGTAAAATATTTCAGATAAAAATATCCGAGGTGAAATCAAATGAGATGCGGTTTTTGCGGCTATGAGGACAGTAAGGTTATCGACAGCCGTTCGGCAGACGACGGCAAGACGATAAGAAGACGTCGCGAATGTTTCAGTTGCGGCAAGCGTTTCACTACGTATGAAACGATTGAGGATACGCCCGTACTTGTTGTTAAAAACAACGGGGCGCGTCAAGCTTTCGACGGACAGAAAATTAAAAGCGGCATAATCAAGTCGTGCGAAAAGCGTCCCGTTTCAGTGACGGAGATAGACGAAATAGTCAATGCTGTCGCAAAGCAGGTCTACAATTCGATGGAACCCGAAGTTTCGTCCAAATGGATAGGCGAGCTTGTTATGTCGGAGCTTAAAAAACATGACGAGGTAGCCTACGTGCGTTATGCAAGCGTATACCGCTCTTTTAAGGATATACCAAGCTTTATGGAAGAACTTCAAAGAATGATGGAAAATAAAAAATAAGGATTTTCAGACAGTGTAACCGCTGTCTGAATTTTTGTGAAATTATGAACCGTAAAACAACGAGAAAAGTTAATATCGGCGGCGTTACGGTCGGCGGTGGCGAAAGCGTAAAAATTCAATCCATGTGTACGGTAAAGACATCCGATACGGAAGCCGCCGTTCGGCAAATAAGCAGGCTTGAAGAAGCGGGGTGCGAGATTATACGCGTTTCCGTTCTGGACGATGCCGACGCTTTGGCTATAAAAACAATAAAAGATAAAATAAATATACCTCTTGTTGCGGATATTCATTTTTCGGACAGGTTGGCAGTTGCCGCTATTGAAAACGGTTGCGATAAAGTTCGTATAAATCCGGGAAACATCGGCGGCGAAAAGGAAATCAAGTATGTAGCCGATTGCATTAAGGCGCACGGAATTCCCGTCCGCGTAGGTGCGAATACCGGCAGTATAGAGAAAGAGTTTCTTGAAAAATACGGTGTAAACAAAACGGCGCTTGTGGAAAGCGCGCTTGGCAACGTTCATATTCTGGAAAAGTATGGCGTAGAAGATATCGTTATTTCCGTTAAAGCTTCCGACGTTCCTCTTACTGTTAAAGCTTACCGCACTCTTTCAGAAAAAACCGAGTATCCGCTGCATATCGGCGTAACGGAGGCGGGAACGGAGGAAATGGCTGTGGTTAAATCTTCCGCGGCGCTCGGCGCCCTGCTAATCGACGGTATAGGCGATACGTTGAGGGTATCGGTTACGGACGATCCCGTAAAAGAAATTTTTGCGGCAAAACGTATACTTCGCGCCGTCGGGCTGGACAAAAATTTTGTGGACGTTGTATCGTGTCCGACTTGCGGCAGGTGCCGGTGGGATTCCATGGGTCTGGCAAAAAAAGTTTCCGCGTATGTGGAAAGATTTTCGAAGCCTTTGAAAATCGCGGTTATGGGGTGCGTCGTAAACGGACCGGGCGAGGCAAAGCATTGCGATTTGGGAATTGCGGGCGCGGAAGACTACTGCGTTATTTTCGCCGACGGTAAAATAAAAAGGCGTGTTCCGTCGGAAAGTGCGGAAGAAGAATTTTTTAAGGAGATTGACGGTATTTTAAATGATTGACGGTTTGCTTGAAGAAATCCGCCGTGCCGACGGATTGAATAACGCGATAATAAATTCCGTGGTTTTGGAAACCTCTGCAAATACCGTAACGGTAAAAATAATAACGGACAAAATTTATTCCGGTAATGATTGCAAAGCCGCGGAAGCCGCGGTAAGAAAACGCGTTCCCGAAGCGTTTGCCTGCAAAGTGGAAATTTCCAAACTTACGCCCGATTGCGCTATGGTTGCGGAAAAAGTTTTGGAGGCCGTGCGTGAAAATTTCAAGGCTTTGTTTGTTACGCTCGATAAAGACGATATCGAAGTAAAAAGGTGTGAGGACGGTTTTTCTTACACCGTTAAAGTCATGCCGACGTTTGCGTCTACGGACATATGCACGACCGTCAACGGATATCTTTCAAAATATTACTGCGGCAATTTTTCCGGCAGTACCGTCTTGGGCGGCAAAAACGCTATGGATTTGGTGACGGAAGAAAGGAAAGAAAATATAGAATACGAAATTCCCGTCCGCAAATTCGAAATAGAAGATTTCGCATTTATAGAAGGAACCGAAAAACAGGAAAACGCCGTTTATCTCAGCGACATGAATTTCGAAAGCGAAAAGGTCGTTGTGTGCGGCAGAATAGAAGATATAACCGAGCGTACGTATACAAACTCTAAAAATCAGGAAAAAATTTATTATAATTTTACGCTTAACGACAACACGGCGTATTTCCGCGTTACGTATTTTACGAGACTTAAAAGCATTGATAAAATCCGCGCTCTCAAGGTCGGCGACAGCATAGTCTGTACGGGCAAGGCAGAGCTGTTTAAAGGATTCATACGGTTTACGGCAAACACAATAGATTACGGCAGGATTCCCGAAGGGTTCGTACCGAAAAAGCGAGAATCCAAGCCCGTACCAAAATATTACGTGCACGTACAGCCGCAGCCGTATTCCGACATTGCCCAGACCGACATGTTTGCCGACGTTTCGGTACCGGAGTGTCTTAAAGGTAAATCTTTCGTGGTGTTCGATCTGGAAACGACGGGTCTTAATTCCTCGCCGTCATCCGGTAATATGGATAAAATTATCGAGATTGGCGCATTTAAAATTAAAGACGGGGTAATTTGCGAAAGCTTTTCTACTTTTATAAATCCGCAGAGAAAACTTTCGGAAGAAATTATAAAGCTAACGGGCATTTCGCAGTCTATGGTTGACGGCGCGCCGACGGAGGAGCAGGTCATGCCCGATTTCTATAAATTTTGCGACGGCAGTATTCTTGTCGGGCACAACATAGCGGGGTTCGATTTTAAATTTGTAGAGTACTATTGCGCTAAGTCCGGTTATATGCTTGAAAGAAAACTTATAGACACTATACCGCTTGCGCAGGAGATTCTTTTTCTGTCTAACTACAAGCTTAATACCGTTGCGGACAAATTCGGTATTTCATTCAATCATCACAGGGCGGTTGACGACGCGCTTGTAACGGCTAAAATTTTCATAGAGCTTATAAAAATAAAAAAATCTTTACCAAATATGCAATAAAGCTTGATTTTTTAACCGCGGTATGTTAAAATAATCTCAACCTTAATCTAAAGTTGAGATTGAGTGCCTACTTACAGGCACTCAATACTTATATAAGAGCGTATATGAATTTTAAACCTGTTGAAGACTTACGTGTTTTTCTTGAAAAGATTGCCGAATCTATGGACATAGAGATAGTGGAAGTGGACTGCGACAAGCGTACGGAGACTATTACGGTTTTTATAGAAACTTCCGACGGCGTCGATTTGGATACATGCGAAAAATTTCATAACGCGATTATGGAACCTATTGACGAAATCGACCCTTCGTACGGCGCGCCGTACACTTTGAACGTTTCAAGCCCCGGGCTTGACAGACCGTTTAAGACCGAGCGCGATTTCGAGAGGAATCTCGGAAAGGAAGTTGAAATAAGATTATATGCTCCGCTTAAAGGTAAAAAGTTTCTGGAAGGCGTTTTGACGGATTACGACAAAAACGCCGTTACCGTGAAAACCGGCGCGGAAGAAATAAAACTCAGTTTCAACAAAATAGCCAAAATAAATAAAGCAATTAAATTTGACTGAGCGTCAGATTAAAATATACGACCATTTTCAATGTCAGGAGATTAAAAATGACAAATAAAGACTTTTTTGCTGCGCTTGCGGATTTGGAAAAAGAAAAAGGAATACCCGAACAGGTTTTTCTGGACGCGCTTGTCAACGCGCTTTCTTCTGCTTTCAAAAAGCAGTATACGGGCGCGGTAGGGGCTATAGACATAAAGCTTAACCCCGAAAAAGGCACAATAGATTTCTTTACCGTAAGAAACGTCGTTGAAGAAGTTACGGACGCAGACAGCGAGATTTCTCTTGAAGACGCCCGCGCTATTAAAAAGAGTTATAAAGTCGGCGACAAAGTTGCGGAAAAATTCGTTCCCAAGGATTTCAGCCGTATAGCTGCGCAGACGGCTAAACAGGTAATTTTGCAGAAGCTGAACGAAACCGAAAGAGACGCCGCCGTAAGCGAATATTCCGATAAAGAGGGCGAGCTTCTTGTGGGCGTAGTGCGCAAAATAGACGCAAAAAATATTATTATCGAATTCGGTAAGGGCCAGGTAGAGGGGCTGTTGCTTCCTTCCGATCAGGTCCCCGGCGAAACGTATAACGTAAACGACAGAATCAAAGTGTTCGTAAAAAAAGTAAAAAACAATTTCCGCGGTGCGCAGGTGCTTGTAAGCCGTTCTTCTTCCGGGCTTGTCAGAAAACTTTTCGAAGAAGAAGTGCCGGAAATTAAACAAAACACCGTAACAATTAAATCTATTAGCCGCGAGCCCGGCGCAAGAACTAAAATAGCAATTTATTCAGAGGATAAAAGAGTCGACGCCGTCGGCGCTTGCGTAGGCAATAAAGGGGCAAGGGTCAACGCCATAGTAGAAGAACTGAAAGGCGAAAAAATCGATATAATTCCCTGGTCGGAAAATCCTTTGGAATTTATAGCAAAAGCGCTTTCTCCCGCAAAGGTTATTTCGGTAACTCAACTTGACGGCGAAAAGACAGCCATGGCGGTCGTTCCTGACGATAAACTTTCTCTTGCAATAGGTAAAGACGGACAGAACGCTCGTCTTGCGGTAAGGCTTACCGGTTGGAAAATAGACGTAAAGAGCGAGAGCGCCGCAAAAAAGATGGGCTTCGGCGCGGAAGAAAATAACGAAAACAGCGGAGAAAACGAAGAAAATTAACCGATGTCAAAGTTAAGAAAAATTCCTTTGAGAATGTGCGTTGCTTGCAGAGAGCTGAAAGATAAAAGGTCAATGTTACGCGTCGTAAAAGACGGCGACGGTAAAATCTTTCTGGATTTTTCTTCCAAAGCGTCGGGACGCGGGGCATACATCTGCGACAGCGCGGAGTGCGTTGCCAAGCTGAAAAAGCAACGGCTGTTGAATAAAGTTTTTTCTTGCGAGGTTAGCGCCAACGTGTACGCCGCAATCGAGGAGGAATACCTTGGCGCAAAGTAAGCTGAAAACTTACGTGGGTTTCTGCTTGAAAGCGAGAAAAATCGTTCTCGGCTCAAATACTATCGGAACTCTCAAAAAAAACGTTTATCTGCTTATTCTTGACGGAAAAGCGGCAAACAATTCTTTGAGATATGCTTTGAAATTCAAAAACAAATTCGGCTGTCCGCTTCTTATTTGTAAAGAAGGATTTGAAGACATAGTCAACAAACCGTTATGCAGACTGGCTGCTGTAACGGATAAAAATCTTGCGGAAGCGATAGTCGACAGCGGTGATACTAATTGCGAGTTATATACCGGAGGCATTTAATAAAATATGGCAAAAAAATACGAAAATATTGAAGAAATAGGCAAGCTTATCACAGGCGGAAAAATTGCCGAATTATCTAAAAAAGTCGGCGCCGCAGAAAAAGACGTTGCCGAAATTTTAAAAAAGCTTTCGGATTTGGAAAACGCAAAGCAGCTTAAAAAACTTGAAGAAGAAAGGATTGCCGCCGAAAAGCTTGCGGCAGAACAGGCGGCTATGGCTAAAGCTACCGCCGAGGCTGAAAAGCCGGTTGAGGAGGTTAAGCCCGAAAAGCAGGAGCAACCTCAAACCCGGTCACAGCCCCAGTCTCAAACACAGACTCATTCTCAGACTCAGCCTGTAAATCTTCCCCGTCAAAAACCTGCGGAAAACAAGGTTTTCGTTAACAGGACGGATAACGTTCGCCGCGGTGCGGGAGAGCGTCCGTCTTACGTCAACAACGACGGCAACCGTCCCCGCCCGCCGCAGAAATTCAACGGCGCTGTGCAGCCCGCTCCCGCGGCAAATGCTCAGCCCAATAAGGTTAAAAATTTCGGACCGGATAAAAAGAAGCAAAGCTTCGACAGAACTTATGTCGATAAGGAAAGACATACGGTTTCAAAACGCGCATTGCAGAAACAGCAGGGCGCGTCGGTAGAGGACTTTGACGAAAATAAGAGCGGTTACAGAAAACTCAGATTAAAGAAAGACAAGAAACAGCAGAGCGCGCAGACTATAAAAATAGAACGCGCAGTCGTAACAACGGACGATATCCCTTTGAAAATGCTTTCGGAAAAGCTTGGTATTTCCGCAGTGGATATAACCAAGCGCCTTTTCAAAGAGGGCATTATGAAGACCGTAAACGAGTCTATAGATTACGACACCGCCGCGCTTTTGGCGGCAGGGCTCGGAATAGAGCTTGAATATAAGCCGGAAAAAACCGCCGAAGAAGTTTTGTTCGAACAACAGGCGGACACCGTGGAGGAGATAGAAAGTCTTGTTCCGCGCGCTCCCGTTGTTACGGTTATGGGTCATGTAGACCACGGCAAAACCTCGCTTTTGGACTATATAAGAAAGGCGAATTGCGCCGCAGGCGAAGCGGGCGGTATAACCCAGCATATAGGCGCTTATACGGTTAACGTAAACGGCAAGGGAATAACCTTTATCGATACGCCCGGGCATGAAGCGTTTACGGCAATGCGTGCGCGCGGTGCGCAGGTTACCGACCTTGTAATTTTGGTCGTTGCCGCAGACGACGGTATAATGCCGCAGACTATCGAGGCAATAAATCATGCAAAAGCCGCTAACGTTCAGATAATCGTTGCCGTCAATAAGATGGATAAAGTAGGCGCCAATCCCGAAAAGGTAAAGCAGGAGCTTACGACTTACGACCTCGTTCCCGAGGAATGGGGCGGGAAAACCATAGTTTGTCCTATCTCATGCAAAACGGGCGAGGGCATAGACAATCTTTTGGAAAGCTTGCTTCTGTCAGCGGAAATGAAAGAACTTCTTGCGAATCCCGCTAGAGAAGCGCGCGGCGTCGTTATCGAAGCGCGCCTCGATAAAGGTAAGGGTCCCGTTGCTACGGTACTTATACAGAACGGCACGCTTCACACAGGCGATAATTTAATATCGGGTACAGTAACCGGAAAAGTCCGTGCCATGATAGACGACAGCGGAAAAATCGTAAAAGAAGCGGGTCCGTCTATGGCGGTAAATATTCTCGGACTCGACGAAGTTCCCAATTCGGGAGATTCCATTTTTGCCGTATCACAGGCTCTTATGAAAGAAGTCATCGACGAGAGAAAGAGAAAAGTCAGCGATGCAAAAATTAAAGCGGCATCTAAGGTTTCGCTTGAAGAAATGTTCGGCATGATTGCGGACGGTAATCTCAAAACTCTCAATCTCATAATCAAGGGCGATGTGCAGGGCTCGGTCGAGGCTGTAAAGCAGTCCGTAGTCAAACTTTCCAATGAGGAAGTGCAGGTTAAAGTAATTCACAGCGGCGCCGGCGCCATAACGGAAACGGACGTAATGCTTGCGGATTCTTCAAATGCCATAATTTTGGGCTTTAACGTGCGTCCGGACGCAAAGGCGAAAGTTCTCGCCGAAAGAAGCAAAGTCGACGTAAGAAGCTACAGAATTATTTACGATTTGCTTGACGATATGCAGGCGGCTTTGAAGGGTATGCTTTCGCCTAAATATCACGAGGTGTATCTCGGTAAGTGCGAAGTGCGTCAGACGTTCAAAATTACGGGCGTCGGCAATATCGCGGGGTGCTACGTGCTTGACGGTAAAATTATCCGCGGAGGCAAACTGCGTATTTACAGGGATGATGTCCTAGTCGTCGAGGGCAACGTCAAACAGCTTAAACGCTTTAAGGACGACGTGAAAGAAGTTGCTTTCGGGTTTGAATGCGGTTGCGCAATCGAAGGCTTTAACGATATCAGGGTCGGCGATATAATAGAGTGTTACATTATCGAACAGGTTGCCGCATAAAGGGGAACAAGCATGAAAGTAACCAGGGGAGACCGTCTTTCCGGAGAATTTCAAAAGGAAATTTCTGCGGTCATATCTAATAAACTGAAAAACGTTTATCCCGAACTAAGCACGATTATTAGCGTTACGTCGGCAGATATAGCGCCCGATTTGAAAAGTGCTAAAATATATATAAGCGTATTCGATACAGACAGAGAAAAAAGTAAAAAAAGCTTTGATATTATCTGCGAGAATGCCGGATTTATAAGGCATGAGCTTGCCAAAGTAATGCGGATAAGAACTGTTCCGGAGCTTAGGTTTCACCTTGACGGAAGTATGGAATACGGAAATAAGATAGATAAAATTTTAAGCGGTCTCGAAGCTGAAGATAATGACGAATAACAGTCTTTCGGAAATTGTAAAAAAACTTAAACAGTCCAAGTCCGTCGCGGTGTTTTGTCATGCCCGTCCCGACGGCGACGCTTTGGGGGCAGGACTTGCCCTTTGCGTTGCTTTGCGAAACGCGGGCAAAACGGCGACGATGTTTTGCGAGGATTTGCCTCCGCAGAAATTTTCGTTTATAATACCCGAAAGGGCTGTCATACGCAGTATTTCGGACAAATCGGAATATGATACATTCGTGTCCGTCGATTGCGCGGACGTTGCGCGTATGGGAATATTTGCGGAAGCATACTCTAAATTTTCCGGTACCACAATAAATATCGACCATCATTTTTCCAATAACGGTTACGGTAAATTAAATTACGTCTGTAATTGTCCAGCCAGTTGCGAAGTATTGACGGAAATTCTCCGCGCGGCAGGTTTTGAAATTACAAATGAAATAGCCGATTTATTGATGCTGGGACTGATAACGGACAGCGGAAACTTCACTCATTGCGACGTAAGCGAAAAAACCTTTGAAACGGCTGCTTATCTTAGGAAAAGCGGCGCGGACGTAAATAAAATTAATTACAATATGTATGCCCGTCAACCTAAAGAGCGCGCGCTTTTATATGCGAAGGTTATGGGCGGTATGCGGTTTGCTTTAAGCGATAAACTTGCTTTTATAATCACAACGCAAGACGATTTGCAAAAATTTGCCGCGGATAAAAGCCTTACGGAGGGATTTGTTGACTTCCCTTTAACCATAGACGGAGTAGAGGTTTCCATATCTTTAATGGAAGTTAAAAAACGTCAGTACAAAATTTCCATGAGGAGCAAAGGTACGGTTAACGTTAATGCCGTGGCTTCGACTTTCGGCGGCGGCGGACATGTGCTTGCAAGCGGTTGCATGATTTTCGGCGAGATAGAAGAAGTTATCGAACGACTGACTGAGGCGGTAAACCGTAATTTATGACGGGTTTTATAGTCGTTAATAAAGCCGTGGGTGTAAGCTCCGCGCAGGAAGTCAATAAGATAAAACGGCTTACGAATACGCCTTGCGGTCATATGGGTACTCTTGACCCTATGGCGAGCGGCGTTCTGCCGGTGGCGGTAGGCAAAGCTTCGCGCTTATTCGATTATTTTCTGGATAAACGCAAAACTTATACGGCTACATTCCGCTTCGGTATAGACAGCGATACTTTGGATACTACCGGAACCATAACGAAAACAGGCGCGCCTGTTCCCGACGAAAGCGCGATACTTAGCGTTTTAGATAATCTTTGCGGCGAGGTTTTGCAGATTCCTCCGTGTTTCAGTGCGAAAAACATAGGCGGAAGACGTGCGTATCAGATTGCGCGCGAGGGTAAAGATTTTGAATTGCCGCCCAAAAAAGTTATTATTCATTCCGTAAAACTTTTGAAAAAAGTCGACGAAGATTCTTATTCATTTGAAATAGAGTGCGGCGGAGGAACGTATATTCGCTCTATCGCGCGTGATATGGGAAAACTGTTGGGCACGTGTGCCGTAATGAGTGCGCTTGTAAGGACGCGTAGCGGCGCGTTTACTATTGATAAAGCCGTTTCTACGGACAAGCTTACGGCGGAAAATATCGGTGATTTTATAATCGCAACCGAAAGCGTATTGCCTTACGGATGCGTTTATCCTTCGGAAAGCGAAGCGAAAAAACTGTTCAACGGATTGACGGTCGAAAGTAAGCTTCCGGACGGAATTTATAAAATATTTTATACAGACGGTTCGTTTTACGGACTTGCCGAAGTAAAACACAGTAATTTAAAGGTTAGGACAAAATTATGTTAGAAATCATCAAGTACAACGAAGACGAGTATGCTTTCCCCTGTCTGCTTGTTTTGGGTTGCTTTGACGGACTGCACATCGGACATGCCGAGCTTCTCAAAAAAGCAAAATTACAGGCCAAAATCAATGGACTTGATTTGGGCGTAATGATGTTTACGAACGGAAAAGGCGGAAGACAGGTGTTTACGTTTGAGGAGAGATTGGAAATTCTCGAACAGTTCAACGTCAAATTCGTGCTTGCCGTTGATTATAACGCCCAGTTCAAAAAGACCACTCCGAAAGAATTTTTGGATGTTCTGGATGCAAAACTTAATGTAAAAGCTTACATGAGCGGGCGCGACTTCCGTTTCGGTGCCGATGCGAAAGGTAAATCTTCTACCATAAAAAGTTATGCCGAAGACGATGAAAACGGCGTTTGGTTTATGCCTGTCAAAGACGTAACATACGTAGGCGAAAAGGTCAGCACTACGCTTATCAAGCAGTGCATAGAGGGCGGCAACATGGTTAAAGCCGGCGCCCTTCTCGGCAGAAATTACTATGTTACGGGCTTTGTAATAGAAGGAGCCAACAGGGGCAAAAAGCTTTTAAGCTTTCCTACAGTCAACATGCGTTACCCTTCCGATAAGGTAGAGGTCAAAAAAGGTGTGTATAAGGTAAAGTGCATTGTCAGCGGCGAGGAGTTTGTCGGCGTTGCAAGTTACGGTCCGCGCCCTACTTTTGACGAGACAAGCAACGTATTGGAAGCGCATATTTACAACTATGTCGGCGCGCTGTACGGCAGAGCCGTCACCATAGAATTTATCGAGTATATCAGGGATATAGAAAAATTCGATTCGCCCGAAGCACTTAAAGCACAGCTTAAAGAAGATTTGAAGCGGGCAAAGCAGAAGGTTTGACAAAGTAATGTGCCATAAAGAACTGCCGTCTGATTATACCGTTTTAGGCAAAATCGATTTACAAAAGAATAAAACGCAATTTTGGGCAATCCAAAGTCTGGCTCTTTTTATTTCGGCTGTAATGATAGTCGCAGGCTGGTTTATAGAAAAGCTCGATATCAACGGTAACGCGGAAGATTTTATTGCGTTGGGCGTATTGGTAATAGGTTATATTGCCTATATAATTTTACACGAGGCGACTCACGGACTCGTAATGTATTTATCGGTTAAAGCGAAGCTTAATTTCGGTTTTAAAGGCTGGGCGGCTTACGCCGGCAGTACCGCATATTTCGATAAAAAGCATTATATTTTAATTTCTCTTGCGCCTGTTGTACTTTGGGGAATAATATTTGCCGTTTTGACGGTGTTCTTCCACAGCGGTGTCTGGTTTTGGGTCATATGGCTTTTGCAAACCGGAAACATCGCAGGCGCGGCGGGTGATTTGTTCTGCACGTATAAAATGCTTAAATGCCCGAAAGACATTCTTGTCAACGATACGGGTCTGTCAATGACTGTTTACCGCAAAATGACCGCAGAAGAAATAGCGGAAAGTCAAGGCGGTTTTTCGGAAACTATTAACGGGGAAAATTCAGGTGATTAAGTTCGGACCGAGCGGTAACGGTGAAGCGTTTTATTCTTTGGGATACAAACATACGGAAGAAGCGGCGGGGTATTGTAAAAACCTCGGATTGGACTGCTATGAATATTCCTTCGGCAGAGGTATTCTGTTGTCGGAGGGCAAAGCGCAGACAATAGGTCAAGCCTTTAAGGAATCCGACATTGAAATCAGCGTACACGCACCGTACTTTATAAACTTCGCCAATCCGGCAGACGAAGCGGCGCAGAAGTCTTATAATTACGTTCTGTCGAGTGCGAAATTTTTAAAACTTTTCGGCGGGAAAAGGGTTGTGTTTCATCCTGCGGCGCAGGGTAAGGCTACGCGTGAAGAAGCAGTACAAAAAACTGCGGACAGACTTAAAATTTTAAGAGATTATATTTATTTGAATAATTTCGACGACCTTTATTTTTGCCCCGAAACTATGGGCAAAATCGCACAGATAGGTACTTTGGAAGAGGTCGTCGGTTTCTGCAAAATCGATAAAATATTTTTGCCCGCCATAGACTTCGGACACATAAACGCCAGAGAGCAGGGAAGTCTTAAAACGGCGGACGACTACAAATTGCGTTTGGAATATATGATTTCCGAACTCGGATATGAAAGAGTAAAGCATTTCCACGTTCATTTTTCAAAAATAATGTACGGCGGAAAAGGCGAGATAAAGCATCTTACTTTTGAAGATATGCAATACGGTCCGGAGTTTGAACCGCTTGCCGTGGCGTTAAAGCAGCTTAAACTGGAACCGTATATCGTAAGCGAAAGCGCGGGTACGCAGGCGGAAGACGCTGTCGAGATGAAACGTATATACTCGTCTGTTGACATTTAAGTAAATTTCTGGTAATATTAAAGCGGGTGTTTTATGGCTCATACCAACGCAAATAAAATTTACGGGCTTGTCAATGCCGAAGCCGTTTTGACGCAGGCTGAAGATTTGAGAAAATATCTTACCGGCATCGAAACGTCGTTCGGCTATGTATTAAGCGACAAAGAAGGAACAACTTTTTATACCGATGCACGCTATTTAGAGGGAGCCGAAAACGCCCTTAAAAATACCGGAATTTCGGTTGTGCAATTTGTTTCTCCTTTGGAAAATTTGTTAAAAAAGTATAGACAGGTAGCGGTTCCGGTAGGAAAAATGCTGGTGCCTGATTATGAAAAATTGAAGTCTACCGGTCTTGAAATCGTAGACAGCTTGCCGGCTTTTACCCAAGCTATGTCAGTTAAAGAAGATTACGAGTTGGCTTATATAGAAAAGGCTTGCGAAATTGCTGATAGAGCATTTACGGCTCTTTTGGGCGATATTAAAGAGGGTATGACGGAAAACGAAGTTGCGGCGTTGCTTGAATACCTTATGCGCAAATTCGGCGCAAGCGGCACAAGCTTTTCAACAATTGTGGCCTTCGGTGAAAATTCAAGCGTTCCTCACCACGAAACTGGTTTGCGTAAATTAAAATTCGGCGATATAGTTCTTATAGATTTCGGTTGCAAATACGGCGGTTACTGTTCGGATTGTACGCGGACGTTTCTTTTCGGCGAAGACGGCAAACACGGCGATTTCAAAAAAGCATACGGACACGTTTTGGAAGCGCATATGCTTGTCAAAGAGAAAGTCGTTTCCGGCATGACGGGGAAAACGGCGGACGCCGTTGCAAGGGACTGTTTGAAAAACTACGGCTTGGACAAACTGTTCACTCATTCGCTCGGGCACGGAATAGGAATTAACGTACACGAATTCCCTTACATTTCGCCCAAAAGCGAAGATGTATTGAAAGACGGTATGGTCTTTTCGGACGAGCCTGGGGTTTACCTTGCGGGAAGCTTCGGTATAAGGATAGAAGATACCGTAACGTTAAAAGCGGGAAAAACGGTCAGTCTTACCGATTCCGATAAAAAATTAATGATATTATAAAAAACAAAACGGCATAATAAGGAGTTTTAAATTATGGCATCTATTTTGGCAGGAGATATAAGAAAAGGTTCCACTTTCGAGTATAACGGTAAAGGCGTTTATACAGTAACCGAATTCCAGCACGTAAAACCCGGCAAGGGCGCGGCGTTCGTAAGAACTACGCTTAAAAACGTTGTTACAGGACAGGTTTTGTCGGACATAACGTTTAACCCTACGGCTAAGCTTGAAACCGCACAGGTTGAAACCAAGAAAATGACTTATTCCTATACCGACGGCGAGTTCTATTACTTTATGGATCCGGATACGTTCGACATGATTACTTTGAACTTATCGCAGGTAGAGGAAGCTTTGAAGTTTATAAAAGAAAACGATACCGTTACGGTTAAATCTCTTAACGGCACGGCTTTCTCGGTAGAGCCCGAAAACTTTGTTGAACTTAAAATTACGGAGTGCGAGCCCGGTGTAAAGGGTAATACCGCTACAAACGCAATGAAAAACGCCGTTGTTGAAACCGGCGCGACAATTCAAGTGCCCATGTTCGTCGAAGAAGGCGAGGTTATCCGTATCGATACCCGCACGGGCGAATATATGTCGCGCGTAGGCAAATAAATTTTGAAAGCCGTAATTCAGCGGACGGGTAAAACTTCGCTTTCCGTAGACGGCAAATTAATATCGGAAATCCCGTTCGGGCTTACGGTATATTTCGGCGTAGAAGTCGGAGATACCGAAAAGCAGGCGGAAGCGTTTGCAAAAAAAATAGTGCGGCTCAGGATTTTCGAGGATGAGAACGGTAAAATGAATAAGTCCGTGCTCGACGTGAACGGTGAAATTCTTTTTGTTTCTCAGTTTACGCTTTTAGCGGACTGCTCGCACGGGAACCGTCCTGATTTTATTGCCGCAGAGCGACCGGAAAAGGCTGAATTGCTTTATGAAAGGACTGCCGAATTAATGCGCGGATACGGCGTAACCGTAAAAACGGGAGTATTCGGCGCGGACATGAAAATCAGTCAGTACAACGACGGACCCGTAACAATAGTATACGAAATTTAAATTCAGGGCGAGCTTTCGCCCTGATTCTTTCTTCAAAACAATATGCATATTATCAGACATTTTTTAACGGTATGCCGGCACAGGCGTACTGTGAGAAAGCTTTGTTTTAAGTGCGGACTTATAAGACAGGGTCTTTTTCACGATATTTCAAAATTCAGCCCGGCAGAGTTTTTCCCGGGAGCAAAATACTATCAGGGTTATCGCAGTCCTCAGGCAAAAGAGCGCGAGGAGCTGGGCTATTCCCCAGCCTGGCTACATCATAAGGGCAGGAACAAGCATCACTTCGAGTACTGGACGGACTTTGCGGACGGCAGGAGAATGTTTGTTGAAATGCCTGCAAAGTATCTTGCGGAAATGATTTGCGACAGGATAGCCGCCTGCAAAATTTATTTAAAAGATAAATATTCAGACGATAAACCCCTTGAGTACTTCGAAAGTAAAACGGACAAAGAGGGGATGAATCCTCTAACTTGCGAAAAGTTGCGTTACTTTTTGAAAATGCTTAAAGAGGAAGGGGAAAAGCAAACCTTCAAATCGCTTAAACGCTACGTTAAAGACAATAAAAAAGCTACCCGCTGAGCGGGTAGCTTTTTTACTTCGTTCTGGAAATGCTGACGTTGTCCGTTTTGCGGTTTCTCAGTTCTTTTACGGGGTGTTCGCTGTCCTGATATCTGTAATCCTGACCGAGCCTTTCGATAGCTTTCTTTATAACAAGATGCGACGCATTCTTTTCGGGGTCGCCCGACATATATTTTTGATAATCGAAATATCTATGACCGTCGGGTATTTTCCTTATGTCCTTGAAGTCGCGTATAGTTTCCGTATTGTCTGCTGTCATTTTTACGGTGTCCTGCAATACTTTTCTGATATATTCTTTATTGCCGCCGAGTTTTAAAAGTTGAGGGAATTCCCCTGTCCCGCAGACGGATTCGAACGTTTTGTTTTCATACTTCTTTAAAAGCTTTGCCGCGGTTTTTAAGTGGGCAATTTCCATTTTATAATGCTCTGTCCAAATTTTCTTTATGCTTTCGTCGCGCTCGTCCTGCATTGCCGAGTAGTAAAGCCAACATTCGCAGTATTCGTGCATTACCCACTGTTCCAGCCAAGTGAGATTGGGGTCTTTAAGGCTTTCGTATTGCGTAACGTGCGCCTCTTCTATCATTGCTATTTCCGCGTAAAGTTTGCGTCCCAAATCGTTTTTATACCACTGGGCTATGTTCATATAATAGTTCATCGTCTGTTGCTCCGCCGCGGTTATGGTGCTTGCAACAAGCTTTGTATACAAATCCGCTTTTTCCGCCGTCATGTGTGGAGATACGTCGTCGGAAGGATACCTGTGTTCGGCTACGGTGGGCCTGCCGGGCATTATTTCGGTAAATTTTCCAACCAGCATATCGGCGTCTTCGTTTTTGTCCATTTTAAGAAGATTCGCATAACGGTAGAGGTGGTCGAAATCTTCCAGTAAGGCAAAATTCAAAGCCTGTATATTGTTGACGTCCGTTTCATGTCTTGCAAGGACTGCCGTTAAATCGACGGCAAGCTGTTCGTATGCTATCGTAGTTTCCAAAATGCTTTCGTTTAAGGGTTTTAAACAGCTTATGCGCTTTTGCTGTTGCTGTTCCTGCCTGCGTACTACGGCAAGGGCGGACAGAATTTCGGGTTCGCTGCAGTGTCTTGCAAATTGATGCATAAACCATTGCGATTCGAACTCGGTTCCGTTCATTAAAATTACGCGCGTCTTGGTATAGGGCGACGTTTTGGCTTTATTATAGCTTTTGGGATACATTTTTTTCAGCGGTAAAAAACTGTTTTCAAGACTTTTTGATTTTTCTTTAATAGGGTTCATGTATTGCCTCCGTATAGTTTATTACCATACGAAAAAATTTTTATTCCCCGATTGTAAAATGCTTTTCTTTTTTAAGTGTTTATGGTATATTTAATACACGCAGGTGTCGCCTATCGGTATGGCGTCAGCTTCCCAAGCTGATTTCGGCGGGTCCGACTCCCGTCACCTG
>CAMRTO010000003.1 GCA_947053655.1 uncultured Clostridia bacterium
CCCGCGGCTCTATCGACCAGATGAAACAGCTTTCGGGTATGCGCGGACTGATGGTCAACCCTCAGGGTAAAAAGATAGAAGTTCCCGTTAAATCCTGTTTCAGACAGGGACTTTCCGTTTTGGAATACTTCATTTCCTCGCACGGCGGACGTAAAGGTCTTGCGGATACGGCGTTAAAGACGGCGGACTCGGGTTATCTTACCCGTAGACTTGTCGACGTTTCTCAGGACGTCATTGTAAGAGAAGACGACTGTATGGCAGGCAGCAAAAAGCCGCGCGGCATGGTCGTAAAGGATATTATCGGTCCCAACGGCGAAGTTATAGAAGGGCTTGAGGACAGAATACAGGGCAGATTCGTTGCGGAGGAGGTCAAAGACCCCAAAACAGGCGAAATTATTGTCGAGCAGAACGGTTTTGTGAGCGACTCGCTCGCAAAGAGAATTATTGCCGCGGGCATAAAGGAAGTTTCCATCCGCTCGGTATTCAGTTGCAACTCCCGTTACGGCGTATGCGCAAAGTGCTACGGTAAAAACATGGCTACAAATAAACCCGTTCAGCCCGGCGAGGCTGTCGGCGTTATTGCGGCTCAGTCCATCGGCGAACCCGGTACACAGCTTACCATGCGTACCTTCCATACCGGCGGTATAGCGGCGACGGGCGACATTACGCAGGGTCTTCCCCGTGTAGAGGAGCTTTTCGAAGCGCGTAAGCCCAAGGGCTGTGCAACGCTTTGCGAGGTGTCGGGCGTGGTTACAGTGGACGACAAGGACAATTTGAAGCACGTAATTATCCGCGACCCCGTAACGAACGAGCAGAAAAAAGAATATACGCTTCCTTTCAATGCGGAACTGCACGTAAAGACGGGCGACGTCGTTCAGCCCGGTACGGTGCTTAACATCGGCTCGGTTTATCCACAGGATATTTTAAGAATTTCCGGTCCCCGCGCCGTTCAGGACTATATCCTCGAACAGGTTCAGTCCGTTTACCGTTCGCAGGGCGTTGACATCAACGATAAGCACGTAGAAATTATCGTCCGTCAAATGCTCAGGAAGGTAAGGATAGAGAGCGCAGGCTCTACAGATTTGCTTCCCGGAGAGACGGTCGACATGTTCACCGTAGAGGATGAAAACCGCGTTGCGATAGAAAACGGCGGTACGCCCGCGCTTCAAAAGCGTGTGCTTTTGGGAATAACCAAAGCGGCGCTCTCTACGGACAGCTTCCTGTCGGCGGCTTCCTTCCAGGAGACCGCAAGGGTGCTTACGGACGCGGCTATCAAAAACAAAGTCGACCCGCTTATCGGTCTTAAAGAAAACGTCATTATCGGTAAGCTCATTCCCGCGGGCACGGGCGTTAAGGAATACAAAAACATGTCTCCCGTAATCAATCAGACCTACAACGGCGCTGTTCAACCTACGGACGAGGCGGAGTTAATTTAACAATTAAAAAAGCGGACTTTACGTCCGCTTTTTTTATGCCGTTCGGCGGTATTGAATAAAAATCCCCGCGACCGTAATTTTACGGTCGCGGGGATTTTCTATTAACCCGCACTGCATATTAATTTAAACGCAGTGAAGCCTTATTTTTCGGAAATACGGGACGCTTTGCTTTTCCCTTCGACGTAGGCGGTAAAGGCGTAGGCGGCGATAATTCCCGCAATAAACAATATCGCGCCGACGGCAATCTGCACCGAGTCAAGCGGCGACGCGGCAATTTCTGCCTTGAAGTTTCCGGGAAAGGTTATAAGTATCGCGGGGATAGAGCCTATTACGAAGCCGATAATCGCCCAGGTCGTACCGCGCGGAAATTTGCTTAAAAACAACTTCATAATTTTCGCTATGGTGAAAAAGCCGACTATTATGCCCGCGGCAAACAGCGCAAGCACCAAAAGCGAGTGCCCGAAGCTGTCCTTTAAGGCGGACACGGTGTTTAAAATAGCATTGTAATACCCGAATATCAATAAAAGCATGGAGCCGCTTACGCCCGGTATTACCAGCGCGCAGGAGCCCAGCATGCCGATAAGCACAAGTAAAAAGTAACCGTAAACAGGCATATCGGCGGATAAATCGGCGTCACCCAGCCCGGGTATAAAGCAAATTCCTATTACTACCGCCAACGGAATAAGCACCGAAGCGATATTAAATTTTTTAAATCCCTTTTTAATTCCGTCTTTAAGCGTCTTGGGCAGAGAGCCCGTCATAAGTCCCGCAAACAGCAAAACCGTGGGCAGGGGAGCGTATTTGAGCGCATATTTTAACGGAAAGTAGGCGGCGCACACCGCAAGCGCGGCGCCCAGCAGTATAGGCAGTAAAAATAAGACGCTTTTTTTGAATTCCTTGCTCAGGGAATTTATCGCGTCGATAATTTTATCGTAAATATTCAAAAGAACGGCGACGGTGCCGCCGCTCACTCCCGGAATAATCATCGCAACGCCGATACCCGCGCCGCGCGCAATATTCAGGAAAAAGTTTTTAATTGCCATACTTTATATTATATATAACTTTGCACGTCTATACCCGCGTTTTCAAGCATTTCATCCGCCTCGCGGTAATATTTTTTATAAAGCCTGTAAATGCCCTTTGCGCAGTCGGGCACAAGGGGGAAGTAAACGCTTTCATCGGCGGCAAGCTCGTCCAGTCTGTAACTGCCGTTGACCTTCCAGAATTTGAATAACCCGACGTGAACGGCATCCTTTGGACAGCCGAACGAACATCCCATGCAAAGCACGCACTTTGTGCCGAATTTGTACTTGCCGTCCTTTATAACGATATTGTTTTCGGGACAGACCGCCGCACACTTTCCGCAGTTGACGCATTTTTTCGCGTCGATTTTGAACATGGGACCGTGCGCGTGCGTAAATTTCTGTTCAATCCAGCCAATGGGCGGAATAAAGAAATTTCTTATGCGGCGCAGCTTTATCTTTTCGCGTTTGCAGGCGGAAAGGTTGTCCGCGCTCAGCTTTACAAGCGCTTTCGCGTAAATCCACATCTGCTTAGCCATAGCGTCGGAGTGGCGGTATATCATGTTATACGGCATGACAATGTGTTTTTCCATAGTCACGTCATAACCTTTTTTACGCAAAATTTTCAGTATTTTATAGCTTGACGAGTCGTTTAAATGCAATCCCTCGCCGGAGGTTTTGAATATGAACGCCCGCCTGTACGCAACGCTTTTAAGGTTTTTTACAAACTTAATAACGGGTTCAGGCGCAACAAAAGCGTGAATGGGATACCCTATGCCCACAAGGTCGTAGCCGTCGGGCGTGGGAGCGTTTCCGCTCTTTTCCGAAATGCGGTAAATATCTACGTCCGCGTTAAAAAATTTTTTATAAAGCGCGGCAACCTTCAAGGTGTTGCCCGTGCCGGAAAAAACGTAAAGTATTACTTTCATTTTTCAATAATAAAATCGTCCTCGTGCTCGTCAAGGGGATAAACGTCGTTTTCTTCTTCCTTGGTGTGGGTGTCGTAATATACCTGTGCGTAGAAAGGGATATCCTTTGCAAGCGAACCGTAACGCCAGGGTTTGGGCTCGCAGCAGTGCGGACACCAATAGCCGCCCTTCAATATTGTGTACGGAGAGGAGGAAAATTCGTGTCCGTCGCGGCACTGCCACCGTATTTTTGTATGAACGCCGCCCGCTTTGTAGCCGCTTTCAAGGCATTTGCCGCCTCTGAAAGCCGCGGCTTTGTCCAAATCGTCAAAAGTCAGGCTTTCAAGCGGTTTACTTTCGTCATAGCCGTGGTCCAAAAGATAGGGCTTTGCGTTTTCTTTGTTTTTAAGTGCTTCGTAGTCGATCCCGCTGCCGTCGGGAAGCTTTCCTTCGTTTAAAAGATTGTATTTCGTCCAGTCGCTGCCTATCGCTTCGAACTGTTCCCTGCTTCCGAAAAACGCCTTAACCCTGCCCTCGATGCCGTGGTTAAGCCAGTAGGCGGGGGCGTTCGTGTTTTTAAAAAGTCTTTTTATGGCAAGCTTTGAAATCAAGGGTGAGGGTACGTATTTACCCAGCTTGAATATGCGGTGTTTTTTGTGTACTCTCGTCCAGAAGCTGTCGAACGTTTCGTTCTGATAATGCAAAAAATTGTCCAGTTCTTCGCCGTCGTAATACCACACGCCGTGGAAGTTTCTTGAAACGTTCCAGTTGGGCTTGAAGAATTTTTTTGCGCCCGTTCCGACAAGATATTTAAAACAGCCGTTCAGCGTTTCGAAGCCCGTTACTCTGCATTCCTTGCCGCCTGCTATGTTGTAAATTGCGTTCCAGAAGCCGTCCAGCGCGCCCTCGGCATCGTTTTTAACAAGGTTTTTGCACAAAATACCGCTGTCTACGTCTGTAACCCACTCCAAAGGGCAGTTCCAGGCAGTGTGGAACATCAAACCGTCTTTCAGGTTGTTGGCAAACATATATTTGTGCAGAACAGCCGTCTGTCTTAAAGAAACGAATTTTTTAAGACCGCTTTCCAAAACGTAGCGTTCGGCTTTCAGCTTGTACAGCGAGTAGTAGTCGTAGTCGCTTGAAATTATCGGGTCGCCGACCCTTCCCCATACGTGCGGATACATTCGGTTACCGTAAAGGGCTACCGTAGCGATATGCACAAAGGCGATTTCGTTTCCGCCGGCAATTACGGCGTCAACAAGGTTTTTAGTACCTACAAAGTTGCTTAAATACGTCCCTTGCGGGTCATGGTCGGACTTGGGCGGAATTATGGAAGCGCAGTGGATAAGGTAGTCCGCCCCGTCCAGAAGCTTTTCGCAATCCTCGTAACGGGCGATATCGCCCGCGAACGCATATATGCGTTCGCGATATTTCTTCATTGTTTTTTTAACAAACGAGGGGATTTTCTTTTCCGCTTCGTAAATTATGCATCTGATATCAACGTCGGGCAATTCGGTCAGGCTTTTAAGCGCCTCGCCGCCCATTGCGCCGGTTACGCCCGTAAGGGCAACGGTAATTCTTGAATTTTTCATAAGTATAACAGAAGTTTATCACAAAGGGCGATTTATGTCAAATATTTGAATAGCGCGGTTTTTACGTTTAAAAACCGTAATTCCTGTCAATATTATGCACGGAGGTACATTAAACTATGTCAGAAATTACCGAAAAAGAATTAACTCTCGTATCCGACGCGCTCAAAACGGAGGGACTGTTATGCAAAAAGGCCAGGGCGTATTCAAAAACGCTTACCGACGTAGATCTCGCCGCGGTATTTACCAAAATAGCCGACGAACACGAACAGCGCTATTGCGCGCTTTTAAGCTTATTGGGAGGTTGATTTATAATGAAGCTTACGAAAATGGATTGCACTCTTAACGAAAAGGACACTTTGCAGGATATGCTTGATTCTGAAAAGCAACTTATGGAAATTTATACCACCGCGCTTTTCGAGGGAAGTACAAAGGCGGCGCGGAAAAATTTTTCCACAAATCTTCTGGGCGTTGCGGAAAACCAGTTCTGCCTGTTTACCCAGATGCAGTCGCGCGGGTATTACGAGCCTCAGCCCGCAAACAAGACTATGATAGACGAAGCCAACAGCATGTTCAAAAAGCAAAAAAGCTGTTTGAAGGCAAATTAAAAAACACGGAGCGCAAACATGCGCTCCGTCTGTTTTATCCGCAACGGCAAATTCGAGAGAGATATATCCGCCGCGGTCAAAACCCTTTATGTAATTACTTTTTCTTCCCGAAACGGCGCTTCGCTTTGCGGTAAAAGCCGCTTACGCGTCCGGCCGCGGCGGAAGCAAGTATTACCACTGCGAAAATAATTATCAAAAATATTTGTATAGTTAAGTACAGCGGATATTTCAGAAAATCCGTTTTGCGCTGTCTTTTGTCTTTCCGTTTCACTGTTTTACGCAATTATAACCCATTTGAATTAATATGTCAATTTAATTAGGTTAATATATTAACTCAATTACGTTATAAAATAAACGTAGAAACATTTACGGCTTTAACCCTGTATATAATACGGTTTGAAACCGCAAAAGAGGGAATATGTTAATTCTTGAAAAAATAGACGCGCTCCGTCGGGAACGCGGCTGGTCTGTAAACAATTTGGCGATGGAGGCTATGCTTACGCAGTCCACGCTGAATAATTTGTATATGCGCAAGGCGGAGCCGAAAATTTCCACCCTGCGCGCTATTTGCGGCGCGTTCGGCATAACGCTGGCGGAATTTTTTGCCGAAGACGCGGAAGCCTTTAACGGCATAGACGCGGAATTAAAACGCAGGGTGTGCGCCTTGAACGGCGAGCAAAAGAACGCGCTTTTAACGCTGTTGCGCGCTATAAAATCTTAACCGCAGTAATAACAAAACCGCGGAGGACGAAAATTCGTCCTCCGCGGTAAAATTTTATTTTAAAGAAATAAGTTTTTCTATCAGGCTGTATCCGTCGCTGAGATAACTGCCGGTTGCGGCGGCTTCGTCCTCGGTATAACGTTTCGCGCCGTTTGAAAGACTTTTTTTGTTTGTGTACAAAAGATAGGGTATGGGGTCGGAAAGATGCGTCTTGATGTCGCAGGGTGTAGAGTGATCGGGACAGACGAGAAGGGCAAAATCCTCGCCCGCATTTTCAAACCTTTTAAAAAGAGTTTTCAAGACCTTACCGTCTATCTGCTCTATAGAGTAAACCTTATGCGCGCAGTCGCCGTGGTGGCCGCATTCATCTGGCGCCTCTATATGGATATACACATAATCCAGCCCGCCGTTTATAAGCGCGTCTGCGGCGGCTTCGGCTTTGCCATTAAAGTTTGTATCGTAATTGCCCGTAATTCCGTCGACGTTTAAAAGGCGCATGCCCGCAAGCATACCTATGCCCTTAACAAGGTCTACGGCGGTTATAATTCCGCCTTTAAGGCCGCGCAGCTTGAAAAAATCTTCAAGCGCGGGCTTCGTGCCTTCGCCCCAGAGCCAAATGCTGTTCGCGGGGTTTTTCCCCTCTTTAATGCGTTTTAAGTTTACGGGGTGGTCGTTTAAAAGCGTAAAGCTGCGCTTCATTAAATCCGCGTAAAACTCTCCGTTTTCGCCCTTAGGCAAATGACCGTAAACGCTTTTGTCGGAAATATCGTGCGGGGGGGTAAGGTCGTGCCCCGTAACGCCGCCCGATATCACAAGACAGTGACGGTAGGAAATACCCGCATGAAATTTCAGATTTTTTTCACCGAGCTTTTCCTGTAAAAAGTTTATTAAAATTTCGGCGTCCTCCGTGGGGATATCGCCTGCGGAATAATCCAACATGGTCTTACTTTCGTAAGGTCCGTCCTGTGACAGGGTGACGAAGTTGCACCTTAAAGTTACGTCGTCGTCTTTAAGCTTTATGCCCATTGCGACGGCTTCCAGGGGCGACCTGCCCGTATAATATTTTTTCGGGTCGAATCCCAGTACCGACATGTTCGCCACGTCCGACCCCGGCTTAAAGCCTTCGGGCACGGTTTTGCAAAGACCTACCTCCGAAAGCGGCGCAATTTCGTCCAAAACGGGTGTGTGCGCGGCTTCGAGACAGGTCCTGCCGCCAAGCGCGCTGTTTTTTCTGTCAGCCATTCCGTCGCCCAAAACGACAATATATTTCATAAATCTCCTTTAATTCAAATCCCAGTCTACCGGTTGTTTTCCGTGGGAAATCAGATACGCGTTCGCCTTTGAAAAGTGTCTGCATCCGAAAAATCCGTTGTATGCGGAAAGGGGCGAGGGGTGCGCGCATTGCAGTATACAATGCTTTGCGCCGTCTATAAGCGGAACCTTGCTACGCGCGTTTCCGCCCCAAAGTATAAACACGGTGTTTTCGGTGTTTTCGGAAATAAGCTTAATAACGCTGTCGGTAAACCATGCCCAGCCGCATTTGGAATGTGAGTTTGCCTGATGCTCGCGCACGGTCAGCGTAGTGTTCAAAAGCAGAACGCCTTCCTTTGCCCACTTCGTCAAATCACCGCAATCCGGCTCCTTAATGCCCAAATCGTCGGAAATTTCCTTGTAAATGTTTACAAGCGAGGGGGGGATTGTCACGCCCTTTTTTACCGAAAAGCAAAGCCCGTGTGCCTGATTCGGCTCGTGATAGGGGTCCTGCCCCAAAATTACCGCTTTAATTCCGTTAAGCGGAGTGTAGCGGAAGCAGTTGTACAAATCGTACATATCGGGATAAATTACGCGTTCGGAATATTCCTTTTTTAAAAACTCGCGTATTTTCAGGTATTTTTCGTCTTTGAAAAGGGGATCGAGCAATTCGTCCCAGCCGCCGCCCAAAGGTTTCATAGGTTATTTAAAATCTCCAAATATTTTTTACATTCGTTCAATGCTTCGGGTAAATCGTGCTCTGAGTAGTTGCCGCATTCTTCGCGTTTGTTTCCCGGCACTTCAGTAAAGTCAAGCGCCGCTTTAAAGCCGTCCTTTAAAAGCCGCAAAACTTCGTTATAACTAAGATTTACGGTCAAGAGATAAAATCCCGTGCGGCAACCCATGGGACCGAAGTAAATTATGCAGTCCTTTTTATCGGAATTTCGCAGTACGGTTGCCATGATATGTTCTACGGTGTGCAACGCCTTAGGCGAAATAAAGTCGCCAGCGTTCGGTTTTTTAAAGCGCAAATCGAATGTGGTTACGCCGTGCGCCTCACCGCATACGTGTAACCCAACGCCGAGTGTATCGTGATTTTTAGAAAACGACGGTATTTTTTCCACAGACCGCCTCCGTAATTTTTTCAAGATTTTTTTCAAGCGTGCCGAAGCAGAGCGTAAGATTATTCAGATACTGTTCGGTCGTGCTTCCGCTTCCCGCCAAATCGGAAATTATTTTAAAAGCGTAACACTTAACGCCCGCATGCATGCACACCTGTGCAATTGCTCCGCCTTCCATGTCGCGCACGTCGGCGCCGAGGACGCGGGTAAGAGTTTCGTAATCTTCCCTGCTGTCGTTGAACCTGTCGCCTGTCGCAAGCTTTTTTTGTGAAAAGTCCGCCGCAACGGATAGAGGGAGGTAATTTGTTTTACACTCGTCCAAAGTGCCAAGCGGCGTGCCGTTCAGTTGCGTCAGGTCGAAGTCGTATTGAACTGCGGCGTCTATTCCGTAAATTTCCGCTATGCGGACGGAACCGTTCAGTCCGCCGGCTACGCCTATATTTACAATTACGTCCGCGCCGAGTTTGTCTATGGCGTACTGCGTTCCTGCCGCCGCGTTTACTTTACCCACGCCGCAGACTATTACGGCAGATTCTTTTGAAAAAAGCTTTCCCGTAACAACGCGCCTGCCGCATTCCGTTTTGTCCGTAACCGCTTTCATACATTTTATGACGGGTTCGGCTTCCTTCGCCATTGCGATAATGTAACAAATCATACGTTTATTATATCAGATATCCGTTTATAAATCAAATAAATGACGGCAAAAAGCCGAAGCGCGCGGCTTCGGCTTTTAAACGAAGTATTTAATTTCGGCGGTTTCGGTTTTTGCTTGGGTGCATACGCAGTATACCAAATCGGGCGTTTCGCCGCTTAAAAAGCCGCATTTTACCGCGCTTTTGCCGTCGTAAAGAGTACCCTTTACGTAGGAAAGGTCTTTCAGCTTCTCCGCAAGGGTCAAACCGAGCATTTTTATATAGGCTTCGCGCACTACCCAGTGTTTTAAAAAATCTTCGCAGGTAAAAATTTCCTTTATCTCCTCGTCGGGAAAACGGGAGAGGACGGAGGTAAACTTTTTCTCCCTTTTAATCTCCGAATCTATCCCGACGGGATTGTCGCAGACCGCAATAAGCGCAGTGCTTCCGCTGTGCGAAAGAGAAAAAAAGAGGGGGTTTCCCTCTAAATACGGTTTGCCGTTTTCGTTGTGCATAATCCGTATATCGCCCAAGTTATGGCGCGACAGGACGGCGCGGAGTTTTCCGTATAAATTTTCGTTTTCGGTACGGTAAATTTCAAGCATGCCCGCCCTCAAAGCATTAAAGATTCGACGTATTCGATCTGTTCTCTGGTAGCCATATTTTCGGTAAACGCGCATGCGCTTCCCGCCGCCGTCGCAAAATTAAGCGCCGTAAAATAGTTGCCGGACTGTAAATACTCGTGTATAAAACCCGCAATCATAGAATCGCCCGCCCCGACGGAATTGACAAGCTGTCCGCGCGCCGCGCGTACGTACATCGACTGGTCCGTTTCGGTTACCATGACCGCGCCGGCGCTGCCCATGGAAACGATTACGTTCCTCGCGCCCAGATTTTGCAGCTTGCGCGCGCAGGCGAAAATTCCCTCTATATCCGGTATGGTCGTAAGGTTGAAAATTTCGCACATCTCGTAAATGTTGGGCTTTATAAGAAACGGCTTGAATTTAAGCGTTTCGGTAAGAAGCTTGCCGCACGCGTCCACAACGTAATTTATGCCGTCTGTGCTTTTAAGCTTTTTTATAAGGGAGGCGTAGGTAGTTTCGTCAAGACCCGAAGGCACGCTGCCGCAAATTATAACCCAGTCGTCGGGCTTCAAAAGCTCTTTCAGCTTGCGCACAAGCTTGTTTATGTCCGTCCTGCCGACGGTGGCGCCCGTGCCGTTTATGTCCGTTTCGTTATTGCTTTTGATTTTTACGTTTATCCTGCTCTGTCCGCCGACCTCTATAAAGTAGTGGTCTAAACCCAGCTTTGTCACTTTGCCGCGGATGGCTTCCCCCGTGAAACCCGCCACAAAGCCCAGAGCAAGCGTTTCGTTGCCAAGCTCTTTCAGCGCAAGGGAAACGTTAATTCCCTTTCCGCCGACGGCAAGCCTTTCGGAAGTGGTGCGGTTGACGACCCCGCTTTTGACGTTATTGACTTGTACGTAATAATCCAAAGAGGGATTAAACGTTACCGTGTAAATCATGCTACGCAATAACTTTAAAACATTTGAGTATAAATGTCAATAAAAAACAAATTTCAACGCTTGATTTTTTTGGCGTTAATCGTATATAATTAATTATGCGGAGTTTTTCCGCATTTTAATAATTCTTCACACGGGCGAGTTTCAGATTCGATTGCGGACGGAGAATGAGAAAAGCATACCAAAGGTCCGGCTTTGTAAAAACGGAAAATTAAATTTAAACGCAGAATCTAAGAATTCTAAAGTCGTAGCTTTCCCCTCCGCAGGAGCGGCAAGCTTGGCTTGCGCGGCTTAACTAAGCCGTCCGTCGTATACCGTTCGCCGTTGGCGGTATTCAGGCGTTAATCAAACGGTAAATCTTTAAAGCGTTCTGCCGCGCGCTTTAAAGAAATTTAAGCGGCATGCCTTTGCGTAAGCCCGTCCGCCGGCGCGCGCAAAGTAAGTAAAAAGGCGGAATAAGTATGTAGAAAGCTCTGCCTTAATCCGTAAGACTCGGGTGCAAGTCCCGACTCGTCCACCAAAACGGCACGGCGCAATAAATTGCGCCGTGCCGTTTTGGTAAAGCAAGAGTAGCGGAAGCGGTTTGCTTGCAAACCGCCCCGTCGCACCGAAGCCCGACAGGGCTTACTCGTCCACCAAATCAAAGGCTTAACTTGCGGTTAATCCGCAGGATTTATCTTGTGCTGATTACAAGACTTGAGGGGAGGGAAGGCGGCGGAAACTACCGCCGACCTGACAGCACACGGTTGTGCTGTCAGCCGTGCGCGCCGCTCAAGGCGCAAGTCCTGTCGGAAGCACAAATACCCTCTCCGCAAAGCGGCGGGGGTAAAATTATATGATAGGCAAAGGAGAAACCACAGCATGATGACAAAAGCGCAAAAGGATAAGCTGGTTAGTCTTTATTATGATATCGTGGATAAAGCATATTTCTATTATGATATGGATAGCTTTATACGCGAACAAATCGGGCGCAATATAGATTTCTTCAACAAACCCGAAGAATATCAGATCGAGATGTGGCTCAGACTGCTCGGCGGCGACGACTATAATCTTCTGTATCTCGGCGCAATGCTTGCGTTACAGGAAGACGACATGCGTTATCTTGACGATACGCTGTATACCGTTACCACGCTGGAACGGCTTACTATGATGTCAACGGATTGGGACCTATTGTCCGTGTTGCTGTCGGCTAACCGTTTCGACGATATAGAGCGTTTTTTCCCGAAGGAAAATGTACAGAGTAAAATCGGCAGAGGTTGGCTGATAAATCTGGTAATGTATTTGTACTACGGCGAGGAAGCGTGGCGAGCGGAAGCGGTCGATACCGGTAGGCGTTACTCCGAGTCTAAAACTACAATCGAGGGAAAGGCGGTTGTAAACTGTCTTTTGAGTTTGGTCGATAAAGATTTCGACAGGTTTTCCGTGGAGTTGGATAATATATGCAAAGGCAAGCGCCGCTCGAATGAATTCGGCGAAAATAAATTTACCAAACAGTTCCCGTTTTTTGCTTTGGGACTTTACAATTTTGCACGCTTTTTATACGGCGAAGAAGTCGAAAATATCGCGCTCCCCGATGATGCCGGTGCACTGATAGAACTGCACGAATACCAAAAAGCCAACGGGTACGCAACGGGTAAGGTCCTTGTGGATTTCAAAAATTCGCTTCCGCTCCTCGACGCATTGCTCAATATCGAGTTGCCGACCATACATTTGAAATACGATAAAAAAGGGAAAGGTTATATCGATATCGACAGATACAAAAGCGAGATTACCGAAAGAGCGCTTGAAATTTATGTCCGGAAATAAGTTGCATAATTGTCGGCAGTATTTTTATCAACTAAACACAAGTTTTTGGGGGTTAACAGAAGTTAATCCCCAATGTTTATTTTATGGAAGAATAAATGACTTGCAGGGGTGTTAGTAGGCGTACTCTACCGCAGAACTGACAGCAATTGATTTTTTTGAATAATCCAAGCGCAGAGGGGCAAGGAAATCGATTTTTCCGCAACGGAGAAAAGGCTTGAAATTTCTTTCCCGAAAGAGTTAAAACTGTATAAATTGGAAATAACGGCTACATAAAAATTCATATTGTGAAATAAATTCAGTGTACTGTTTTCGGCGAATCAAGTCAAAGAATGGTAATTTCGCTAATTAAAAGTTGCTTTTTGGTCCGTTATGTATTACAATGATGTAAAGAAAATTTACGGAGGAAAAAATGTTAAACGATAAAATTGCCGCATTATTAAACGACCAGGTCAATAAGGAGCTGTATTCGGCTTATCTTTATCTGGATTTTGCTAATTATTATGCCGACGAGGGATTGGACGGCTTTGCGCACTGGTACGAAGTACAGGCGCAGGAGGAGCGCGACCATGCAATGATGATGCGCCGCTATCTGATAGACAACGGAGTGCGCGTAACCTTCGGCGAAATAGCTAAACCCGACAAGACGTTCAAGGAGCATATAGACCCTTTAAATGCAGGCTACGAGCACGAGCAGTACGTAACCTCGCTAATAAACAATATCTACTCTCTGGCGTTCGCGCAGAAGGATTTCAAAACCATGCAGTTTTTGGATTGGTTTATAAAGGAGCAGGGAGAGGAGGAGAAGAACGCCGAAGACCAGATTAAGAAAATGAAGATGTTCGGCTATGACGCAAAGGGACTTTACGCCCTGAATCAGGAGCTTGCCGCCCGCGTATATACGCCTTCCGCAACAGGTCCCGCAATGTAATTACAGTTTAAATGAATTGCAGCCCTCCGTCGCAAGTCGGAGGGCTGCCTTAATATTAAGTCGTATTTGTTTAATTTACGGTTGCGCGGGCGCGCCTTAAAGCTTTATTAAAATTTCGTTATCTGTATTTTTGTCCGGTTATAAACCAAAAATAATTCTTCGCCCGGCTACCCGTATGAATAGGAGATAAAGCCGTCGTCGTAATCATTTTTCATAAAAAGTAAGTGCGGAAGCTTAAAGCGGGTATTTTTTCGAAAAATATAAACCGACGGTTTTACTTGCAAAAATTACCGTTATGTCGTATAATTATACGGATGGTATGCGTTAAAAGACTTACTGAAAGTTTACAATTTTATAAATACGGGATATAATAATAAAGTATGAAGATTTGCATTTTCGGCGCGGCGAGCGCGCACATTGATAAACTGTATATAGACGAAGCGGAAGCTTTAAGCGAAAAGCTTGCCGCGCGAGGGCATTCGCTTGTGTTCGGTGCTGGCGCGACGGGCGTTATGGGCGCGGCGGCGCGCGGTTTTAAACGCGGCGGAGGGTTTATTCACGGCGTTATCCCTAAGTTTTTTATCGAGGACGGGATAGAGCTTATTTACGATGACTGCGAAAAAATGACTTATACCGAAACCATGTCCGAGAGAAAGAAAATAATGGAAGACGACGCGGACGCTTTTATAATAGCTCCCGGCGGGATAGGCACCTTTGAGGAATTTTTCGAAGTGCTGACTTTAAAGCAGCTCGGCAGGCACGACAAAGCGATGGCGCTTTTCAATATTAACGGCTATTACGACGATTTGGAAAAATTCATGCATACGGTAACCGAGCGTAAATTCATAACGTTTAAATGCAGTGAAATGTATTCTGCTTTCGACAATGCGGACGGGATAATAAATTATCTGGAAAATTACGTTCCGCGCGGCACCGACTGGCGTAAGCTTAAAATAGGAGACTGATGGTAAGCGTAGCGTTTGTCTGTCTGGGCAATATCTGCCGCTCGCCTATGGCGGAGCTGGTGTTTAAAAATTTAATTGACGGGCGCGGACTTTCTTCCGAATTCCGCGTTTCGTCGTTCGGCACTTCCGAATACGAGGAAGGTTCGCCGATATATCCGCAGGCGAAAAAGACGCTTGTCATGCACGGAATACCGGGCAGTCATACGGCACGGCAAATTTCTCTTGCGGACGTAAAAAACAGCGATTACATATTGGTAATGGACTCCGGCAATCTTATGGACGTTCTCCGCCTTACCGGCGGTAAGTACGGGGAGAAGATTTTTAAGCTGTGTTCCTTTACCGCATCGCCCCGCGACGTTGCGGACCCCTGGTACACGCGCGACTTCGAAAAGGCTTATGAAGATATTCTTGACGGCTGTAAAAGCTTTCTCGAATACGTTCTGAATAACAAATCTTCGCTTTACGGTAAAAAAATATAAAAAGCTCTCCGCACAGTGTAATGCGGAGAGCTTTTTTGTTTCTTTTTAAATTTCCTGCGCGGCTGTCTTTCCGCGTTTTTTTGCATCCGCAACGGCTGCGGCGGAGCGTCTGTCTTTGCCCGTAAAGAACAGCGCTATCGTGCCGGGTCCGACGTGCGCGCCCGTACACAGGTCGTAATACTCGATAACTACGTCGGTTGCGCCGCGCTCTTTAACCGCCTCGGCAAGTTTAAGCGCGTCTTCTTCGCAGTTGCAGTGCGCAATGGCGACGGTTTGGTTTTCGGGGTTCAACACATTTTCGTCAAAAGCTTTCAAAAGCGCTTCCAGCGCACGTTTTCTGCCGCGCTCTCTGCCTGTAAACGTAAGTTTTGCGGGTGTGCCGCCGTCGGCTTTTATTATCGGCTTTATGTTTAAAAGAGTACCCGCTATTGCAAGCGTGGCGGAAATTCTGCCGCCCTTTCTCAGATATTTCAAATCGCCCACCGTAAGATAAGCGTTCTGTTTGTATTTGTTTTCTTCAATCCATTCCGCGCAGCTTTCGACGCTTTCGCCCATGTCGCGCAGTTTTGCCGCGTTAACGGCAATCAGCCCTTCGCCGAGCGAAGCCGTCGCGCTGTCGGCTACTATGAATTTCGCTTCGGGATATTTTTCTTTTAAAGTTTTGCTCGCCGCAACCGCCTGCGAATAGGTTCCGCTTATTCCCGAGGAAATGGTTATCATGAGGACGTCCCTGCCGGCTTTAAGCGACGGCTCTACGGCTTCGACGATGCTCGCTTCGCAGATAAGTGAAGTGGAAACGTCCGCGCCTTCGGACATTTTTTCGTAAAATTCTTTTGCGTTTTCCGCAAAGGGTCTGCCGTTCTCGTAACAGAGGGTATTTTGTCCGTTTACGAGACAATTGTAAGAAATAACTTTTATTCCCGACGCCTGTAACATTTCATCGTTCAGATTTGCCGAGGAATCGGTAAAAATATCAAAATTATTGTTCATGGTCAGTATCTCCGTATTTTACCGACGGGCATTTTTGCCCGCCTATATTAATATTATCGTCAAACCGCCGCAAAATACAACCTACTTTCTTCAAAAGCTTCTCCACGCTTTTTTCAGCCACTCTACCGGTAAATTTTCACGTTCTACTCACAGTAGAGTTGTGTATTTTAGTTGAATTTTGACGGCGTTATATGGTATAATCGTTATATGGAAGATTTGAAGGAAATAATAGCTAAAAACTTAACGCAGCTAAGGATGCATGCGCAGCTTACGCAAATTCAGCTTGCGGAAAAGTTAAACTATTCCGACAAAGCCGTTTCCAAATGGGAGCGGGGAGAGGCTATTCCCGATTTGCGCGTACTTATACAGCTTGCAAAGCTGTATAATATTTCCGTGGACGACATTATTTCGCCGTCCGCCGAAAAGGTTGTCAAACCTAAAATGAATGTCAAAAAGAAGCGGGTTTTGATTACGCTTTTGAGCTTCGGGCTGGTCTGGTTTATTGCTACCGTGCTTTTCATGATTTTCTATTTCATTCCCCAGACCGACGCTTACGCTTATCTTTCTTACGTCTGCGCTCCGTTTGCGTGCGGAATAGTGCTTATGGTTTTTTCCGTCAAGTGGGGCAACTGGATTACGAACATTGTTTCCTGCTCGCTTATAATCTGGGCGGCGGCGGTAATTTTTCATATTTTCGTCATCGCCTTTGCGGATTTCGGCAAAATGTACTTTTTGTATATCGTGGCGGGGGTATTCGAAATTCTTATAATTCTGTGGTTTACTTTGAGGAAGTTTTATAAACGCAAGAACAAAGAGGAAATGTAAAAATGGATTTGAAAAAACTTGCCGCGGCTCTCATACCGGACAAAGACCTTCTTCCGCCCGAAAGCTATGAGGAAATTTATCCCGAGCGCGCCCGTGCGCCCAAGGCGGAGGTTACGCGCCTTGCGCCGTCGCCTACGGGCTTCATACATCTCGGCAATCTGTATTCCGCGCTCGCCGACGAGCGCAGCGCGCATACGACGGGCGGTATATTTTATTTGAGAATAGAGGACACGGACGAGAAGCGCCGCGTTGACGGCGCCGTCGAAAGCGTTATCCGCAGTCTCGATTACTTCGGCATAAATTTCGACGAGGGTGCGGAGATAGACTCTCCACTCAACAAATACGGTCCCTATTATCAGCGCCGCCGCGCGGAAATATACCGCGCTTTCGCAAAGCGGCTTATAGAGCGCGATTTGGCGTATCCCTGTTTTTGCACGGAGGAAGAATTGAACGCCGTGCGCGAGGAGCAGACCGCCGGCAAAAAAACAACGGGTTATTACGGCTCTTACGCAAAGTGCCGAAGCCTTTCCGAGGAGCGGATATACGCAAATCTCGCCGCAGGCAAGCCGTACGTAATAAGGCTTAAATCGCAGGGGAGCGCCGACAACAAAATTATATTCCGCGACGAAATAAAGGGTGAAGTCACCGTTACGGAAAACGACCAGGACGTCGTTATTTTAAAGTCGGACGGCATACCGACGTACCATTTCGCGCATGCGATAGACGACCACTTTATGCGTACCACGCTGGTAATTCGCGGGGAGGAGTGGCTTTCCAGTCTGCCCGTGCATTTGGAGCTTCATAAAGCTCTCGGCTTCCGCCCGCCGCGCTATGCGCACACAAGCTCGCTTATGAAAATGGACGGCGGTACAAAGCGCAAGCTTTCCAAACGCAAGGACCCCGAGCTTTCGCTGGACTATTACCGCAAGGCGGGTTATTTCCCTTTGGCGGTCGTAAAATATTTAATGACCATTTTAAACTCGGGTTTCGAGGAATGGTCGCTTAAAAATCCCGAAGCGGATTACAGGGATTTCCCTTTTAAAGTAAGTAAAATGGGCAAGAGCGGCGCCCTGTTCGACTTGGATAAATTAAACGACGTGTCCAAGACGGAAATTTCAAAGCTCTCCGCAGAGCAGTGCTACGACTTTTTAAAAGGCTGGACGGACGAGTTCGGTACGGAAGCGGACAGACAACATTTTCAAGACAAAACGTATATAATAGACGTGTTGTCGCTTATTATGGGTATAGGCGGAAAAAAGCGCAGGAAGGATATAGAGCGCGCCGAGCAGGGCGTTCGGCTTATAGATTATTTCTTCGACGACACTTTTGCGCCCGAATATAATTACCGCTTCGGCAAGGATACGGTCAACGCCGTGCTTAAATCGTTTGCTGAAAAATACGACCCGTCCGACGACAACGGCGCTTGGTTTGCAAAGGTCAAGGCAATCGCGCCCGAAGTGGGTTTTGCGGCGGAAATGTCGGAATACAAAACCGCGCCCGAAAAATTCGGCGGCAACGTTTCGGACGTGGCGGAAATTCTACGCATAGCCGTAACCGGCAAGCCCGATTCTCCCGATTTGTGTACGATAATGCGCATACTCGGTAAACGGCGCGTGCTTAAAAGGCTTTCCGACGCCGAAATCTTATAAACGGTTTATGCAGGCTAACTTCTTGATTGAAAATTTTGACGGCGATGCAGATAAAAATAAAAAGGATTAATAAAAATGTTGCAGTTAAAGGATATTAAAAAAGACTATTTTGTCGCAGGCGAAGCAGTTCCCGCGCTGAAAGGAATAAGCCTCAATTTCCGTAAAAACGAGTTTGTTTCTATCCTCGGCGCTTCGGGTTGCGGCAAAACCACGTTACTGAATATTGTAGGCGGTCTCGATAAATACACCTCGGGCGACCTTATAATAAACGGTAAAAGCACCAAGGAGTATAAGGACGGCGACTGGGACACGTACAGGAACCACTCCATAGGCTTCATTTTTCAAAGCTATCATCTTATTCCCCACCAGACTATCCTGCAAAACGTAGAGCTTGCCCTCGTCATTGCGGGCGTAGATAAGGAAGAACGCCGCCGCCGCGCCGTAGAAGCGTTGGAACGCGTCGGGCTGAAAGATAAGATGAACAGCCGCCCCAACCAGCTTTCTGGCGGACAGGCGCAGAGGGTTGCCATAGCGCGCGCGCTTATCAACGACCCCGAAATCGTGCTTGCGGACGAACCTACGGGCGCGCTTGACAGTAAGACGAGCGTGCAGATAATGGAGCTTTTGAAAGAAATTTCAAAAGACAGGCTCGTCATAATGGTAACCCACAATCCCGAGCTTGCGGAACAGTATTCCACGCGCATTATAAGACTTCTGGACGGACTTGTCACAGACGACAGTATGCCCTACGACGGCGCGGAGGAAGCTGAAGACGCAGTCGTGGAGCAGGAAGACGCCGCCGAAACCGACGCAGCCCCGTCCGAGAAGAAAAAGACCGACAAGGGCAAGAAAAAGCGCTCGTCCATGTCGGCGGGAATGGCTTTCATGCTGTCGCTTAAAAATCTTCTGTCCAAGTGGAAGCGTACTTTGATGGTTTCGCTTGCGGGCAGTATAGGCATTATAGGCGTTTCGCTTGTGCTTGCCATTTCTTCGGGCGTGCAGGGTTACATAAAAGATATGGAAAACGACATGCTTTCCGGCAATCCCATAGCGATAGAGCGTTCTTCGTTTGACATGAGCGCACTGACCAAAATAAATAAAACCGTAAACAAGACTATCGACATTACCAAGCTGAAAGACAAGGTATACGTCGACTCGCTGTTGCAGACGTTCTTGGATATGGGCAACAACTTTATTACCTCTAACGAAATTTCCGAAAACTATCTCGATTACGTAAGCAAAATGCCCGAAGAATATTACAGCGCAATGAGGTATAAGTTCGATTTCGAGGTAAGCAACTATATTTATACGGATTTCCACGTAACCTCTGAAACAAGCCCCACCGTCATACCCGAGGAATTGGACGCAAGCAGCGACGGAATGTCCCTTACGGCAATTCGCTCCATGTATACGTCCGTGCTTGCGCAGGAGCCAGAGTACAGTAAATTTATCAGCATGCTCGATATGTTTACCGGCTTGCAGGAAGTGCCCGACGGCGGCGAATATATTCTGTCGCAGTACGACGTAATAGCTTCCAACGGAAATCTTTCCGAAGAACAAATAATTAATGCTTTCAACGATAAGCAAAGCCTTATCCTCGTGGTGGACGAAGGAAAGGTTTCGGAAATAGATTTGGCCCAATTCGGATTTTTAAGTGAGGAGGAGCTGTTGAATTACGCGTTCCTCGCGGCAGGACGGACGGAGTCTTACGACCCTGCAATCGGTCTCCCCGGCAGCGGCATAAAGGATAAGGACCCGTATTACGACGAGTCTTTGGGCGCGGGAGGATTGAACTTCAATTTCTTCTTCGACAAACAGTTCAAGTGGTATCCCAACAACACCGTTTTCACTAAGCAGAACGACGCGCAGAAGCCCTTTGCGTATAACAGCTATTCCGAAGGTTTTTCGGAAGAAGGCAGTATGGATTTGGGCGTAAAGCTTATATTGCAGAAGAAGAAAAACGTATCTTACGGATGTTTGGCTGACGGACTTTATTATACGCCCGCGCTTACGCGCCATATTATCGCGCAGGGTCTCGAAAGCGAAATTGCGCAGTACATAAAGGATAACGGCAATTTAAACGAGCTTACTTATACATACGACTTCACTTATTTCAAGACCGAAAACGGCGTCAAGGTCTATCATAAAGACGTCGGTATGAACAAATTCAGACAGCAACAGACAATGTTCGGCGGTTCTTCGGACGCGGTAACGCTTGGTATGGTTGCAGGAAGCGATATTGCTTCGGCAGTGTTTATTTACCCGCTTAACTTCGACATGAAGAATAAGGTCTGCACGTATCTCGACGGCTGGAATAAAATGTGCGAGGACGGCGCCGAGTACAACGGCGAAACCCTTTCTTCAAAGCAAAAGGTAAAATATACCGACATGGTGGGCGTCATAATAGATATGGTAAACACCATGATTCAAATGGTGACAATAGCGCTTGTGGCGTTTACTGCGCTGTCGCTGTTGGTTTCAACCGTAATGGTAGGTATAATCACGTATGTTTCGGTAGTGGAAAGGATTAAGGAGATAGGAATTTTACGCTCCGTCGGCGCAAGAAAGAAGGATATAAAACTGCTGTTCATTGCGGAAACGTTTATGATAGGACTTGCCGCGGGACTTGCGGGCATAATTATTACGTATCTTATTTCTCTGGCGATAAACCTGATAGTAACTACGGTATTTGCAATCGGCACGATAGCCGCCCTTCCCGTATGGCAGGCGCTTATAATGATAGCGGTAAGCGTGGCGCTTACGTTGATATCGGGCTTGATACCTGCGGCGGCGGCAGCCAAGAAGGACCCCGTTGTGGCGCTCAGAACCGAATAATCGAATATCAAAGCTGACGGCGCGCGTTTTTAACGCGCGCCGTTTTTGCACCGTTTAAGCAGCTTTACCCGATAGGTCCTGCACGTTTTTTTGTCATTCTGCCCGATAGGGCTTGCACACAGCATTGTCATTCTGCCCAAGGGGCTTGCACACAGTATTATCATTCTGCCCGATAGGGCCTGCACGCTTTTTTGTCATTTTTAGCCCTGCGGAGAATCTTATTTTCTAATCCTTAACTGCGTTGGTTGTGACAAGGCTTATTTATGATGAAATTAAGTAAAATTATACCGAAAATATTGTTGACACTTATTTTGAGGTGTGGTAAAATATTCAGGTAGAAAGAAATATATTTTCAGAGGTAATTATGAAAAAGTTTTTCAAAGCTATTGCAATTTTATGCGCATCGACGGCTCTCTGCGCAGGTATAGGTATTGCGGCAGGTTGCTCCGGCGGTAAAGACGGTACATATATCGGACATTATTCATATGCAAACGAATATAATGCCGTTTACGGTATGGTAGTTAAGGTTACCGTTAAAAATAACATCATTCAGAAAATAGAAGATGTAACACATACATACGGTAACGGCGAAGCTTTTTCTTGCACATATAACAAGGTTGTAGTAGACTGGACGGCTGGCGGTCCTCAGCGCGACGAACACGGCGCTTGGAAGCTCACGGGCGAGCAAGACACCAAATATAATAAAGATTGGCATGTCGTCAGCGATCCTCAGGGAGATTGGAGTGAAGAAGCAAAGCTTAATTGGCTGACTAAGGAAAATTGGTTGCTTCAACAGTATGAAGGCAAGTCTGTTGCCGACATTCTTGCGATAAAAGTTTTCTATGACGAAAACGGTGAACCTTATTCCAAGGACGACAACAGCGATTTCGCATCAAGCGGACTTGTGCTTACAGGTGCAACGCAGGGTAGCGGCAGATTGTTGATTGCCGTACAGAACGCGCTTGGCAAATAATTAAATCAAATAAATTAACCCGTCTTTTACAGACGGGTTTTTTGTTGCTATTTGTAAATTTTTCGTTTATAATTGTTTTATGAAAATTAAAACGGCGGCCATTGCGGCGGCGGCGCTTTTCGGCGTTTGCGCGTTTGCGGGCTGCAAAAAAACTACATACTCGGTCTATACAAATATGCCGCAGTCAAGCTATACGCTAAGCGACAAAAGCTATAAGCTTGCCGCGGAAATAGGCGGTTACTGCGCCGAGCAGAAGCAGTTTGAGGATAAAGATACGTCCGCATACACCTCGCTCGGAAGGTATTTTTTCTCAATGATGGCGGACGCGCAACTGGTCGTTTCGGACGATTTTACAAAAGACGGAGCGCAGCAGAATTATGCAAACTTTAATAAAGCCGTTTCGGACGTTTTAAACGGGGTCGACAAGGCGTTATCGACATCGGTCGATAATTCCGACGTGAGCCGCTTCAACGCTGCGCCGGCGGGCAAGACGATAGAAATATGCGAAATTACCTATAACGTGCTTTCGGAAGCGAAATATGTTTATAATTTAACGGACGGCTGTTACAATCCCGCGCTGTATTACAATATTCAGGCGTACGGCTTCGGCGGGGCGGAGGACTTCCCCCACAGCGAAAGCGAGCTTCCTTCCGCTGAGACCGTCGCGCAATACACCGACCTTGCTTCGCACTTCGGCGAAGTCGATTTATCCGAAGCGGAAGGCAAATTTTACGTGAAAAAACCCGATTACACCGTGACAGTCGGCGAAGAAACGCTTTCTATGAAGCTTGATTTGGGCGGAATAGGCAAGGGTTACGCCGTAGATAAAATAGACGGCATTTTCGACGAATACGGTTATGAATTCGGTTATTTCAATTTCGGTTCCAGCAGTATACTGTTTAAAAGCAACGTCAAGGCGGGCAGTTGGAATTTGGGCTTGTCGGGTCCGCGCTCGGTAAACCGCGACGCTTATTTACAGACGCAGATAAGGGGCGAAAAGCTTTCCACCAGCGGCGACGACGAGCAGTATTACAGAATAGGTAAAACGCGTTACTGCCACATTATCGACCCCGCAACGGGCAAGCCCGTGCAGACGGGTATAATGTCCGTCACGGTAATAGGCGGCGGCGCGGCGCAGGCAGACGCGCTTACAACGGCTATAATGTGTATGGGCAAAGACAGGGCAATAGAATTTATCGAAGGCAAGCTTACCGACAGAAAGGTAACTTTCACTTGTGAGTAAATATGTCGCTGAAAAAAATAGAACAGGTAAAACGTGATAAGGGCTTTAAAATTTTCGACCTTATAATTTACGGTGTATTAGTCGTTACGGTTGCCGTGCTGTTTATCGTGTTTTTTACCACGCGAAATACAAATCCGCTGACCGGCGTCAGGGTCTTTGTCCAAGCGAAAATCGTTTTCGAATACGAGTTCGGCAAAGAACCGTTATTTACCGAAACAGTGACCGAGGACGACGTTGAAGAAAATTCTTCTTCGCTTACGGTTACGGTGCGCACGAAAGACGGCGTAAACGTACTGTTTATAAATAAAGAAAAGAAGACGGTTAAAATGAAGGACGCCGACTGTAAGGGCAAGCAGTGCCTTTACTTTCAGCCGATAAGCGATAATAACAAATTCATTTATTGCAGTCCGCACGGGTTGCGGGTGGAGCCGCTTTTAAAGGATTTGGACAGTCCCGATATAATTATTTAAAAAAAGCGCCGCTTTGAAAAGCGGCGCTTTTTTTATTGAATTTTTTAAGCGGTTACTTCTGGTGCGGAGGGGGTTTCTTCCGCAACGACCTTGCGGCTTATGATAATGTGTCTGGGACATTTTTCAACGCAGGTAAGACAGCCGGTGCATTTCGTATAATCGATTTCAGGAAGATTGTCCTTCATAGTAATCGCACCGTGGGGGCAAACCTTTGCGCAAATGCCGCAAGCTATACAGCCTACCTTGCACACGCCCGTTACCTCTTTGCCCTTACACTTGGAAGAGCAAGCCACATACACGGGGGCGGAGGAGGGGATTCTGTCAATTATTCCTTTGGGGCAGGTTGTAATGCACGCCCCGCAGGAAACGCATCTGTCGGGGTCGACATGGGCAAGTCTACCGGTTACTTCTATCGCGTTTTCGGGGCAGACCGCCTTGCAGTCTCCGCAACCCAGGCAGGCGTAGGAACAGGCTTTGTTTCCGCCGAGAAGCGACGCATTCGCAGCGCACGTCGGGTTGCCCTTGTACTCGAATTTGTCCGCGCAGTTTTCAATGCCGCCGTTGCAGTGAACCACGGCAACGGTAGGCTCTTCTTCTTTAAGCTCTATACCGAGAAGCTTGGCTATTTCCGCTTTCTTTTCGGGCGAGGTCACGTGGCAGTCGGCAAGGTTTGCACCGCCGTCCGCAAGCTTGGAGGCGAAGCCGCTGCAACCCGAGCAACCGCAACCGCCGCAGTTGGCCCCTGCAAGATTTTCAAGAATTTTCGTAACTTTTTCGTCAACGTTTACTTTGAAAACCTTGCCGACGATAATTATAAGTAAGCCTATGAGAACGGCGGAGCCGGCAAATATTCCCGCAACGATACCGACCGAAATCCAGGTCTGATTGGTAATTGAAAGTAAATTCATATTCCTAACTCCTTATATACTGATATACGAGAATACCGTAAACGCCATACATATGAAGCAAGCGGTTATCATCGCTATGGGGAAGCCCGCAAGCGCCTTATGCATTTTATAGCAGTTAAGCTTTTCGCGCATACCGCTCATTATAATCATGACGAGGGTAAAGCCCAGTCCCGCAAACAGCGCGTAAAGCACCGCCCAGCCGATATTCATGGAAGCGCCGCCCAGATAGCTTGACATGTCGCCTATTACAAGCTCCGTCACGCCGAGAACCGCACAGTTTGTAGTGATAAGCGGAAGATAAATTCCCATTGCGCCGTAAAGGGAGGGGGAAAGCTTCTGAATTATCTTTTCCAGCATCTGCACGAGCGAGGCTATTATGAATATGAAAAATATAATTTCAAGAAATTCTATTTTCAGCGGAACCATTACGTATGTGTAGATGGGATAGGTGACAAGCGTCGCCAAAACCATTACAAGCGTAACCGCAATTCCCATGCCCGTCGCGGAGGAGGTCTTCTTTGATACGCCTAAAAAGGGACATATACCGTAAGTTTTAGCGGTTATGAAGTTATTTGTCAGCACCGCGGAAAGAACTATCGCAATTAAAGTACCCATAAATTACGCAGCCTCCTTCAATAAATTTTCGCGCGCAAGCTTGTTTGCTTTGACGCGTCTCATTCTTTCAAAGCCGTCAATAATGTATACGAATACCGCTATGCAGATGCCGTAGACGAGGAACGCCCCCGCAGGCTTTGCAAGCATGCCTATTTTGAAGGTCATAATTTCGTATCCAAAAAGCGAGCCCTTGCCGAAGAATTCGCAGATAATGCCCATGACCGTAAGCGCAACCGTAAAGCCGAGTCCGTTGGCAATTCCGTCCACTGCAGACTCCGCTACGGTGTGCTTGTTGGCAAACGCTTCCGCTCTGCCTAAAATTATGCAGTTTACGACTATCAGCGCAAGGAAGCCGCCTAAGCTTTCATACAAATCGGGCAGGAATTTATCCAAAAACATTCTTGCAAACGTAACCAGCGTTGCAATAATAACTATATAGCAGGGTATGCGCACCGCGTCTGGTATAAGCTTTCTCAACAAGGAAATTATCACGTTGGAAAGGGTAAGTATGACAAGCACGGTAAGTCCCATGCCCATGGACGAAAACGCCGAGGAAATAAGACCGAGCGTAGGGCAGGTACCCAGCACAAGCATAAAGGTCGGGTTCTGATAAATAAGCCCGTCGAGAGTAATCTTTTTGTACTTATTCATTCTCGTTGCCTCCTTCTTCGTTATCGTCGGGGGTTTCTTCTACGGTTAAAAACTGTTCATAGTTAGCCGCCGCAAATGCCGCCGCATTAATGCAGAGGTAGTTTGACTGCGTTGCGCCCGTGTTTATGTCCGAGCCGGAGGGATAATCCAAATCCACGCCGCCGCCGAGAATACCCAGCACGCCTTCGAGATTCTTACCTACAAACATCGTTCCGTCCTTTATTGCGGGGTGCATGTTTTTGCCGTAACCCGCGGTCGAGCCGTCCGTAGTTATCGCGTATGCGGTTATAACGCCGTTTTTGTCCACCGTAACGTCTATGGAGAATTCCGCCGCGTTGCCGTAGCCCTTAGTCTTGATATGGAATGTAACTTGTTCTTCCGTAGCTTCGTGGGAAGTGTTTCTCGTATCGATATTTTCGATATAGCTACAATCCTCGTAAATATCTACGGTCACGTTTCCGAACAAGGCGTTTACATAATCCAGCGCCGCGTTTACCGCGTTACAAATGGCGGTGGCGGAGCGGGTAGCGCCCGTCTTTATAAATCCTTCGTTGGGGTTGAAATACTGTCCCGCCGTGTAATCGCCGTAGAAGCCAGCCATAAACTTATCGTTAATGTAGGAAATGTAGGACTGTCCGGAGTTGGAGTCTATTACGACCTTTTCAATGCCGCCGACAGCGCCCTTATTTACTTTTACGACTATCCAGCAGGTTACGGTGCCGTTGTCGAAGCCGCCCTTTCCGGTTGCTTTAACAAGATAGTTTCCGTCGTCCTTTATTTTATAAGCTTCTTCTATGGTTGCGTTGCTGTTATAGTCTGCAACCGCAACGGCCTCGGTTTTTACTGCTTTGCCGTATATCTTTTTGATAGCGCGGTCAAATCTTTCCTGGTCGGTAACCGCCAACAGGCTGTTCATTATCGTAAGGAATATGCCGCTTATCAAAAGTACGCACAACAGCGCTATAATGCACTTAAAGGCTTTGCCTTTGAAAAATTCTTTCACGGTCATTTATTTATCCCCCTTGTTAGCTTTTATTTTTTTGTAGCCGAAGGGTCTTGCGATTATGTATTTGTCGATAAGCGGAACCACTAAGTTCATAAGCAAAATCACGAAAGATGTAACTTCTATTTTAGTCAGGTACCTCAATACCGCAACCAGCACAGCCGCAACTACGTAGTAAACCAGCTGACCGTATACGCCTTTGGGCGAGGTGCAGTAGTCCGTAAACATAAATACCGCGCCGAACAGCACGCCGCCGGAGAAAATGTGCGGCAGGAAAAGCTCCATATCGTAGATATAACCGCCGGTGTGGATAAACGCAAAACCGGACATAAATACCGCGGTAAAGCCGAATACCGCAATAAAGAGGAGGGGCTGCCACCATTTGATGACTTTTCTTACGCTCAGGTAAATATAACCCACAAGTATCGATAGCTTGCACGTTTCGCCTATACAGCCCGCCACGCCCGTTCCGAGGAATAAATCGACCACGGTAAGCTTTGTTTCGGGGTTGCCGCCGTTGTTGTTCAACAGCCACCACAGGTTTGTAGAACCGGTGAATATTCCGCTTTCGAAATCCAGCGCCGAAAAGTTAGCCGCCGTGTAGGTCGTAACCGCCGCAAAGCTTATCGCCATAAACACGCGTCCCGCGGCGGCGGGATTGACCAGGTTTTTACCCGTTCCGCCGAATACCATCTTGACGATGGCAATAGAGAAAACCGCGCCGATTATAACCTCGTAAAAAACCTCGTACCATTTGTCCGTAGTCGGAAGTATCAGCGCGAGAATTATACCCGTCACCACCGACGTAAAGTCAAACTGTTTCATCCACCTCACGCATACGCTTTTCGCGTTGACGCACTTCTTCGAAAAACCTTTGTTGGCAATAAAGAAGTATACGAACTCCGTCGCAACGCACGAAAATACCGACATAAGTATTATCAGCAGCGCCTGCCAGCCGAAGAATACGCATCCCGCAAGGGCGCAGGGCGCAAGCGCTATGCATACGTCAATCATTATGCCGCGCGTCGTGCGTTTGCTTTTAACGTGAGGAGGGGTGGAAATTACTACCGAATTATCCATTTGCATTCTCCTTTTTATTACGAAGGGCAGCCTTCGTTTTGCGTATTGCCTGAATTAAGGGACGTTTTGCGGGGCAGACGTATTCGCATGCTCCGCATTCTATGCAGTAAGCCACGTTTCCGTATTTCGCCGCCGAGTCAAAGTCGCCCGCCGCGGAATAGAAAGCCGTGTTCATGGGCATAAGGTGCATCGGGCAAACGTCCGCGCACATGCCGCAGTTGAGGCAGGGGGTAGGCTCGTCCGCAGCCGCTTCTTTTTTGTCGAGAAGAAGTATGCCCGCTGTCGCCTTATGCGTGTAATCGTTATAATCCTCAAGCGCGACGCCGGTCATGGGTCCGCCGGAGATAACTTTTTTGGGCAAAGACGCTTCTCCGCCGCAGTAGTCGACAATTGCCTGAACGGGAGTTCCCACCCTGACCCAAAGGTTTTTGGGTTGCTTTACGGCTTTGCCGGAAACGGTTAAAGCTCTTTCGTATAAAGGTTTGCCAAGCTCTATCGCTTCGCATACAGCAAAGCAGGTTGCCACGTTCTGAACCACGACGCCGTAATCGGCAGGCAGCTTGCCCGAACCGACTTTCTTGCCTACGGTTACGTAAATAAGCTGTTTTTCGCCGCCCATGGGGTACTGCTTTCTTAAAATAACGGGTTGAATATCCTCGTATGCTTCAAACGCTTTGACACAGTCGCGTTTGTTGGACTCTATGCCGATAATTATTTTTTCCGCGCCCAAGGCTTTGGCTATGTATCTTGCGCCGCGCGCAATTTCGTCCGTCTTTTCTATCATAAGGCGGTAATCGCACGTAAGATAGGGCTCGCACTCGGCGCCGTTTACAATCAGCGTGTCTATCGGCTTGTCCGTTCCTATTTTTACCGCCGTCGGGAAGCCTGCGCCGCCCAGTCCGACTATGCCCGCTTGCTTAACGCGCGTTTTGATTTCCTCCGCCGAAGGGTCCGTAAGGGGGGACAGGTAGCTTTTTTCGTCTTTGCCGTCCGACTTGATGAAGATGAATTTTTCTTCTTTGCCTTTGGCGCCCGTAAGGTCTTTTATTTCCGTAACCGTGCCGCTTACGCTTGCGAATACGTCGGAAGAAATTTCCCCGTCCGCTTTTGCGATAAGTTCACCCTCTTTAACGGTCTTTCCGGCTTCCGTGACGGGTATCGCGGGGTTGCCTGACGACTGCGAGGTTGAAATTGCGACAATTTCGGGTACGGGCAATACTTCGAGGGCGGCGTCTTTTGAAATTGCTTTCATATCGCGCGGATGCACGCCGCCGAAATAGTATTTACCTTTTACTGCTTTCAACTTTATTCTCTCCTTAATTTTTTTGGCTATATATAAAAAACCGTAAGGTTATTTATCCGTTTTATAAACCGCTTTTAAAAAAACGTTTGTCGGTACTTTTTTGTAAATCAACATTATAACTCCGCCGACTATCGCGCCGGAAAGTATGCCTATAAGTATAAGGTAGGGCATATATCCGAACATCAGCGTCGTGCCGGAAATTATCACGAAAACTATGTTCTGCGTCACGTTATGCGCCGCCGCCGCCATAATGCTTACCGCCATAAGCGAAATTTTCGGGTAGGCGCAATACATAAGGACGGAGGAAACCGCCATGGAAACAACTCCGCCCGTGAAGCTGTACATTACTGCGGACAGATTGCCTGCGTAGATAGCGCCAAGTCCCGTGCGGACGGCTATTATAAGAAAAGCTTCCCACGGGGAGTAAAGGATAAGCGCCGCAAATGAAAATATGTTCGCAAGCCCCATTTTCGCCCCGGGAATAAACATGGGCGGAAACTGGTTTTCAATTATGAACATAACAAGGCTTAAAGCGGTAAAAACGGCCAGTACGGCTATTTTTTTTGCCGCATATCTGCCTCTTTTCATATCGGTTCTCCAAGGCACAATATTCTTTATCCATTATAAACTATTTCTAATAATTAGTAAAGCAAAAAAATAAAAAAATTTATTGTGCCGCGCCTTGACTTTAAGTTGGAATTTATTTATAATAATCACGGAATTAAAGTTATTTAAAGGAGATAAAAATGGAACTTAAATATACCCGTAAAAACGTATACAAGGAAGCCGACGGCGCGGAGCTTGAAAAAATTTACGACTTCGCGGAAGGCTACAAACACTTTTTGGATAATTCTAAAACGGAGCGCGACGCTTCGGTCGAGGCTGAAAAACTTGCACTGAAAAACGGCTTCAAGCCTTTCAGTTTTTCCGAAAAACTGAAAGCGGGCGACAAGCGTTACTTTCTGAACAGGGGCAAAAATATTTTTCTTATAAAGGTCGGTAAGGAAGACGTGGCAAAGGACGGCATACGCATTATGGTCGCGCACGTGGATTCACCCCGCCTTGACCTTAAACCCAACCCCATGTATGAGGAGGCGGGTCTTTGCTATCTTAAAACGCACTATTACGGCGGTATCAAAAAATACCAGTGGACGGCGATTCCCCTCGCGCTGCACGGCGTCGTAATGCTTCCCGGCGGAAAGAAAAAGGACATCTGCATCGGAGAGGAGGATTCCGACCCTATATTCTACATAACCGATCTTTTGCCTCACCTCGCTTCCGAGCAGAGCCAAAAGACGCTCGGTAAGGCGATAGAGGGTGAAAACCTCAACGCAGTTGTGGGCGGACTTCCCGCGGTGGATTGCGACGAGGACGAAAAGGAAACCGTAAAAGCGGCTGTTTTAAATCTTCTCAATAAAAAGTACGGAATAACGGAAGTGGACTTCCAATGCTCCGAGCTTTGCTTCGTGCCCGCGGGTCGCGCGCGCGACGTAGGCTTCGACGGGGCTTTGATTTCCGCTTACGGTCACGACGATAAGGTTTGCGCTTATCCCGAAATGCGCGCCATTTTCGACTGCGACTCTCCCCACACGGTCGTTGCGGTTTTTGCGGACAAAGAGGAGGTCGGCAGCGACGGCACGACCGGCATGCAGAGCAAGGTCATTTCCGACGTAATAGAAACTATCGCACATTCCTTTAACGCAAACCCCATTGAAGTGAGATACAATTCAAAATGTATTTCGGCGGACGTAACTGCGGGATACGACCCGACTTACGCTTCCGTATTCGAAAAGAGGAATTCGACCTTTATTTCCTGCGGCGCGGCTGTATCCAAGTACACCGGCGCGCGCGGCAAGTCGTCTACGAACGACACATCCGCGGAGTACATGGGCTTTATACGCGACGTTTTCGATAAAGACGGCGTCATTTGGCAGACAGGAGAGCTGGGCGCAATCGACCTCGGAGGCGGCGGCACGGTAGCAAAGTATATAGGCAACCTCGGTATAGATACCGTAGACGTGGGCGTTCCCGTGCTCTCAATGCACGCCCCTTACGAGCTTATTTCAAAAGCGGACGTTTACGCGCTTTATAAAGCTTGTCTCGCTTTCTGCAAATAATTTCAGTTGACAACCGACAGCCCGCGGCGCATGCGCCGCGGGCTGTCGTAATTTATTTGTAAAATATTTTTAAAAGCCTTATAATATTTATCGGCGGCGGTTTTTTAACTTATTACAGACCACACTTGGCTGCGTTCCGGCATTACCGAAGATGCGTACTTCTCTTATTACATGACTTCATCAGGGCACTGGTACAATGCCTACGGCGCACGTCGGTTAGCTGTGCGGCCTGCGCTTTACATGAAAGAAGCATTGCGTTATAATGCTTGCGGCGGCGGTTTTTATAACTTATTACAGGCTCACTTGGCTGCGTTCCGGCGGTTACGACCGTGGTTGGCAATGTCAAACTGTGGTTGCGGAGTATTGGGACTGCCATTATCCTGCAAGCCGTCAAGCTGTGCGGCCTGCGCTTTACACGAAGGAAGCATTGCGTTATAATGCTTGCGACGGCGGTTTTTTAACTTATTGGGCTGCGTTCCGGCGGTGTCGGAGCTGCGTACGATTGTTATTACATAACTTCCTCAGAGTACTGGGACGTTACGTACGCTAAGTGTCTTTTAGCTGTGCGGCCTGCGCTTTACAAAAAAGGCTTCTCCTTGGCGGAGAAGCTCCGCGTAGCGGTGATGAGGGGCTTTATCAATCCCCCCTCATCCGTCCTGACCTTACGGTCAGTCCACCTTCCCCCGAGGGGGAAGGCTAAATTAAACAACCGCAATTACAGTATCCGGAAAGTACAATGACTTTCGGACAGATTAATTTCTGATTAATTGAAAACTTAAAAATTTTCATAATTTCAGTGAAGGGAACCGCCGTCATGCCCCCTCAGATTCTTCGTTTCACTCAGAATGACAGCGAGGAGTGCAAAGTGTCGCTACGCTCGCGCAGAATCACAAAATATGTCATCCTGAGGCTTGCCGTAAGGAGCGAAGCGACGGAATTGCGATTGTTACGCACTGCGTCAATCGCGTCAGTATCTGAAAGATTCTTCACCCCGTAAAGGGGTTCAGAATGACAAAAAGCTTCATTCGGAATGTCAGCAAAACGTCATACTGAGCTTCAGCGAAGTATCTGGAAGATTGCTCGTTTCACTTTGCACATTAAATTGAAAAGATTCTTCACTTCGTTCAGAATGACAATGAAGTGTGCAAATCATCGCTGCGCTCGCGCAGAATGACACGACAAAAGGGGCGCAACCGATCCGACCTTAACGCGACGGCGCGTATCGAACGCGCATTCGGGTTATAAGCTTTTTCGTAAAGCGGTCGGGTTAAATAAAGAAAAAGCCGCAACGCTTAAAAGCGTTGCGGCTTATAAATTAATTACTTTATTTGGAATACGGCAGTACGCTGTAAACGTTTTTAAGCTTTTCACGGGTGTAAAGCCTGTATTTTTTGCATGCGCATTCGAAAAGCACGTAAACCCTGTTGTTCAGGTTGCACATACCTTCGGACATGGAGGGTACGTCGTAAATATTCGTCAGCGCTTCCTTGTCGTTCATATCTACAAAGAATACCTGTAAAGATTTGTCCGTGTAATCGTTTCCCGTTTTCGTCGTGACACCGTCGTAAGCAAAGTTTACGCCCGCGACGGAGGAAAAAGATTTTCCGTTTTCGGAAGCGTTGACTTTATTCCAGTCGAAGCATATCAAAGCGGAATTTTTCAGTCCGTAGCTTTGCGAAAGCACAAGCGTGCCGTTGTTGGTGTTGGACGTCCTGCCGGAAAAAGCTATGCCCTGTATTTTTTCGGGTATGGAATAAATCTTCTGTATTTTCGGAACTCTGTTTGCTTCGGCGACGTTATCGTCAAGCAATTTCTGCAAGCCGTATTCCGAGCCGTTGTCGATACTGTATTCGTACATAAGCGCCGTGTTTTTATAACCGTTGCGTGTGGTAAGGCGGTGGGTTGTGTCCGTTTCCCAGTTGCCTTTACGGTAAAATTCGCCTACGTAAAGCTTGTCGTATCCGACGGAAGTTGTGTTGGGGTTGTCGTAATAGTAGCAAAAGTCGGCGCCGCAGTTGGCTTTGAAGGAGGAGGTGAAGGTTATCTTCTTTTCGAAATTGGTCGCTCCGTCCAAAAACTTGCCGGAAGCCTTGTCGACGATTTCATGTATTATGTTTTTGCCTTTTTCACGGTATTGCTCGCTTGCCTTGGCGACGTAAACGGTGCTTTCGCTTGTGACCCAAAGCGTGTTGCCGTTAGTTGCAATGCCGCCGCAGTGTCCGTAGTAGTCGGTGTGTTCGCCGTCGGGATTTTTCATTGTAACGTAACCGAGGTACCCGTCTACGGACCCCGTAACGTATATGCGCGAGGGCGACTTGTCCGTCATATAGGCTGTGATAAGAAAGTAACTTTGGTCGTCCGTCTGATATACGCCCATGCCCTGCGGCACGGCGCCTTCGTCCAGCCCGGGGATTGAAAATTCCTTTCTGAAATTTTTGCGCAGGTCGGGATAGCTGTCCCCCGCAAACCATACAATCAAAAATACGGCAATGAAAATCAGTACCGAAAAAACCGCCGTAAGCGAAATAAACAGTTTGGTGTGCTTCATTTTATTATCCTCTTTAAATTATTGTACCAAACGGCTGAAAAAAAATCAAATACTATTTACTTGATATTTGCAAGGTTCTTCGTTATAATATAATAAATGAATATAATATTGTTTTTCTGGAACCTGATAAAGCCCAAAAACTGGCTTATTCTTTTAAGTATGATAATAAACGTGGGCATATGCATCGCGCTTGCCGCGTACGTTTCTTATCTTTTCGGGCTTGAAAACAGGTACATACTTTATATTTCGCTCGGCGTGGTAGGGCTTTACGCTTTGCTTGAAATTATTATGCTTACGCCCGTAGGGGAGGCAATCTTGCGCAGCAAAATGAAGATGAAGCCCCTGCCCGAGACGTCGTGGGTATATTCCGTTTTCGAAACGGTGCGCGCCAGGACGGAAAGCTTTAACAAGTGGCTGTCGCCGCGCGTAAAATTATATTACACGCCTACAAACGACGTAAACGCCTTCGCGCTCGGCTCGCGTACGGTGTGCGTAACAAGCGGACTCACTTATCTGCCGCCTTCGCAGATAGAAGGCATTCTGGCGCACGAGTTCGGACATATCAATTATTACGATTCATACGTTTCCGTAGTGGCGCGGCACGGCAACCTGCTGTTTTACATAGCCGTAGTTCTGGTAACGCAGTTTATATCGCTTTTTGCATTCGTTTTCGATACTGCAATTTCAAAGCGGTTCGGCAACGCGTATTTTTTCAGACTTGCCGTAAATTTTGTCGGAAATATGTTAATAACCTTAGTGTCGCTGATAAGCGGCGCGCTGTTCTGCGCGCGCAGCAGGATAGTGGAATATAAGGCGGACGCATTTGCCGCGAAGATAGGCGAGGGCAGGAACCTGCGCGACGGACTTATAACAATTTCCGGCGGCGGCGCACCTGCGAAAAAGACGAGCCTGTACGAAAGAATGATGGGCACTCATCCGCCCACAAACAAGCGTATAGAAAAATTGAACGCTCTTATAGGATACGGGGTATGAAAAGATTTATAAAATATTCGCTGTTTGCCTTGGCGTTTTCGCTGTGCACGGCGCTTTTTGCTGGCTGCTCGGGGTGCGTCTGGTTTCCGTTTGTTTTCGTTAACAGTTGTAAAAGCTGCTCAAACGACCGTTCGTCGCTTTGGGCTTTGCGGGGGGCGGATTGGGTGTCGTTTTCAGACGAAGAAAACCGTTTGGGCTTCCGCATAACAGACGGCAATTATTTCGGCGGGTACGGTTATATAACGGTGGAAGGCGAAAGTACGAGAGCCTTTTTCGATATTAACGGCTATTACGGAAAAATAGACGTTTATCTTGTCGACGATATTACAAATAACAACCCGCTTTTTATTTTCGAAGCCGAATACGTGAATAAGAACGGTAAACAGGGCATTAAAATAGAGTCCACGGTCAGATCCGCTTCGGGCGACGATTACGGGGGCGTATTTCTTAATATGACCAAAGTTACCGACAAATCGCAGATAAAACCGTATGAATATTTTGTCACGTTTTCGGACACGGACGGAAATTTACGTGTAAGAGGCGACGAATCTTCTAATATGTTCACGACCCGTCTTTACGGTTATGCGACCGTGGTGACGGAGGGGCGCGACCGTGAAGTCGAAATAGAAATATTTTTCAGGGACGATTTCACTTTCGTAATTTACGATTTGACTTTGATGCCGTCGGTATTGGTTGACGCTGAAAACAAGCCGGTTGTTTACGGTACTTACGAACGTATCGAAGAAAAGACGTATTCGCTTTATATAATCGAAGACAGGCTTTTTACGACAGAAGTCGCGCGGGAACAGTTTTCGGCTTATCCGTATATAACGCTTTGCGCGTAAACAAATAAAAACATTCCGTAAAATACGGAATGTTTTTTTTAATGAAAATTTTAAAACGCCTTACCCGCGGTAAAGGGGAAGGCGCGAAGAAAATTATCCGAAAATCCCCTTTAAAATCAATCCGAAAATAAACGTCGCCGCCGCGCCGATAAACGCCAGCATTATGCGGAAAGCTATGTCGCGCTGGCGTTGCAGTGCGGCGCGCTTATATGCGAAGCCGTTTTCTTTAAGGTTGATAACGTACATTTTTTCGCCCTTTCGCTCTGAAATTATAAGGTCGAAATATCCGTCGTTTTTCAAATCGTTCAAAATGCCGTCTATTTTTTCGGGGGTGAATTTTTTCTTTGCGGGAAGTACGGACAGAATATCCACGGGGGAGACCAGACAGCCCTCAGTGCCGTCGCACAGGCTGTACACCGCGGACATGACGCAGTTTTCGTTTTTGGAAAGCATGCTATACGAAGGCGAATATCACCGAAATTATCAGACTGCCCAGCGCGCCGCCGACGAAAGCCGAAAAGAATACGGGGTCGAAAAATTTTCTGCGTTCGGTTTCTTCGGTATAGCTTTCTTCGGCTTCGCCGTCGTCTTCAGGCTGTTCTTCCGCGTATTCTTTAAGCGGCGCGACGCAGTACATGTCCCCGCGTGAATATTTTAAGTCGATGTAACCGTCGTTTCTCAAAGCCGTAAGCACCCTGTCAAGCTCTCTGTCGGAGGTTTCGCAACCGTCGGGGAAAGCTTCGTAAAATTCGTCCTCGGCTATAATGACGTATCTTCCCGCAGGACTTAAAGAATGTATTTTTTCGAGTACGGCGATGCAATTTCTGTCCATATTACTTATAATATTGACGGATTTTGCCGTGTTTTATACCTGTTGCGTTTATTTTACCGCCGACCAGATAATTCCGCCCGCAAAAACGGCAACGGACAGCCCCAGCGCGACGTACGCGCAAACCGTCACGAATATAAGATTTTTGAAGTTATTCTTCTTTTTCTGCACGTTTGCGAACGTCAGCGAGGCAAGGCTGAGCAATACGGAGGATATAAGCGCATAAATCCCGAGCTTGGTGAACATAAGCCCGAACGCCGCTATTGCGGCTATAGTAAGAGCTATAGAAACATACGCGAACGCCTTGCCGGTGTACGGCGCGAGAGGGGCGCGGTTTTCGTCTTTTTTCCTATTCATTTTCTTTCGCCTTTTCGCCGTGACTTTCAGGGTCGGCAAGCAGAGTTTCGTAATTTGTGTAAATCACGAAGCCCGCGTTGCTTTTCGGCGGTTTTTTTACGTATTTTTTGCGCGTGTAATCAACGGGAATTTTATTTCCTTCCCTGCCGTCGGAGTAATACGCGCATATTTCCGCGGCGGTCAGAAGAACGTTGTCCGGTACTTCGCGCCCTCCGGTAATTATTCCGACGTGGGAGGAGTGGTACTTTTGCGTATGAAGCCAAACGTCCTCTGGCGCGAGACTTTTTGTAAGTCTGTCGTTCTGTACGTTGTTGCGCCCCGCTAAAATTTCAAAGCCGTCGGCATGATAAACCCTGTAAGGGATTTCCGTCTGCTTTTTTTTGCGCTCCGGCGGAAGCTTCAAAAGCCCTATTTGCGTAAGCTCCTGCTCGGTTTCTTCCAAATCGAAGATGTTTTCGGCCGCGCGGATATTGCTTGCGATTCCGTTAAGGTAATCAAGCTTTTGCAAAGCTTCGTCCTGCTGTAAGCAAACGCTTGTCTGCGTCCGTTTCAGCTTGGCGTATTTTTTATAATATTTCTGCGCGTTCTGTGCGGGCGTCAAAGCCGTGTCAAGCTGTATTTCAACCGTTCCGCCGTCCGCGTCGTAATAGTTTACCGCTTTAAAACGGTCGTCGCCGCGTTTTACGGCGTACAGGTTAGCGGTTAAAAGCTCGCCTTTCAGCTTTATATCTTCAGCGTCGCGGCAGTCGAGAAGCTTCTGCCTTATTGCCGCAAGCCGTTTTTCCGTTTTTTTGACCGCCGCCGAAAGCGCGCTTTCAAGTCTGTGCTTTTTCCCCGAAAAAAGCTTTTTGTTGTATACGTAGGAATAATATTCGCTCTGCGCCTGCAAAATACAGGGATAAATTTTCTTGTCCTTTTCCGCCGAACGGACCTTGAAATCGTGCGGATTGCCGTCAAGGTAAGTTACGCACGGCTCGCGCCGCATATTGAAAATATAGTCGTAAATTTCACTGCCCGTCGGGTTTTCACCGTAAAAATTCACGATTTCCAAAGCGGTGGCGTAGCAAATCCCCTTTATTTTTTCGCTTATCTGTTTGGCTCTGTCGGGGCAGGGCATACATAAAACGCAGTCCATGGCGGCAACGTCGTCGGGATTGATTTTATCCTGCGGCTCGGGCGGTTGGTATTTTACTCCGCCGAAAAGCACTCTCTTTGTATTGTCGCCGATAGCCGTCGTTTTAAGCGCGCCGACGATAACGCCGTTTTCGCACAGTACGGCGTTCGAGTACTTGCCCATTATTTCGAAATACAGCCGCATTACGGACGCGGAAAAGTCAGACACGCATTTCAGGTCGAAGTATATAATTCTTTCGAAGTTGGGTTGTTTTACGTCTAAAATTTCGGCGTTTTGCAGATGTTTTCTCAAAAGCATGCAAAAATTAGGCGCGTTTTGCGGAACTGGTTTTTCGTCCGCGGACAGTGAAAGGCGCGAATCCTGCGCCGAAAGACAGGCGTCGAGTTTAACGTTGCCCTTGGCGGTGTATATAATAAACGTAAGCTCGTCGCGCGCGGGCTGTGTAATTTTGGAAATTTTACCGCCCGTAAGCGCGTTTTTCAATTCTTCCGCTATATATTTAATTGTAAAAGCGTCCTGCGGCATAAATTTTTCTCCGTTGCAACTTAATTATAAACCAAAAAATTTCAAAAGTAAATTTAAATGCGGCACGGCAAAACGCTTTTCAAAATTTTTGTATTGTGTTAAAATATACTTTGTATAAAAAATAAATTCAATATTACTTTCAGGAGATTAAAATGAAGTATACTCAGGCAGCCGGCGAAAAAAGCACCGTAAAGCTTACCATCACCTTTTCGGAGGAGGAGTGGCAGGACGCGTTGAATAAATCGTATTTGAAGGTCAGGGGCAAATATTCCGTCCCCGGTTTCAGAAAAGGCAAAGTTCCCAAACCCGTACTTGAAAATTATTACGGTAAAAGCGTATTGTTCGAGGAGGCGTTCAACGTTCTCTATTCCGCGCACTATCCCGACATTCTCGATAAGGAAAAGGAAAATTTCACCGCCGTGGGAGAGCCTTCGTTGGAAGTCGAGGACATGAAGGAGGGCGAGGGCGTCGTGCTCGGCGCTATAGTGCCCGTAAAACCCGAGGTCACGGTCGACGCGTATACAGGTTTAAAAATAAAGAAGTTTGAATATAATGTATCCGATGCGGACGTGGACGCGGAAGTGCGTAAGCTTTTGGAAAGGGACGCAAAGGATAACGAGGTTTCCGACAGACCCTGCAAATTGAACGATACGGTCAATATAGATTTTTCCGGCAGCGTCGACGGGGAAAAGTTCCCCGGCGGCACGGCTGACGGATACGACCTCGTACTCGGAAGCGGTTCTTTCATTCCCGGCTTCGAGGACGGCGTCGTCGGTCTTAAGGTCGGCGAAAGCAAGGACATAAACGTAAAGTTCCCCGACGATTACTCCGCGGAAAATCTTAAAGGCAAGGACGCGGTTTTCACGGTAAAATTAAACAAAATTACCGAAAAGCTTCTTCCCGAGCTTACCGACGAATACGTCAAGAACCATGCGGGCGCCGCAACGGTTGAGGAATACAAAAAGACCACGCGCGAGCGTCTTGAAAAGAACGCCGAAAGCCGCGGCAGGGACGAAACGGAAAACAGTATAATTTCCGAAATATGCAAGCACGCCAAAGCGGAAATTCCCGACGCCATGATTGAAAGCGAGATTGACCGCGCCGTTCAGGATTTCGGCTACCGCCTTATGTACCAGGGATTAAAGCTTGACGACTATCTCAAATATATGGGCATTTCCATGAACGACTTCCGCGCCCAGTACAAAGAGTCCGCGGAAAAGAGAGTTTTAAGCCAGCTTGTAATAGATAAGATAGTCAGGGACAAAAACTTTACCGCAGACGAAAAAGAAATCGATAAAAAGATAGAGGAACAGGCGAAATCCGTCGACAAAACTCTTGCGGAATATAAGAAGAACATCGACCCCAGACAGATAGAATATATTAAAAACGATATTATTATAACCAAACTTTTCGATTTCCTCGGTGCGGAAAACGAACTGTATACGGAAGGCGAGCCGGTCAAAAAACCCGCCGCTAAAAAAACCGTTAAAAAGCAATAAATCGGTGCGCGCAACCCGCGCGTAAAAGGAGTTTAATTATGGAACGCAATGCGTTGGTACCTTACATTGTAGAACAGACCTCCCGCGGCGAACGCTCTTACGACATTTACAGCCGCCTTTTGGAGGACAGAATTATTTTTCTCAGCGGCGAAATAGACGACGCCGTGGCAAATACGGTAGTGGCTCAGCTTATCTATCTCGAAGCGAAAGACCCGCAGAAGGATATTTCCTTATACATCAACAGCCCCGGCGGCTCGGTTTCCGCGGGACTTGCTATTTACGATACAATGAATTACATTAAGTGCGACGTTTCGACAATTTGTATCGGTATGGCGGCTTCTATGGGCGCTTTCCTTCTGTCAAGCGGGCAGAGGGGTAAAAGATACGCGCTTCCCAACAGCGAAATAATGATTCACCAGCCTCTCGGCGGCGCGCAGGGACAGGCGAGCGACATAAAAATCGCCGCGGAGCACATACTCAGGACGAAGCAGAAGTTAAACACAATTCTCGCACAGAATTCGGGCAGACCTCTTTCCGAAATAGAGCGCGACACCGACAGGGACAACTATCTGTCGGCACAGCAGGCGCAGGAATACGGTCTCATCGACAAGGTTTTTTATAAAAGGTAATATTTAAATCGGAGTTTAAGTTTGAAAGAAAAAAAGTATTGTTCTTTTTGCGGTAAAACGGAAGATAAAGTCAAGCGTCTTATAAGCGGACAGAACGGGGCGTGCATCTGCGACGAATGTATCGAGATTTGCGGCGACATGGTAAGGGATTTGGAGGCGGAAAGCCTTCAACCCGTTCCCTTAAAAAAGCCCGCCGAAATCAAGGAAGAACTGGACAAATACATCGTCGGTCAGAACGAGGCGAAAAAGGTTTTATCCGTCGCGGTTTACAACCACTATAAGCGTATCAACAACATGGCGGAAGCAAAGCAGGACGACGGCGAAGTCGAGATAGAAAAGAGCAACATATTATTGCTCGGACCTACAGGCTGCGGCAAGACGTTGCTTGCAAGGACGCTCGCCAAAATACTGAACGTGCCTTTCGCGGCGGCGGACGCAACCACGCTTACCGAAGCCGGCTACGTCGGCGAGGACGTGGAAAATATACTTTTAAAGCTTATTCAGAACGCCGACTACGATATAGAAAAGGCGCAGCGCGGAATAATTTATATCGACGAAATAGACAAAATTGCCAGAAAGAGCGAAAACGTTTCCATTACGCGCGACGTTTCGGGCGAGGGCGTCCAGCAGGCGCTTTTGAAAATTATCGAAAGCACGGTTGCAAACGTTCCCCCGCAGGGCGGCAGAAAGCACCCCCAGCAGGAATGTCTGAGAATAGACACGACAAATATTCTTTTCATTTGCGGCGGCGCGTTCGTAGGACTGGATAAAATAGTGCAAAAGCGCAAGGACAATACGTCGCTCGGCTTCGGCGGCTCGGTAAAAGACGGCGAGGAAAACACTTACGAAATGCTTGCCGACGTCAAGCCGCAGGATTTAACGGGCTTCGGGCTTATACCCGAGTTTGTAGGCAGGGTACCCATAGTTGTAAGTTTGCACCCGTTGAACGAGGAAGCGCTTGTAAATATTCTTACCCAGCCGAGAAACGCAATTATAAAGCAGTATCAGAAGCTTATCGCAATGGACGGCGTAAAGCTTACCGTCGACGACGGCGCAGTCAGGGAAATAGCAAATACCGCTATACGCCTTAAAACGGGCGCAAGGGGACTGAGGACGATTATAGAAAGCTTTATGACTTCGGTCATGTATAAGCTTCCTTCCGAGAAAAACGTCGAAGAAGTAGTCGTCACCAGAGAGTGCGTTACCGACAAAGCCGAACCAAAAATAATTTACAAAAAGACGGCGTAATTTTTTTACGTTCATGAAAATTATCGGATACGCGCCAAATGTGCCCTGCGGCTGTTTGGCGCGTAAATTTAACCGGAGGTTATGTTATGGCAAAATTTCAGGAGTATCCATTGCTTGCCCTGCGCGGCAGAGTGGTCTTTCCCGATACGACCGTAAATTTCGATATAGGCAGAATGATTTCCCTTACGGCGGTAAAGTACGCGTCGGAAAGGGATTCACGCATATTCGTCTGCGCCCAGAAGGAGGCGGAAAAGGAAGAAATAACCACAACGGACGTGTATCTTACGGGCACGGTTGTAAAACTGCGCCAGATAACGCGGCTTCCGGGCAGTAACTTACGCCTGTCGGTAGAGGGGTTGTTCCGCGCCACAGCCAAGCAGGTAAGGACCGAGGAGGGGACTTTTGTCGCCGTTGTGGAGGAAATTTCCCCCGTACACGGGGATAAATCGCTTGAAGAAGCGTATTTCCGTACCTGTAAGGAGATTATGCGCGATATCACTTCGTCGGAAAACCGTTTCCCCAAGGACGCGTCCTCTAACCTTGACAAGTGCGCGGACGCGGACGGCTTTGTCAATCTGGCGGCGCATTATCTGCCGCTTAAAGTCGCGGACAAGCAAAAGCTTTTGGAGTGCGCGCGTACGTCGGAAAGATTGCAAACTCTGGACAGATTTTTAAACGAAGAACTTGAAATAATGCGTCTGGAACGCAAGATAAACGCGGCTGTCAGACAGAACATAGACAAAAATCAAAAGGAATACTATCTCCGTGAGCAGTTGAAAGCAATACACGGAGAGCTTGGCGACGACGGCGAGGAATGCGACGAGCTGGAAAATAAAATCAAAGAGCGCGGTTTTCCGGAGGAAGTAGAAAAAAAGGCTCTTAAAGAGCTTTCGCGCATGTCGCGCATGCAGACTTCTTCGCCCGACTACAACGTTTTGCGCGTCTATCTGGACTGGCTTTTGGATATCCCTTGGACGGAAACAACGGCCGACACGCCGCTTCTTTCCGACGCGGTTAAAATACTTGACGGCGATCATTACGGACTTGAAAAGATAAAGGAACGCATAACAGAGTATCTTGCGGTATTGAAGCGGACGGGCGGGCTTAACGCGCCCATATTGTGCTTTGTCGGTCCCCCGGGCGTCGGCAAAACCTCTATAGCAAGCTCCGTAGCGCGCGCTTTGGGCAGAAAATTCGTCAGAATGAGTCTCGGCGGAGTTAAAGACGAAGCGGAAATCCGCGGGCACAGAAAGACTTACGTCGGCTCCATGCCCGGCAGAATTATAAGCGGAATGAAAAAAGCGGGTTCGGTAAATCCCGTGTTTCTTCTGGACGAGGTGGATAAAATATCCGCAGACCTGCGCGGCGACCCCGCGGACGCGCTTTTGGAGGTTTTGGACCCCGCGCAGAATTCGACCTTTGTCGACAGATATATAGAAATTCCTTACGATTTAAGCAAGGTGCTGTTCATAACCACGGCAAACGGGCTGGACACAATACCCGCGCCGCTTTTGGACAGAATGGAGATAATAGAGCTTACCGGCTACACTTCCGAAGAAAAGAGGGAAATTGCAAAGCGCTATTTAATACCCAAAAAGCGGGAGGCGAACGGGCTTAAATCAAGCGAAATTTCCATAAGCGAAAAGGCGCTTGACGCAATTATAGACGGCTACACCATGGAAGCGGGAGTGCGCAATCTGGAACGCAAAATCGACGCGGTATGCCGTAAAGCGGCGGTCAGACTTTCAGACGGAAACGCGACTAAAATTTCCGTTACGGAAAAAAATCTCGAAAGTTTTCTCGGCGCGAAGAAGTATTTCAGGGACGGCAACATGCTGGACAGTAACGAGGTCGGCGCGGCTACGGGCTTGGCTTGGACTTCGGTCGGCGGCACGACGCTTACGATAGAGGTTTCCGCAATGCACGGCAAGGGCGATATTCTGCTTACCGGCAAGCTCGGCGACGTAATGAAGGAGAGCGCCCGCGCCGCTATTAGTTATATACGCTCCAACAGCGCGGCTTACGGTATCGACGGCGAGGTTTTCGAAAAGACGGATATTCATATCCACGTTCCCGAGGGTGCAACGCCCAAGGACGGACCCAGCGCCGGTATTACAATGGCCACGGCGATACTTTCGGCATTTACGGGCAAACCCGTTAAAAAGAGTATCGCCATGACGGGCGAAATAACGCTCAGGGGCAAGGTTCTGCCGATTGGCGGGTTAAAGGAAAAGGCGCTTGCAGCCTACCGCATAGGCATACGCGACGTGATAATTCCCGCCGACAACAAGAAGGATTTGGAAGACGTGCCCGAAACCGTCCGCGGCAGTATAAACTTTATACCCGTATCCGAGGTGGACAGCGTGTTCAAGAGCGCGATAATAGGTATTTAAATAATTCGTGCAAAACATAAGGAAAAAGAAATGGAAAAAGGTTTTTCAATACCGAACGCATCGTTTATAACCAGTGCGGCAAGCAAGGAACAGTTTATCTTAACGGATAAGCCGATAATTGCCGTAAGCGGTAAATCCAACGTCGGGAAATCGAGCTTTATAAACATGCTTACAAACCGCAAAAAGCTTGCAAAAGTTTCAAAAGAACCGGGCAGAACGCGGCTTGTCAATTACTTCGACTGCGGCACGTTTGTTCTCGCGGATTTGCCGGGTTACGGCTTTGCCCGCGTCTCAAAGGAAGAAAAATTGAAGTGGGCGCGGCTTTTGGACGACTTTTTCTCCGATAAGGACAGGGTGTCGCGTGTCTTTGCACTGTGCGATATCCGTCATAACCCGACTGCGGACGATATGCAGATGATAGAGTTTTTATACTATCACGCGATACCTTTTACCGTAATAGCCACAAAGGCGGACAAGCTTTCGAAAGCTCAGCAGAAAAAAAGCCTTATAAACATAGCTTCTGTCTACAAATGCGGCGCCGACGACATAATCGCCACCTCGGCGGAAACCCGTCAGGGGCTGGACAAAGTATTGGAAGAAATAGAAAAAGTACTTAATCTTCCGTCAGACGAAGATTTGGCGTAATAAAACAAATCCCGAACGTACCGTTCGGGATTTGTTTTATTTTTCGACGAATACCGACGGCATATTTACAAAAATCCGCATAACTCCCCAATTTACGGCATATTAATTTATTACTTAAATTTTTGGAGTTATCTATGTGGAATTATATTGCCGATAGAGTAAAAAAGGAAGCCGAGTACATAATTTCTACCAAATCCACGGTACGCGCGGCGGCTTTGCATTTCGAAATAAGCAAATCGACCGTACATAAGGACGTAACGGAAAGGCTTAAAACCATTGACGAAAACATGTTTTTGAACGTAAGGGAAGTGCTGGATAAAAATTTATCCGAAAGGCATATCCGCGGAGGTATAGCAACCAAAAACAAATATCTTCATAAATCATAATATAATTTTTTATTTCTTTTTCATTATTTAAATTGAAAAAATACGTAATTTGTGCTATAATATTAAAAATTGCTGTTTTGCAGGGTAGTTAACCAATGACAAAACAAATGGGTATAGACGTCGGATCGACTACGGTAAAAGTAACGGTTCTCGACGGCGATAAAATTTTATATAAATCTTACGTGCGCCATTTCGCGCGCGTAAAACAGACCGTCCTTGACGAGCTTTATTGCGTCCGCAAAAAAATAGGAGGCGATTTTTCGGTGAGCGTCACGGGAAGCGCGGGTCTGGGACTTTCGCAACGCAGCGGAATAAACTTCGTTCAGGAGGTTCAGGCTGCGTTTATTGCCATACGCAAATATTATCCCGACGCCGACGCCGCAATAGAGCTGGGCGGCGAAGACGCGAAAATAATTTTTATTACGGGCGGAACCGAGCAGCGCATGAACGGAAGCTGTGCGGGCGGAACGGGCGCGTTTATCGACCAGATGGCAACCCTTTTAAACGTCAGCGTGAAGGAAATGGACGAGTACGCTTTAAAAGCCGAAAAAATTTACCCCATAGCTTCGCGTTGCGGGGTGTTTGCAAAGTCCGACGTTCAGCCGCTTATAAACCAGGGCGCGAAAAAGGAGGACATCGCCGCTTCCATTTTTCAGGCGGTCGTAGATCAGACTGTTTCGGGCTTGGCGCAGGGCAGGCGCATTAAAGGCAAGGTGCTTTTCCTCGGCGGACCGTTGCACTTTCTGGAAGCGCTTAAAAGGGCTTTCGTAAAAACTCTCGGTTTAAGCGGCGACCAAGCTTTGTTTCCCGAAAACGCGCCCTGCTTTATGTCCATAGGCGCGGCGCTCGGCTCGGCAGGCTGTAAGGCGGAAAGCATAGACGAAATTATAGCAAAAGTGGAAAACGCCGCGGAGAGCGACGACATAGTAACGGGCGAGCCTCTGTTTACAAGCCGTGAGGAATATTCCGAGTTTGTCAAACGCCACCGCGCAACCGATTTGGAATTTGCGGATATTGCCGCCTATACCGGCGACTGCTATCTCGGTATAGATTCCGGCTCTACCACGACAAAGCTTATGCTTATTACACCCGACTGCCGTATTTTATACTCTCATTACCAGTCTAACAACGGTCAGCCCTTGGACGTAATAATTTCAAAGCTGAAAGAAGTGTATTCTCTCGGCGGAGGAAGAATAAAAATCCGCGGAAGCGCCGTTACAGGCTACGGCGAGGACTTGATAAAAAGCGCCATAAAAGCGGACTTCGGAATAGTGGAAACAATAGCCCACTTTAAAGCCGCGCTTCATTTCAACCCGAAAGTAGATTTTATTATCGACATCGGCGGGCAGGACATAAAGTGCTTTAAAATCAAAAACGGCGCGATAGACTCTATTATGCTGAACGAAGCGTGTTCCTCGGGTTGCGGCTCGTTCATACAGACGTTTGCGCGCGCCATGGGCATGGAAATAGACAAATTTTCACAGGAAGGAATTTACGCCAAACGCCCCGTAGAGCTGGGCTCCCGCTGTACGGTGTTTATGAACAGCGCAGTAAAGCAGGCACAGAAAGAGGGCGCGGGGGTAGACGATATTTCCGCGGGGCTTTCTTCGTCGATAGTGAAAAACGCCATCTACAAGGTCATACGCGCGTCCAGCGCCGACGATTTGGGCGACAACATAGTCGTTCAGGGCGGTACGTTTATGAACGACGCGGTTTTGCGTTCCTTCGAAAAGGAAACGGGCAAAAACGTCATACGCCCCGGCATTGCCGGACTTATGGGCGCTTTCGGCGCGGCGCTGTACGCCAAAGAAAATATTTCGGGCGAAAGCACCGTAATAGGCGCAGCGGAGTTGGACAAATTTTCGTATACTTCCAAATCGTCCAATTGCCGCGGTTGTACTTCCAACTGCAATATAAATATAATTTCGTTCGGCGACGGCAGACGCTTTATTTCGGGCAACAAATGCGAAAAGGGCGCGGGATTGAAGCCCGCCGACTCCTCACTCGATATTTATACATACAAACAGGAAAGGCTTTTAAAATGCGTCACTGGCGCTAAGGGAAAGCGCGGAAGGGTAGGCTTGCCGTTACAGCTGGGAATGTACGGTCAGCTTCCGCTTTGGGCGGGATTTTTCGAAAGCTGCGGTTTCGAGGTCGTTTTATCCGATAAATCCACGCGGGAAACCTATTTTAAGGGACAGCATACGGTAGCTTCGGATACGGCTTGTTATCCCGCGAAGCTCATGCACGGGCATGTGGAAAATCTGCTGGATAAGGGAGTGGATTTTATTTTCCTGCCCTGCGAAAGCTACAATATAGACGAGCATTGTTCGACCAACCATTACAATTGTCCCGTCGTCGCGTATTATCCCGAGCTGTTGATTGCCAATAACGAAAGGCTTAACGGCGAAAATTTTATCATGCCGTACATAGACCTGAACATGCGCGACAACACAGTAAAAAAGCTGTGTTCGGCATTGAAAAAATACGGCGTCAAAAAGCGCGGGGCGGCTAAAGCTCTTGACGAAGGTTTTTTAAGACTTGAAAAATATCATGCCGACGTCCGCGCGAAAGCCGACGAAATTCTGGCGCGTGCGGAAGCGGAGGGAAAACAGACCGTGGTGCTTGCGGGCAGACCGTATCATCTTGACGGCGAAATAAACCACGGAATAAACAAGCTTTTGACGTCGTTGAATCTTGCCGTTTTATCGGAGGACAGCGTGTACGAGCGCGGCGAGAAGTTAAAGGTAAACGTTTTGAACCAGTGGACTTACCATGCGCGGCTGTACCGTGCGGCGGATTTCGCCGCTAAGCGTAAAAACGTAAATTTGGTTCAGCTTGTGTCCTTCGGATGCGGACTTGACGCGATTACCGCGGACGAGGTACGCTCCATTATGGAAAAGAACGGTAAGCTTTATACCCAGATAAAGATAGACGAAATAAATAATCTCGGCGTTGTCAAAATAAGGCTGCGCAGTATGCTTGCGGCCGTTGAAGAAGCGGCGGAAAGGTAAAAACTATGGATAAAAGGACTTGCGATTATACTGACGGTTTTCCCGTATGGGACAAGTCTATGAAAGCCACGCATACAATTTTAATGCCGGACATGCTGCCGTGGCACTTCCGCATAATGCAGGAGGTACTTAAAAGCGAAGGCTATAACGTGGAGCTTTTGAAAAACCGTACGCGCACGGTTGTCGACGAAGGATTGAAGCACGTGCATAACGATACGTGTTATCCCTGCCTTTGTATCGTCGGGCAGTATATAGACGCATTGAAAAGCGGAAAATACGACCCAAACAAGACCGCGCTTATGATAACGCAGACGGGCGGAGGCTGCCGCGCTTCGAATTACATTCCTCTTATAAGAAAAGCGGTGGCAAACGAATTCCCCGCGGTTCCCGTACTGTCGGTAAATTTTTCGGGGTTGGAGAAAAAGTCTTCCATGCCCGTCGGCGTAAAGCTGCTTTCGAGACTTGCTTTGGCGGTTTTATACGGCGACAGTATTATGTGGTGCTACAATCAAACCAAGCCGTACGAGCAGGAATCGGGTGCCGCGGACGCCGCGCGCGACAGGGCGTTCTATGCGGTGGTAAGACGCATAAAAAAGGGCGGATATTCCAAATATAAAAAAATAAACCGTGAAATAATTGCCGAATTTGCGTCGGTAAAACGCGTTCGAGAGAAAAAACCCAAGGTGGGAATAGTCGGCGAAATTTACGTAAAATATGCGCCGCTCGGCAATAACGATCTGGAAAAATTTCTCATTTCGGAGGGGTGCGAACCCGTTCTGCCCGCGCTTATGGACTTTGTAATGTACTGTATTATAAACGTAGTCAACGACAGAAAGCTTTACGGGCATAAGCCCGCGACGGCGTTTGTATACAATATAGTTTACAAACTGCTTAAACGTATGCAGAAAAACGTTATAAAGCAGTTTGAAGAAGACGGCTCTTTCGAGCCCGTGCATGACTTCGAAAGTCTGAGGGGCTATGCAGACAAGGTTTTGAATCAAGGCGTTAAGATGGGCGAGGGGTGGCTTATACCCGCAGAGATGGCGGCGCTTGCGGAAACCGGCGTGCCGAATATAGTCTGCGCACAGCCGTTCGGGTGTCTGCCGAACCATATTGCGGGCAAAGGCGCCATGCGCACGCTTAAAACGCTGTATCCCGACGCAAATATCGTGGCGGTGGATTACGACCCTTCTGCAACGAAGGTCAATCAGGAAAACAGAATAAAGCTTATGATTGCCGCCGCAAAGGAAAAAGCGGCAGACTGTTAAAATAATTAAGCGCGCCCGCGGACTTTAAGTCCGCGGGCGCTTTAAGAAACCGTTTGTTATGTATTTACTTTATGAGAGTATAAGTTTCGTTGAAATCACGCCGCTGCTTTTCGCGCAGAGGATATCCGTCCGCCTTATAGCCCAAAGCGATAATAAGGGGGAAGCGCGTTCCCTGCGGCAGATTTAAAAACTCCGCAATTCCCTTTTCGTCGCGCAGTCCTATAATACAGCTTTGCACGCCCTCGCTTTCGGCGGCAAGCGCTATGTAGGCGGAAAGAATGCCCACGTCGTTAGCTATAAATTCCGCATTGGATATAACCTTGTCGCCGCGCCTTATTTCCACGGGCGCAAGCTGTTGTATTACGATGAACGCGGCACATTCGTCCGCCCATGCGTTTCTTCCGTAAGGCTGAACGTTCACGGCAAATTTTTTCGCTTTTTCTCCGCTGACCGCATACATCTTATAGGGTTGCGCGTTGACGGCGGAGGGGGCATAAGTAGCAAGGCGGCATATGCGTTTAAGCGTTTCGTCGTCTATTTGTCTGTTTTCGTATTCGCGCGTGCTTTGCCGCGCCGCAAAAAGTTTTTCAAGCTCCATATAAATACCTCTCTTATAAAAGAAACGGCGTAGGTAATTTTTCCTGCGCCGTTTTATCGGTTGTGCGTTTAATCGTTTTGCGCGTTTCTTATGGAAAGCTTCGCCTTTTCGACGACGGTATCTTTCGTAAATCCGAAGTGCTCGAAAAGTAAGTTTGCCGGCGCGGACGTGCCGAACGACTTCATGGCTATCACTTCACCGTAATCCTTCGAGTATTTGTACCAGGCGAAGTGCGAAGCCGCTTCCACGCAAACCCTTGCCTTTACCGCCCTGGGAAGTACAAACTCTTTGTATTCTTCGGTTTGCTTTTCAAACTCCTCCATGCAGGGCATCGAAACGACGCGCGCCTTTATTCCCTGCTCCGCAAGCGCTTGCGCCGCGTCGGTGCAAAGCTCTATTTCCGAGCCGGTGCCTATTAAAAGCACGTCGGGCATGCCGCCGCAGTCCTCTAATATATATCCGCCGGTCAAAGCTTTTATTCCCGAACCGCGGTTCTGCGGCAGATTTTGTCTGGAAAGAACTATAACGGTGGGCGAGTTCTGCGTGAACGCGGAAATGTAAGCCGCCGCCGTTTCCTTACCGTCGCAAGGACGGAAAACTTTAATATTCGGTATCGAACGGAGTGCGATAAGCTGTTCCACGGGCTGATGCGTGGGTCCGTCCTCTCCGACGCCGATAGAGTCGTGCGTCATGACGTAGATAACGGGGATATTCATAAGCGCGCTCATCCTTATGCCGCCCTTCATGTAGTCGGAGAAGGAGAAGAAGGTAGAGCATACGATTCTGAGTCCGCCGTGAAGCTGTATGCCGTTGCAAATAGCCGCCATGGCATGCTCGCGTATGCCGAAGTGGATATTGCAGCCCAGTCTGTTGTCGGGCGAAAAGTAACCTTTGCCTTTAAGCTCTGTCTTGGTGGAGGGGGAGAGGTCTGCCGAACCCGACATGAGGTTGGGCATAAACTCCGCTATTCTGTTTAAAATTTTTCCGCCGGAAGCTCTCGTGGCTTCGGGCTTGTCAAAGTTGAAAAGCTCCGGCATGTCGTTGAAATCGGGATCGGTGCCCGACATAAATTTTTTGTATTTTGCGGCAAGGTCGGGATATTCGCGTTCGTATTTTGCAAACAGCGCGTTCCATTCCGCTTCCTTTTCAAGCTTTTTCTCCGCAATGGCGGCGCAGTGTTCTTTTACGTCGTCGGGTACGCAGAAAGGCTCCTCCGTCCAGCCGAAAAACCGCTTTGTCTTTGCCAGATTGTCCGCACCCATGGGCGCGCCGTGCACGTCCGCCGTGTCCGCAAGGGGAGAACCGTAGCCTATTATCGAGCGGCAAATTATTATGGAAGGTCTCGTTAAATCGCTTTTCGCGCGGTCTATCGCGGCTTTAAGCATGCTAAGGTTGTTGGCGTCGCTTACGCGTATTACCTGCCAACCTTGCGCGGCAAAGCGCGTGGCGGGGTCTTCTGAGAAGGTCGAGGAAATTTTACCCTCGATAGTAATATCGTTCTTATCGTAAAGGAGAATAAGCTTGCCAAGCTTTTGCGTCCCCGCGAAGGAGCAAGCCTCGTAACCCATTCCTTCTTCCAGACAGCCGTCGCCGCACAAAACGTAGGTGAAGTGGTCTACAACCGGATAGTCGGGCTTGTTGAACATAGCCGCAAGGTGCGCTTCCGCAACGGCAAAGCCGACCGCATTGCCCAGTCCCTGTCCCAGAGGACCCGTGGAGGTTTCCACGCCGTCCGTCTTGCCGTATTCTGGATGCCCCGGCGTTTTGGAGCCGAGCTGTCTGAAATTCATTAAATCTTCCTTGCTTACGTCATAGCAGAACAGGTGTAGGAGGGAGTATAAGAGCATAGACCCGTGTCCCGCAGACAGAATAAATCTGTCGCGGTTGTCCCATTTGGGGTTTTTGTAGCTGAAATTCAGAAATTCCGCAAACAGCTCGTACCCTATGGGCGCCGCGCCCATACAAATACCGGGGTGACCGGAGTTCGCTTTCTGGATAGCTTCCGCGGAAAGTATCCTTATTGTGTCAACGCTCTTATTGGCAACAGACATATTTTTCTCCTTAATTTTTATCTGTAAATTTTTTTAAATTTTCGGTGTTGAGAAAGGCGTAATTTTTTAAAACGGCGTAAAGCCGTTCCGCCATAATTTTGTTTCCGCCTGCTGAGTTGCTTTCAAAGTTTATAGGCATTACGGGGTCGTGAACGCTCATTCTCACAAGCGTCCAGCCGTCGCCGCTGTCCTTCGGGAAGTTCAGGCGCGCGCCCTCGTAATTTTCACAGGCAAGCGTAAATCCGTTTTCGCCGCCTGCCGCGCGTTTTAAATGCTCTATTACTTCCGCGCCCTCGTTTTTAAAGTCGCGGCTGTTTGCGTTGAAGGATATGCGTATTTCGTCCTCCTCGCAAGGCTCTTTAAGTCCGGAAATAAGGGAGGATATCCCGCCCTCTTGTTCTGCAAGGCAAATAATAATTTTCGTTATAAGGTAAGCGCCGTCGTCCAGAAAATAGTTTTCCTTAAAAGCGGCGTGACCGGAGGTTTCCATGGCAAGGGGGGAGTACACGCCTTTTTCGTTCAGCTCCACGCACTTGTCTATTACGTTTTTATATCCGCGTTTAAATCTTAAATGCCTGCCGCCGAGACCTTCGATAAATTCGGTCAGACCGTCGCTTGTAACGCTGTCGGTCACAACTGTGCCCGCCCTGTCCTTTAACAGTATTGCCGAAACAAGCGCAATTAAGCGGTTTCTGTTAATTTCGTTGCCGTAGCGGTCCACGACGCCCGCCCTGTCCACGTCGGTGTCGAAAATTATTCCGAGGTCGGCGCCGTGCTTTATAACGGCGCTTTGCAGACTGCCCATTGCGCCCCTGTCCTCGGGGTTGGGTATATGGTTCGGAAACGTGCCGTCGGGGTCGAGAAACTGGCTTCCGTCGGTATTCGCGCCCAAAGGCTTTAAAACCTTTTCCGCAAAAAATCCGCCTGCGCCGTTGCCCGCGTCGACTATTATTTTTTTGCCGAGCAGGGGTCGGTCGCCGCCGCACCTTTCGCGCACGCAGTCCACAAGCTGAGACGAGTATTCGTCCATAAAACTCTTTTCGGCATAATCGCCGTCGCCGGAAAGGAAATCCCCTCTTTCGGCAATCTCGAGTATCTCGTCGATATCGGCTGAGGAAAGCCCGCCGTCGGGCGTGAAAAATTTAAGCCCGTTTCTGTCGTACGGCAAATGCGAAGCGGTTACCATAATGCTTGCGTCGCACCGAAGGTCGGATTTTTTTAAAAGTATGAACATGGAAGGCGTGGAGGAAAGCCCCGTATACAGCATATCGCTCCCGCTTGAAAGCAAGCCCTTTTTTACGCATTTCAATATGCGCGGGGCGGAAACTCTGCTGTCGTTGCCGACGGCTATTTTAAATTTTCTTCCGCCTGTTTTTAAGGACAGCCATTTTACAAACGCCCTGCTTACCGCCGTTACCGCTTCGTCCGTAAGCGTTATGCGGGATTTTCCTTCTACCGCAACGCCGCGAACGTCGGTTCCGCTTTTAAGTTGTTTAAACCCATTCAAGCACATATATTGTAATTATACAATATAACGGCGCGTTTTACAAGTGTTTGCGGTTGCTAAATTTTGATAATTTGTCCGCAAAACATTTTGTTTTTGTCCGTCGTTATGGTATAATGCTTGATAATCAGATTTTTTCCAAGGTGGAGTATGGGTAAAGAAAACTTCGTAGAACAGATTGCGGATATAGAAAAGGATTTCCCTCAGTGGTATACAGACGTTGTAATTAAAACAAAGCTTGTGGATTACGGGCCCGTCAAGGGCACAATGGTAATACGCCCTTACGGTTATGCCGTATGGGAAAATATTCAGTCGGAGCTTAACGCCCGTTTTAAAGAGTGCGGTTACGAAAACGCCTATTTCCCCCTGCTTATCCCCATGAGTTTTTTTACCAAGGAGGCGGAGCATGTGGAGGGGTTCGCGCCCGAGGTTGCGGTCGTTACGCACGCGGGCGGCGAAGAACTGTCCGAGCCTTTGGCAATACGCCCCACGTCGGAAACTATTATTGGCAACATGTATTCCAAATGGTTGCAGTCCTACCGCGAACTGCCCATTAAAATAAACCAGTGGGCAAATGTAATGCGTTGGGAAAAGACTACGCGTCCCTTTTTAAGAACATCTGAATTTTTATGGCATGAGGGACATTCCGCATATGCCACTGCGGAGGAAGCGGAAGCCGAAACTATGAAAATGCTTGAAGTTTATAAGGAGTTTGCGGAAAACGTTTTGGCAATTCCCGTAATCTGCGGCAGAAAGACCGAAAAGGAAAAATTTGCCGGCGCAGTAGCGACGTACGGTATGGAAGCCATGATGAAGGACGGCAAAAGTCTGCAATCGGGCACTACGCACTTCCTCGGACAGAATTTTGCAAAAGCTTTCGATATAAAATTTCTCGACAAAGACGGCGCGCAGAAATATGCGCACACGATGAGCTTCGGCGTGTCGACGCGTCTTATAGGCGCGCTTATCATGGCGCACGGCGACGGCAGGGGACTTGTTCTGCCTCCGCCCGTCGCGCCCGTACAGGCTGTGATAATCCCCATTGCCGCTAAAAAGGGCGGCGTTGCAGAAGCATGTCAGGCAGTAAAAGAAAAGCTGGAAAAAGCGGGCATCCGCGTGAAGTTCGACGATACGGACAGCTCGCCCGGGTGGAAGTTTAACGAGTGGGAAATGAAAGGCGTTCCCCTTCGGATAGAATTAGGTCCGCGCGACATAGAGGAGGGCAAAGCGCTTATTTGCCGCCGTGACACTTTGGAAAAGACCGCATACCCGCTTGACGGGCTGGATAAAACGGTGAAGCAGCTTTTAGAGGTTATACGTAAAGACATGTTGGAGGCGGCGCGTAAACGCCGCGACGGACATATTGTCTATGCGGATGATCTGGACGGAATTTTAAACGGCGTGGAAAGCGGAAACTTCGTTAAAGCAGGGTGGTGCGGTTGCCGCGCATGCGAGGACGAGGTAAAGACAAAAACAGCCGCCACCGCCAGAGTGTTTGCCGAAGGCGAAACAAGCAAGGTTTGCGCCGTCTGCGGCAAAAAAGCTGAGCACACCGTAATATTCGCAAGAGCTTACTGATTGTTAAGGGGTAGAGACGTTGTATATACCTGTACCGTATCACATAGCGGGGGGCTGTATTTACGCCTGTTTGCTTATAATCTGCATACTTGCTTTGTTTTACGGGTTCCGTGCGCGGAGAAACGTAAAAAAAGAAAAGATAACCTCGCTTCCGCGGGGTTTTTCTCCTTTGGATATCCAGAGAATTTTTATCGGAAAAACGTATCCGGGGAAACTTACGCGCGCCCTCATAGTTCATTGGGCCCGTCTCGGCTATATCCGCGTGAAATACGCCGGCAGGTATAAGGTCAAGCTTGTCCGTCTGAAATTTCCGCCCGTTCATGACAATGAAAAAGCCGTGTTTTTCGACCGCGGCACATACGTGCGCGAAAGAGATATTTTCTGCGAATTGTTTGCGCGCAAGGGCGCCGCAATCACGGTAAGCTTAAATAAACCGCTTATTACTTCCGCCCGGGCGAAATCAATCGATTATGATTATGCCGCGCGCGAGGACGAGGGGGTTTATTCGACGAAACACTATAAACTGAAGGTTTTAACGTTTGTTTTATCCTTTATGCCTGTCTTTATCTGTTCGCTGTATTTTTGTTTTACGAATTCGTTTATGATGATAATTCCTCCGTTCGCAATACTCATAGGCATGTTCGTTTTAAGATTTATAAAGGGAATTCCGTTTTTTTTCAGGCTCGTATGGAGCTCGGTTTGGATAGGCGCGGGCTTGGCGATGATTATCGTAAGCTTTCACAACATGTTCGATCCGCTACTGTTGGGTTATGCGTCGATAGTTATTCTTTTTCTCGGCTCTTTCGTTTTGGTAAGATTCATTGACCACCGCGTAAAAAATAATCTTTCCGATTATTCGGACCTCGTTAATTTCAGAAAATTTCTGCTGTTTTCGGGTAAAGATAAACTTTCTTCGGTCGATTATTACGAAGTTTTGCCCTATTTATACGCGTTCAATATAAAGCCTCTCGTAAAACGTAAATTTGCAACGGACGTGCTGCCTGACTGGTTTGAAAGCGAAGACGGTAAAAGGGTGAGCCTGTTGTGATTTTGGAAAATATAATAGTCGCCTCCTTTTTCATCGCTACGGCGTTTTTATTTCCCGTTATCGCTTGTATAACAGGCGCGGTTAAAAAAAGAAAAGCAGTAAAACCTATGGAATACGTTCCTCCGCCCGGCGCGTCGCCCGTAGATTTTCTTATTCAGTATTACGGAGCTTCGGCAGAGCCGCGTGAAATTTTTAATCCGCTTATGCTTTACTGGGCGGAGCGCGGATTTATCACCGTAGAAGAAGACTGCAAACGCGGACTGAAGCTTACGAAAATAAAGGACTTGGAGCGCCCGAAAAGTAAGGACGGTTTTAATCCCGACACGTTCGAAATAGAGAACAAACTTTTCGAAACTCTTTTCAAAGACGGTGACGACGTGTTTTACACTCTCGCCGCGCAGGGAAAATTTAAGTCCGATTACGAAAGTATCATGTCGGACTGTAAAAAACAGGCGAAAAAAATAACCGACGGAAAGTCCCGTAAAATAAAGATTGCAAGTCTGATTGTATCGTTTGCAACCCTGCTTATAATCGTTGCGGTAGTCGGTATTGCCACGGAAAATAAAGGGGTTATAATTTGCATTTTTCCGTGCGCTGCGATTTTAATGGCGAAACTCGCGTTCGGGTTTTCGGATAGGGACGGAGGTATACCTAAAGGTTCTGCCGCACGGTTTCTGCTCGTACCGTTTTTCTGTATGTTCGGCGGAGTGCCTATGGCGGCGGGGTTTATGTTTCTGCCTGTTTCGGCTGCGGCGGTTTTATTATCCGCTATGCTGTTCTGCGCCGTTACGGTATTTTTTGTTTCCGAAAAAATAGATATAAGAGACAACGCGCAGTTGAAATTTTACGCGCGCATTTGCGGTTTCAAGCAGTTTCTTCTTCTCGCGGAAAAAAGCAAGCTCGAAATGCTTGTAGAGGAAGATCCCCGCTATTTTTACAATATTCTACCTTATTGCTACGTGCTTGACATAACCGAAAAATTAAAGCCCAAATTCGACCGCATAGCGCTCGACGGGCCCGCTTGGTATCTCGGCGAGCTGCGCGAAACTCTCATGTTTTAATAAAATATTTACGGCGGCGCATAAATGCGCCGCCGCCTTTTAATGTTTGTTTACGAATTTTTCTATAAGAGATATTACGCCGTACATTCCGCCCGCAAGCACGCACAGTATGAACGTTGCGGTCATTACAAGGTCAAGCTTGAAGACCTGACCGCCGTAAACTATCAGGTATCCCAGTCCCGCCTTGGATACGATGTATTCGCCCATAATAGAGCCTATCCAGGCAAGACCCACGGCAACCTTCAAGGTGTTCATAAGCGCGGGGAGGGAGGCGGGCATGATAAGCTTTCTCAGCGTCATTGCTTTGCTTGCGCCCATAGACCTCATAAGCAGAAGCTTTGTTTTGTCTACTTCTATAAAGCCCGCCAGCATATTCATTATGCAGACAATTACCGCAACGAAAACCGTCATGAAAATTATCGCTTCGTAACCGGTGCCTATCCATATGATAATAAGCGGACCGAGCGCGATTTTCGGCAGGGAATTAAGTACTACGATATACGGCTCCATAATTTTGCGCACGCTGTCGCTTGCCCAAAGCACTATGGCTACGGCATAGCCCAAAACTACGGCTATTGCAAAGCCCGCAAGCGTTTCCATAAGTGTTATGCCGATATGGTAGAAAAGTTTGCCTTCCTTGTACAAATCCCCTATTGTTACCGCCACGCGCGAGGGCGAGCTTGTGATAAACGGGTCGACTATTTCAAGCTGCGCGCACAGCTCCCATATACCCAATATGGCTATAAGTATCAAAATGCGCGACAGCAATATAATTACTTTTTTGCGTTTTTGCTTTTTCAGATACGCGATATGCTCGCGTGAGTAGTTCACGTTTTTCATAAGTTTACCGAATTGATTAAATTCCGAGTTCTTTTCTCAGAACTTCGAAAGTGCTTGCAAATTCTCCGCATTCACGCCGTTTTTTCGGGCTGCTTCCGCCGAATTTTATTTCGTGTTCCGCAACCGTCCTTGCCGGTCTTGCGGAGAGTACCACAACCTTGTCGGAAAGCGCAATGGCTTCCGAAATATCGTGCGTGACCAAAAGCGCGGTCTTTTTTTCGCTTTTTATTATTCCCTGCACGTCGTCGCACACTTCAAGTCTTGTCTGGTAGTCAAGCGCGGAAAACGGTTCGTCCAGAAGCAGAATTTCTGGTTCCGCCGCAAGCGTCCTGATAAGCGCTACCCTCTGGCGCATGCCGCCCGAAAGCTGGTTGGGCGTTTTTTTCAAAAAATCCTTCAATCCGTATTTTTCTGCGAGAGCCAGCGCCTTTTCGCGCTTTTCGGGCGTGTTGCGTTTTTTTACTTCCAGCGGGAGAAAGATGTTCTGCTCCACGGTGCGCCAAGGGAACAGCGCGTCGCGTTGAAGCATGTAACCGAATTCTCCGCCGCCGCGCCTTACCTCTCCCGACGACGGGGCGAGTATGCCCGCCGCCAGCGACAGTATGGTAGTCTTTCCGCAGCCCGACGGACCTATTACGGAAACGAACTGGCCTTTTTCAACCGTAAAAGATAAGTCCTTGACCGCGGTTGTCTCGCCCGACTTGGTGTGATAGGTGTAAGAAATATTGTCGAAAGTAAGCATTACGCGTAAATTTGCGAGTACACCTTCTGCGCGGCTTCCGTGGTCACTATATCCTTAAATTCAACTCTCTTTTTAAGCTGACCCGCAAGCTCTATTACGTCCTGCAGCTTGGTGAACGCGCTTTCCTCCATTGCCATATTGGTAACCCACGCGTCGATGGATTTATAACTTTCGACGGAGGTCTTTAAACTTTCCACGCTTGTCGCGTCGAAGTATTTTTTAAGCATCTGCGCTACTGTCGCGCTGTCCGTTTCGTTGAGGTATTTTATGGCTTTGGTTATAGCGCGAAGCATGCCTTCTATCTTGTCGCCGTTCTTGTCGATATAGCTCTGTTTAGCCATAAAACAGGTGTAGGGTATTTCGCCCGACTGCTGTCCTACGGAAGCTACAATGTATCCGTCGCCCGCCGCCTGAAAGTCGGACGCGACCGGCTCGAACATTGTGCAGTAATCGCCCGTGCCGCCCTTGAAAGCCGCGGTCATCAGGTTGAAGTCTATATTGGTTACGAGATTAGCCGAAACCTGTAAGCTGTTCAAAACGTAGCCGAAGGTCATAAGCGGCACGCCGCCGGGTCTGCCGGCTATTATGTTTTTACCTTCGAGCGAAGCCCAGTCGAATTCGCCCTCGGGCTTGGTTCTGCCCACCAAAAAGCTCCCGTCGCGTTTTGTAAGCTGACCGAAAACCTTGGGGCAGTTGTTGCTTCCGCCCAGATAAGTATAAATAACCGATTCCGGCCCGCAGAAGCCTACGTCGGCTTCGTTTGCAAGCACCGCGGCCATGGTTTTGTCCGCGCCGCCGCCGTTAGTAAGCTCGATTTTTATGTCTTCTTCGCCGAAATAACCCAAGGCGTCCGCAAGGTAAAGCGGTGCGTAGAATACCGAGTGTGTTACTTCGTTTATTCTTATGGTTTTATCGTCCTTTTTGCAGCCCGCCGCGGCAAAGGGAATAACCAGCGCAAACGCGGCGGCAAAAATTACGGTCAAAAGTCTTTTTCTCATTTGAACTCCTTTTTGCTTAAAAATTTAATAATACATTTTATGCTTGCGCGGATAGCGTTTGACAACTTGCCGCCTTTTGTTTTATAATTAAAACGTATACGGTAAAACAGGAGCTTTCAGATGGAAAAGACATACAACCCCAAAAATTTCGAGGACAGACTATATAGAGAGTGGGAGGAGAACGGTTGCTTTAAAGCCGTCCGCGACGACGACAAAGTGCCCTTCACGGTAATGATGCCGCCCCCCAACATTACGGGTAAGCTTCATATGGGACACGCCATGGACGAAACCATGCAGGACACGGTTGTCCGGTTCAAACGTATGCAGGGCTATTGCGCGTTATGGCTTCCCGGCACGGACCATGCTTCCATTGCGACGGAAGTGAAAATTGTCGAGCAGATGAAAAAAGACGGCTTGACAAAAGAAGCCGTCGGCCGCGACGGTTTTTTGAAGCGCGCATGGGAGTGGAAGGACGCTTACAGCGGCAAGATTGTCACCCAGCTTAAAAAGCTCGGTTCCTCCTGCGATTGGTCGCGTCTTACTTTTACCATGGACGAAAAATGCTCCAAAGCCGTAAGGGAAGTCTTTTTCAATCTTTATAACAAAAAACTTATTTACAGGGGCAGCCGTATAATAAATTGGTGTCCCTGCTGTAAAACCGCGCTTTCGGACGCGGAGGTCGAGTATGCGGAGGAGAACGGAAACTTCTGGCACATAAAATATTTCGTCGATAATTCCGATATTGCCCTGGAGGTCGCAACTACCCGTCCCGAAACAATGTTCGGCGATACCGCAGTGGCGGTCAATCCCAAGGACAAACGCTATAAGCACCTTATAGGCAAAAACGTAATTCTGCCCGTCGTAAACAAGCCCATACCCGTCGTCGGAGACGGGCATGCCGATATGGAATTCGGTACGGGCGTGGTAAAAATCACGCCTGCGCACGACCCTAACGACTTCGAGGTTGGTCTGCGCCACAATCTGCCCGTAGTCCGCGTCATGAACGACGACGGCACGATGAACGCGCTTACAGGCAAATACGACGGTATGGACAGGTACGAATGCCGTAAAAAGCTTGTGGAGGAGCTTAAAGAGCTTGGCAACCTCGTTTCGGTAGAGCCGCACGCGCACAACGTGGGGCACTGCTACCGTTGCGGTTCCACTGTGGAGCCTATCGTTTCCAAGCAGTGGTTCGTTAAAATGGAGGGGCTTGCACGTCCCGCAATCAACGCCGTTTTAGACAAGAAAATCACGTTCGTGCCGGAGCGTTTCGCCAAAACATACTACAACTGGATGGAAAACGTCAAAGACTGGTGCATTTCCCGTCAGCTTTGGTGGGGTCACAGAATCCCCGTTTGGTACTGTGCGGACTGCGGCGCGGAAATCTGCTCCAAAAACGACGTTTCCGCTTGTCCGCACTGCGGAAGCGAAAATATCTCCCAGGACGAGGACGTTCTCGACACCTGGTTTTCCTCCGCGCTGTGGCCTTTTTCCACGCTCGGCTATCCCGACGACACGTCGGATTTGGAATATTTCTATCCGACGGACGTTCTTGTTACGGGTTACGACATAATTTTCTTCTGGGTTGCGAGAATGATTTTTTCCGGATTAGAGCACATGCGCAAGGTGCCCTTCCGCGACGTTCTGTTTCACGGACTCGTCCGCGACGAAAAGGGCAGAAAAATGTCCAAGTCGCTGGGCAACGGCGTAGACCCTTTGGAAGTAATAGACAAATACGGGGCGGACAGTTTGCGCTTTTCGCTGTTGCAGGGCGTTGCTCCCGGCAACGATACGCGCTATTCGGATACAAAAGTCGAAAGCTGCCGCAACTTTATGAACAAAATCTGGAACGCCAGCCGCTTCGTAATAATGAACTGCGAGGGCAGAAAGGTAAAGCCCGTTTCCGAGGTCAAGCTTCTGCCCGCGGATAAATGGATAATAGCAAAATTGCAGGCGGCTATACGCGACGTAACGCTTGCAATGAACAAGTTCGAATTAGGCGTCGCGTGTCAGATAATGTACGACTTTATGTGGTCGGACTTCTGTGACTGGTATATCGAGCTTGTAAAACCTTTACTCTATTCCGACGACGAAGCCAAGCGCGACGGGGCGGTTTCAGTTCTCGTATACGTTCTGGAAAACGCTTTGAAGCTTCTTCACCCCGTAATTCCTTTCGTCACGGATGAAATTTACAGAAGTCTCCCCAATACCGACGGAACGATTATGACAAAGGAATTCCCCCGCTATAACGCCAAGCTTGCCTATAAGAAGGACGCGCTGGCGTTCGAGGGGATAATGGATATCGTCAAAGCCGTACGCGCGGTCAAGACGGAGCTGGACTGCCCGCCCGCAAAAAAGGTAAGCCTTTACATCGTTACGGAAAACAAACGTTATATTTCCTCAAACGAGGACAGCATTTTAAAGCTTGCGGGGGCTAAGGATATTAAATTTATTTGCTCTGCCGAAGAAGCGGGCGCAAACACAGTCACCAAAGTGCTTGCGATAGGCACGCTGTACATTCCCATGGGCGAGCTTGTGGACTTCGAAAAGGAAAAAGCAAGACTTAAATCGGAGCTTGAAAAAGTCACTGCGGAAATAGCGCGCGCCGACGGAAAGCTTAACAATACGGGCTTTATTTCGAAAGCCCCTAAAAAGCTTGTCGAGGAAGAACGCGCAAAGCTGAATAAATATATAGAGATGCGTGAAAAAATTCTTGCGCAGCTTAAAACCTTATAAGGTCTTTTTATGGGCAGAAGAAGAAATTACAATAAAGCCAAGCGGGTTGCGAAAAAATATCCCGCAGTTATTGCGGTCGTCGTAGCGCTGTTGGTCATTGCAATAATTTTGCTTGCCGTGCTTTACGTTAAAAAGCTTGGACCATTCAAGCCGCGCGGCGGTGACGGCGGAGACGGCAGCGGAAGCGTTGCCGCGGGAAACGTGACCGAAATTTCGGAAGCGGATTTGTCCGTTCACTTTTTGGAGCTTGGCAACGCCAACGCAGGCGACTGCACGCTTATAAAATGCGGCAATACGGAAATTTTAATCGACGCCGGTTCCAAGCGCAACAGTACCGAAACGGTAAAAAATTACATAGATAAATACTGTACCGACGGAAAAATAGAATATGTTGTCGCAACGCACGCGCACGAGGACCACATTGCCGCGCTTGTAGGCGAGTCGGGCAAAAACAACGGCGTATTGTACAGCTACGAAATAGGCACGGTAATCCAGTTTTCGGGGCACAATACGACCTCCGGCATTTACAACGACTACGTTTCCGCCGTAGCGTATGCCGAGTCGCAGGGGGCGTACGTGTTCACCGCTTCGCAGTGCTGGAATAACGCGGACGGTGCGCAGCGCACTTATTATATCGACCGCGAAAACAAAATTTCCTTCAATATACTTTATCAGAAGTATTACGACGAAAAAGCCTCTACCGAAAACAATTATTCCGTCTGCACTCTGCTTACTCAGGAGATAAGCGCGGAAGAAAAGTACAATTACCTTTTCACGGGCGATCTTGAAAAGGCGGGGGAAGAATCGCTTGTAAAAAGCAATGCTTTGCCGCGCTGCAAGCTTTACAAGGGCGGACACCACGGCTCGTCCACTTCTTCAAACGACGTGCTGTTAAACGCCATAGAACCCGAAAATATCGCCATATGCACATGTGCGGGTACATACGAATACGCGAAGAAGCCTTCGGCGGAAAAGCCCGAAAATTTAGCTAAGCTGAATACTTTTCCTACACAGGAAGCGTTGGACAGAATGGCTAAATGGACGGATAAAATTTACGTCACGTCGCTGGGAATACTGAGGGAGGACTACTCCACGGAAAAACAGCTATCCATGAACGGAGATATAGTTTTTTATTATAAGGGAGAGCTTAAACTTTACTGCTCCGATAACAGTACGGTGTTAAAGGATACGGACTGGTTTGCCCAAAACCGCACCTGGAATGGCAGAGAGGGTTAAAAAATATATCTTGACGGATACGGCATACCGTATTATAATAAAAATGAAAAAACAGCTAAGGAGAGAATAATATGAAATACTGTTCCCGATGCGGCAATCAGCTTGCCGACGAAGCGGTCATCTGCCCCCAATGCGGTTGCGCGGCAGGCGGCGCCGTTCAGAATAAAAGCGAAAGCAACTCTGATATAATGGCTATACTCGGTTTTGTATTTTCGTTTATCACAGCGCTTGTCGGGCTGGTTTTAAGCGTAATCGCATACAAAAGTGCCGTTGCGGAGGACAACAAGCGCAACAAAAATTTTGCCGTTGCGGGCATAGTTATTTCATCCGTAAGCCTCGGCACTGCGGTAATAGCGGTTTTTATATACGTAATACTGTTATTTACCATATTTGCGTCTGCGGTGCCTCCCGTTATATATTGACAAATACCGGCAATGTCGCATAAAATATAGCGCATGAAAACGTTAAATATTTTTTATTTCTCGGGAACGGGAAACACCCGATATATCGCGGAGCTGCTGGGCGAAAAACTCGGTTGGCTGTACGAGTCGTCTTTGTTTGACATTACGGAAACGGCAAATTATTCCCGTGAAATCACGTCGGCGGACTGCATAATGTTAGCATATCCGATATACGGTTCCGCGCCGCCCATTCCCATGCGTAGTTTTATCGACTATTATTCAAGCCTTTTCGCAGGTAAAAAGGCGATGGTAGTGGCGACGCAGTACTTCTTTTCGGGCGACGGCGCGGGTTACGTTGCTTCTCTGCTTGAAAAGTACGGCGCCGAAATCGTAGCGGCGGAGCATTTCAATATGCCCAACAACCTTTCGGACATGAAAATTCTTCCCGTACGCAACGGAAGTAAGCTTGACCGCCGCCTTGCAAAAACAGAAAAACGCGCGGACGCATTCGTCGGCAGAATAGAGCGGGCGAAACCCGTGTTGAGAGGTTGCAACGCGTTTTCACAGTTTATAGGCTATTTCAGCCAACGGCTTTGGTGGATGACGGGCGAGGAGCGCAAGCGCAAAAAGCTTAAAATCGAGCCGTCGCGCTGTATAGGCTGCGGGCTTTGCGCAAAATGTTGTCCCGTAGGCAACATAGTTATGAAGGACGGAAAACCGACTCCGCTCGGCAGTTGCGTACTCTGTTACCGTTGCGTCAACCTCTGTCCCGAAAAGGCGATATATCTTTTCGGCAAGCGCCCTCCCGAGGTTCAGTATAAGGGAATAAAAAAATCAGACAGATAAATTTGCGGCTCCGGATACGGAGCCGCAAATTTTAACAAAAAATACCTGTCTGCGCAATTGATAAATTTATATTTATATGATATAATTTTACCGAATAAACCGACCGCGCCTTTGCCGCGGCTTAAACAGGAGATAAAATGAAAAGTCAAAGCGTAGTAACAGATTTAAGAAAAAAGGTGTTTTCGGCTGTCGCGCGCGTCGCTTACGAGTCTGAAAACGTTTCGGGCGATTTGGAAGAAATTCCCTTTTTGATAACGCCGGACGAAATTCCAAAGTACAGGGAAAGCATTTACCGCGAAAGGCAGATTGCTTCCGAGCGCGTGCGTCTTGCAATGGGGCTTTCGCTCCGCCCCGCAAACAAACCCGTACATATAACTTCGGGCGTGGATAAAACCACCATAGCGGACAAGTATTACGAACCGCCTTTAATGCAGGTCATACCGTCGGCGTGCGACAAATGCTCCGACAACGAGTATTACGTTTCCGACCAGTGCCGCAACTGCGTTTCGCACGCGTGCATAAAAAGCTGTCCCAAAGGCGCAGTTTCCATTGTGAACGGAAAAGCGTTTATCGACCAAAGCAAATGCATAAAGTGCGGCAGATGCAAATCGGCATGCCCTTACGACGCAATCGCCCACCATGTGCGCCCCTGCGCCGCCGCTTGCGGGGTAAAAGCCATTTCCTCGGACGAATACGGCAGGGCGCATATCGACAATGAAAAGTGCGTTGCGTGCGGTCAGTGTATGTCGGCGTGTCCGTTCGGCGCAATTGCGGACAAGTCGCAGATATTTCAGCTTATTCAAGCTATAAAAAAGGGCGACGAGGTTGTTGCGGCGGTCGCTCCCGCGATAGTCGGACAGTTCGGCGCCAAGGCTACGCCGGGTAAAATAAAATCCGCCCTTTTGGCGCTCGGCTTTAAAGACGTGTACGAGGTTGCGGTAGGCGCGGACGTGGGATGCATTTCGGAAGCGCACCATTACGTTAACGAAGTCGCTACGGGTAAGTTACCGTTTTTGTTCACAAGCTGTTGCCCCGCATGGGCTGTACTCGTTAAAAAGCAGTTTCCCGACCTTGCGGGCGAGGTCTCGCAAGAGCTTACGCCCATGGTCGCGACGGCGCGTTCCATAAAGGTAAACCGTCCGAATGCGAGGGTGGTGTTTATAGGTCCGTGCGCGGCGAAAAAGCTTGAAGCTTCGCGCAGAACCGTCCGCAGTCATGTCGATTTCGTAATTACGTTTGAAGAACTTGCCGGCATGTTCGACGCAAAAGGAATAAATCCCGAGGAAACGGAAGAACTTCCCGTAAACATAAAGGCGACGGGCGCGGGCAGGGGATACGCATGCTCGGGCGGCGTTGCCGGCGCGATAGAAAATTGCATTAACGAATATTTCCCCGGTACGGAAATAAAAATTCAGCATGCAGAGGGACTTTCGGACTGCAAAAAAATTCTTACCCTCGCAAAGGCGGGTAAGCTTAACGGATATATGATCGAGGGTATGGGCTGTCCCGGCGGTTGTGTCGCAGGCGTGGGAACTATTATCCCGCCCGAGCGCGCAAAAGTCGCGGTAGAGCAGCTTGTAAAAGCAAGCGGGCAATCCGTCCCGCCCAGAGAAATGCAAGACCTTGCGGAAAAGCTGTCCGAAATGGATTGACGCAACGAAAACCCTGCCTTTGCAGGGTTTTTGCTTAAAACCTTGCTTTGTCGGTTATAATAAAAATAACAGGTGACAGTATGTACGATTGCGCGATTATCGGCGGCGGTCCCGCGGGTGTTTCCGCCGCGCTTAATTTAAAGCTTCTCGGCAAAAATTTCATATGGCTTTCCACGCACGCGGTTTCGCATAAGGCGGCGCTTGCGGAAAAAATAAAAAATTATCCGGGGCTTCCGGACGTTTCGGGCGACGGGCTTGTGCGCGCGCTTTTATCGCACGCGCAGGCTATGGGATTGAATCCCGTAGAAAAGTTCGTTTCGGGCGTGTACGATACGGAGGGAAGCTTTACCCTTACCGCGGGTAACGACAATTACGAGGCGCGCACGGTTATTCTGTGCGCGGGCGTGCAAAGCTCGGCGGGAATCGAAGGGGAGGAAGACTTTGTCGGGCGCGGCGTAAGCTATTGCGCCACTTGCGACGGCTTTCTTTATAAGGGCAAAACAATAGCCGTACTTTGTACTGATAAAAGCTTCGAGCATGAGGCGGAGTATCTTTGTGATTTGGCGGGTAAAGCTTACGTCATGCCGCTGTATGCGGATTATAAAATAAACTCTCCCAATGCGGAAGTGATGCTTAAAAAGCCGTCGCGGCTTTCGGGCGGCATGCGTCTTGAAAAAGTCTGGTTTAAGGACGACTCGGTTTCGGTGGACGGCATGTTTATTTTAAGGGGAGCGCTTGCGCCGTCGACGCTTGTGCGCGGACTTGAAACTGACGGCGCGCACGTCGTCGTAGACCGTGCCTGCCGCACGAACATTGCGGGGGTTTTTGCCGCGGGCGACTGCACGGGCAGACCGTACCAGTACGCAAAATCGGTGGGCGAGGGAAACGTCGCCGCCCACTCCGTCGTGCAATATCTGGCGGAAAACAAATAAAAACAATATTATAAGCGGCGTGTTACGGTAATACCCATAGGGAATTTAATAAAACGCAAATAAAAAGATTCAGGCATAGCGTAAAGCTGTGCCTTTTCTGTACTTTTTTTCGTGGACTAACTAAGCTACTCGTAACCTAGTGAGATGTAGATATGTTTTATATTTCCCGCAAAATTCAATAGGTTGCGTTCTTTCATTTTTCGTGATATAATGATTGTACGATAAACAGTAATTTAACTAGGAGAATTAACGATGAAGAAGTTAGTTGCAATAATGTTTATGGCAGTTTTATGTGTTTTAATCCTTGCGGGGTGTAATTCTGTCCCAAAAGAAAATTATGACAAATTATATTATGAACTGACAACAGTTCAAGAAGAAAACGAAATTTTGAAACAAAAAGATGAATGGCTTAAAAAATATCAAAGCGTTCAATTCGGAACAACAAAAGAGGATATTGTTGCAGTTTTAGGGCAAGTAAACGGTTCTATTACCGGCAGTAGCGGTGAATATTTTATAGAAGTTCTCACTTGGAACAACAATTTACTATACAATTTATATGAAAAAGACGATAATTGTATAGTAATCGGATTTAAGAATAATGTTGTAATTTTTAAGGCATACGGGTTAAAGCCCCAAAATATAATTATTGATTCGGATAAGGGCATAATTTATACGGGATTTATAAAAGTTCTTTAATAAATTTCATTTTATCGTTATTAAAATATATTATAGTTAACAGCTCTCAAACAAATTTGTTTGAGAGCTGTTTATAATCGCATGTCTGCTCCCTATGGGAAGTGCGCTTTATCGCGCCGCTTTTACTTTTTATAAGCAATATTGTATTTATCCAAAACTTCTTCAAACGCTTTTACATTGTCTTTTGAATAATGCACCTGCGCCCCTGCATTAAGATTGTCATTTATTTTATATTTTTCACAAAGCTGTTTTATGTTTTGCAACTTTTGCCTTACCGAGCCTTCTTTGCCGCCTTTAAAGCGCGGCGCGGCTTTCAAAACCTCTTTGACGGCTTCATTTAAGCTTAATCCCGTATTGTTTATGACGTAATTTTTTATGTAAACTTCGCAGCAGAGAAGATTTTCCCCGTAAGTCCATTTTATTCTTTCATTCATGTTTAAAATTATAAAGTTAATTGCGTGTCGCAAAACGCAATTTTTTACGTTTTTTTGTAAAGTTTTTTACAGTGCGCCGCAGTGTAAATATTTACTTGCGTTCGCGGCGGTTTAGTGGTAAAATAATTAAGCGCTTTATTTTATACGGCGGATATAATTTATGAAATTTACAGAACTTACCATTCATACCACAAGCGAAGGGAGCGAGCTTGTCGCCGACGTTCTTTGGCGCTATACAAATTACGGCGTCGCCATATCGGACGTAAAGGACGTTATTGCCTTACAGCGCAATAAAGCCATGTACTGGGATTATATAGACGAAAGTCTTACCAACGACTGCGGAGAAGCGCTTGTAAAGGCGTTTGTCGCCTTAGACGAGACGGAAAACGCCGTTCCGCAAATACGCGGCGATTTGGAGGAACTGAAAGCAAACGGCGGAGATTTCGTCTCTTTCGGTACTTTGGAATGTACGCGCAGGATTGTAGAGGGCGACGACTGGATTGAAATATGGAAAAAGCATTTCCGTCCGCTTCACATAGGCGAAAAAATTGTCGTCTGCCCCGAATGGATTAAATACGAAAAACAGCCGGACGAGCAGGTCGTGCTTTTGGACAGCAATATGGCTTTCGGCACAGGCGAGCATGAAACAACTTCCATGTGTTTAAAGCTTTTGCAGGAGTACATAACGCCGCAGTCCGTGTGTGTTGACGTCGGTTGCGGAAGCGGCATACTCGGCATTTCAGCGGTAAAATTGGGGGCGAAGTTCGCATATCTTACGGATATAGACGATATCGCCGTAAAAAGCGCGACGCACAACAGCGAGATTAACGGCGTTTCTGACAGGATAAAAGTCGTCCGCAGCGACCTTCTCGGCGACGCGGAAATAAATGCGGATTTGGTTTTTGCCAATATCACGGCGGAAATTTTATGCCGTCTCGCACCGTCGGTTACGGCGCATTTAAAGCGCGGCGGCACGCTGGTTTTAAGCGGAATTATAGAAAGCCGTCTCGATATGGTTTTGGACGCTTTTTCCGCGCAGGGGCTTAAACTCGAAAAACAGCTTAAAGAGGGCGAGTGGTTCGCGCTGTCGTTTAAATTATGAGCGGAAGAAAGAGATTTTTCACCGAAAAAATAAACTATCCCGAAGACAGGCAAGTCGTGCTCGAAGGCGATGAATTCATTCACGCAAAAACCGTCCAGCGCGTAGAAGAAGGTACGGAAATAATTCTTCTTGACGGCAGCGGAAAGGAATATTTTGCAATAGTTGCTTCAATAGGCAAACGCAGTCTGACGGCGCAAATAACTTCGGTCGCCGACGGCGACAGAGAGCCGCGCGCCCGCATTTACCTTTTGTGCGGCGCGTTGAAGGGCGATAAGACCGAGCTTGTAGTGCAAAAAGCCACTGAGCTGGGCGTTTCAAAAATCGGTATTTTTTCGTCTGAGTACTGCGCCGCATTTATGAGCGCGAACAAGCTGGAAAGGTTAAACAAGGTTGCGCGCGAAGCCGCCAAGCAATGTATGCGTTCGCTTGCGCCCGAAGTGGTTTATTTTGACAATTTGAACGACGCGCTTCAATCCGCGCATGATTACGAGAATAAACTTTTTGCCTGTGAATTTGCAGAGCGGTCGGATACGGATATCAAAAATCTGAAAGACTGCGCGGCGCTCGTCGTCGGCAGCGAGGGGGGCTTTTCGGAAGCGGAATTCAAGCTTGCACAGTCACTCGGCTTTTCGCAGATAACGCTTGGCAAGCGCATTTTACGCGCGGAAACCGCGGCGATAACTCTTACGTCGCTTGCGGCGTTCGCTTTGGGAGAGCTGGGATGAAGGCTGTGGTATTTACGCTCGGCTGTAAGGTAAACGAAGTCGAGTCGGCGGGAATAATGGCGGGCATAGAAAAATTCGGTTGGGAAACCGACGACAAACTCGGCTATGCCGACGCTTACGTTCTCAATACCTGCGCCGTCACGCGCGAGGCGGAACGCAAAAGCCGCCAACTGATATCGCGCGTAAAAAAATTCAATCCCGCGGCGGACATATTCGTCTGCGGTTGTGCTTCCGAAAAGGATAAAAAAAGCTTCGAAGCGTGCGGGGCGGCTTTCGTTTGCGGGGCGCGTAAAAAAGATGAAGTTTTAGACGCTTTCGCAAATAAGTACGGATTTTCCGCGCAAGGGTTGCCCTATCCCAAACAGACAAAAACCCGCGCCTTTGTAAAAATTCAGGACGGTTGCAACAACTTTTGTTCCTACTGCATAATACCCTATCTCCGCGGCAGGGAGGTATCGCGCACAATCGAAGATATAGTAAAAGAAATTTACGCCACCGACAGCCGCGAAATAGTTTTAAACGGAATAAATATTTCTTCTTATAACGACGGCGGAAAAAATCTGACAGACCTTATACGCGCTTTGCAAAACTGCGGCAAGCGCATACGTCTGGGCTCTTTGGAGTGCAATATTATAGACGACGGGTTTTTATCCGCGCTTAAAGCTTTAAAGGACTTTGCGCCCCAGTTTCACCTGTCGCTGCAAAGCGGCAGTAACGCCGTTTTGAAGGCAATGAACAGACACTATACGCGCGAAGAATATCTTGAAAAATGTAAAAAGGTTTACGGATACTTTCCCTCCGCCGCGATAACTACCGACGTGATAGCGGGTTTCCCCGCGGAGACGGAGGAAGATTTTATTCAAAGTCTTCGCATGATAGAGGAAGCGGAATTCGCCCGCGTTCACGCCTTCGGCTATTCCCCCAGAGAGGGGACGGCGGCATTTAAAATGAAGCAACTGCCCGCGGAAGTAAAATCCGAAAGGCTTCACCGTTTGATTTCAGCCGCGGAGAAAGCGGCGCGCGCCTACGCGGATAAATTTACAGGTACTGCGCAGGAAATAATAGCAGAGGAGTATTCTGACGGTTACACCTGCGGTTATACCGGCAACTACATACGCGCGTACGTAAGCGGAAGACTTACCTCCGGCGAAAAATACAAAGTAATTTTGAATGAACGTTTTAAGGACGGTGTGACGGCAAAGCTTTATGAATAAACCCGATACCGCGGTCGACCGCGCAAGAATTACATACTTTTTCAGGGAAACTTTCCGTGCGCACTCCAAAGCGGAGTACAGGGAAATTTTTTCGCGCGGTCTTAACGACGATAACGAGGGGATAAGCGGCGCTTTTCCCTGGCTGTACGTCCGCGCATTTTTCGCCTTGTTTTTACTTTTCACGATAAATACGCTGATACTGCGGATAACCAACAACAAGCTTTACGTTCCTTCGGTTAACTTTCTCGGCGGAATTACGTTTGTAGTGCCGTTCATAATACTGCTGTTCGAGCTGTATCCCAAGCGCGATTTAAGCTTGATAATTCTTCTTGCCGTGCTTGTGGGCGGCGGAACCTTCGCAGGGCTGCTGTCGCAGATAGGCTATATGCTCATACCCGTTAAAAACGAGTGGCTTGCGGCGGTTGAAGCGGGCGTTCTCGAGGAGTTCTGCAAGGCTATACCCGCCATAATAGCGGTTGCGCTGTTGAAGCAGAAAAATCCGTATGCGTGTTATCTGGTTGCCGCGGCAGTCGGCGTCGGGTTTTCGGTTATAGAGGATATGGGATATATCTTTTATTATTCCGACAAGTATTACTTCGAGTATCACAGCGATATACAGGCTACCGTTATGCTGTTTTTCGACAGAGGGTTAAGCTCTTTCTGTACTCACGTACTGTGGACGGGCGCAATAGGCTGGGCTTGTTGCAGTATAGAAAAACCGCTTAAATCTTTAAGCTTTTTCGGCATAGTAATTCTCGGTGTCGGTCTGCACATCTGCTGGGATCTGCCTGTCGACGGTTGGATTCAGGTTGCAATTCTCGCCGCGTGCGTCGTAGCGGCGGCAAGCGTCAATATTTCAATAGTTCACATTTCCCGCAAACGCACGAAAAAATTGTACGTCGACGAAAAAGCCGCCAATGAAGAAATTATCCGCGAAGCAAAGGAAATGGGCGAGCGCATGAGGTTTACAAACGCCGCGAATCTGACGTTTGCGCTTATATGCACGGTGCTGGCGGCGCTTATATTGCTTTTCTGCGCAATGCCGATAGGTATCGATTATCAGCAGAAGGAGTTTTCTTCCCCGCGGGAGTTTATTTCATACGTCGAAGGCGGATATAAACTTAAAGTGGATTTGGACAGAAACTACGACGTAGACGGGCGCAATGTCGAAAAGAGATATATCATAGACGAAACTACGGGAAAGGACGTATTGACTTACGTTATACAAAGCACGGAAATTTCCGGTTGTGACGGCGTGTATTATTACGGTTATTACGTAAACGACGGCAAGTACGAGCAGGACACGTCCTGCATCGCCGTAGAGCTTGAAAACGAACAAAACCGTCTGTATGCGCAGGAATATGTTTTCGATACCGATATAATATGGGCGTTCGACGTAAACGGAAATAAAATAATAGATTACGTTTATCACTCCAAGGACGGCACTGTTACCGCCGCGACCGACGCGGAGGAGTTCCGCAACTTCGGCGCGCTTATAACAATTTGCGCCGTCGGGTGCGCCGTTACCGTAGCGGGCACGGCCATTCTTGTGGGCTTTACAATAAAATTACGGAGATTGAAGGATGAAAAATAACGACTGTCTGTTCTGTAAAATAGCGGAGGGAAGTATTCCCTCGTCAAAAGTTTACGAGGACGATGAAATGCTTGTTTTTAAGGATATAGAACCCAAAGCGGCGGTTCATCTTCTGGCAATACCAAAAGTCCATTTCAAGCTTATTTCGGAAGCGGACGCAAATAAAGCGGAAATTTTAAAGCATATGCTGGTAAAAATACCCGATATAGCCGCGGAAAACGGCTGTGAAAACGGATACAGACTTGTGATAAATCAGGGCGCGGACGCAGGTCAGACCGTGTTTCACCTGCATATACATATACTCGGCGGACAGTCGCTCGAATGGTGAAAAATGATATACGTTATAAAAAACAAATACATAACACTTTCAATCAGCGCGGAGGGTGGCAGTATGTCCTCCCTCAAATATTTGGGCGAGGAACGGCTTTGGCAGGGCGGTAAGTTCTGGCAGAGCAGGGACGTGGTGATTTTCCCGACTTTGGGACACATGCGCACTTATACGGTAAACGGCAAAAGCTATGCCCCCAAGTCGCACGGCGTCGCAAGATATTCCGAATTTGCGCTTGCCGACATTGCGGAGGACAAAATAACGCTTGACCTTTCTTCCAACCCCGTCACCAAACAGACTTATCCCTTCGGCTTCGATTTCTGCGTGACGTACGCACTGAAAAAGAACACCGTAAAGGTTACTTATACGGTGCGCTCGCGCGGGGGTGAAATTCCCTTTTACTTGGGCGGTCATGCCGGAATGTCGGCCGTCGGCGGCGAGGCGGAGGTGGAGTTTGAAAACAACGAAAACCCCGTTCTGTACAACCTTGACGGCAGCAAAACCGAGCTTTTTGACTTCAAACGTTTTGCCGTTAATAAAGAATTTTTCAAAAAGCATAAAACCTTTCAGCTCGGTAATCTTTCGGGCGGTAAAATTTACGTGCGCACGAAGGACGGATATAAATACACATACAAGTCCGACTGTCCGGTATTTGCTTTTTGGAGCAATGAAAAAGGCGGCGACTACGTTTGCGCGGAGCCCTGGTGGGGAATAAACGACTGTCCCGCTTTCCCGAAAGAGCTTAAAGAAAAACCTTTCGTCAATTTTGCGGACGAAAACGGAAAAAGCTTTTGCTATACGCTTACAATCGATAAGGAATAAAAAAACGGAGCAAACGTTCAGGTTTGCTCCGTTTCGCATATTTCGGAATTTCCGTAAGTTTCCGCAATAAGTTTTGCGGCTTTTGCAACTTTGTTTTTCAGTTCGGCAGGTTCAATTACTTTCACGGCGCCGCCGAAGCTTAAAATTTTATTGACCAGACCGCCGTCGTCGGGCAAGCATACGCTTGCGGTAAAGGCTTTGCCGTGCGGCTCTATATTGTCTATACCAAGCCAGTCTTCGACTTCCGCTAAGGAATTTTTTTCTATTTCAAGCGTTACCTCGGTAAGATTTTCAGCCGTATAGAAAAAGTCTATATCCAGCTCGTCACGGCGGATTTCGCGTTTTTCAAAGCTTTCACCGGTAAATGCGGCGCTGCGTATCCTTCCTATTTTAAATGTCCTGAACGTCTGCTTGGTGTGGCAATAGGCATACACGTACCACACGTTTTGTTTGAAGATAAGGACGTGCGGGTCTATTACGCGCTTGCTGTGCTCGCCCCCGCGCGAAAAGTAGTCTATGGTAATACGACGGCATTCGTTTACGGCCGTTTCGCACACCCGCATTTTTTCTGAGAACTTTTTACTGTCGCCCCAGGTGCCGCCGTCTACAATAATATTGCCGCAAACGGAAAGCTCCAGCTTTTCGTTTTTTTGTTGGCTTTTCAGCTTGTCCAGCGCGGAAAGCAGGTTTTTGTCGCGTATTTGAGAGTACATTGCGGAAATAGCGTTCTCCGTCGCGGCAAATTCCTCGCGGGAAAAATATCCCGCGGGCAGACGGAAAGTGTCCGCTATTTTGACGCCGCCGTATCTGCCGCGATCCACGTCGACGGGCACGCCGCAGACGTTCAGCTCGTCTATGTAACGGTAAACGCTGCGCTTTGAAACCTCGAACCTTTCCGCAATCTGTTGCGCGGTGACCTTGCGTTTGGAAAGCAGCATCATAAGAATATTAAGCATAATCTGGTATTTCATGGGTATAATCCTCGGCTTATGGGAATAATATAAACCGTTGAAAAAAATTTTTAAAAATTTTAACATATATGACAGCTTCTGTCAAGTATTATATGTTATATTACGGGCGTAGAATAAAGGAGGACATAATAATGACTTTTACGGCATATGTGGAAAGACAGAAAAAGCTGATAAGAAGCCGTCACGAAGGCGAGGTGTACCTGATAGAAAAGGGTGAAACCGTACCTTTGACGGACAGCAGTAAGCTTCTTGCGGATTTGTCCTCGTTTAAAGGTTTAAACACAAACGAGCGGATAATCTACGGGAGAAGGGTATGATAACGTATTTCAGAAAAGCGGCGCGCAATGCAATTCTGTTTTCCGCCGCGATAATTTTCACGGTTCTCGCAATTTAAAAAAAGCTCCCACGCAACAGCGGTGGGAGCTTTTTTTAATTTTAAGCTTTTATTATTTGTTTTACTGCCGCCTGCATTTTTTCAAGAGCGGCTTCGGCGTCCTGCTTGTTGTGCGCCTTGACGGAAAAATAAATTTTCAGTTTGGGTTCCGTTCCTGAGGGGCGCACGCAAATGAAGCTTCCGTTTTCCAGCTCGTAATAAACGCAGTTGGTAAGGGGGGAACCTATTTCGGACGTTGCGCCGGTCGCCACGTCGGTCTTTACGTTTTTGGAATAATCGCGCACCGTCGCCACGTCGTAAATATCGAACTTGGTCACGGGCGAAGTTTTAAGTCCGTCGACAACGGCGTTCATATCCTTCATGGCGTTAAGACCCTTGAACGGAATGGAAATATTACAGTCCAGAACGTAACCGTAGGTGTCGTAAATTTCCTGCAAGCGCTGGAAAACCGTCTTGCCGACGGAGGTATAATAGCAAACCATTTCCGCGCACAGCATGGAAGCGACAACGGCGTCCTTATCGCGCGCGTGCGTTCCGCGCAGGTAGCCGCAGCTTTCCTCGAAGCCGAATATAAAGGTGTGGGAGTGGTCCTGCTCCCAAAGCTTTATCTTTTCTCCTATAAATTTGAAGCCGACGGGTACTTCGAAAAGCTTTACGTCGAACTGGCGGCAAAGCGCCTTTGCCATACCCGTGGTTACAAAAGATTTTACTACTGCGGCGTTTGACGGCAGTTTGCCTTCTTCTTTAAGCCTCGTCAAAATGTAGTCCAAAAGAAGTATGCCCACCTGATTGCCGGACAGCGCCTCGAACTCTCCGTCACCGTTCTTCACGGCAACGCCCAGCCTGTCGCTGTCGGGGTCCGTACCGAATACGACGGTCGCGCCGATATTCTGCGCAAGCTTAATGCCCAAAGAAAGCGTTTCCTTAAATTCCGGATTAGGTACTTCCACGGTGGAAAATTCTACGTCTTTAACCGTCTGTTCTTCCACGACGGTCGCATTAATGCCTATCTTTTTGAGTATTGTAGTTACCGGTATATATCCCGAGCCGTGTACGGGCGTATAGACAAGCTTCAAATTTTTACCGCATTCTTTTACGGCGCGTTTTGAAAGAGTCAGCTTTTTAAGCTCTTTGTAATATTTTCTGTCCACGCTTGAAGGAACGCGTTTTATATACTTTTTCTTTTGCTCCGCAGAGGGGGAGGCTGTGCCGAGATAGTCGTTTATGTTTTTAATGAAGTCAACCACCACGGCGGTATCTTCGGGACTCATCTGTGCGCCGTCGCCGCCGTAAACCTTATATCCGTTGTACTGCTTGGGATTGTGCGACGCCGTTATCATAATTCCCGCGGTTGCGTTTAAGCATCTGACCGCAAACGAGAGCATGGGTACGGGATGCACGTCGTCGAAAAGATATGCCCTGATGCCGTTGGCGGCAAGCACCTCCGCGGCGGCGCGTGCGAACACGTCGCTTTTCAAACGCGTGTCGAAGGAAATAACCACTCCGCGGCATTTTGCCTGTTCTCCGAGTGTACCGATAAATTCGGAAAGCCCCTGCGTCGCGCGTTTTACGGTGTAAACGTTCATCATATTCGTGCCGTAACCGATAATCCCGCGCATGCCCGCGGTACCGAATTCAAGTTCCGCGCCGAAGCGGTATTCTGTTTCCTCTTTGTTATCCTTAACGGCTTCCAGTTCGGCTTTTGCTTCGCCGCACAGTCTTTCGTCGTTCAGCCAGCTTTCATATATCTCTTTGTAATCCATCACATTCCCCTGAAAATTTTTATAAGCCATACATTATTATAATTGTATGATTATATAAACAATTATATAAAAAAAACTTTCTCTTGTAAAGAGAGAAAGTGAAAAAAGTTTGAAAAAAATCTTTTTTTGCTGTAATTTGCGGCGGTTTTCCGCTAACGGCAGGATATAACCGCTACGCCGTCAGTCCGAATCCCCGCGGAAAAATTCTTCGCGGGTCAGTTGTTTTTCCTTTTCGGGCTTTATTATGGTTTTTTTGTCGATGAAATATTTAAGCTCTTCCCTGTCGTAGTAATTTACGAATTCGAAGCATACAAGTATGACGTAGCTTGAAGGTATGGTCAGCAACGCGCCTGCGCCGAATGTGCAAAGTATCGCCGCAACGTTGAGCGAGAATATCAAAAGCACCAGCACGATGTAGTTGGAAAGCACGTTAAGCGTCTGTTTGCCTTTGCGGTTGAAGGTATAGACAAAGGCGTTTTTCTGTCCCGATTTTCCGCGGATAATTGCGGGAAGCCAGTCGGTCGTGAACACCATTTTGAACGAAACGGCGACAACCATAAACACGATATACAAAAATATTCTGAACGGCAGGAAAAGGAAGGACATCAAAACGAAAATAATGTAAAACATTCCCGCATAACATATAATCGAATACGCCAACGTTATAGGCACGTAAATAAGGCTGTACAGCGCCGCGGGTTTAAGGTTGTGTAAAAGGGTGACGCTGAACGGCGACTGGGCGCGCAGAGCCATTTTGTCGTTTATCACGGCGGCGGTGGTGTAGTTGCCTATTGCGTCGAAAAACTTTTTAATAAACTGCACAAGCAGTATCCCCAGAATGCCCAATGCGATATTGGAGGTTTTGCCCGCAATAAATTCCAACAGACCTTTAAACGCGGTTTTAATCTGTTCGGTATCTGCGCCCAGCTCCGACGGTCTGCCTTCCACAAGATTTTTAAGGAAAGATTTTATTCCTTCGATAAGACTGAGATACTCCGCAGAGCCTGTCAGTCCTTTCACCATGGGGACAACAACCGCGGCATAGAGTCCCGCGGCTATAAGGCTTATGACCAGCCTGTATAAAAGTTGTTTGTACGTAACGGAAAAATTGTCCACAAAGACGTGGAAGGTGTGTTTGAATTTCATTTTTTCCTCTTAAATTAATCTGACGCAACTATTTTGGAAACAGCGTTGTCTCCGTTTACGACCAGATAAAGATAACTTTTTGACGCGTATCTTGCGCCGCACCCGGGATTTATCAGCGTAACTCCGTCGGTTTCGTCCTCGCGTGCGCGGTGCGTGTGACCGTACAGCGCGATTTTGCAGTCAAGCTCTTTAGCCCTTGCGGCAAGCTTCGACAGGGTGTATTTAGCGGAGTATAAGTGTCCGTGGCAAAGAAAAATTTTTAAGTTTTCTATTTGGATAACGCTTTCGTCCTCGCCAAGTTTAACGGGGTCGCAATTGCCGTTTATAACGTAAGTTTTATCGGGATATTTTGCGCGGATATGCGCTCCGTCCGCGGAGGTGTCGCCCAAGTGAATTATATAGTCGCTCTCCGTGAAAACGCCGTCAAGCCCGTCTAAAAATTTTCTGTTTCCGTGCGTGTCGGAAACTACCGCGACCGTCTTCAAAATTTTCCCCTCAAATCGCACAGCGCGCGGTAGCGGTGGGAGACGGAGTTTTTTTCCTCGTCGGTGGCAAGTCCGAAGCTTTTTTTAAGGTCGTCGGAGTAGAAAAGGCAGTCGTAGCCGAAGCCGTTTTCGCCTATTTCTTCCTGTAAAATCCTGCCGTGCGTCCTGCCCTCGCCGAAGTAGGTTTTGCCGTCGGGCATACACAGGCACACCGCGCTTTCGAAATAAGCTTTGCGGCCGGCAATACCTTCAAGCCGCTTTAAAAGCAGTTTTCTGTTCGCCTCGTCGCCCTCGCCCGAAAACCTCGCCGAAAATATCCCCGGCGCGCCGTAAAGCGCTTCCACGCACAGACCCGAGTCGTCCGCCAGCGCCGGCAGGCGAAATTTTGAGGCTATCGTTTCGGCTTTGATTTTCGCGTTCTCTTTAAACGTCTTTCCCGTTTCGGGTATGTCGGCGTCGAAACCCAGCTCCTGCATAGGCGTTATTTTGACGTCGCTGAAAATCTGCTTTATTTCGCGTATTTTATCCTTGTTGCCGCTGGCAACAACTATTTCCGTCAGCTTCATAATAAGTATTATACAATAATCCTTTTAAAATGTAAAGCGTTACCATTTCGAATTGTGCAGCTCGCCGCGCGTTTTGAAGCCGTCGAAGTCAAGCTGTCTCAACCCTTCGTAAACCGCGACCGCGACTGAGTTGGATAAATTCAGACTGCGCGTTTCGCCTATCATGGGTATCCTCAGGCAGTTTTCCCTGTTGGCTTTTAAAAGTTCTTCCGGAAGTCCGCGCGTTTCCCTGCCGAATACGAGGAAATCTCCCTCGGCAAACCGTGCGTCGCTGTGACGCTTTAATCCCTTTGTCGTAAAATAAAAAAACCGTGAGAGGGGGTGGCGGCTTTTCAGCTCGTCGAAAGAGTCGTAATAAGTTATACTGACCTCGTCCCAGTAATCCAGCCCCGCGCGTTTTAAATGTTTGTCTGAAATTTCAAACCCGAGCGGTCTTACAAGGTGAAGCGCGCAACTGGTAGCGTGGCACGTGCGCACTATGTTGCCTGTGTTCTGCGGAATTTCAGGCTCTACCAATACAATATTGAACATAATTGAATTTTAAAATAATTTGCGCCTTTTTGCAATCAAAATGAATGTCTTAATTTTATTTGACAGCAACTTTCAAACCTGTTAAACTTTAATTGACTAACTTTCGGAGAAATCATATTTGATGATAAACAATCTGCTTGCGCTTAGTTCGGCAAACATTCTTACGATAGTAAACAGCCTGCTGCTGCTATTCGGCGGCGTCGCGGCGTTTATAGTCGGCATGAATATTATGGGCAACAACCTTGAAAAAGCCGCGGGGAAATCTATGCGACGTTTAATGGGCAAGGCTACGAAAAACCGCTTCCTCGGCGTAGGAACGGGCGCGGCCGTAACGGCGATAGTCACCAGCTCGTCCGCGACGACGGTCATGATAGTGGGCTTCGTAAACGTGGGGCTTATGACTTTGGTGCAGGCCGCCTCGGTAATTATGGGCGCGAACATCGGTACGACGATAACCGCGTTTATTACGGCTATTTCCACCGCGGGGAACGAGCTTTCCGTAACGTCCGTATTTGCGTTTGCTACGTTCGTCGGCTTGCTTATGTCTATGATAAGCAAAAAAGAGAAAATAAAGCGCGTCGGCGCTATTTTGCAGGGCGTAGGTCTCATTTTTATAGGTATGAACGTCATGTCGGGCTCGGTCGGCGGACTTATGACCGAGAAAGTAATAGAGAACGGCGTCGCCGTTTCCAACCCCATAGCGCAGGCGGTAAAGGATATGTTCGTCGCCATAGGTTTGGGTAAAAAAGTTTTAACGTGGGAAATCCCCGTCCTGTTTCTTCTGGGCGCGGCGCTGACGGGACTCGTGCAGTCGTCGTCGGCGATTACTGCGATAGTAATTTCGCTTGCAAGCTCGGGACTTATATCCCTGCCGATGGCTATGTTTATAATCCTCGGCACGAACGTCGGAACGTGCGTCACGGCGCTTTTGTCGTCGCTCGGTACCAGCGTTAACGCCCGCCGTACAGCGGTCGTTCACCTGCTTTTCAATATAATAGGCAGTATAATTTTCATAATACCCCTTTCCGTGCCGGCGGTCAGCAACGGAATAGCTTCCGCGCTTGCAAATATTTCGGATATTTCCTGGCAGATAGCGGTATTCCATATGGCGTTTAACGTTTTGACGACGGCGCTGTTACTGGGATTTGTGAATTACCTTGTCAAGCTGGCTTGTATTCTCGTACCCGACAAAAAGTCGAAAAAACATGAGGATGACGGCGAAACGCTTGACGTCCGTCTTTTGAAAACTCCCGCAATCGCCGTCGGACAGGTGCGCAAACAGCTTTTGAAGATGGGGGACGAGGCGTTCGCCAATTACAAGCTTTCGCTCGATATGCTTCTTACAGGCGATATGTCGGGCAAGGAAAGGTTCGCCGCGACCGAAAACAACATCAACGCGATGAACAAGTATATAGTTTCTTTCCTTATACGGCTGTCCCTTACGGAAATTTCGGAAATCGACGAAAAGAAGGTCAGCTCGTTCTACCGCGTCGTGTCGGATATAGAGCGTATCGGCGACTATGCGGAAAATATAGTCGAGTACGCCGAAAAGCTGATTGAGGACAAAACCTCGTTTTCACAGTCCGCGCGGGACGAAATATCCGAGATGGATTTACATATTACCGAACTTTATAAATACGTGACTTACGTTTTCCGCGACAGCGACCTGCATTACATGCCCGACGTCGAACGGGAGGAGCAGGAAACCGACCGCATGAACAACGTAATGCAGGCTTCCCACCTGACGCGCATAAACGAGGGAAAATGCTCTCCCGAGGCGGGCGCGATATTCCTGCAACTTGCCGTTAATATGGAGCGTATCGGCGACCATATGCACAACGTGGCAAACTCGGTTCTGTCTTACGGGCATAACGCGGTCAGCAAATAAAAATTCAAAAATAAAAAAGCGGAGCTTCGGCTCCGCTTTGATTTATTCCGTTTTTTCTTCTTCAAAAGCCTGCGCAACCGCCGTTTCCGCCTGCGCTTCAACTTCGTCCGCGGGCAGTCCGCCTATTGCGGCAACGGGTATTTCTTTCGGCTTTAAAATCCTGCGGCGTGCCGCAATGAAGGCGTAATAAGCGCCGTTAAACGCAAAAAATATGGCTACGTAAGCGGCGTAAAGCCCCAGTATGTAAAGCGCGTTCAAATCGCACCGCCATATCCTCAGCTTCCATACGGGCAGCTTGAAGGGGAGGGGGTTCTCCTGCGTGAAAGCGTAATTGGGGTAAAGCCACTCGCCTTCCTGCAAAGTGTAACCGTCGTATGTAAAGCCCATCGAAGCGGAAGTCACCAGCCCGCTCGCCACCGAGGCGACGATAATAACCGCAAAATAATATATCAGCGGAATTATGCAATCTTTATAACGGAATTTGTAGTGCCCCAACGCCGTCGGCAGGACGGACAACGCAAACAAAAGGCAGTGCGTCAGGCAGAAGTACAGTATCGAGTAACTGCAAAAAATTCCGTAATTGGACATTTCGTCCTTGCCGAAGTACACAAACACCGACACCGCGCCCGCCGCGTGTACGAAAAAGGAAATGGCATAAAGAATTTTCTTTTTAAAAATTACCGACGCCGAAGCCATGTACACCCCGATATTGCAAATAAACAGCGGTATGCACGCGAAAACCGTGTGGTAAACGTTGTATCCGTCGCCCATCACGACCGAGTCCTTACTGTGGTACTGTATAAGCAGAATAACAGCCGCCGCCGCAAGAAAGCAATTCTGAGTGCTTTTGTCCTTGTTTTTAAGGAAGTAATAGCTCCCGACAGTAAACCCGATTAAAATTACTATTGCAAGGAAGTGCCACAGCGTAAAATTTTTAAACCAAAGGAAGTGTCCGCGGCCGAAATTTGCTATGTCGAAAAAGTTTTCGAAAATATTCAGCGGCATGCAGGCGACCAAAGCGAAGGGAAGCCATATCCAGCTTTTCGCCCGCGTTTTAAAACCGTCGCGCACAAACAGCAGTGCGCATATTACCATATATATAATATTACTTGCAAAAAACAGCGCTTGGTTAAGCGCTTTGGGCATAAATCCGTTTATGTGCGCGTAAACCTTGTCCGCGGCAGAGCTGTCCGCGCTTACCGCAGTCACGTCGAAAAACTCACCGTAAAGACAGCAAGAAAGTATCACAAAAACCGGCAGTAAATATTTTGCAATGTCGGCGCAGCATTTCTTTTTATAGAATGCCGCAAGCGCTATAAGCAAAAGTCCCGCTTTTTTCACCCATTGGCTTATTACGAAAAACGCGTTAAAGCTTTCCGCGCCGTTTTCCCAGCCTATTCTGTTAAATATGTAGTAGTCGGAAACGGTAAAAGTAAGCAAAAACGCCGCCGCCAGCAGCGCCGCCGCGCACGTTTTAAGTATAATGTCCGTATATTTCAAAAATTTTACGTTGCTTTTAAGCGTTGCCGCCTTTTGTAAATTCATAGTACCCGTATTATACTATCAAGCGCGCCGTTTGTCAATATTTCCGTTTTGCCTCTTTCTGTCATTAAACCACTGTGACGTGCGCCGACAATACTTCATTGTCATCCCGAGTTTATTCCTCATTGTCATCCCGAGCGATATTCACCATATTGTCATCCTGAGCGACAGCGAAGGATCTAAAAAAGACAGATTCTTCACTGCGTTCAGAATGACGGTGGAGGGCAAGCCTCAGAATGACGGGAGGGGGCAAGCCTCAGAATGACGCCATATTGTCAACCTGAGCGATATTCACCATATTGTCATGCTGAGTGAAACGAAGCATCTGAAAGAGATTCTTCACTGCGTTCAGAATGACGGTGGGTAGGCACGCCTCAGAATGACGGTGGGTAGGCACGCCTCAGAATGACACTATATTGTCATCCCGAGCGATATTCACCATATTGTCATGCTGAGTGAAACGAAGCATCTGAAAGAGATTCTTCGGCAAGCCTCAGAATGACGGTGGGTAGGCACGCCTCGGAATGACGGGAGGGGGCAAGCCTGAAAATAACGGCGCCTCCCCGAAAACGGGCATGAAAAAAACCCAACCGCTTTACGTAAAAGCTAATGTCTTAAAGACGGACTCAATGCCGACGTTAAGGCAAGGTTGAGCTTGTTTCGCCTTTTAAAAAGGCAGGACGGCAGCCCCTTCACTACTCCAATTTCATTTCGGTCCGCCGGTCAATGCACACGGCGGAATCGGGAATCCGTATTTTTTCTTTCGTATACGGCAGAGTGAAGCGCAGGCCGCACAGCAAACCTACGTGCAGAGTACGTATTGTTCCTGTATCCTGAGGAAGTCAGGTAATTAGATTTGTACGCATTTTCATTATTGCCGGAACGCAGCCAAATATCAGGTGTAAGCATACCGCCCTTAGGCAAATATATCATGCGCGGAACAACTTTAACAAGAAAAAACGGAAATCGTCTTTCACGGTCTACAATCTTCGACAATATTAGACATCGCCGCCGCTTTTTTTAGTGAAGCGCAGGCCGCACCGCTAAGGTACGCGCCGGAAAAGCATTGTTATACGCGCCGGAGGCTGTCAGGTATTGCGCATTGTAGGCATTTTCATTATTACCGGAACGCAGCCAAGCGATATAACAGCCAACCGCCCTTGTCGCAAATATAACATTCATGTCCAAGTTTTGCAAATAAAACCCGTAAAAGAAAGCCGCGGCAGACAAAGTTCGACAAAATTAGTGTCATGCCGCATTTAAAAACCGATAAGCGAAGCGCAGGCCGCACAGCTAACCGACGCGCGGGGTAAGCATTGTTTTGCATGCCCGACGCCGTAAGGTATTGCGATTTGTACGCATTATTATTGTTACCGGAACGCAGCCAAGTGCAAATTGTCAGCCAACCGCCCTTAAACGCAATATATCACCACACTTCGGTAAATGCAAGGGGAACAGGCGTTTCGCGCGCGCGGTTGACAGTATTCGACGCAAAGCGACAAAGCAAACGCATTTTTTCGGCAGTGAAGCGCAGGCCGCACAGCAAACCTACGTGCGTCGTACGTATTGTTATACGCCCCCGACGCAGTCAGGTATTGAGATTTGTAGGCATTTTTATCATTGCCGGAACGCAGCCAAGGTATATAGAAAGCTAACCGCCCTTAAACGCAATATATCATCGGCAATTGCATTTTGCAACCGAATATATCCTAATCCGCCCGCCGTTGACACCGTTCGACAAAAAAACCGCCGATACGCCTTCTCCTTGTGTGGAAGCCCGCAACAAGCCTTCTCCTTGGGGAGAAGGTGTCGCGTAAGCGACGGATGAGGGGGTAAAATCACAATCCGAGTCTATTATAAATTTCTTGGCAAACACCTTTAAAATTTTTATTAACGTCGAGATTTGAAAATCTTATTACGGTGTAACCCAGTTCACTTAAAAACAAATCACGTTCCGCATCGGCGGCGCTGTTTTCCTCTGAATAATGTTGGGATCCGTCCAGCTCGATAATAAGCATAGCGCTTGCGCAGTAAAAATCCACTATAAACTTGCCGATAACCTTTTGGCGGTGAAAAGTTACCGGTAAGCTTTTTAAAAAGTCATACCACAAGTGTTTTTCTTCCGCAGTCATGTTTTTACGTAGCTTTTGCGAGTTTGTTTTAAGCTTTTTATTATGTAAATTCATATATAAAATCTTATCATTATTTATATAATACGTCAAATAAAAAGCCTTCTCCTTGGGGAGAAGGTGTCGCGCAAGCGACGGATGAGGGGCGTAATA
>CAMRTO010000004.1 GCA_947053655.1 uncultured Clostridia bacterium
ACAGACAGACAGACAGACAGACAGACAGACAGACAGACAGACAGACAGACAGACCTAATTAGGCTCTTTCAGTATGTTTTCGGCTTTGCGTATGCTCGTTTGGGCGATATCGCCATAATTACGCGGGGTATACGCGTAGTTAAAAATCAACTTAAGGATGAAGGCAAATTTCCCGTTTATCAAAATAGCTTAACACCGTTGGGTTATTATAATAAGGCTAATAGAGACGCCAATTCTACATTTGTTATAAGCGCCGGAGCTGCCGGGGAAATTGGTTTTAGCAAAGTACCTTTTTGGGCAGCAGATGATTGCTTGTGTTTTGACTGTAATGCTTGTTTAAATAGCAGATATCTGTTTTATTTATTACAAAAACAACAAGCACTTATATTTTCACGTGTGAGAAGAGCGGGGGTGCCAAGGATATCGCGTTCAGTTATTGAAAATATTGTAATTGAATTACCAACGATAAAAGAACAAAAACGTATAGTTAATATATTAGACAGATTTGATAAACTTTGTAACGATATTTTGGAAGGGATACCCGCTGAAATAGAATCAAGACAAAAACAGTACGAATATTTTAGAGATAAATTATTGAGATTTTAGGAGAAAATTAGTAATGACACAAAAGAAATATCAAGTATTTATAAGTTCGACATATACAGATTTGGTAGAAGAACGCAAAAAAGTACAGGAAATTTTATTAATGGCTGATTGTATTCCTGCGGGGATGGAAGCTTTTGTTGCCGCTAATGACGAGCAGTTTGAAGTTATTAAAAAAGTTATTGATTTGTGTGATTATTATGTTCTAATTATAGGCAAACGTTATGGAAGCATAAATCAATCTACCGGGTTAAGTTATACGGAAATGGAATATGATTATGCCGTATCGCAAGGAATTCCAGTGTTGGTTTTTGCGATTGACGATAGCGTAAAATTATCGCAGGATAAAAAAGAGAACAATGAAGATATAAAATATAAGTTAAATGCTTTTAAAACGAAAGCAATGAAAAACCGTTTGGCAAGTATGTGGAAAACTCAAAGTGATTTAGCGGGTGAAGTGGCTGTTTCAATTATGAAAGCAAAACAGGAAATTGTTAGACCGGGATGGATACGGGGTGGTGATTTTGATCCGGAAAAAGATTTAAAAAAGATAAATACATTACAAGAGAATAATAAACAGCTTTTAGATAAAAATGCCGAATTGCAACATTTAGTAGATGAATTTTATAAATTTGACGAAGACTTAGAGTATGATGAAAATGAATTGGAAGTCGAATATGTTGATGTAATGGGCGGCGATCATATTAAGAAAATTTTAATAAAAGATATTTTTGCCTATGTTTCGTTGTTTTTGCCGTTTGAACCTTTTTTTGAAGAAGAATTAATGGATTTAATTCGGGAAGCAGTATCCGGTAATAAAAATTCTTATTTTACTGATGCAGTATTTTGTAAAAGAATATGTGTTCAATTTGTTTCTTTAAATCTATTAGATTGTTATCTCGGCAATGGTGGTAGAAAAGTTTTATATAAACTTTCAAGAAAAGGAATAAAATTCAGGGAAACTCTTAATACATTTAAAAAACGGCTGAATTGCATTAAAGAGAACGAGGAAAACAAATGAGTTATTTTAATATCGTAGTACAGAGCAGCGAATGTACAGTTGTTTCCGAATATAAGCCCGAAAGTAAGCGTTCGGAAGCTTATCAAAGTGAAGCCGATCTTGAAAGAGAATTTATAAAATTGCTCGGCGAGATGAGCTATGAATATCTTCCCATACATAACGAAAAAGAGCTTATTTTAAACTTACGTAAAAAGCTGGAAGAGCTGAACAATTACGTGTTTACCGATAGCGAGTGGAAGCAGTTCATTTCAAATTGTATCGCAGGGCAGAACGACGGTATCGAAGAAAAGACAAGACGTATTCAGGAAGACTACGTTCAGATTTTGCATCGCGATAACGGCGAAACAAAGAATATTTTATTGATAGATAAAAAGGATATCCACAACAACAAGTTGCAAGTTATTAATCAGTATGAAGAAGAAAACGGCAATTATAAAAACCGCTACGACGTAACGATTTTAGTAAATGGTTTGCCTCTCGTGCATATTGAATTAAAACGCAGGGGCGTTGCTATCCGTGAGGCGTTTAATCAAATTAATCGCTATCAGCGTGATTCGTTCTGGGCGGCGTCTGGTTTGTTTGAGTACGTTCAGATATTCGTGATATCCAATGGTACGCATACGAAGTATTATTCTAATACCACACGCTGGAATCATATTAAAGAAAACAACTCATCAAGCAAAAAGGGGAAGACGAGCAACAGCTTTGAATTTACCTCCTTTTGGGCGGACGGCAATAACAAGATAATTCCGGACTTGGTTGACTTTACAAAAACGTTTTTTGTAAAACACGTTCTGTTGAATATTTTAACAAAGTACTGCGTTTTCACTTCGGAAAATATGTTGCTTGTAATGCGACCTTATCAGATTGTCGCAACTGAGCGAATTATCAACCGAATTGAAGTTGCTAACAATTATAAAAAATACGGTTCTATTGCGGGCGGCGGTTATATTTGGCATACGACGGGAAGCGGTAAAACTTTAACTTCTTTCAAAACGGCGCAACTTGCCACAAAACTCGCTTATATCGATAAGGTTCTTTTTGTTGTGGATAGAAAGGACTTGGACTATCAGACGATGAGAGAGTACGACCGTTTTGAAAAAGGAGCGGCGAACAGCAATATTTCCACGGCAATCTTAAAAAGGCAGCTTGAAGATAATAAATCGAAAATTATTATAACCACGATACAAAAGTTAAGTACGTTTGTTAAAAAGAACGCAGGTCACTCCGTTGCGGACAAGCGTATCGTAATCATTTTTGACGAGTGCCACCGCAGTCAATTCGGCGATATGCACACGGATATTACGCGGTTTTTCAAGAGATATCATTTATTCGGATTTACGGGAACGCCGATATTTGCCGTCAATGCGGGAGTTTCGAAAAATCCTAAGTTACGTACAACGGAGCAGGCTTTTGGCGATAAATTACATACATATACGATTGTAGATGCAATTAACGATAAAAACGTCTTGCCGTTCCATGTTGAGTATCATAAGACTTTGAGCATAGAGCCTGATATAGACGATAAGGATGTCTGGGACATTGACAGAGAAAAAGCATTCATGAAACCCGAAAGGATTTCGGGTATAGTGCAGTATATTCTTGACCATTTTGACCAAAAGACTAAGCGTAATGAGAGAGCGTATCAGTTCCGTCAACTTGTAAATATTGAGCAAATTGCCAAAGCGAAAAACGGAACGGACACCCAAGAGCTTAAAAACAAAATTTATCTCAAAGGGTTTAACTCTATCTTTGCAGTTTCTTCAATCGAGGCGGCAAAGGCGTACTATACAGAATTTCAAAAGCAAATGAAGGCGCATCCCGAAAAGGCGATAAAAATTGCGACTATATACAGCTTTGCTCAAAACGAGGAAGAAGAGGACGGCTTGCTCGGAGAAGAAAATTCGGACGATACAAACGGACTTGACAGTTCTTCAAGAGATTTTCTGGAAAAAGCTATCAAAGAGTATAACGAGTATTTTGGAACAAATTACGATACTTCAAGCGAGAAGTTTCCCAACTATTATAAAGACGTTTCGCTACGTATGAAGAACAAGGAAATCGATTTGCTTATCGTAGTTAACATGTTTTTAACAGGTTTTGACGCAACGACTTTGAACACTCTTTGGGTGGATAAAAACCTTAAAATGCACGGATTGGTTCAGGCATTTTCACGTACTAATCGTATTTTGAATACGATTAAGACTTACGGTAATATCGTTTGTTTCCGTAATTTACAAAAGCGCACGGACGACGCTATCTCCGTATTTGGCGATAAGGAAGCGGGTGGAATTGTCTTGATGCGCGGGTATAACGATTATTACTTTGGTTATACAAACGAAAAGGGCGAACGCAAGCAAGGTTATGTCGATATGATTGGGGAGTTGACCGACAAGTTTTCTCTTGATGATGAACGCATAACGGGGGAGAAGAATCAGAAAGATTTTATTGTTCTGTTCGGTGCAATTCTTCGTATGCGTAACTTGTTGACATCTTTCGACGAGTTTGCGGGTAATGAAATTCTTTCCGAGCGCGATTTGCAGGATTATCTCGGCAGATATCAGGACTTGCGCGATGAGTGGAAGGCTCGTCGTGAAAACGGCGAAAAGGAAGATATAACCGACGATATTGTATTTGAAATCGAGCTTATTAAGCAGATTGAAATCAATATCGATTACATATTATTGCTTGTACAGAAGTATCACGATACGCATTGTCAAGATAAAGAGGTTCTTATTACTATTCAAAAAGCCATTGATGCGAGTCCCGAACTTCGTAGTAAAAAGGCGTTAATCGAAAATTTTATCGACGGAGTAAACGATGTTTCGGACGTAATGATTGAGTGGCGCGAATACGTTGCTACGCAGAAAGAAAAGCAACTGACGGATATTATTACACAGGAAAATTTGAAACCCGACGAAACGAGGAAGTTTATAGATAATTCTTTCCGCGACGGGCAGATTAAGACAACTGGAACGGATATCGATAAAATTATGCCGCCGATTTCAAGGTTTGGCGGTGTAGACAGAACCAAGAAAAAGCAATCGATTATTGAAAAATTGAAAGCCTTTTTTGAAAGATTCTTCGGAATTGGTTAAAATTATAAGTATGCAAAATAGATTAGTATGATAAAGACATCGATTAGATTTTTTGAAGATATTCCGGTTAGAGCCGTTTGGGATGATGATACTTCCAAATGGTGGTTTTGTGCTATGGATATTGCCGAAGTCTTAACGAAAAGTAGTAATCCACGTGTTTATTGGGCAACAATGAAACGCCGAAATACTCAGTTGATTGCAATTTGCAAACAACTGAAATTAAAGGCAAATGACGGTAAGTCTTACCTTACCGATGTTGTGGATGAAAACGGAGTTACTCTGATTACTGCGCTCATCCCTGCAAAGAATAAAGATAATTTTTCCAGATGGGTAAAAGGTATCGGAAGTACCATAGATGAAAAGAGCAAACAGAAAGCATACGAGCTGTTTGAAAGCGGTTTGATTGATGAAATCGAAGTAGGGACTACGAAAGGTTTACAACAAATTCACGGATATATTTTCGGCGGTCTGTACGATTTTGCAGGAAAAATTCGCGGTTGCAATATTGCCAAAGGCGGCTTTGCATTTGCTTCGTCAATGTATCTGAAAGAAAATCTTGCGCTCATTGATAAGATGCCGGAAGATACGATTGAGAACATCGTAAAGAAGTACGTTGAAATGAACGTTGCTCATCCGTTTATGGAAGGCAACGGCAGAAGTACGAGAATCTGGCTTGACTTAATTCTTAAAAAGAATTTGCGCAAATGCGTGGATTGGAGCAAGATAGACAAGCGGGCATATCTTTCCGCTATGCAGAAAAGTCCCGTTTATTCAAGCGAAATTTTTGCACTCATTAGCGGGGCATTGACAGACGAAATAAACGACCGTGAAATGTTTATGAAGGGAATTGATTATTCTTACTATTATGAAGCTGAAGGTTAATGAAGGGCTAAGTGATTTGGGAGGTTAAATCAAATGTTTAATAAAGAGTTATTTGAAAAAATTTGCGACGTGAGTTGCGATTGGGGTGAATTGGAAAAGTTTGTAATCAATATCGATAAAAAAGAATTTGATTTGAGTAATGCCTTAGAGAAATATTACAAAGTGGAGAGAATTATCTGTGCGATAGAAAAATATCAGTCAAAAAAAATCGACGCAAAATTTCTTGCATATTGGTCAAATGCTTATGATTGGATTATAAATAGCGGTTTCAAAATAGAAAATAACGATAAAAGCATTTCATTAAAGGAGTTTTTAATTTTTGAAATAAGCGACTGGCTGGACAGCCTTTCCTTTTTTGATGATAGTGATGATTGGTATAATCTTGAAGAATATAAAACTACATTTAGAGTTTTAGATTCCGTATTGCAGGATATAGACAATTGCGAAGCAATATTTGCCGTTGATGCGGACGAAGAAGACGAAGATTATGATTACTATGCGCATGATGTGGTGGTTTTGATAAAGAATGTTAATGCAAAATACTTCATCAAAGTGTATACCGATTGTATTTATCCCGACGATAATGTGCTTTTCTCAAAAGTATCGCTTACAGAATTAGAAAATCAAGCAACTCAATTGCAAAAGCAAGGTTATAGAGAGTTACAGTATTGTGCTTGGGAAGATAAGGATTGATTATTCGTATTATTACGAAACGGAAGATTGAGGTTAACAGAGGATATACATACTTTCAGCGATACGGGCAAGCAACTTATATATTGGGACTCCGTGTGAAAGGTATGGTGCAGGTTTAACCTTAGATATGCTCTATGATACGGAAAACAAAGCGGGATTCAGAGATTGGGATTGGGAAGACATAAGTTTAAAAGAGACGGTGCTTGGTATTATTAGGATGGTTTAGACGGTTACAAAATAGACCATCTACGGACGACTTTCACACTCTCAAAGAGATCTCGGATAACTCCGGCTGCACTCATTGTCATACAAAACTATACGACAATAAAAGCCTTTCACGGCTCACGTCGTAAGCGAAGCTTCGGTACGACGCGGCAAACTTGCGTTTTATGCCACTCGCTTAAAAGCGGTGGCAACTTTGCGCCGTTGCCGTTCCTCTTCCCAAAAAGTTCTTCGATACTTTTCGGGAGCCCTAAGAGCGTACACCTAAAAAACCTACGCTCTATCAGTAAGCTAAGGCACAGGCGAACTGTTCGCCCAAAACCTTCCGCATTCTATGCGCTTTCGCTCATCGCGGAACTTCTACCCCAAAAGGGGACACCGTTACAAATTATATTGTGGCAGTGTGCATTATATCGCAAACTTTTGTTCGTTGAAAGACTTCCACCGCCCATAAACGGACATTGAAAAAAGTTTTTATAGAAAGTTTTGTCGAGAGCGAATAGTGATTATTATATCAAGAAACACATAACAGCCGTGAGAAGTCCCACGGCTGTTAATTACGTATAAACTAAGATTAAAGCATTTTACTTTAACGTAGGCAATTTGCCTTCTTCCGTAATCCAATAGTATTCATCGGTAATTTTAAGTGATTGTTTTTGCCATTCAACCGTCAGCATCTCGGTTTCCTCAACCGGCCGTGCTCCGTCGCCGCTTACGGTTTGTTCGCCTTCAACGGAATCGGTAACGCCGGACTTATAATAATAATCGACACCGTCGGCGGCAAAACCCGTCTCGTCTGCGCACACAGCATTCAACTTGAACGTTCCGCCCGCGTTTGCGGTTGCCGCATTCGTAACGCTTATAGAGCCGGCAAACAGACAGCGGTTCAGCGATTGTTTGACAAAGTCGGTTTCATTATGCGCTTTTGCACATATTCCGCCGAGATAAATCGTAGCGCCGGCATTCGTGTAAAGCTCGGTATCTATATCGAAATCAATAGTGGAATAGCAAGTCGAAATAGAACCCGTGATTTCGGGTGCAATGCCGCCTATATGCGAAGTGCCTAAACTTTCGCCTTCCGCAAGAAAATACAAACGTACTTTACCCGTCGTGTAGCAATTCGATATCTCCGCCGTAGGACCGAACTTAGCGCCGTATTGGCTTGTCGAGCCAAATCCGCCCACAATGCCGCCGACGTTTGCTTCGGATGCGTATGCCTGCGTTAAGTTCAAATTGGCGCTGCAACGCATAATCGTCGCAAACTCGTTATGCGTAAATTTATCATAAGGCAAAACATATCCGGCAAGTCCGCCTAAATGCACTTTCAGATGCTCGCCCAGCTTTGCTTTTACATTGGGAAGGGTGACTTTTATATCCGCGCGGCAACCCGTCATACCGTACGTTTCGCCGGCATTCTCCTGTACTAAACGGGCGCAAATTCCTCCGACGGCAATAGATGACTGCGCAACGGTCTCAGCCGCATTCACCTCTATCATGCCGCTGACGGTTACGTTTTCGGCAGAATGCAAGTCAAAAGCAAGTATTGCGGGATTTGTGGAAGAATCATTATTTGTTTTACCGAGAGTCGAAACAAATACCGCATTTTCCACAGTCAAATTTTTCGCGGCTTTTACGGAACGAAACAGCGGCGTTTTCTGTTTAAGATTTGTAATCTTATGTCCGCGCCCGTCTATTGTAATTTCGCCCAGCATGCCGTATTCCCAAATTTCATTATCAAACGCGATATCGCCCGTCAATACAAAAAAGCTTCCGTTCACATTGAAATCTTTCAACGCCTTGAACTGTTCGAGCGTGCCGATGATATACGGCGATTCCTCCGTACCGTAGCCGCCGGCAAAATCGGTCGCTCTGACAGATATGCGGAGACGTCCGCTTTCGGTGTGCGTTTCCGTTTCGGAATAGCGAATCAAAACGTCATGCAATCCGACTTTGGAATACGTGTGCGTAATTTGTTTATCGGTCGAATATGTTTTACCGCCGTCCAAACTCAGTTCGATACCGTCGCTTAACGTAAATACGGCTGTTCTGCCTGTCATTTCATAAGCAATCGAGTCTTTGGTCGGAAAGTCTTTGCGTACGGTCTTTTTCAGCGTTACGGAAACCGAGAACGCATCGCTTGCCGCAAAATTTCCATTTTCGCCCATTCTCGCATACAGCGTATGCGTGGATGCGGGGGTTAAATCGGTATAATAAATATAATCTCGTGTGACTTGATTCCGTTTTTTCCACTCACCGTCGTCCAAACGGTATTCGGTATCCCATGACGTGGTTTTATCCGTGCCGTAATAAGCGTCTTCAACCGTAATTTTCGTATCTGTGTACGAATACTCGATTTCCACGGGCGCGTCTTGCTTTTCAGGCAATCCGCCGCGTTCGCATATGTCGCAGTATCCGTCGCTGTTCGCGTCGACGTGTTTTGCCTTATCCTTTTCGGGCGTGTCGCAATCGCCGCCCCCGAGACAGGTGTGCCAGTGATAGGTCTCGTCGTTCGCCCACGAAGTGTCATAATCGTGTTCGTGCTTGTTGTTGCCGCCACCGAACATATTACAAGCGGTAAGCCCGAACGCACAAGCGGTCACACAGACGCCCGATAAAAGAGTTATTAAAAATTTCTTTTTCATAAAAAACCTCCGTAGATGAAAAAGTGCGCTCCAATGTGGAACGCACTCCAACAGTACACTCCACGATTGTTGCGACACAATTCTCGTGCAATGAGATATATGGAAGTACATATTGGCATAGTACTCCATTGCACGATATTAAACTGTGTCGCATAAATATTTTACCACATTTTCTAATGAATAGCAAGTATTCGATTCAAAATAATACTTCATAAAGAAAAGCCTTTCTATTAACCTATGTTCAAAAAGGCGTTCTGCGTACGGCGCAAAAACTATTTCTATTACTGCGCTGTATCTTCGATATGATTGCGGAGGACTACAACATTCCCACGCCGATGAAAAAGGTTGTTGTACCCAACTACCCAAGACAGGCGCAAAAGGTCGACTATATTATATAATTGCCGTGCGTTTGGTCCCCGCAATGGTCCCCGCAAAGGCATAAAAAAAGCCCTGTTTCTCGGTCATATCCTGCAAGAAATAACGAAAAACAGGGCTTAATGGCTGGGGTGGCTGGATTTGAACCAACGAATGACGGAGTCAGAGTCCGTTGCCTTACCGCTTGGCGACACCCCAATAATTTGTTTGCTTAATTATTATATAAAACAAATCCGAAAATTACAAGCGTTTTTATCGGGTTTTTTATTTTTTCCTCTGCGCGGATTTTTCAAAAAAATTTTATAATAAACCAGAGTAAAAAAAGACTTGCAAAAAATGGCGCTTTCATGAGGAATCAGATGACCGTATTTCACAAGTTTCTCTTTTAAGCGATAACAAAAGCTCACGAACAATTTGTCCGAGAGCTTTCAAACTGCACATATCAAAAACGCCGGATTAATTTTGTCTTGCTTTACAGAATGAATTGTTTAATCCACTCAACGGGATTTTCCCGATACAATCCGCAATGCCCGTAACCTTTCAGTTTAAGGATTTCATACCTTTTTAACCGTGTCTTGCAAAGGCGGGCAATATCTTTGTTTCCGTAAACAAACGTGATTTTATTCATTTCGCTTTGTTGCAATTTATAAACCTTTGTATTGTAACAACTGTCGACAAGGTTGTTCAAGCTTTCCTGCGATACAACGGGGGCAACGGCTTTTTGAAATTCCCCCATACCGTTAAAATGCTTGTTCAGCTCTTTTGCTATGTCATACCTGTCGGACTTGATTCTCTTTAAGCATTTTGAATAACTTTTCAGAAAATGATTTTTAACAAAATTCGGGAAATTAAATAGCGGTGCGCTGTCTATAACGGCTTTTTCAATCATTTCGGCATGATTACAAAAAAACTCATAAACAATATTGCCGCCCAAAGAAAATCCCGCAACCGCATAGAGGGATGCAATATTATTTTCGGATAAAAATTCTTTAATTTGTCTAATCTCGTCTGCCGTCGATACAAACGTCGAATTTTCATAATGTCCCGACAATGTAGGAGTAATAACGAAATAGTCGTTTGAAAGAATATGTGTTACAGGCGCAAAAAAGTCCGCGCTTGTAAACAATGTATGAATAAGCAAAACCGCCTTATTGTTTTTGTCGCCAAACGTCTGAAATTTCATAATAATACCGTACGGTTATTATAGCATAAAAAACAAAAGAATAACAACCTATTTTCCGTGTTGCAATATATAGGATATATGAAGCTTATTTCGTCCATGGAAAAAAACGATAAGAAAGGCATAGCTTTAAGCTATGCCTGATTTGCTTTATTGTGAATACGGTAAAGCGAGTCCGTCTTGTTATTTTGCGTTTTTGTTGGTGAACGCCAGTATTTTTTCCGTTGCGCCGAATGCCAAAATATGGTCGCCGTCCTCGAAAACGTAATTGGGACCGGGGGAGGGGACTATATTTTTTCCTTTTTTAATAAGCAATACGTTCAGTCCGTGTTTGCCGCGCGGGTTTATGTCGACAAGCGTTTTACCGTTCCAGCGCGGGGGGACGGCGATCTCGAATACCGAATATTCGTTATCGATCTCTATATAGTCGAAAACGTTTTGAGAGTTCAGTTTGACGGCAAGCTTTTCGGCGATGTCGCGGTTGGGATAAATAACCTCGTCCGCGCCGACGCGGAATAAAAATTTACGCTGAATGTCCGTATCTGCGCGCGATATGACGAACTTCGCACCCAAATCTTTCAAAATAGAAGTAATTTCAAGCGAGGACTGGAAGTCGTCGCCCATAGCCACGACGCAGACGTCGTAGGAGGCGACGTCCATAGCTTTCAGGTTGTCCGCGTTCATGCAGTTTGCTATAAGCGCGCCGGTGTACTTGGGTGCGAGGGCGTTTATAACGTCCTCGTCCTTGTCGACTATCATGACGTCGTTGCCCATATTGATAAGCTTTTCACCGAGCGTCTGCCCGAATTTACCCATACCGATTAACAGTACGTTTTTCATATAAATCTCCTTAACCTATAAGCAGTGTGTCTACAGGTTTTCTTATTTCGTCGGCGGTGCGTTTTTCACCCAGGGCAAGCGCAAGGGTAAGTATTCCGACCCTGCCGGCATACATTAAAATTATTATTATCACGCGGGAAGCGGCGGTGAGGCGCGGCGTTACCGACATGCTTAGCCCCGCGTTGCTCAAAGCCGAAACGCACTCGAACAGAATTTCTTTCAAACCTATCGACGAAGGCTCTATCGCGCAAATTACAAGCGTACCCATCATTACCATCATAAGGCATGCCGCAAGTATGGCCAGCGCCTGTGACAAAAGCGAATAATCTATACGTTTTTTTCCTATGTTTATATCTCTTCTGCCGCGGAAAACCGCAAGCATACCCATGACTATAACGGCGAATGTGCCGACCCTAATGCCGCCCGCGGTGGAGCCCGAGCCGCCGCCTATGAACATAAGGATAACCGTAAGCAAAACTCCGCTGTCGGATAGGGTGGAGGAGTCGGTGGTGGCAAACCCCGCGGTGCGCGGCGTTGCGGCGTTGAAAATGCTTACAAGCAGTTTTTCGCCGAAGTTGTATCCGGCATAAGAGGGGTTGTCGCGCTCGAATAAAAGGAACAGCGCCGTTCCCGAAACAATCAGTACAAAATTTACCGCAAGCACGGCTTTGGTGTTAAGTTGAAATTTTTTGAAATTGAAACGGCAGTCTATCACGTCACCCCAGACGCAGAAGCCCAGTCCGCCCAGAATTATAAGTCCCGTAAGTGTCAGCGTAACAAGCGGATCTGTTGCATAGCCTGTCAGTGAAACGAATTCACCGCTTGCGCTGCCCATTAAATCGAACCCCGCGTTACAGAAAGCGGATATAGAGTGCCAGATTGAAAAATAAATTCCTTTGCCCGCGCCGAAGTCCGGTATAAACCTTATCATAAGAAGCAAGGCTCCGACGGTTTCGCAAAGCAAGGTTCCGACGACTATCCGCCTCAACAGAACGAGTACGCCATTCGCGTTCCCGCGCGAGTCCAATATGAAAGCGTTTTTGCTTCCCGCGGACATGTTGCGCTTGAAAATAAGAAACGCCGCCGAAACGATAGTCATAAAGCCCAGCCCGCTCGCCTGAATGAGGAACAGAATGACAAGCTGACCGAATAGCGTCCAGTGCGTGTTGATGTCGTAGGGGGACAGCCCCGTGATGCACACGGCGGAGACGGAGGTGAACAGAGCGTTCAGATATGAAGTTGACTGTCCGCTTTTTGTTGCGAACGGCAGTATAAGCAGTATGCTGCCCAGAATCGTCCCCAAAAGGTACGCCAGGGCGAGTATTTGCCATACGGATAGCTTAAATTTGACTTTCATTTGGGTTTAACCGCACATGTGCGCGCACACACCGTCCCTACGGACGCATGTGTGCCGGAATTTATATGCGCGCGCATTCACCTGCGCCGTAACGCAATCATAATATACGCGCCCGATACTTCAATAATTATAGTTATTGTCGTTTTAAATGTCAATTAAAAAAGCCTATATCACCTTTTGTGCCTCTGCGCGCATATGCTTTAACTGCGGGGGATAACCATATGTTCCGCCGCGGAGGTGCTTTTATAGGCAAATATTTCGGAACGGACGGTTTCCGCGGCGAGGCGGGCGTTACTGTCACCGCCGAGCATGCGTATAAAATAGGCAGAATTTTGGGCTACGTTTACGGGCGCGGCAAGGATAAATGCAGGGCGGTTATAGGCAAGGACACCCGCCTGTCTTCCTATATGCTGGAATACGCCGTCGCCGCGGGGCTTACAGCGTCGGGTGCGGACGCGTACATTCTTCACGTTACGACCACTCCTTCGGTGTCGTTTATTACCCGTTGCGACGGTTTCGACTGCGGAATAATGATTTCCGCAAGCCACAACCCCTACTACGACAACGGCATAAAGCTGATGAACGAGAACGGCGAAAAGACCGACGACGGAATAATCGCGGAAATAGAAAGGCATCTCGATAACGGCTTAAAGGATATTCCGCAAAAAAGCGGCGCGGATATAGGCAGGACGGTTGACTATATTTCCGGACGCAACAGATATATAGGTCATCTTATTTCGCTGTCGACCTGTTCCTATAAAGGGTTGCGCGTGGGCATAGACGCGGCAAACGGCAGCGCCTGGCAGATAGCGCGCAGCGTGTTCGAGGCGCTCGGCGCTAAAACCTATACCGTCGGGTGCGAGCCGAACGGCGTAAACGTAAACGACGGCGTGGGCTCCACCCATATAGAAACGCTTGCCGGTTTGGTAAAAAGCAATTCGCTGGACATAGGCTTCGCTTTCGACGGGGACGCGGACAGGTGTATCTGCGTCGACGAAAACGGCGACGTGCTAACCGGCGACGAGGAGCTTTACGTCTGTGCCGGATATATGCACGCGCGCGGCGAGCTTTCGGGCGATAAAATAGTTTGCACTACCCTCAGCAACGGCGGACTTATTAAAAGTCTTTCCGCCTGCGGAATAAGCTGTTCCGTCTGCGACGTGGGCGATAAAAACGTGTGCGACAGAATGAACGAAACGGGCGCGGTCCTCGGCGGCGAGCGCAGCGGTCACATAGTTTTTTCCAAATACGAAAGCACGGGCGACGGACTTGTGACCGCGGTTATGATAATGGAAACACTTTTGGAAAACAAGTGCCGCGCCTCCTCCCTGACAAAGGGATATAAGGCTTTCCCGCAGGTTCTTATAAACGTACCAGCGGTAAACGGACGCGCAATATGTGCGGATATACGCCGCGACGTTGAAGAAATAAGCACCCGCTTCGGCGTGCGTACCGTCGTGCGCCCTTCGGGTACCGAAAGTTTAATCCGCGTAATGGCGGAGGGCGAAAACTACGGCAACTGTCTTTCCGCCTGCGGTGAAATACGCGCATTGATACAAAATATGACGGAGTAAAATTTATGTGCGGTATAGTCGGATACGCCGGCGGTCGCAAGGCCGCCGAAATTATTTACGAAGGACTTTTGCGGCTCGAATACCGCGGATACGATTCCGCGGGTATAGCCGTTCTGAAAGACGGAAAAATTTCCACGGTAAAAAGGCAGGGCAGGGTCTGCGCTTTGGGCGGTTATATAAAGGATATGGACGGAAAGCTCGGCATAGGTCATACCCGCTGGGCGACGCACGGCAGTCCTTCGGATATAAACGCGCACCCCCACTCGGCGGGGAAATTCACTATAGTCCACAACGGAATTATAGAAAATTATTCCCAGCTTAAAGCGGAGTATTTCGACGGCGAAAAATTCACTTCCGAAACGGACAGCGAGGTGGTCGTCCGTCTGTTGGATAAATTTTACGACGGCGACCTTACGCGCGCCCTTTTTAAGGTTGCGTCGCTTTTAAACGGCTCCTATGCGGTTGCGGCGGTATGCACGGATTTCGACGGCATAGCCGTAATAAAAAATAAAAGCCCCGTAATAATAGGTTACGGCAACGGCGGAAATTTTATCGCCAGCGACGCGCCCGCGCTGGCGGGCTTCTGCGGCGAAATAAGCTTTTTAAAGGACGGCGACTGCGCTTTGTTAACGCGCGACGGCGTGAGTATTTTCGACGCCGCAATGCAGGGCGTCGTGAGGGAAAGAGTGAAAAATTCCGCGACGAACGCAAGTCTCGATCTTAACGGTTGCCCACACTATATGTTAAAGGAAATACGCGAGGTTCCGGCTTCGGTCGTAAATACCTGCAACGCGTATTCCTCCGCGGAAGAAAAACTCAAAAGCGTTATTTCGGGCTGCGACAGGGTGATAATAGTGGGTTGCGGCACGGCGTACAACAGCGGGCTTATTGCAAAACGTTATATAGAAAAATTCGCGCGTATACCCGCCGTAGCGGAAATCGCGGGCGAGTTCCGCTACAACAGACCTGTATTAACCCCGACGACCGCAGTCATAGCCGTAAGCCAAAGCGGCGAAACGGCGGACACTTTGGAAGCCGCCAAGCTTGCATATTCGCTCGGCGCGAAGGTCGTCGCCGTGACAAACGCGCCCTATTCCCAGCTTACGCGCTGCGCGCACGCGGTCGTGCCCGTCGTTGCGGGGCATGAAATTTGCGTCGCGGCGACCAAAAGCTATACCGGACAGATTGCCGCCCTTTATTTGATTGCCCACACCCTTGCGGGCAGAGATATCGGCGAAGCGTCGCAAAGGCTTTTCAAAATTTCACGTCTGTGCGAAACCGCAATTGAGACGGAGGGCATAGATTCACTTGCGCATATGTGCGCCCGTTCCGTCGGTACGTATTTCCTCGGCAGGGATCTGGATTACGCCGTGGCTGTCGAAGGCAGCTTAAAGCTAAGGGAAATTTCCTATATCGCGGGCGGCGGCTATCCCGCAGGAGAGCTTAAACACGGCACGCTTGCCCTTGTTGACGAAAACGTCGTCGCCGTGGTTATAATTACGGATAAGCGGCTTGCCGACAAAAGCATGAACGCGGTAGAACAGGTGCTTGCCCGCGGCGGAAAAGTTGCGGTAATAAGCAATATATCGGAAACCGAAAAAGAACTTCAAGGCAGGGCGCAGTTGATTAAAATTCCCGACTGCGACGAAAATCTTTCCCCGCTTTTATCGGCTGTTGCGGTACAGCTTCTGGCATACAAAACCGCGGTGTTGTTGAACCGCGACCCCGACAAGCCGCGCAATCTTGCCAAAAGCGTCACGGTGGAATAAATTTATATTGCGCCACTTGCGCATATGCGCTATAATTAATACGGCGGCGGTTTTTTAACTTATTAGGCTGCGTTCCGGTATTGACACGAATGATTACGGTGCACATTACCTTACAGCTCAAGGTGTATGTGCTAATGCATCTATTGCTTATACGTTACGTACCCAAGCTGTGCGGCCTGCGCTTTACAAGAAAGGCTTCTCCTTGGGGGAGAAGCTCCGCGTAGCGGTGATGAGGGGTTTTATTAATATCCCCTCATCCGTCCTGACCTTACGGTCAGTCCACCTTCCCCCGAGGGGGAAGGCTAAATAAAACAACCGCAATTACTGTATCCGAAAAGTACATTGACTTTCGGACGGATTAATTTCTGATTAATTGAAAACTTAAAGGTTTTCATAATTTCAGTGAAGGGAACCGCCGTCATGCCCCCTTACGTCATACTGAGCGTCAGCGAAGTATCTGCAAGATTCTTCACCCCGTAAAGGGGTTCAGAATGACAAGAGACTGCGTTCGGAATGACAGACAATGTCATACTGAGCGTCAGCGAAGTATCTACAAGATTTTTCGTTTCACTTTGCACATAATTTTTGAAAAGATTCTTCACCCCGTAAAGGGGTTCAGAATGACAAGAGTGTTCGTTCAGAATGACACAACAAAACGAAAGGGGCGCAACCGACCCGACCTTAACGCGACGGCGCGTATCGAACGCGCATTCGGGTTATCAGCTTTTTTGTAAAGCGGTCGGGTTTTACCGTAAACAAAAAGGCTTTCCGTAAGGGAAAGCCTTTTTTCTATTTATTCTTTATTTCGTAATATTTTGCAAGTCCGCCGGAAGATGTTTCCCTGTAACTGTTAAGCAAATCCTTTCCCGTGTTGTACATTGTAGTTACAACGGTGTCAAAGCTTATCATGCGCGTGTCCGCAAGGAAGTTTGCCAAAGACAGCGCGTTTATCGCCCTCATTGCGGCAACCGCGTTGCGCTCTATACACGGTATCTGCACAAGCCCCGCAATAGGGTCGCACGTCAGTCCCAAATGGTGTTCCATGGCGACTTCCGCGGCGTATTCTATCTGACCCAGCCCCATGCCGAAAAGCTCCGCAAGCGCCGCCGCCGCCATAGAGCAAGCCGAACCTATCTCCGCCTGACAGCCGCATTCCGCGCCGCTGATGGAGGCGTTTTTCTTTATCAGGTTGCCGACTATGCCGCCCGTAGCCAGTGCGCGGACGATAGCTTCGTCGGAAAAAGCGCGCGTCTGTTGCATATACATGAGTACGGAGGGAACCACGCCGCACGCTCCGCAAGTCGGCGCCGTGACTATTATGCCGCCAGCCGCATTCTGTTCGCTTGTGGCGAACGCGTAGGAGCATACAAGTCTGTTTTCGCGCGTTTGGGCGGACTCGTCTATATGCCGCTGGTTGTAAAGCTTTTGCGCGCGCCGTTTGGTGCCCAGACACCCCGGCAACACGCCCGACGTCGTAAGTCCCTCGTGTATGGTTTGCTTCATGCGTTCCCACACCTCGGACAGGTAGACGAAAATTTCTTCTCCCTCGCACTCGCGCGCATATTCCCACAGGCGCATATTTTCATTTTTGCAGTGGTCGGCTATTTCTTTAAAGGTGTTTAAGGTATATATTCCGTCGTCGGCGTATTTTTCGTAAAGCGAAGGCGGCTCTCCCTCGAACACCACCGTGCCGCCGCCTACGCTGTAAACGCGTTTGCGCGCAAGACGTCGGTTTTCTGAATAAACCTCTATATCCATAGTGTTTGGGTGGACGGGACACTCCGTCACGGTATCCCAGGTCACGCGGCACTTGACGGGCGCGGCTGTGTTTATAATTACGTTATCCGTGCCGTGTCCTTTGCCCGTCAGCGCGAGAGAGCCGTAAAGCGTCACCTCGAAAAGGTCTGCCTCGGGATAGCGCAGTTTCATAATACTTACGGCGCGCTCGGGTCCCATGGTGTGCGAGCTGGACGGCCCGCGTCCTATTTTATAAATTTCACGCAAAGATTGCATTTTATTTCCCTCTTAATTCATTTTATAGCCGCGGAGGGTATTTGTCAACAATCGGCGATAAAATATCGTTTTTACTGCACGATTACTTTGTTTTTTTCGCGGCTTCTGCTATAATATTCTTATGAAAAAATTCAAAATATATCTTTGCCTTATAGCGGCGGCGGCAGTCGCCGTTGCGGCGATAATCGGCGCGGGCGTTGCGGCGCGCGGCTGTTCCAAATTGCCCGAACCGAAATTGCAGCCGCTAGACTATAACGAAAGTACGGAAGCTTTGAATAATCCCGACCAAGGCTTTTACCGCCCCGTGTACGTCAGGGTTACGGATACGGAAGTCAAGCCCAACGCAAATATAAACAGCGCGGCGCGGCTTTTGCATCTGCGTATGGATATAAGCGCGTATTCTTCGGCGGCGGGCGGCGCGGACAAACCGCTTACGGACGAAGCGCTTTCGGGTTTTGAAAATATGCTTGCGGATATGCGCAAACGCGAAAAAAACGCAATAGTCAGGTTTGCCTATGCGCCGGGGTTCGGCGACATGAAAAATGCAGAGCCCTCCGACGCGGTAATGCGGGGGCATATAATTCAGATATGCTCGGTTTTGAATAAGTATGAAAGCGTTATAACCGCGGTTGAAGTCGGTATGATAGGTCCCTGGGGAGAAATGCATTCCAGCGACATAGCAAACGCCGAGCATATTTCGCCGCTTATAGACGCTTATCTCGGCAATACGGAAAATATAGCCGTGCTTGTGCGCACCCCCAAAATGATTTACGACTATCTGGGTATTTCCGGCGGACAAATCGCGGATTACAAGACGCCGGTAAACGACAAGTCGGCGCGGTTGGGACTTTTCAACGACGGTTATCTGGGTTCCGCAAACGATTTGGGCACGTACGCCGACAGAGAAAGGGACGTCGCTTTTTTAAGCGAGCGCAACGTCCGTCTGCCGTTCGGCGGCGAGGTCGTCGTGCCGGACAGCAAGTTTCACGACATAGAAAATTGTCTGCCCGAAATGTACGCGCTTAAATTAAGTTATTTGAATACAGAGTGGAATAACAACGTCATCGAAAAATGGAAAAACACCTTTTACACCGAAGCGTGCGGAAAGGATAAGCACTATTACGGCAGTACGGCGTTTTCGTATATAGAGAACAGAATGGGTTACAGGTTTGTTCTGCGTCGCAGCGCGCTCGGTTACGCTTCCGGCAAGCTGTACGGAAAAATCCAAATAGAAAACGCAGGCTTCGGGAATATGTTCAAGAAAAAATCCGCGCAAATAACAGTCGCGGACTTGAATGGAAACGAGGTCTTTTCGGGCAGCATAGGATTATACGGCGGCGAAAGCGAGGTGAAGTTCGAATTGAATTGCGCTTTGCCCGCGGGCGGTTATTCGGTATATATGCGCATATGCGGCGACGAGCTTAACGGCGCTCCGCTTTACTCCGTGCGCTTTGCAAACGGCGGTATATGGAACGACGCATTAAAGGCAAACAAGATAGGCGTTATAAACGCATAACGTAGCGCCTTAATCTTGTTCCTCCCGCGCGGGCGCGTTGCTTTCCGCCTCCGCGGATTTTTGCCTTCTTTTGGTTTTAGTCCAGTTTATAAATCCGTAAACGTCGTTTATCAAAAACACGGCAAAGCAAATTATCATGCAAATATAATTCAGATTTTCGGCGGTTGCAAGCGACCATAAAACAATAAGTACAATATCGTTTGCGACGAAGCACACCGCGTAAAATTCACTGCGCCGCATTTCCAGATAGGACGCGGTGAAGCTTGTGAATACCGAAACCGTGCCGAAAATTATATTCGGTGTGTCGAAAGCCTTCAATATAAAATAAAAGCCCGTAGTGACGCCTGCGGAAAGCACGGCAAGGAAAAGATATTCGCGCAATTTAAGGCTGTTCACTTTAACCGCGGGTTTACCGTCTGCGGCGGGGTGTTTAAGCCAGGTGATTATCGCAATAACCGTTACGGGCGCGGTCATGCCGAGATAGGTTATCATTTCCCCGTAATAGCGGAAGTAGTAGGATACGGCGCCGTACAGCGCGGCGAAAGCCAGCATTACGAACTGACCGAAAACATTCCCCTTGGCAATGAATATAAGCGCGGTCGCGCCCACAAGCGAGGCGCACAAGGTAAGATAATCCGTATTGCGGGAGGCGGTAAAGGCAACCGTTATCGCAACGACGGAGCCGACCCAAAGCACAATTTCGAAAACGCTGAGAGATTTAAAAGTCTTTATAAAAAATTTCATATTCTTTCATTTAAAAACAGCCTCCCTGTCTGCGCCTTCAAAGACCTAACGGCGTAGACCGGAATGCTGTCCGCATTTTTGCCGCCCGGTGGCGGCTGTTTGATTTTCTTTATTATAGCACGCTTTTTTTAACAAATCAAGCGTTGCGCGCGCATATTGCGGCGACGGTTTAAATATTGACATTATCGGCGTAATGTGATATAAATAATTAAAACATTCAAGGAATTTTTTTTGTGAAAACTTATACGGAAAACCAGATAGAGGAGATGCGCCGCATTTTCGACGAAACGGAAAACCTTTACTCTCCTTACGCCTGCCGCAACGCGCAGGCGCGCAGGCAGTATTATTCCAGATACGATACCGAGTTCGTCCGGTCGCAGTTCTCCGTGGACGCGGATAAAATTATCCACAGCCCGTTTTTTAACAGGGGCAGCGACAAAACGCAGGTGTTTTCGTTTTACAAAAACGACGATATAACCCGCCGCGCGGCGCACGTCCAGCTTGTTTCAAGGATAGCCCGCACCATAGGCAAGGTACTGCGGCTCAATCTCGATTTGATAGAAGCAATTGCCATAGGTCACGACATAGGTCATACGCCTTTCGGTCACAGGGGAGAGTTTTACCTTAACGAAATTTACAGCGCGAATACAGGCAGGCTTTTCAACCATAACGTTCACAGCGTAAGGGTGTTGCAGATACTTTCGGGCTGTAACTTAACTTTGCAGACGGTGGACGGCATTTTATGCCATTGCGGCGAAAAGGTAAACGAGCGGTACGCGCCGTCCGAGCTTAGTGACTTCGAAACCTTCAATAAAATATTCGAAAACTGTTATACGGATAAAAACGCCGTCTCCGCGCTTCACCCGTCCACGCTGGAAGGGTGCGTTGTAAGGATAAGCGACATGATAGCCTACCTCGGCAAAGACAGGCAGGACGCGGCGCGGCTGGGTATGGAAGCGGAGTTCGAGGATTCCGTAATAGGTAAAAGCAATTCCGAAATTATAAATAACCTGATTGCCGACGTCGTTGCAAACAGCATGGGCAAGCCCTATCTGTCGGTAAGTGCGGACGTGTACGGGGCAATGGTAAGCTGCCAGCGCGAAAATAACGTTAAAATTTATCAGAGCGACGGCGTAACCGCCTGTTACGAAACGACTATAAGACCCATGACGGAAAAAATGTATTCCGCGTTTTTGAAGGATTTGAAAAACAGGGACGAAAACTCGCTTATTTTCAAAAGCCATATAGGGCATAAAATTTACGGCAAAGCCTACTTCGACCATAAAACGGGCGAGCTTATGCTGGACCGCCCCGACGATATCGTTGTCGACTTCATCGCCAGCATGACGGACGATTATTTTTTGGAAGCTTTTAAATACCTTTTCCCCGACGACCCTCTCAACGACGCGGTGAATTTCAAGGGTTACTTCGGCGAATAGAATAAACATTGTAAATAAGCCGAGCCCGCGGCGGGTTTTACCCGCCGCGGGCTATGACTTGTTTAATGCGCCAAAATTAAAAATCGTATTTATCGTCTATCTCGCCGACTAATTCTTCTAAAATATCCTCCATAGATATAAGACCTACCACATTACCGTTATCACATACAATAGCTTGCGGTACTTGCTGTTCTTGCAGTATTTCAAATAATTCCGAAATAACGCTTTCCGGCGTAGTAAATAATGCAGGTTTGATAATTTTCTTTATATCGGTTTTTCCGCTTAAAAGCATTTCGTAAAAGTCCGCACGGTAAAGTATACCTAAAACTTGTTGTCGGCTTTCATTGAAAACGGGGACTCGTGAAAAGTTGCTTTCAACATATATTTTTTTAATGTTTTTCGGATTATCGGTAATGCAAACCGAAGTTATATCTTCGGCTTTCGTCATTACCTTTTTAACTTTTGTTTCGTCGAATTTAATTGTGTTTTGTATAATTTCGGCCTCGCTTTCTGCAAGTATGCCTTCATCTGCAATATCGTCAACCATTAAAGCAAATTCTTCTTCGGTCATAGTAGGTCTTTTTTTGTCAAGACGGAAAATTTTGTTAACAAGTATTTTCCAACCCTCGAATATAAGTGTTAGCGGCGTAAAGATTATTTGAAAAACATAAAGTATTCTTGCCGCGAACATAGCAAATTCTTCGGGACGCTCTTTTGCAATACTTTTAGGCGTAATTTCGCCGAAAATAAGTACTAAAACGGTCATCACCGCCGTTGACAAAGTTACGCCTAAATCACCAAACCAAAATGTAAACACTATGGTTGCAATAGAAGCAGATGCTATGTTTACGATATTGTTTCCTATAAGTAAAGTAGATAAAAGCTTGTTATAATTTTGACTCATTTTAAAAACAAGTTTTGCTGACTTTTTTGATTGTGAAAGACTTTTTATTCTTACTTGCGACAAGCTTGTAAAAGCAGTTTCCGAAGCCGAAAAGAACGCCGAAAGAACAAGCAGAATAAATAAAACAACTATAAGCACTATGGCTGTGCTGATATTCATAAAAATTTTCCTCCAGATTTAAGATTTATTTTTGAAAAATGCAGAATATTACACGCCCGTATACCTCCGAAAAACAGCAAAAAAACACAGTCCGCTTTTTTTGTGCAGACTATGTTTAATAAAATTGCAATTAAATTTTATATTATTAACGGCGACACTACTTGGGTCGTCATCCATATAAGATTACTCCTTGATTAAGATATATCTATATTAACATACATTTTAAACAAAGTCAAATAAACATAATAAAAACAACAACCTTATTCTGCGTTAGAATAAGGTTGTTGTTTGGTGCACCGTAAGGAATTCGAATCCCTAGCCTTTGGTTCCGTAGACCAACGCTCTATCCAGTTGAGCTAACGGTGCATATGGTTATTAAGTTTTAAATTGCCCCAAAGGCCTGCCTTTGGTTCCGTAGACTTCTCGTCGGCGGTAAGGTAAGCCGCCGCCTCGGTCACCGTTCGCGCGGGACGTATGCGCTCACTTATCTCGCAACGCCAAAACAGTACACCGTACTGTTTTGAGAAAAGCGTTGCTCGTCGCTCTGTCCGGTCGGGCTAACTTATCATACGTTTTTTCAAACAGCTTAATCATTATATTAAATAACTTTTTTTTTGTCAACTCATTTAATAAATTTATCGCCACAATTTCACGGGGTCGAAGCCGAATACCTGTAAAAGCTCGGTTTTGGGGGAATTGGCGATATTGCGCGGCGTGACGACGGGTCCGCCGTTGCCGTCAATGTCTATGCCGAACTGCTTGTATGCGTACCATACAAGGTGAGCGCACTGCGTGCGTTTTACTTTATTTTTGCTTGAAAGCACTCCCGCGGAAATGTCGTATTTTATACCGCACAAATTTTCCGCGGCGTATTTGGCAATTTCGCCGCGCGTTTCGTCGTTAACGTATTCGTCCTTGACGCGCAGAACCATAAAATTCACTCTGTCCGTGAAATCCTCTATTTTCCCTATTTCGCTGGTAGAGCCGTACGCGCTCGCCTGTATGACTCTGTCATAATTTGCGTCGGTCACAAGCCCCGCATGCCCTATGCGCCAACCCGAAAAGTGAGTGGAGGAGGTAACTATAATATCCCCGTCCTCCAAAAATAAATGGCTGATATATTTGTCGATATAATCCGTGCAGACGAAAGGCGCAAAAAATCCGTTTTCCACCTCGTATTTGCCGAAGTAGTCCGACTGAATCGCTAAAATGCGCTGTTTGCCGTCGCTCCTTTCAAGGCATCTGTCTATGCCCGCTTTCGTAAGACCGGTCTGACGGTATAAAAGTTCGTAGTCGCGCTCGGCTTCGGGCGCGTCGAGCATGGCGGAGATATCTACTTTTTCGTAGGAAGGCGTCCAGCATTTTATTTTGTCCGCCTGCAAAAAAGCAATCTGCATGCTTAAACAGACGACTGCTATACTGCCGACAATCGCCGCGCACACTGTTAAAGCCGTGGCTCTTTTTGAAAGTTTTTTCAGCTTCTTTTTCATTTTTCCGTCAGCCGTTTTAAGGCAAGCTTATAAATTTGAAAGCATTTTTTTATTTTTTCGAAGGTAATATATTCGTCCGCCTTGTGAACGGTGTTTTCCTCGCCGTCCTCCTCGGGTCCGAAAGCTGCGCCGCATTTCAAAGCCCGCGCGTAAGTGCCGCCGCCGATGGCTACGGGCTGCGCTTTTTTACCCGTTACCTCGTTATATACCGAACAAAGCGTCGTTACGAGCGCGCAGCTTTTTTCGTTGTAAAGCGGCGCCTGCGCGTGTATAATTTCGTATCCGACACCGCAAGCGGAAACGGCGTCCAGCACGTCCTGCATTTTATAAGAGGCGGGGTAACGGATGTCGCAGTCGAAGAAAATATTTTCCCCGTCCTGTCTTACGACGTTGGGGGAAAGGGTAAGCCGCCCGGTGTCGTCGCACAGTTGTTTCAGCCCGAATCCGTCCCCGAAAAGCAGTGTGTGAATATCGTCAAGCCCCAGATATCCGAGCACGGGAGATATTGCGTTTACGCCCAGCTCCGGCGTGGAGCCGTGCGCGGATTTCCCGCGGGAAATTACTTTTCCGTCATTGTACCCGAGGTTGTATCTTTTCAGCTTTTCGTCGTCGCGGGGCGCGCATACCTCGCAGTAGTCGCAAACCATGTTTGCACGCTCGCCGCCGGAAAGGTGCGTAAATCCGCCGCGGGAAAAATTAAGCCTCAACTGCAAAATTCCCTTCTCCGCGTAAATGACGGGGAAGTCCGCGTCGGGGGAAAATCCCTCCTCGGGCATAACGGCATGTTTGTTATAGTAGTTTATGCATTCCCAACCGTTTTCCTCGTTGCAGCCTACAATAAGCTTTATAGTGCGTTTGGGTTTAAAGCCCTCGTCTTTAAGCGCTTTAAGGCAGATAAGCGAAATTACGGCGGGTCCCTTGTCGTCCATGGTTCCCCTGCCCCAAATTCTGCCGGAGGCGTAATCGATTTCGCCGCCGAAGGGTTCGTGCGTCCAGCCGCCGCCCGCGGGCACGACGTCCAGATGGGCAAGCACGGCGAAGTCCTTGCCCTCGCCGAATTTTACCTCGCCGATATAGTTGTCGTAATTCACGGTTTCGAAGCCGTAGCTTTGCGCCAGCGCAAGAAAAGCGTTAAGACAGTCCGCCGCCCCGTCGCCGAAGGGCTTGCCCTCCTTAGCGGGATATTGCGAGGAGTCGTACTTCACGCTTTCGGAAATTCTTTCGATACATTCTTCAAAATAATTCACGTTAAAGCCGCCTAATTTAAATTTGTCTTCAAAAACATTATACACTTTTTATTTTTTATGGTAAAATGAATTTAACGACAATTTGAAAAACGGGGTAAAAATCTTGCACGAAGGGCACAGGAAGCGCATGTATGCCAAGCTTGATAGCGGCGAAAACCTTTACGACCACGAGATATTGGAAATTCTGCTTTTCAACGCATTCCCGCGCGTCAATACCAATCCTATAGCGCACGCCCTTTTGGAAAGATTTTGTTCCCTTGCCGAAATATTCAAAGCCGACGCGGAGGAGCTGAAAAGCGTCGACGGAGTGGGCGACGCGGCGGCGTATTATCTGCGTTGCGTCGGACTGTGCGCCGAGCGCGCCGGCAGGATAGAGGGCGTGGCAAAGCTTAAAAGCTACGGCGATTGCAGACAGTTCGTAAAACTGCGCATGCGCGGCAGGGAGGAAGAATTCCTCGAAATGTACTATATAGAAGCGGGCGGAAGGATAAAGCGCATATTCAGCTATACCGACAGCGACGCCAACCGCGCTTCCGCCTCTTTCGACGGCGTAGTGCGCAATATCGCGCTGGTAAAGCCGAAGGGTCTCTTGATAGCGCATAACCACCCGACGGGCGGCTCCGCGCCGTCCGGCAACGACGAAATTTTTACGCGAGAGATGGCGATGATCTGCGCCATGAACAACGTCAGGCTGTGGGACCACATGATATACGCCTCGGACGACGATATTTTCAGTTATAACGACTGCGGCAAACTCGACGCAATACGCGAGGATTGCTCGCTGAACAGTGTAATAAAATGGATAAAAAGTTCAAACTGAATTTAAACGACAAACAGCTTGTAAAGTATATCAAGCTTATACTTATAGCCTTGCTGCTCGTTATAGAAATTCTCGTTTGCGCGCAGTACGCCACCGTATTCCGCGCCAAGGAAAACGTCGGCATGCTAATAACCGTCGTCGCGTGCTGTCTTGCCCTTACTTTTTTGGAAATAATAGACTCGTTTGCGGTAAAGCAGTTCGCCCTGCGCATGGTGTTTTACGCGGCGGACTCTGTTTTAATGCTGGCGCTTTGCACGTTTACGGGCAACTCTTATCTTTCCGCGCTGTACTGCGTGGTTTTAACGCAATTTTACATTTCCATAGGGGAAATGAAGCCCAACGCAATACTCTTCGGCGTAAGCTGCGGTCTGTTCGTAATTTCTTACGTGTGCGGCTGGGTGGTCATATATAAGGGCACGTCGCTTTACGACAGCATTGTGTCGATAGTGGGCGACATTATAATAGGCTTGTTTATTCTCGGCGCGCACTTCGCCATAGTAAATTTTATAATAAGATTCTACGGCATGAACGTGCATTTGAGATTTGCGCTGAACGAGGCGGACGAAAACCGCGCGCAGTTAAAGGACGTCTATGACGAGCTTTCGCGCACCGCCGTTTACGAGGAGCGCAACCGCATAGCAAAGGATATACACGACAACGCGGGACACTCCATGACGACGGTCATAATGCTGACGGAAGCGGCGAAGCTGCTTATAGACAGCGACCCGCAGGAAGCCAAAAACAAAATGATATCCGCCAACATACACGCCAAAAACGCGCTCGACCAGATGCGCGAAAGCGTTCACCTCCTCGCGGGCAGGGCTGCGGCAAAGCCTTTGAGGGAGGAGATAGAGGAGATAATCGCCCAGACTCTGGACGGAACGGAGCTGAAAATCCGTTACGATTTGGAGGACGTCGCCGCGGGCGCGGAGGAAAGCAGACTGCTTTGCAACAGCCTTAAAGAGTGTCTTTCCAACGGTATCAGGCACGGCAAGGCGACGGCGTTTTATGTGGAGCTTAAAAAAGTTTTTTCCGAAATATGTCTGTACATTTCCGATAACGGAATAGGCGTAAACGGCGAAATAAAGGAAGGCTTCGGACTGAAAGGCATGCGTGAAAAAGTCGAAAAGCTCGGCGGGCGATGCGGTTTTTCAAGCGAGGCTGGCGAGGGGTTCGAGACCGAAATTGCGCTTCCCCTGAAAAAAAATAACGAAAAGAGAGTGTAGTATGATTAAAATTTTACTTGTCGACGACCAGATAATTTTGGCGGAAGGCATAAAAAGCGTGCTGGAAACGTGCAGTGACTTCAAGGTGTGCGGCATAGCTGCCGACGGAACGGAATCAGTTGCCATGGTCGAAAAGTTAAAGCCGGACGTGGTCCTTATGGACATACGCATGCCCAACATGAACGGCGTCGTCGCGACCAAGCGCATTAAGGAAACCAACCCCGACGTGAAGATAATAATTTTAACCACATTCGACGACAGCGACTACATTTTAAGCGCGATAAACAACGGCGCAAGCGGATATCTTTTAAAGGATATCGGCTCCACCGCGCTTATCGACGCAATTAAAAACGCGTACGAGGGGGATACCATTCTTCCGTCCAAAATCGCCAGAAAAATTACGGACGCGGCAATGATGGTTTCCAGCGACAAGGAAATAAAGCTGAAGAAAAACTTCAACCTTTCGGACAGGGAAATAGAAATAGCGCTTATGCTTAACGACGGATTTACGAACAGGCAAATAGCTTCCGCCATGAAGCTTTCAGACGGAACCGCGCGTAACTATATAAGCTCTATTTACAATAAACTGGGTGTGGAAAGCCGCACCGCCGCCGTGGTAAAAATCAAAGAACTGATTTAAAAGAAGAAAACAAAACGCCGTATCCGCCGCCGCGGCGCGGCTGTACGACAGTTATAAAATAAACGGCGCGGACTGTTTTGAAACAGTCCGCGCCGTTTATGTATATTTTGAACGATTGGTACAATTACGGATATGTTGCGCGCAGAATGACAATCCTCCTATGTCATGCTGAGCGTAAGCGAAGCATCTGAAAGAAGAGATTCTTCGGCAAGCCTCAGAATGACAGAGAGGGGCAGGCTCGGAATAAAAATCTTCCTATGTCATGCTGAGTGTAAGCGAAGCATCTGAAAAAAAAGATTCTTCGGCAAGCCTCAGAATGACGGAGAGGCAAGCCTCGGAATGACAATCCTCCTATGTCATGCTGAGTGTAAACGAAGCATCTGAAAAAAGAGATTCTTCGGCAAGCCTCAGAATGACAAAGTAGGGTAAAGCGTCGCCGCGCCCGTGCGGAAAGACTATAAATCGAAAGCGATTGCCGTTATGTCGTCGTTCAAATCGCTGCAAAAGCTTTTTAAATTTTCCTCTAAATTTTTAATAAACTCGTCCGCCGTACGGGATACGGAAAGCGTCTTTATCGCCCCGTCCGCGCCGAACATTTCACCGCGGGCGTTTCTGCACTCCGTCACGCCGTCGGTAAGAAGCACGAGTATATCGCCCTTTTTATAGTGAATCGCGTCCTCGAAGTAGGACGGGTTTTCAAACCAGTTGGAAACGGGCGGGGAGTTCAGCATTATGCGCGTAATGCCGCTGTCCGTCTTTAAAAGTATGGGCACGTTGTGACCCGCGGTCGAGTAGGTTATGCTGTCGCCGTCTATGCGCACAGCCGCTACGGTAACGTAATTTTTTTCGTCCAGATTAAGTTCCGCAAATTTTGCGTTCAGGTTGGCAATCGCCTTTGCGGGTGAAAATTCTTTTTTATCGTACGCGGCTTTGACGAATGCGGAAAGCATTCCAGCGGAAATTCCCTTGCCGGAAACGTCCGCAATCATGCCGCAGGCGGAGCTTCCCACCGTAAAAACGTCGGGCAAATCGCCGCCGATGTCGCGGCAGGGTATATACATGTAGGAGTACCGCTTGCCGCCCGCCCAGTTGCCCGCGGGGAGAAGTCTTTGCTGTATGTTTTTCGCCGTCTGCAATTCCTGCGCTATTTCCAGCTCGTAAGCGTCGTCTATCGTGCCCATGCAAAGCCCGTCGCCCAGCGGTTTGACGGTAAGGGAATAGGACACGTCGCGCGTGACCGAATCCGTGCGAACCTTCTGGTAAATTCTTCTGTTAACCGTTTTATTGGTACAAAAAGCGTCGTCGAAGGCGTTGTATAACGGACAGCCGCGGCAGTCCTTTCCGCCGCAGCGCATGCCGCTGTTTGCGCAACGCGTAACTTCCCCCAGACTTCCTTTAACCTTTCCCGAAAGGAACAGGTTGCGGAAGGCGGGGTTGGTGAAAACCGCGTTTAAGTTTTGGTCTGCCACTATGACGGCGGTGGGAACGCCGTCTATAATGCGCCTGTAATATTTTTCTATCATTTTACGTAAATTTTAATAATTTCAGCGTACGAATTTAAGCTTGTTTTCCACAATGCGCGCTTCGAATTTCAAACCGTCGTAAAGCTCTCCGTCAGCCTGGACCGTGCGTCCTCCGCCGAACGTGAACGTAACGCTTTTACACCTTGCCGCTGTTACCTGCTTCACCTTGTCAAGCTTACCCAGCATAAGCATGGTAAACGCGCCTATCAGCTTTATTTTGGAAATATAATCTATTATAAGCACGTCAAGCATGCCGTCCGCAACGTTAGCCGCGGGGCAAACTTTTATGCCGCCGCCAATCTGTCTGCCGTTGCCCACAAGCGCGATAAGCCCGTGGCTGGTCTTTTCCTTTCCGTCGTAATTTACGGTGTAGTCAATACTTTCGAATTTGATAAGACTTTTGATAAAAGCCCTGAAATATGACGACTTTTTCCTGCCGTCGCGGTCGTATACGCGGTTTAAAACGTCCACGTCTATGCCCGCGCCCGCCGCGTTTATCGAACGCAGTCCGTTGGAAAACTCTATAAAATCCACATACCCCGCGCTTTTCGTCGCTATCAGCTTTGCCGCTTTTTTCACGTTGCGCGGTATCCCCGCCGCCGCGGCGAAATCGTTCCCCGTGCCGAGAGGTATAAGCGCAAGACAGTTGTTTTCGAAATTTTCGAACGAGTTAAGCACCTTATGCAAAGTACCGTCGCCGCCCATGACTATTATGCAGTTTTCTCCGCCGCCGCCCGTGACGGCTTTGGTAATTTCGCTTTCGTGACCCTTTCTTTCGGTCCTGTGTACGGTATAATCCAGCCCCGCTTCGGAAAATATTTTTTCCGCGGCTTTAAGCTTCCTTGCGTTTTTTCCGCGGAGCTTGGCTCCGTTTACGATGACGTGGTATTTCAAAAAAAGCTTCCCTTCCGTAAAAACGTATTGCCGCCTGCGCGGCGTGCTTTCAACCATTATACAACTTTTCGGCGACGATTGCAATTATTTTGAAAAGTTGCCATAATATTATAATTGCAATTATTTGCGGAAGTTGGTATAATACAGTCGGGTAAAACTTTATGGATATGGTTATTCCGCAAAATCTGCGCGCGTTGGCAGGGGCGTGTCCCTTTCCGCTGTATATAGTGGGCGGGTACGTGCGCGATTTTCTTGCAGGACTTAAATCCGAGAAACAGGATACCGATATATGCGCGCCCGTCGCGGCGGAAAAATTCGTCGCAGTTGCGCAAAGCTGCGGCGCATACGTCAACGCGGTTTACGCAAATACCGGCACGGTCAAGCTTTGCTTCGGCGCGGAGGAGTACGAATTTGCCTGCTTCCGCTCCGACGAGTACGTGCGCGGAGTGCACGCGCCCGTCAAAACCTTTTTCACGGACGACATTTATGCGGACGCGCGCCGTCGGGATTTTAAGTGCAACGCGGTCTATTACGATATAAAGCACGGCGAGTTTTGCGACCCCCTCGGCGGGATAGAAGATATAAAAAACAAAGTTATCACAACCGTAGCCGAGCCGGACAAGGTTTTCGGCGAGGACGGTCTGCGGCTTATGCGGCTTGCGCGTCAGGCGGCGCAGACGGGTTTTTCACCGTCGGAGGACTGTCTTGCGGGCGCAAAAAACAATGCGCGGCTTGCGGCAGACGTTTCCGCCGAAAGAATTTATGCCGAGCTTGCCGCAATTTTGCAGGCGGATTTAAGATACGGCGTAAAGGACGCGCATTACCGCGGACTTGAAATTTTAAAAAGCACGGGCGTGCTTAACGTTATCCTGCCCGAGCTTACCCTCGGCAACGGAATGGCGCAGAATGAAAAATTTCACCGTTACGACGTGTTGGAGCATTCTCTGCGCGCGGTAAAATACGCCGAGCCGTGCGTGCGGCTTGCGGCGTTGGTTCACGATATAGGCAAGCCATACTGCATGCGCGAAAACGGCAATTACCACATGCACGAAAGGGAGGGGGCGCGCATTGCGCTTGCGGCGCTGTCGCGTTTGAAAGCCCCCAAAAAAGCTGCGGCGGAGGCGGCGGAGCTGACCGCGCTGCACATGTACGATATGCGTTGCGACGCGCGCGAAAACAAAATCCGCAAATTCATGGTAAAAAATTACGCCGTTTTAGACAAACTTCTTTTATTGAAGCAGGCGGATTATTCCGCTTGCCGCGACGATGCTTCTACCGCGCCGTGCGTGGAAAAGTGGCGCGGCATATACGGTAAAATGGTTGCGGAGGGCGTGCCGTTCACGCTTAAAGACATGAAAGTGCGCGGCGGCGAAATTATAGCGGCGGGCGCGCAGCCGTCCTCGGTGGGCGGGATACTGGAAAAACTGCTTTACGACTGCGCTGTCGGCGCGGTGAAAAACGAAAGAGAGGCGCTTTTAAAGCGTTGCCGCATTTATATCGGTTAAATACAAATTCTGAAAAGGGAGAAAATTATGTCGAACAATACGAGAAGGGGCTTCAGTCCCGTACTGGCATTCATACTCGGGTTTTTGCTGGCTGTCGTGATATTGGCGGGCTCGGTTGCCGTAGCGGTTGCCGTAGCGCTGAATTACAAGCTGGATAAGATAAGCGCCAATAAGGATTCCGAGGGGAATTATATCTATATCAACGCCGACGTAAACAACGGCGGCGTGGGCACCGTAATGGATTTGGTCAAAAAGCTGGCAAGCATGGGTAAAAATTATTCCAACCTGTCGCTGGGCGAAATGGAGGAGGTTATCCCCGTAGTCGGCAAGCTTACGGACTCGCTCGAAAAGACGCTGTCGGAATTCGTCAAACTCGAAGAAGGCGAGCTTGAAGCAGTCAAATTCGGCGAACTGTCGGAGTTTATAGGCGGAATAGTCGACAAGGTGGATTTGGTAAGCCTTCTGGACGCCCCGCCCGAAAACGCCATTCTCGCATATATGTGTCTGAAAGTTACAAACGTCGTAAACGATGCGGAGACGGGCGTATGGACGGCGAAATACAGGGACGGGCAAACCGTTCACGACTGCGTTATAGAGCTTGACGAAAACGGAAAACTGCAAGGCGGCTACTACCTTGAAGTCGAAGAAAAAATCGCTCTGCCGCCTATCAGTCTGGACAACGTTTCCCAACGCGCCAAGGGAGTCACGCACGATTTGACTCTGGGCGAAATTTTAAAAATAGACGACGGTGACAGAATACTCGGTTCGGTTAAAAATTCGACCATAGACACGCTTGCCGACGACTTTAACAAGCTTAGCGTGCAACAGTTGTTTGCGGACGATATTTACGGGTTAGTCGACGGAGATGACGGCTCAGGCAAGCACGAACCGCTTTTTTATAAGGCGGTCGAAGGCGTAACGCCCTCCGCGGACCCCGTTTACAACGCGGATTATATTTACTATACGTTGGAGGACGACGGCTCTTATAAGCTTGCGGGCGGTTACGGCAAGCTTAAAGCGGCGGAATTTTCGGCAGGCACTTACTACACGCTCGGCGAAGGTAAAATTTTATTCGATTCGTCATTCGTATATTACGAACCGGCGGGAAGCGATTATGATTTGGTCAACGAGGGCGGCGACGACAGGGGAAGGTTGCCTTTTTACAGCGGCGACGCTTACTACACTTACGGCGCGCCTACCCCGCTATGGAAAATTTTGCTGTACGTTGCCGAGGACGACGGCGTACGGCGCGAGCAGGTGTATTCGGTAAACAACATTACCGCAATGATAGACAACGTTACCAAAAACACACAGACAACGTTAATGCGCGAGCTTCACGCGGCGGGCATACTCGTCTTCGACGACCCGACCGAGCTTGAAAGAACGCTTGTCTGGTACGAAAGCGGCGTCCGTCATGAGGAAGTAATAGGGGACATGACGCTTTTGGAGGTTATAAACGTAATGCTTTACGTTTCCAAAAATCCCACGGCGCTTATTGACCCGTCGCTTCTGCCTTCGTCGTAAAAATTAAGCGCGGCGGCGGTAAATTGTTTGACATGCGGAGATATTTATATTAAAATAAAATAACCTTGCATGCCGCTTTGTCGGTATGCCGATTAAGTCCGGGAGGTGAAAATAATGAAAACTTACGAAATGCTTTACGTATTGGACGCCGGTTTGACCGAAGAGGCAAACGAGGCGCTCGTGAAAAAGTTCGAGGACGTCGTTGCGTCGTCGGGCGGTAAAGTCGTATCCACAGACAAGTGGGGCGTTAAAAAGCTTGCGTATTCCATCAATTACAAAAACGACGGCTTTTACGTTTTAATGACTTTCGAAGCGGAAGGCTCGGTAGTTAAAGAGCTTGACAGAGTTGCAGGTCTTACTTCCGAAGTTTTAAGACGTGTTATAACTGCAAAAGATTAAGGAAAGAAAAATGAACAAAGTATTTTTGATAGGAAATTTAACCCGCGACCCCGAGCTTACGGAAACTACGTCGGGCATAGCGCTTTGCCGCTTCTCCATAGCGGTTAACAGAAATTATTCGGGTTCCGACGGAGAGAGGAAGACGGATTTCTTCAATATCGTGGCATGGCGCGGCTTGGGCGAAAACGTGGCGAGATACGCAAAAAAAGGCAATAAAGTCGCAGTAAGCGGCAGTATAGAGCTTCGCAATTACGAGGACAGTCAGGGCGTAAAGCGTACGGGCGTGGACATAGTGGCGCAGGACGTAGAGTTCTTGACGCCGAGGGGAACGACGGGCGACGGATTTAACGAAGCTCCCGCTCCCGCGGAAAAGAAAAGGGCTAGCTTGCAGGCGTTTGACGACGACGGCGATATCCCTTTCTAAAATTCAAGGAGAATAATTATTATGGAAGAAAATAAGACCGCGGCACCCGCAAAAAAGGTGTATAAAAGAACGCCGCGCAAAAAGGTGTGCGTTTTCTGTCAGGAAAAAGTGACGGAAATCGACTATAAGGACGTAAACCGTTTAAAGAAATTAGTTGCGGAAAGCGGCAAAATAATGCCCCGCAGAATGACGGGCACGTGCGCAAAACACCAGCGCGAGCTTTCGACCGCTATCAAGCGCGCGAGAGTGGCTGCTCTGCTTCCTTTCAAGGCGGAGTAATTAAAGTAAAAATATTTAAAGCGGCGGACGGCAAAATTCGTCCGCCGCTTTTATCTTTTTTAATCTTCAAGAAGATTAATTCACACAGGTAGTAGTTACGCACTGAACAAAAAGAGTCGGTTGCAAACGGAGGGTATTATGAAATTGATCGAAGCCATAGGATTAAGGTTGGATAATCTGATAAAAGCAAGAGGAAATTTAACGGAATACGAATTGGCTAAACAGGCGGTATGCCGCGTTCGACCGTTTGGAAAATAACGCATCCCGATTTGACAAGGGTCAAAACCGTAAAGTTAGATACGGTTTATCAACTTGCGGATACGCTCGGTCTTAATTTAAAAGAATTTTTTGACGATCCCTTATTCGACGATATAAGCGACTGACGGAAATTATGGACAGACAAAATCTCCCGAACAAAATGTTCGGGAGATTTTTTCTGTTGATACGGGAAGTGCGCTTTTGCGCCGCCCCTTTTTTAATTTGCGGGAGCCAGCTCTACAAGGAACAGGTTGGTACTTGTAGTATCTTTAGATATAGTATGGGTGCCTGCGCCCAGTTCTATTGTAACTTTTCCGTTGGCGCCCGTGTCATAAGATACATTATCTATTTTAACTTTTTTACCCGCCGTCATATAAAGGGTTAACGTCATGGTTCCGTTTGTGGTGAACGTTACGGAAGTGGAAGACTCCATCTTTAAGGCGGTCGTGTAAGTTACGCCGTTTATTGTAGCGCTCACCGACGTTTTATTGCCGCTTACCGTAAATTCCGAATTTTGATAACCGTCCGTTCCCGCCGTAAAGCTTAATTTTTTTGCCTGATTTGCAAGCTCGGTATATTTTGCCATAACGGCTTCGTATTTTGCGGCGTCTATACCCGCCTGCTGTGCGGGGGTAAGCTTGTCGTAAGCCGCCTTCAACGCCGCGCCGCTTTCAAGCGTTACGGTGTCTGCGGTAAGCGCGTCGAGCTTTGCGTTAAAGTCCGCAAGGTTTGCCGCTTCCTGTTCCGCCGCGGTTATTTCCGCAAGAAGTGCGTTAAGCTTTGTTAAACCGCCCGTTACCTTTGCATAATTCGTAACCGTCGCCTGCTGTGCGGGGGTCAACGCCTCGTAAGAGGATTTTACGTTTCCGTAAGCCGTTATCTGTGCCGTTATAGCCGCCTTTCCGTTTGCAACCGTCCAGCCGCTTACGTCGGTCAACGCCGCTATATTGTTGTTTACGGCTATCGCCGCAACGTTTGCCCAATCCGCTTCCGCCGCGGTCAACGCCGCGTAGTTGCTAACCTGAGCCTGCAAAGCGGAGGGGAGCGCGTCGTATGCGTCGCGCGCCGCTTTGATTGCGGGATAACTGTTTTCGCCCACCGTGCCGATTGCGTTTATAAGCGTTTCCACGTTCTCAACGCAAAGCCTGTTGTACGCCGCCTGCGCCGCGGTCAGTTTGTCGCGCTGACCGGGGTAAGCCGCGTCGAAAGCGGTAACTTCTTCGGCTTTAAGCGCATTAAGCAAAACCAGTGCTTCATTTATAGCCGCTTCGCTTGAAAGGTTAACGCTTCCTATTGCGTTGATAGCGTTGTTCAAAGCTTCAAGCTTAGCCTTGGACGAGTTTGCCGTGGACTCGAACGAAAGGGAGGATATGGACGATTGCTTTAAGTCGTAACTGTAACAACCCACGCAAATCATGTATATTCCCGCTTCCAGCTCTGAGCTTACGGTTGCGCTTAACTGCGCTATTACCGTGCCGTTTTGCGAAATAAGGTAAGGTCCGCCGTAGTTGTCCGAAACGCCGCCTACGGTAACCTTTGCGGGGACCGCCAATCTGAAAATTACGAACTGACCTTTGCCTTTCGTGCTTTTAAGCGCGCCGCTGCTTACCGCGCCGTCGAGAATTACGCCCTTGGGCGGAGCTTTGAAGTCCACCGTAAGCGCTCCCTCGTCGGGTACGGGCACGGCTTCGGAAGGGGTTTGGTCGTTCATTAATTCCTTTACCGCGCCGGAAGCGTCCGCACCCTTGTCGGGGTTGTTTTTACCCCAGCCGTTACAGCCGGCGTATTGAACGGCTTTGGCTCTTGCCGTAACCGAGTCGTCCAATAAGCAGTCGCTTTGCTTGGTCTGCGCGTTATAGTAGAACAAAGCGGGGTCGGTGTCGAACGAAGATAAATCCTTACCGTTGAAATGTTTGCACGCGTTTGAAACCTTTTCATCCCTCGTTTTTACGTCAACCATAAGATTGTTGCCGAAGCAGCCGAGATAGGTGTTGTTCCAGGATTTGGCTTTGTCGTCCGCAATGTTTTTACAACCGAGGTAGTAGTTCGCTTCGCTGAAAATATATGCGTTTGCCCTTATCGAGTGAACGTAGCTTATATTCGCGCCCGTCGTATCAGTGGACACGTAGTTGTTGTAGAAATGAATGTTCGCCTGCCTTGAAAGAGGTATGCGCGAGCCGCAGTTGTGCCACCAGTTGTGGTGGTATGTAATATTAAACTGCAAGCTGGAGTCGGAGGAACCGACCAGGTTAGTCTTATGGCAGTCCGTAAAATAGTTGTAGGAGCAGGTGAAATATTCTCCGCGTTTGAAGTCGCAGCTTCCGTCGCCCTCCGCCTTGTCGCTTTCCGCGGGTTTGTTTTCGGGACCGACGTGTCCGTCGCCGGGAAGGAAGGTATTGTGGTGAACCCAGCACCTGTCGACGGAACCCGTTATTTTGCCGCCCTCCTGAACGCCTTCCATACCGATAGCGTCCTCTGGATATTTATCGAAGGTGAGGTTTCTTACCTCGAAGCTTTTGCCCTGACCGTTGACCGCGTCGGAGCCTGCCATGAAGTGGAAGCCCCAGCCGAGAATAGTCGCGTCCTCGCCGACGCCCTCTATGGTGACGTTTTTGAGGTTTTTCATACGCGCCATATGTCCGTTGTCGCCGACCGAGCCGCCCTCGTTAAGGCTGTTGTAAGCCGTGCAGCCCTCGGGCGTGGTGACTTTACCGATAAATCTTATGGCGATAGGTCTGTCAATGGACTTCAAGCCGAGCGAGTTGCCGTTTTCCGCCCAGGTGTTGCCTTTGTTACCCTTGCTGTCGGTCTTGGTGTATTGCGTATTGTTAAGCCACCAGCCTATTCCGCTTGCGTTTTTGCCGTTCCAGTCCGTACCGGGGACTTTAAACATATTCACGTCCTTATATGCGGCGCAAATTTCGTCCATGACCGTATCTTTGTTTTCGTCTGTTACGTAAATGACAAGCGCGTTGTCCTTTAAAGTTCCGTCGTCTTTATATGCGCCCACACCCTCGGTGTAATTAAAGTGCGCGTAACCCGAGCGGTCGTAAGCCGCAACGGAAATATTGCTTACCGTCAAAGAAGAACCGTCGGAAGGGTTTATTTTTACGTCGTATTCGCCCGCCGTAATGCCCAAAACGTCTACGCGCGCCGTGGAAGAATCTTTTGCGCGGATAAGATATTTGTCGACTTTTGTCCAACTGTTTTCGCCCGCGGGAGAGTATTCCACGCTTGCCGAAGCGGGCGCACCCTCTTTCCACTCTACGTATAAACTTTCGTTATAAGCGCCCTGCGCAACAATTTTAGCGTCAAGAGGCTGCCATTTTGCAATTAATGTTATGTCGGAAGTTATTACGTTAGTGCTAAGGTCGAACTTTGCGCCGCCGTTATACCAACCGAGGAACTGATGCCCCGCCTTCTGCGGGTCGTTGGGCTTGAAGGCGCATTTTCCTTCTTCTACCGACTGCGCCGCAACTGCGGTTCCGCCGTCGGAGTTAAAGTTAACCGTGTACTTTCTGACCGTTTCGCCCCCGGAAGAATTTTTCCACTTCGCGTAAAGCGTCGTGTCCGCAGTTATTAAAGATGAACCCATGACAAACGGCGAAGCTTCGCATTCCCTGTCCGTGTACCAGCCCAGAAAAGTCGCGCCGGAGCGTTGAGGCGGGGCAACGGAAACGGTGCCGTTTTTGCTTATCTGCATATCGGGATAAGCCGCTTTGTCTACGTTTTCAAATTTAACCGTATATTTAACGGACGGGTCCGGTTTTGCGGGATTCGACGGATCGGTCGGGTCCGAAGGTTCGTTCGGGTTTGTGGGGTCGGCAGGATTGTTGGTTTCCTCCTGACTGCCCTTGTCGGTGGTGGTGTCCTTTTTGCAAGCCGTTACGGAAAATGCGATTGCCGCAACAAGCAGAATAGCCAAAAGGAACCTGTAAGATTTTTTTAAGATGTTCATTTTGTCTCCCCCGTCAAGCGTTGCTTAACATTATTATTATATCACGTGCTTTCCCAAAGGTAAATAAGGCAAAGAAAGAACATATGTGCAATATGCACAAATTGAAAAAATCAAACGTTTTTTGTTAGAATTTTTCATTTTTTGGCGGTTGGATTATGGCCGACTATGGCAGTGCAAAGGGTAAGGGAAGATATTGCTCACTGCGTTTTGCGCAAAGATTCTTCACTGCGTTCAGAATGACAATGGGGTGCGCAAAGCATCGCTCCGCTCGCGCAGAATGACAATGGAGTGTCATACTGAGGCTTGCCGTAAGGAGCGAAGCGACGGAATAGCGATTGTTGCGCACGGCGTCAATCGCGTCAGTATCTTGAAAGGCTTCTCCCTTGGGAGAAGCTCCGCATAGCGGTGATGAGGGGTTTTATGAATTCGCCCCTCATCCGTCTTGACCTTGCGGTCAATCCACCTTCCCCCAAAAGGGGAAGGCTGAAAGATTGTTCACTGCGTTTTGCGCAAAGATTCTTCACTGCGTTCAGAATGACAATGCGGTGTCATACTGAGCGTCAGCGAAGTATCTACAAGATTCTTCACTGCGTTCAGAATGACAGGATACTTCGCGCAGAATGACAGGATACTTCGCGCAGAATGACAGGATACTTCGCGCAGAATGACAGGATACTGCGTTCAGAATGACAATGGGGTGCGCAAAGCGTGGTTACGGTTAAAAACTATAAAAAACGATACGTAGTTTCTCTTTTGTGTTGCATAAAAAAAGCCTTCCCGTAGGGGAAGGCTTTAAAGACTTGTCAATTATAATTTCTATTGCCGAAGATGCTTGTGCCCGTGCGTATCATATTGCTGCCGGCGTCAACGCAAAGACGCCAGTCGCCGCTCATACCCATGGACAGGTATTCGAAATTACCGTCGTCGGCTTTCAGTTTATCGTATAACGTGCGCATACGTACAGCCAGGGCTTTAAGCGCGCTTTCGTCGTCGGATAACGGAAGCATAGCCATAAGTCCGCGTATTTTAAGCGCGGGCAGTTTTTTTATGCTTTTGTAGGCGTTTTCCGCCTCGCCGTATAAAAATCCGCCCTTGGAAGCTTCTTCGCCGATATTTATTTGCAAAAGAATATCGGAGACAATTCCCGCGGCGGCGCTTCTTGCGGAAAGCTCCGCGGCAAGATTTTCTCTGTCGACGGAGTGGTATAAATCCACCTTGCCTATCAAATATTTGACTTTATTCGTCTGCAAATGCCCTATAAAATGGCGGCGGGGGTTGCCGTCAATCAGGGCGTACTTGTCCCTGAATTCCTGCACGTGGTTGTCGCCTATGTCCGTTATGCCCGCGGCGATAGCGCGGTTGATGTTTTCGGGCGGTTGAAGCTTTACCGCCGCTACAAGGGTAATTTTTTCGCCTAAGGCGTTGCTTTCGGGTATTTGTGATATAAGATTTTTAACGTTTGTCTCTATCATTTAAGTCATGCCCCGAGCGCGGCGCAAATTTCGTCGGGTTGTTCCGCTACGGGAGCAAGAGGGTCGGAGTCGGTAAAGTCTATTACAATTTTTCCGCTGTCGGTGTAAACCTTGCAATTGTAATCGCCCGAATCGGTGCTTTCGCAGTTGCACGTTCCGTTTTTGGAAAGAAGATTCAAAACGTAGTCGCTTTTGACCCCGACAAGGTTTACGTTCACGCTTCCGCTTTCCGTAGTGAAGCTGCTGTCGCGGCATTTCAGGCCGGTAACGCCCGAGTCGCCGTTTTTAAAACTTATATCCAGCTTCGTGCAAAGACAGCGTTCTATAATAGCATAGCCCTCGTCCGCGTTGACGGAGAAAAGCTGCTTGACGGTAACGTCCTTGCAGTCAAGCGCAAGCGCCTTACAGGAAGCTTCCGCATTCGTAAAACACGCGTCGGTTACAGCCGCTTCGGCGTTGTTTGCTTTAATACTCAAATCGCCGTAAATGCCTTGTTCTATTTTCAGACCGCCCTGCACAAGGCTTACCGAAATATCGGGAACGCAGTGGGCGGGTACGAATATTTTTACCGCCGTTTTGCGCAGCAGCGATTTGCGTATCTGTCTTATTTTTACAATTCCGCCCTTGCCGTAAATTTTTATGTGGGTGTGCTTTGTCTTTTCGATGCAGACCTTTCCGTCTGCGCAACCGTAAATTTCTATATTTCCGTTTATAAGGGAACACTCTATTGCGGACACGTCTCCGTCCGGCGCATAGCGCGAATATTTGACTTTCAATTAATTCTCCGTATTTCGCTGCGGCTTTTTCGCCGCGCGGGTATATATTATATTTATGTTCATTTATCTTACGGCTATGCCGACCGTATGTCTACGGACGGCGCAATCCGCCGCAAAAATTAAAAATATTTTAAAATAAAAGGCGTTTTTTGTCAACTTAAAACGCCTTATCCGTATAATTATACAAAAATCCACATATTTTTTTTGCCGTTTATGGCAAAAAAACGGCGTTGCGCGGCGCAAAAGCGTTTTATGCGCCGCCGTCGGGGTTATAAAATAAAAAAGTACGCAAGGAGAAATTTATGCCCAAAAAAGTAGTTATAATTTCGTCTTCGCCGAGGAAGGACGGAAATTCCGATATTCTCGCGCAGGAATTTGCGCGCGGCGCGCGCGACGCGGGGCATTGCGCCGAAATTATCAACGTGCGCGACATGCAGCTTAAATTCTGCACGGGCTGTATGAGCTGTATGAAGCGCGACGGCTGTATCCTCGACGACGGCATGAACGCCGTTTACGGCTTAATACGCGAAGCCGACGCGCTTGTATTCGCTTCGCCCGTTTACTATTACGCGGTATCGGGTCAGCTTAAAACCTTTCTGGACAGGCTTAACCCCCTTTACGGGCGCAAAAACAATTTTAAGGACGTGTATCTGCTTTCGGCTTCCGCCGAGGATGACGAAACCGCAATGGACGGCTCCGTCAAGGATATTCAGGGCTGGACAGACTGCTTCGACGGGGTAAAGCTTGCGGGCGTTCTGCGCGGCACGGGATTGGAGGCGAGGGGCGACGTGAAAAATACGGACTTCCCCGAAAAAGCTTATATTATGGGCAAAAAAGTTTAATATGGAAATAATACGGAACAAGACCTTTCCGCGGGAGAGGGATTTGTATGCCGCCTGCGGCGTCTGGTTTAAAAACTGCCGCTTCGACGGGGCGGAGGACGGCGAATCGGCGCTTAAAGAGGCGCGGGACGTGCGACTTTCGGGCTGTTACATGAACTTGCGCTATCCGCTGTGGCACGATTATAACGTGCGGCTGGAAGATACGGAAATGACCGGAAACTGCCGCGCCGCGCTGTGGTACACGCGCGGCGCGGATATTCGGAAAAGCCGCATGCACGGTATAAAAGCCGTACGGGAGTGCGCAGACGTACGCATTTCGGATACGGAAATAATTTCCCCCGAGTTCGGCTGGAAAAGCGAAAATATAAGTCTTGAAAACTGCAAAATAGTCAGCGAATATCTGTTTTTGCTTTCTTCGGGCATACGCATGCGCGGCACGGACTTCAAGGGTAAATATTCTTTCCAGTACGTGCGCGACGTAGTAATCGAGGACTGCGTTCTGGATACCAAGGACGCCTTCTGGCACGCAAAAAACGTGACGGTGAAGAACTCGGTCGTGAAGGGCGAGTATCTGGGCTGGTATTCGGAAAATCTTACCTTTATAAACTGCAAAATTATCGGCACGCAGCCGCTTTGCTACTGTAAAAACTTGAAGCTTGTAAACTGCGAGACGGAGGGGACGGATTTTTCCTTCGAGTATTCGGACGTAGACGCGGAAATTAAGGGTGCGATACTTTCGGTAAAAAATCCGCGGTCGGGGAAAATAACCGCCGCAAGCATAGGGGAAGTTATAATTACTACCGACAGCAAGTATCCCTGCAACTGTGAAATTATCCGAAACGACGCGGCGTGATTTAAAACGCCGAAACGTTTTAAAAATGTGTTGCCGCAATGCCGGAAATAAGATTCTTCGGCAAGCCTCAGAATGACAATGCGATAATGTCATCCAGCCGAGGGCTTCGCCCGCCGGTTTGCGCACATTATTGTCATGCTGAGCGTAAGCGAAGCATCTATTCAATAATATGGCGCAAAGCGTAAGCGAAGCATTAGGAAATAGTATTCTGACGCGATTGACGCTACGCGTAGCAATCGCCGTTCCGTCAGCTCATTACGGCAAGCCAATAAAAAACAAGCCGTCCGCGCATTTGCGCGGACGGCTTTTAAATGTTTGCGTCAATACATGGGAATGTAGGAAACGGAGGCGGAAATCGTCATCATTATGAAAATCATACAGCATGCAATCGCGCCCGTCCAGACGTTGCCCGTCAGCTTGTAGAACAGTCTGTTGAATATCGGCAGCAGGAACATCATAACCACAAGTCCGAAAACCATGTTCACGTACAGCCAGACCTCGTTGCCGGCGGGACCGCCGTAGTAGCCGTAGAAGGGCGTGCCCGTCGTAAAGTAACATACGTAATTTATCAGCAGTATGAACGCAAGCCCCACGCTGTTTGCAAGCGCGCCGACAAGCATTACCTTCCATTCGCTCCAACCCTCGCGCCCGATACTGCAATTCAGCCTTATCGAGTTCGAGATATAGAATATGAAAATTATAGGCATGTATTCGAGGGCGGTTACGAACATTCTCGCGTTGAGCGGCGCCGCCGAAATAAGCATGAACCTGAAATCCTGATGGAAAGTCCAGTAACTGAGCTGTACGAGGAAGTAGAACACGCCGAACGCGCCGAATGCAAGAAGCAGGGTTTTAAGCACGTTCAGAAGCACGCCCGTCGGACCGTTGCCGCCTATCTTTATTGCTTTGAATTTATCCCAGTCGTACCCGGGCTTGATACCCTTTACCTTGAACACGATATATTCGTAAAGGTTTTCTATAAGCGTCGTGCCGAAGAAAATAACAAGTCCTATCGTGCCGTTTATCGCCGCCCACAGCAGTATAGCGTTTATCATACGCGCGGGGAAGGTGTAGGTGAACACGCTTGCGGAGTTGCCCGTGGGGAATATCTCTATGGAAAGGTTTGCAAGAGGAATGTAGTCCAGACAGGCTATTATTGCGGTAAGCAGCAGACACGACCAGAATATGACCTTGTGCGCAACCGTTTTATGCCGCGTCGCCGCAGCGTTAACCGAAACGGGTTTTGCCCCGCCGACCGCGCTCATTACCGCGCTGCCTGCATTGCCGTCCAAACCGTTTCCGGACGCTGCGTCTTCGGGCGTTTTCTCCTTTGCCGCGCCCGCTTTAAGCGTTGCGAAGAAGGGCGTCTTCATAAGCACCGCGCACAGCGAAATTATAAACGTGAACGCCGCCGCAAGCGCAATGCCGTTGGAAAATTCTTTCCCGAACCATATCTGGCGCGAACCGCTTTTGCCCGAATTCATGCCGAGAGAGGTATCGAAGAAGTCTACGGTGTTTTTAATGCTTTCCCTGTCGTACATTTCGAAGCAGTGGTTTGTCTTTTCGCGGTGGACTATCCTGTAAGTGCCGTCGGACATGTCGCCGTAGCCGTAGTCGTAAGCAACCTTGTCGTATCCGTTGTTGCTTCCGCTTACTTCGTTTATGAACCGCAGACTTATCACCTCGAAGGCGGAGGTGTCCGCCTGATAGCGGAAGGCGCCCTCGTCGTAATATGCGTAGGACATTGCGGCGTTGCAGTTAAGGTTTTTGTACTTGTTGGCGGAGGAGGTCTTTATATATCCCGAAATGTAGAGGGATTTTATTACGCTCTCCTTAAAGCTGGAGCCTGCCATGTCGGAGGCGAGTGTGCATACGTTGCCGCCGCCTGCCGAGTGTCCAACTGCGCCGAAGCGGTTTTTATCGCAGAATTTGAAGTCGTCCGTGTTGTTGTAAACGTATTGGACAAGGTATTCTATGCCGTTCGCGCCGGTTGTGGAGGTTTCCGTCGTGGAGCCCTGACCGCCGGGGTCCATGCAGAACACAACGGCGCCGCGCCTTGAAAGCTCCATGCAATACTGCGACATCGTAGCCTTTGTGCGGGTGAACCCCGGGAGGACGAACACCGTCGCCGCGGGCTTTTCCTCGGTTGCGGACTTGGGTCTGTACATAGTTACGGCGTAGGTCGTATCGTTTTCCATTACGAATTTTTTACCGTTTATTTCGCCGTTGTTGTAGTAATAAGTCATGTCGTGCGTCAGTGTGAAGTCGCTTACCTTTACGCTGAAGCCCGAGGTTTCGAAGCACATAGCGGTGAAGCCTGCAATAATTATCATGCCGAACGCAACGCACATCGTTATGAAAGATTTCGCCCTGTAAAAGGGTTTTTTTACAATCGTTTTTTCGGGTTTTACTTCCCGGGCTTCGACATTTTCCCGCACGGTTACAAGTCTGTCTTCCGTATTGCGGAAGTAAGCTATGCCGTCGAGAATAAACGCGGGCGGGCATACTATGCTTAAAATCCAGCAGACGAGAAGCTTTGTGTTTTCCTTCTTTTCAAGCTGTGCTTGCGTCATTTTTTCCCTGACGGAGGTAATTACAAAGCCGTCGTATAACGAAACAAGCCCGAATATCAGGAAAAGCCAGTACCAGTTGTTCGACAGCGCGAAGAAGCACGCCGCCAAAGTTATCCAAAGCCCCGCAAACACGTAACAGCATACGGAAGCGGCTTTTAAAAGCTTTCTTTTAAGATACATATTTTACACCCCCTCGGTCTTAAACAGCGCGCGTGCGCTTTCGTCGGTTTTGAACCACCCGAACACCGCCGCCGCAATTTCGCTTGTGCTTCTTTCAAGCAGAAGTATGCGCCTGTCGGTAATTGTCGCGCCCATTTGCACGTTGTCTATCTGTTCTTTTACGGCAATCCCCGTGTAGGCTTTAAGTCCGAGCATAACGTCAACGTCGCCGTCGGCGTTTACCGCTGCCGCAACGTCTGCCACCGCGGATTGCTCGTAAAATTTAACGGTGATTTCGATACTGTTTAAATCCTTGCCCTGCGCGGCGAGCCAACTTTTTATGCCCCCAACGGCTTTTTCCATAATAGCTTCGTCCAGACCGGACTTGGAGCTTTTCCACCAGCCTATGACAAGCGTCTGCTTTTCGGAAGGGTCGGGAGGAATGACTGGCTCGGTGGGCTTTGCAAGCAAGTCTGCCGCGTTGCCCGCTTCTATCCAGTCGAACACCTTGTTTACGAGCGCGGTGTCGGTTATCCTTGTAATGTAGCGGGTCTTGCCGCCCATTGCAATGCTGCCGATATTTTCGATAAAGTCCTTGCCCTCGACCATGTTGCCTTTTAGCGGATCGTTTATGTTTCCGCCCCAGCCCAGCATTATGTCCACGTCGCCGTCGCTCATAATGTTTCCGCAGGAGGTCGCGACGTCGTCGCAGTATGCGCGCAGTCTTATTGTCAAATCGTTTACGTTGAAGCCTTCCGCCGTAAGGTACGCGTTAAGTCCCGCCGTAAAGTTGTCTATTATCGTCTGCGTAAGTCCGGAAACGCTGTTGTCGTACCAGGCAACGACAAGTCGGCTTTCGGAGGCGGGGATAGGGTCGTCGGGATTGACGGGAGGAGGGGTTGCGCCCTCGCCGTACTCGTTCTGAATCCAGGTATATACAAGGTTGCAAAGCTCGGTATCGGTCAGCCTCGTCGCATACCGTGCCGTGCTTCCTACCTGTACTTTACCTACGTGGTCAATATAGTTTTCGCCCTTAATCCAGCCCGCCTGCTGTTGCAGGTTGCTTGCCGAGGACCAGCCGACCATTATGTCTACGTCGCCGTCCTTGGCTATTGCCGAACAGCTGTCTCCGACCTGACCCGTGTAGCCGCGGATAACTATATCCATGCTTTCGGGTGTGTAATTTTGGGTGGTAAGGTATGCGTAAAGGTTGGTTTTGAAGCCGTCCATGTCCGCCTGCGTTATGCCGGAGACGCTTCTGTTGTACCAGGCAACCACAAGGTCGCGCTTGGGAATGGGAACGAATACCGCGCGCAATGTCACGCTTTGGTTTTTATCCTTAACGTAATCCTTTACGTCGTCGTAGCGCACAAGTCCCGTGTTGGGTATGACGGGCACTTCGTCCGCCTGTTCGTCCGTCCAGCTTTCCCAAACCGTCCAGCCCTTGAACGTTTTTTCCGCGGGCGGCTCGGGTTCGGGTACGACCGCATTGTTGAAAATGTTTACGGTGTAACAGCCGTAATACTGCCCGTTCACGTTTAAAACGACCTGTAAGTCTTTTTCAAACGCTCTCACGCCGGCGCATCCGCACAGCGCGGTCAGGCACATCAGCACCGCAATCAAAGCGGCTATCAAATGCTTTTTCATTTTTTCCTCCTTATTTAGCTGTCGCCGCAGTGTACGCCGCGTTTTTCAAAACGGTTGCGGTTGCTTCGTCAAGCCCTGCGTTGTAGGTCAGGCTTCTCGTATCCACGCCCAGTATCGTCGCCGCGTGAACGCAGGCGGAAAGGTAAGAGCCTTCCTTTGAGGGGTGGCGGTTGTCGGCGTTGTAAAGGTTTATTTCCTTGTTGCTTTCATACACCGCGCCGAAAGCCGTGCCTACGTTGCAGACCTTTGCGTCAATCTGCTTTGCAACGTTATCGTATGCGGTTTTAAGCAGCGCGCTTGTTTCAACTATTTTGTCGTTGTATTCGGGGAAGCCCCAGGTCGCGTACATATAAATTTTGCAACTGTCCTGCGTTGCGTAAATGCTTTTGCCGAGCGTTTTCGCCCCGTCGAGGAACATATCGTAACTTAAAAGCGGACGGGTGCTCTGTTCCTGTAAAACTACATAGTCGTAGTCGGAACGGGCATTCAGCTTGGCGTAAACCTGCGCGCCGTATTCGTCGGCGGGGTCTGCAAACTGGGAAAGATTGTGCGAGCCGCAGGTCACGGATTCTACTATAACGTTTTCCTCCGCAGCGGAAGCTATCTGCGCAAAGAGGGAGGGCATGTCGTTATAGAAGGTAAAGCTGTTTCCTATAAAAAGAATTTTCTTCGTCTCCCAGAAGCTTGCCGCGCCGTCCTTCAAATGCCAGTAGTATCCGCCGTTCGCGGGCTTGGTTTCCGAATACATATAAATCTTTGCGCCTTCGGGTGCGGATATCTGCGCGCGTGCGCATACTTTGGTATCTTGCGAAAAGGAATTTTCCCCTATCGCGGTAACGCTTTGCGGCAGAATGACGGATTTAACGTAACAGCAGTTTTTAAAGGTGTTGTTTCCTACGGCGGTAATGCCTTCGGACAGTACAATTTCGGTTACCCTGCCGGATTTACCGTACCAGGGCGCGTTTTTTTCCGAAGAAAAATCCTTTATCCCGCCGTTTCCCTCTACCGTAAGGATATAACCGTAATTTCCGTTGTCCGTAAAACGCGCCGTAATTTCTCCGCCGTCGGCGGCTATTTTCCATACGGTCTGCTCCTTGCCGGTACAACCGCCCGCAAAAACCGCCGCCGCTATTGCCGTAACGGAAATTATCAGGCAGAAAAGTACAGTAAGTTTCTTTTTCATCATTTTCTCCTTATCATATTATTATATATTTACGACTTTATTTTCGCCGCGCCGGATTTTACTGCGGCTTCCGCTACGGCTTTGGCAACGCTTTTATGCGCGGCTTTGTCGTAGGCGTAGGGCAGTATGTAGTCGCGCGCAAGCTGGTTGTCGGTTACGCAGTCCGCAATGCCCTTTGCCGCGGCAACCATCATTTCCGTGTTTACCGTGTTCGCCCTTACGTCAAGCGCGCCGCGGAAAAGTCCGGGAAATACAAGCACGTTGTTTATCTGGTTGGGGTACTCGGAGGAGCCCGTTCCCACTATAAACGCGCCCGCGTCCAAAGCGTCCTGCGGGTTTATCTCGGGCACGGGATTCGCGCAGGGGAAAAGTATGGGCTTATCCGCCATGGATTTAACCATATCCTTCGTGACGCAGTTGGGGCCGGAAACGCCGATAAACACGTCCGCGCCGCGCATAGCGTCCGCAAGCTTGCCTTTAAGGTGCGGCTTGTTCGTAACCTTTGCAATTTCCTTTTGCGCGGGGTTAAGCCATTCCTCGCCCTCGCAGACTATTCCCTTCAAATCGCAAAGGGTCACGTCCTTTACGCCGTACAGCATTAAAAACTTGGCTATCGCAATGCCCGCCGCGCCCGCGCCGTTTATTACGACCTTTATTCCGTCCTTTTTCTTGCCGGAAAGCTTTAAGGCGTTTATAAGCGCCGCCGTCATGACTATTGCCGTGCCGTGCTGGTCGTCGTGAAAGACGGGGATATCCAGCTCCTCTTTAAGCCGAGTTTCTATCTCGAAGCAGCGGGGCGCAGAAATGTCCTCCAAATTAATTCCGCCGAAGGAGCCGGAAATAAGCTTTATCGTATTTATAATTTCGTCCGTGTCCTTGGATTTGATGCATATGGGGTAGGCGTCCACGTTTCCGAAAGCCTTGAAAAGCGCGCACTTGCCTTCCATAACGGGCATGCCTGCCTCGGGACCGATGTCGCCCAATCCCAAAACCGCCGTGCCGTCGGTAATTACGGGAACGGTGTTCCAGCGGCGCGTCAGATCGAAGCTTTTTTCCGTAACGTTGTGTATCGCCATGCACGGCTCCGCAACGCCGGGCGTGTACGCAAGCGAAAGCGCCTCCCTGCTTTCTACGGGCACGCGGCAGACCGTCTCTATCTTGCCCTTCCACTGCGCGTGCTTAATTAAAGATTGTTCTCTGTAATTCATGTATTCTCCTTAATATGAAATTTTTTTACTTTTTTTGATAAAAAGTTACAATTGTTATTTACATTATAATATCGGCATGATATAATGTAAAATGATAATATAACATAGCAATCATAACAAAAGCGCATATATGAGGTACAATATGAATTACGAGTATTACAAAATTTTTTATTTTGTCGGCAAGCATAAAAACATAACCAAAGCCGCGGCGGAGCTTTATTCCAGCCAGCCCGCGGTGACCCGCGCGATACAGAATTTGGAAAACGAGCTTAACTGCCGCCTTTTCGTCAGGAACAAGACGGGTGTGGAGTTCACGCACGAGGGGCGGACGCTTTTCGACTATGTAAGCGTTGCCCAAAGCCAGCTTTTAAAGGGAGAGGAGGAGGTCGGCCGCGCCGTCGGCGTGGAAAGCGGCACGGTGTACCTTGCAACGACGGTGACGGCGCTGTACGGGTTTTTATTCGAATTTTTAGACGAATTCCACATGAAAAAATTCCCGGGGGTAAAATTCAAAATAAGCACGGGCTCCACAAATTCGTGTATAGAGCAGTTGAGGAAGGGCATTGCCGACCTTGCATTCGTTTCCACGCCGTGCGGGGCAATCAAGGATTTGAACAGGGTGGATATAAAAAATTTCGGCGACGTGCTCATCGCCGGCGGCAAGTTTAGCGGGCTTAAAGACAAAACTTTGAAGTTGGAGGACCTGAAAAAATATCCTTTGGTGTGCCTCAGGCGCAGCATGCAGTTAAGGCAGTTTATGGATTCGGTCATGGAGGAAAACGGACTGACCGTCACGCCCGATATAGAGGCGGACAGCGCGGATTTGATAGTCCCCATGGTCGGGCACAATTTCGGGCTGGGCTTTGCGCCCGCGGACATGGCGAAGCCCGCGATAGATTCGGGCGAGGTTTTCGAGGTAAAGCTGGAAACACCTCTGCCGTCAAGAAAAATTTGTCTTATTTCCGACCCGCACCACCCGCATACCGGCGCCTCGCGCGAGCTTTACAGAACGGTCGTAAATTCAGTTAAACCTGTATAATGTTTTAAACGTTTGTCCTGCCGCGCGCCTGTGTTTTGTCGGCGTAATCGTCGGGGCATTGTCATACTGAGGCTCGGAACTTCGTCATTCTGAGGCTTGCCGTAAGGAGCGAAGCGACGGAATAGCGATTGTTACGCACAGCGTCAATCGCGTCAGTATCTTGAAAGATTCTTCACTGCGTTCAGAATGACAAAAAGCTTCATTCGGAATGACAGCAAAACGTCATCCTGAGCGTTAGCGAAGGATCTTGAAAAACTGCCACTTTATTCTGCATTATATTATTGAAAAGATTCTTCACTGCGTTTTGCGCATTATTATTGAAAAGATTCTTCACTGCGTTCAGAATGACAGCAAAACGTCATCCTGAGCGTTAGCGAAGGATCTTGAAAAACTGCTCACTTTATTCTGCATTATATTATTGAAAAGATTCTTCACTGCGTTCAGAATGACAATGCGGTGCGCAAAGCATCGCTACGCTCGCGCAGAATGACAATAAGGTGCGCAAAGCATCGCTACGCTCGCGCAGAATGACAGTAAGGTGCTAAGTTGCGCGGAAAAGCGTAAATACAAAAAACCGCCGCCCGTCAAAAATGACGGGCGGCGGACTGACAGAGAGTAATATGTTTATGCTTCGTATTTATCCTCGTAATTTTTAATGCACTTCCTTATAATTTCCAAAGCGTCGTATTTATGACAAATTTCCTTAACGGTAGTGGTTTTGTGTTCCAGCATCTTGTACACTTCGAAAAAGTGCATCATTTCGTCGAAAATATGTTTGGGAAGCTCCTTTATATCATAATAATGCTTATAGTTCGGGTCGGTTAAGGGCACGGCTATTATTTTTTCGTCAAGCTCGCCGCCGTCGACCATTTTAATTACGCCGATAGGCATACATTTTATAAGCGTCATGGGAAAGATAGCCTCGTTGCACAGCACAAGCACGTCCAGCGGGTCGCCGTCGTCGGCAAGAGTGCGCGGTATAAATCCGTAATTGGACGGATAGACGGTGGAGGTGTATAAAACTCTGTCAAGCCGCAAAAGCCCCGTTTCCTTGTCCAGTTCGTACTTGGCTTTGCTTCCTTTTGGAATTTCGATAAGCGCTTCGAACTCGTTTTCCTTTATTCTTTCCTTGTCGATGTCGTGCCAGATGTTCATTTTTTATTTCCCCTTTCGTATATGGAAAATTTTATCATACGCAAAACATAAAGTAAAATGATAATTTATAATACTTGTTATATCAAAAACGCATGCCTTATTTTATCGGGTTGTACACCTTATTGTTATTCTGCGCGAGCGTAGCGATGCTTTGCGCACCGCATTGTCATTCTGAACGCAGTGAGCAATCTGTCAGCCTTCCCCCTTTTGGGGGAAGGTGGATTGACCGTAAGGTCAAGACGAATGAGGGGCTAACTCATCAAAACCCCTCATCACCGCTACGCGGAGCTGTCTCAACCGCGGCAAAGAAAACCGCGATTTCGGGCACGCAAACGTGTTGCTATACGTTTGCTCATCTCGGACAGCAAAACAACGGATATCCGTTGTTTTGAGAAATCTGTCCTCGTCCCAAGGGAGAAGCCTTTCAAGATACTTACGGCAAGCCTCAGTATGACAAATATGCGTCGGTCCGTGCGGGCAATGCGCCCGAATAAAAAATTTTGTCAAACGCAAAAGTTTTTTGGAAAATTGTATTGACAAATTTCGCACAGTGTATTAAAATGTTAGTAGTTAAAAAAAATTGATAATTTTTAACATCGATATTCAGGCGTAGCCGCAATTTAAGCGGACAGCCGTTGCAAACGGGCTCAGCCCGTAAAAATTAAATAAAAAATTGCCAAGGGTATACCCTTGTTCCGTGTTTTTAACACGGAACAGTATAATCTATCCGTTGTCCTGTTTCTTTAAATTCGTTTAAAGGGGCGTAAGGGCGCGGCTATCATTTTCGGACATTATTAAACGGTTAACCGAAATAAGCCGAAAATCATTAAATCAGATTATATGAAAAAATATCAAATTTTTTCAAATAAATAAAAAAAACGGTTAAGTGAGGAAAATTTATGAAAAAATCAAAACTTCTTGTGGCTGCCGTAACAGCGTCGGTGCTGGCGCTCGGCGGCGGTGCGCTTGCGGGCTGTAACAAACACAGCCACGAATATTCGCAAGACTGGCAAAAGGACGGAACGGGGCACTGGCACGTTGCGACCTGCGACGACCTCAAAGAGGGCGATAAGGACTACATAAAGGATTTCGCGGCGCACGTCTGGGGCGGCGATAACGAGTGCGACGTTTGCCATTACGTAAAAACCACGCCTCCGCCTACGCCTACCGAGAAGGTTACTCTCAATAAAACCGAGCTTAATCTCGGCTTGGGCAATCTCGAGGCGGAGCTTACCGCAACGGTTAACGGCGGCGGTACGGTTACCTGGTCGTCGGATAATCCCGAAGTAGTTGCCGTAAACGAAGAAACGGGCTATGTAGAAGCTTTCAAACCCGGCGCGGCGACAATTACGGCTACGGTAGTAGGCGGTACGGATAAGGCAACCTGCGAGGTGTCGGTTGCGGACGGCTACTATTTAATAGGCGGGCAGGATGCCGCATGGAATAAAGTCGGCGTATTCGGACAGAGCGGCGTCGTATACTTCATGCCTACCGAAACGGAAGGTATCTACAAGACGGAAAGCACAGAGCTTCCCAGAATGGGCAACTTCCAGGTTGCGCTGGTAGGCGTCGTGGACGCAAACTGGTACAAACAGGCGTTCAACGGAAAGCATATCGCGGCGGGCGATACCGTATTAAGCAAAGTGGGCGATAACATCGGCGTCGAAAAACACGGCATGTATACCATAACCCTTGATCTGACCGGCGAAGAAGCAGTTATTTCCGGCGTCTGCGACGAAGAAATCAACGACGGCGACGTTCAGGATATCTACTATATTGTCGGTTCCGCAAACAAAACCTCCGGTTGGACTACGGTTACAGACGCTGCCGACGCAGGCGACTACGTGTTTACCGACAACGGAAACGGAACATATTCCCTGACCGTAGAGCTGGCTAAGGGCGGCGACTTCAAGGTTGCAATCGCAGGTATGGCTTGGAACGGCTCGCTGGGCGAATCGGCTATCCCCAGCGATTTGATAGGCACCAAAGGCACCGCAACCAAAGACACTACTTATAAACTTACCTGGTCGGACAGCGACAATATCGGCGTAGGTCTGTCTGGCAGATATACTTTCACTCTCAATCCCAACGGCGGGGATCGCAACAAGCTCACCTATACGTTCGAAGAAACCGAAGATACCGAAACCGGCGACGAGGTTACTATCCTTCACTATTACATCAAAGGCGACGCGTTGGCAACAGATAACGGCTGGAACGTAGGAACAGACGAAGCTTACGAGCTGAAAGAAACCGGAGAAGGCACGGGCATTTATGCAATAACGGTAGAACTTAAAGCTACCGGCGGATTTATGTTCTGGTCGTGTGCGGAGGATAAATCCGGCAACGTTACGGGAATACAGGTAGACTACTTCAATAACGGCAACTCTACGTTTACGGCTACGGACAACTGCGTAACGGCTACGACAAACTTCTCTCCCACGGCGGTAGGCTGGTACACTATAACGCTCAATCCCGAAACCAAGGTATTGACGTTCAGCTATTCGGCGACAGCGCCTACGGTATAAAAAAACAAAATATCTATCCTTAACCGAATGCTCTGCCTCAAGGCAGGGCTTCGGTAAAGGAATAACTTTTTCGGGCTTGATTGCAGGTCCGGATAAGTTTTTTATATTAAACGGTTAATATGACCGAAGTCACATTGAGCGGCAAAAATCAAAACGGAGGAATTTATGAAGGAGTTTTTTAAAGGCAAATTACATTTGCTTTGCTTTTTGATTGCGGCGGTAATGCTTTTGGGTATAGCTTTGCCCGCCTGCAAGAAAAAACCGACGACTAAATCCGAATACACGGTATCCTTCAACGTCGGCGACGACGCGGCGGCGGCAGGCGTTTCCACGCCCGAAAGTCAGACGGTAAAAAGGGACGGTAAAGTCGTTCAGCCAACTGTCGACGCATGGGAAGGACACGAGCTTATAGGCTGGTACAAAGGGTCCGCCCAATGGGATTTCACTACCGATACTGTAACTTCCGACATGACGCTTAAAGCGGAGTGGAAGAAGGACGTAAGTGCGGAAGTGGCTAAAAAGTACGAAGAAAATCTTAACTGGGGCGTGAAAGACCACCTTTATATTCACTATTTAAGGGGCGCTCATTCCGAGTCGGAGCAGGGCAAGACGAACAATGCCGCGGCTCCCGACTACGCTACGCAGATAGACTCGTCCGTGTACGGCGACTGGGGACTTTGGGTTTGGGAGTACTTCCCCATAAACAGCGAGGGCAGGGCGTTCTATCCCATGAAGATAGACGAGTCCGGCGCGGTTTACGACATAGACCTTAAAGCCGATTACAGCGACGGCGGCTGGAACGAAGCCACGCTCAACAACAAGGGACTTAACATAAATTACGGCAACGCCCTCCGTCTGGGCATGCAGGTATACTCGCAGGACAGCCGTATACACGGCTCGGGCTTCTGGGTTAACGACGGCGGCGACGTGTACGTTGTTCTGGAAGACGCAAAGAGGGATAAGGGTGATTACCACTGGTTCGTACGGCAGGGCAGCGTGGGAGAAGGTTCGGCTAAATTCACAAACGCTTCCGTAGACGACCCCTATGCTGGCATAGAGCCCGGTTCGGCTACCACAAAGTACGACGTAACCTCCAACAAGGGCAACAACAACGTTTACGTCCAGCAACCGGTTGCGGAAGGCTGGGAACAAAACAGCGTAGGCTATCAGGTTTTCATAGCCTCGTTCGCCGACAGTAACGGCGACGGAATGGGCGATATAAGGGGAATTATCAACAAGCTGGACTATCTCGAAGGTCTCGGCGTCGACACCCTTTGGCTTACGCCCTTCCAGCACTCCAACTCCTACCACGGCTACGATATAATGGACTACTTCTCGGTAGACCCCAGATTCGGCACCCTGGAGGATTACAGAGAGCTTTTAAACAAAGCGCACAAGAAGGGAATGAAGGTTCTTCTCGACTTCGTTTTGAACCACACTTCGACTTCCAATCCCTGGTTCGTCAAATCGCAAAGTCTGACCAAGGAAAAGATAAAAATGCCGGACGGCACCGTTAAGGAAATAGACTACCGCAACTTCTACACCTGGCAGAACGAGGAATACGTTTCGTCTATCAAGGACCCTCAGGAAAAGGCGCAGTGGTTCAAGGACCCCAACGGTTATTACTTCTATTCAAGCTTCAGCTCGACCATGCCGGAACTTAACTTCGACTATCAGGCGACGCGCGACGCTATTCTGGACGTTGCGCTGTACTGGATGAGCTTCGGTCTGGACGGCTTCCGTCTCGACGCGGTAAAGCACATTTACATGGCTAACGAAAGCCGCGACCGGTCGGACTGGGTTGTAACGGATAAAGGCGCTACGGGCGATTATTCGTTCGATATGAATAAAAACGCACACTTCTTCATGGAGTTCAACGCAAAGCTTAAAGCAAGCTATCCCAACGCGTTGCTTTTGGGCGAAAACTTCAACGGCGACCCTGCAAATCTTGCCGGCTTATACGGCGGACTGGATTCGCAGTTCAACTTCAACTGGTATTACGACACGACCCATAACCTTGCGCAGCTTGCAGGCGGCAAGAGCGGCAGCGCGGCGAAAATACTCAACCAGTACGATTCCGCACAGTTCAGCTTCTCGCAGTTCCGTAAGGATTATATAGACGGCGTGTTCACTTCCAACCACGACGTGCAGCGCGCACGCGACAAGCTGTATGCAACCGACAAGGGCGTTCCCCTCACGTCGGTTAAGGGCGACGCGGCATGGACTTTGTCCGGCGACCTTGCAAAGCTTTATGCGGGAATGAGCCTTACCGTACCCGGCATCACCTGGATTTACAACGGCGACGAGCTGGGCATGTTCGGCACCAAGAAAGACAACCCCGCAGGCGACGGCGCAGGACACGAGGACAGGTGGTACCGCCAGCCAATGAAGTGGTCCAAAGAGCTCGGCGGCAGTGAAAACAACTGCCATTACCTGATGGGCTTCAACAACTACGAGATGGAGTGGGATGCCCTCAACGTCCAGCTTGACGGCGTTGCGGAGCAGCAGACGGACGCGGGTTCCGTTTACAGCGTCTATAAGGACTTGATCAGAATCCGCAGGCAAAATCCCGTCCTCGCAAGGGGCAAGGTCGTTTCCCATACAACCTCTGGCAATGTAATTTGCTATTCGGTTAAGGACGCGGACAGTGAAATATTAATCTACATCAACGCAAGAAGCACGGCTTTGGCGGCGGGCTATAGCCTTCCCGCAGGGGCGACCCTTCTGTACGGAAGCGGACTTGCGGACTCCAACGTTCCCGCAATGTCCATTCAGATTTATAAGGTGAAATAAGGGGGTGCGGACATGAAAAAGATTTTAGCGTTAACTTTAACCGGTATGATGCTTTTGGGCGGCTCCGGCGCGGCGGTGGCGTTTGCGTCGGCGGAGCCCGACGGTGGCGCTCATACTCAGACAACTGCGCCCGAAGCGGAGCAGGCAAAGCTTTACCTCGTCCCCGGCACTTATGCGGCGGACGGCGAGGTTAAGGAAAATACGGTTTCCGCAGGCGCGCAAAAGCTTTCCGCGGAGCAGTGCGACGCGATATTTACAGACAATGCGTATCTGTGCACTCTTTCCGAAGGCGAAGATCTTCCCGTTCCCGTCAGCGAAAGGGTCGACAAGAACGGCGCAAAATATACGTTCAACGGCTGGTGGTCGATAGTCGACGCGACTGTAACCTACTTCGATAAAGTTCCGTCCGTTACGGAGACCACGTATCTTTACGCGGACTGGCGCGCGGATTTATCCCAGCGCAAAGACCCCGTAGTTCCCGACGAAAGCACGGCGGCGCAACCCAACCATTACATGTCGGTAAAACGTGCCGCCACGGGCGAGGAAGAAATATTAACCCTGCGCATAAGCGGAACGGACGTAACCACCGCGGACAAATTGGGCTACGACAGGGCAGTGCAGTTATATAACGGCTGGTTCGAGCTTAGCCCCGGCGACGAAATCACCGTCTACTCGGCGGGACTGGGCGGCGCGGAGGAAGTACAGGTTGCCCCGCTTGCCGTCACAGGACAAAAAATCGACCTTGAAAACGACGGAGACGGCAGTAACATTACCGCAAACTATTTAACGGCTTCGTTGACGGGCGTGCCTAAGCTTACTTATAGAAAATCCCAGAAAAAGCGTCCTTTCAGAATTTATATAAAGTTCCATTCCGACGGCGCTAAGATGGCAGTCTATATGGAGCCTATGGACAGGACTTAAAAAAGAAAAGTTCGTTTTTCTCCCCAAATGCGTCCGCTCCGCCTTCCGCCTTACGGCGGGGGCGGCAGCGGGGGCAGACTTTTCACATAACGGATAATACGGCTAATGGAAAGAATAACCATCAAAGACGTCGCCCGTCTTGCGGACGTGTCGGTCGCTACGGTTTCGTACATAGTCAACGGCATACACGAGGACAGGTACACGCCCGACACCAAGCGCAAGGTTTTGCAAATAGTAAACCTTTACAATTATCAGCCTTCGCGGCTTGCGCAGTCGTTTGCGCTCAGCAAAAGCAGAAACGTAATAATCCTTACAGACAAGCAGGAATCCATTTTACAGAAGGCGGAAAGCTACGACTTTTTAATGCTTTTCTGCAAGACGTTCGAAAGTCTGGGCTACAACCCGATAATTCAGACCCATCTTGAAAACACCCGCGTCGACATGGCGGACGCGATTATTTGCTTCGGAATGGAGGAGGATAAGTTCCGCCGCTTCGCGCAGGAAAATTTCGTGCCCCTTATTTCCGTCAACGGAAAAATCAACGACGAGCTGTTTTTTCAGGTCTGGCAGGACTTTGAGCGCGTTATGCAAAAGGGCGGGGAAAAATTCGGAAAAAACAACTTCACGCCCGTGCTCGTCGACATGTACAACGCGGTTTTAAAGCAGGAAATACGCGCTTTGGCGGAAAATACCGTTTTCGTCGCCGGCAACGATTTAAGCAAACTGCCTAAGGGCAACGTCGTTATCGTCCATTCCTCTTTAAGGGAGGTGTACGGCTTGGGCAGGTCGGAAGTTCTTTACTTCCCCGCCAACACGCAGGCAAGACAGGACGCCATAATCGACTGTTTTAAAAAAGCTACGGAAAGGGTTCAGGGTACCGTGCATACGGTACGCGTCAAGTGAGCGGACAATGAACAAATACGCAGTGTATCACACACCGGACAGTAACTATGCGTACGCGGTTGCGCGCGATACAATCGTCGTAACTTTAAGGACGGCGCAAAACGACGTTTTCGACGGGATAGAAATTCTCTATCAGAACAAATATATTTTTACGGAGCAGCGCCTTTCCAAGGAAATGCGAAAGTGCGCGTCCGACGGCGTCTTTTCGTATTACCGTGCGGAAATCACCCTTCCCGACGCAAGGTTTGCGTATATTTTCAAGCTTATACAAAAGGGAAAAATTTATTACTTTTCCGAGGACGGCATTTCGGACAAATACAGCTTCGGCCTGGCTTATTACACGTTTTTCCAGTTTCCGTTTATAAACGCCGTCGACGTTCCGCAGGTTGCGGGGTGGACGAAAAACGCGGTATTTTATCAGATTTTCGTAGACAGGTTCGCCCGCGGCGATTTTCAAAAGGACGACTCTTACATAAACACAGATTGGAACGGAAAAACAGACAGATATTCTTTCTGCGGCGGCGATTTGCAGGGGATAGAGAATAAGCTTCCCTATCTTAAAGAGTCGGGCTTCAACGCTTTGTATCTTACGCCTGTATTTTTGTCGGATTCCAACCACAAGTACGGCATAAGGGACTATTTGCAGGTGGACCCGCAGTTCGGCGGTAACGGAAAACTTAAAAGCCTTTTGTCCGCCGCGCACGCGCAGGATATAAAAATAATCGTGGACTGCGTGTTCAACCATTGCGACGCCGACCACCCTTATTTTCTGGACGTCAGGGAAAAGGGGCGCAAGTCTGAGTATTTCGATTGGTTCATAATCGACGGGGATTTTCCGTCGGTCGAAAAGCGCAATTACGCGTGTTTCGCCTATTGCGGGACAATGCCCAAATGGAATACAAGCAACCCCGACGTGCGCCGCTATTTGACGGATATTGCTTTGCAGTATCTTAAAACGGGCTTCGACGGTCTGCGGCTTGACGTCGCGGACGAAATTTCGCACGAAATGTGGCGCCTGCTTCGGCGCGAGGTCAAGACGGCTTATCCCGAGGCGGTGATAATAGGCGAAATATGGCACGACAGCGGTCAATGGCTTAAAGGCGACCAGTTGGACGGAGTAATGAACTACAAATTACAGAAAATTTTAGTGGATTACTTCGGTCAGAAGCCGATAAAAGCGGCTTCGGCGGCAAACGCAATGAACGCCCTTTTAATTGCCAATACCGAGCAGGCAAATTCTAATTATCTCAACTTTCTGGACAGTCACGACACGCCCAGATTTTTCCGCACTGCGGGCGGAAACGAAAAAAGACTTTTATGCGCGCTTTGCGCGGTCGTCATGTTCCCCGGCATGCCGTGCGTTTTCTACGGCACGGAAATACCGCTTGACGGCGGGGGCGACCCCGACTGCCGCCGACCCTTCGACTGGACTTTCAAAAACCGTTCGCCTTTTTATAAGGAAAAGTTCAATCGGGTTATCGGCTTGAAAAAGCAGTGCGCCTTTTCGGACGCGTCGGCGGAAATTTCGGAAGAAGACGGGCTTTTGAAAATAATCCGCAAAACAGACGGCGGTACGGTCTGCGCATATTTCAATACGTCCGGCTCGGATAAAAAAATCCGACCCGACGGAAAGACGCTTTTTAGTATAAATTACAGCGACGGCATTATTTCAAACGACGGAAGCGTCGTTGTCGAAAATATCAAAAATTAAATTTCAGGAGGAATATTCATGAAAAAAGGTATTGTATCGTTACTTGCCTGCGGCGTGCTTGCGGCGGGCGCGGTTGCCGGCTTTACGGGCTGCCAGGACAAAGGTTTAAAACTTACGGTTTGGGGCTCGGCGGCGCAGCAGGAAACGCTTAAACAGATGGTCGCTAAATTCGAGGCGGCAAACCCCGATACAAAGTATAATATTAAGGTAGGAATCTGCGAGGAGGATATGGCGGTAAGCAACATTGCGCCCGATCCCTCGGCGGCGGCGGACGTTTTCTGCTATTCCAACGACCAGCTGATTCCTCTTTTGCGCGTAGGCGCTTTGGCAAAGGTAGGCGGAACCTTCCTCAACGACGTAAAAACCGATAATGTAGAAGAATCCGTTAAATCGTGCTCTATTGCGTACGGCACGGCAGACGAGGCGGTGTACGGCTATCCGTACGCTTCGGACAACGGTTACTTTATGTATTATGACAAGTCGGTGCTGTCCGAAACGGACGTTACCTCGCTTGAAAGCATAATTTCCGTCTGCGAAAGCAAAAACAAAAAAATCGGCTGGGCGGTAGACGTCCCCTGGTACACGGCGGGCTGGTTCTTCGCTTTCGGCTGCGACTACTCGGTCGAGTACGATTATACCGACAACTATAAGGAAACAAATATAGACATCAGCCTCAACAACGAAGGCGGGATAAAAGCCTGTAAGGCAATGGCAAAGCTTGCGGCGAATAAAACCGTTTTTGCAGGTAAAGGAACCGACAATGAAAAGATTATAACGGGTTTCAGTACCAAACAAATGGCTGTCGGTGTATCGGGTACCTGGATAGCCAAGGTCATGAAGGAAAAGCTCGGCGAAAATTACGGCGTTTGCAAGCTTCCCACCGTAACGGTGGACGGCGATACGAGACAGCTTTCCTCGTTCAAAGGCTATAAGCTTTTCGGCGTAAATCCCCATAGCGGCGACAGAATCGTAGAGGCGCACAAGCTTGCCGCTTTCCTTTCAAGCGAGTCAATGCAGGCTGAGCGTTTCGAAAAGCATATGGTAGGTCCTACCAACACGGCGGCGGCTAACGCCATAAGCAACGATGCAACGTTTATGGCGCTTAACGCGCAGAACGCGTTCGCAAAGGAGCAAACCTCCGTTCCTTCAAGCTTTTGGGAGCCTTTGAAAAGCGTAGGACTGAATATTATCGACGACTTATTAAGCGAAAACGGCGGCGGTGGAAAGCTTTCGTATGCCGACAAGCTTGAAGCGGTAGAAAAACAGATTAAAAATATAAAATAAGTATTTCCGGTGAAATAATGGATTTGGAATATCTTAAAATGTCGCCTCTTGAAAAATTTGCTTTCAATTTTAAAAGCTTTTTCAAGAATCTGCCGAAAAAAACGGCGGCGTTTTTCAAGGCGATACCCAAAAAGCTTTATAAGCTTTGGCTTGCGTTTGCGGGTATATTTGTAAATATCGGCGCGGCGGCGAAGGAGGGTGACTGGAAAACCCGCCTTTCCTTCGGCGTAATGGGCTTCGGGCTTATCGCCCGCAAGCAATACCTGCGCGGAATAATTTACCTTGCGTTTGAAATTCTGTTTATCCTTTACATGGTTTTTTTCGGTTGGAAGTATCTCGTCAAAATGGGAAGCCTCGGCGAAGTCGCCGTAAAAACGGTGGTAGACCCTATGACTGGCATCGAAAAAACCTACTATTACGATAACAGTCTTTTAATTCTTTTGTATTCGCTTCTTACCTTATTTATAATGACGGCTTTCGTCTATATGTGGTATCAGAATGTAAAGGGCAACCTATTATCCCAGCAGTTTGTAGAGGCGCATATGCCCCTGCCTACGACTAAGGACGATTTCCGCTCCTACGCGAATGAAAATTATCATAAGTCGTTGCTGTCGTTGCCCTTGTTGGGTCTTACGGTGTTTACCATTTTGCCCATATTCTTCATGATATTCATAGCGTTTACTAATTACGATAAGTTTCACCAGCCCCCCGCGCAGCTGTTCCATTGGTCGGGTTTCGACAACTTCGTAACCGTCCTCGGCGGAGGCATTTCTTCGGACAGCAAAGTTTTCGCGTACACCTTCGGCGAAGTGCTTTTATGGACGATAGTATGGGCGGTCTTCGCAACGTTTACAAACTATATCCTCGGTATGATTGTCGCTATAATGATAAACAAAAAGGGCGTAAAGTGCAAAAAGCTTTGGCGTACCGTTCTGGTCATAACCATAGCCGTGCCGCAGTTCGTGTCCTTAATGTTTATGTCACAGCTGCTCTCCGACCAGGGTCTTGTAAACAATCTGCTGTTAAAGTGGGGCTGGATAAATAAAGCGATACCTTTTTTGACGGACGGTAATTTGGCAAGGGCAACCATTATCATCGTAAATATCTGGATAGGAATACCGTATTCCATGCTTATATGCACGGGTATATTAATGAATATTCCCGAAGATTTGTACGAGTCCGCGCGTATAGACGGCGCGGGACCCGTCAGGGCGTACATGAAGATAACCCTTCCGTACATGCTTCACGTAACAACGCCTTATCTTATTACCCAGTTTATAGGCAATTTAAACAACTTCAACGTAATATTCCTTCTGACGGGCGGCAACCCTCCTTTGGAGATGGACGGCAACGTTACCACCGCGGGGCAAACCGACCTTCTCATAACGTGGCTGTATAAGCTTACCGTAACGGAAAACAAATACGGGCTTGCCTCGGTAATTGGTATTTTTACCTTCGTAATTGTCGCGGTGTTATCGCTTATACTTTACAACCGTTCCAAATCGGTTAAGAACGAGGAGGAATTCATGTAATGGAAAAGAAAAAGTATAAAAGCAAAAAACTGTCCGAGCGTATCTCGCTTGTGATGGTATACGCCTTCCTTATTATAATTTCGCTTATATGGCTGATACCGTTTTTAGTGCTTATAATTTTGTCGTTCCGCGGCGAACAGGTCGGCATATCGGCGGACTATCTGTTCCCCAAGCACTGGTCGTTCGGTAATTATATAAAGCTGTTCACAAAGACCAAGTTTTTACGCTGGTACGGCAACACCATGCTCGTTTCGGTAGTGGTTACAATTATACAGACTGTAATAGTGCTTATGACCAGCTACGCCTTATCCAGACTGCGTTTTAAATTAAGAAAGCCGCTTATGAACCTTATGCTAATTCTCGGCATGTTCCCCGGCTTTTTGTCCATGACGGCTGTGTACTTTGTGTTGAAGGAATTAAATCTTACGCAGAACCTGTTCGGACTGATTTTGGTATTTACCGCAAGCTCGGCAATGCAGTATTATATATGTAAAGGGTTTTTCGACACAATTCCCAAATCGCTTGACGAGGCTGCGCGTATAGACGGCGCAAGCCGACATACGGTATTTTTAAAAATAATTTTACCGCTTGCAAAGCCTATAATTATTTATACGATACTTACGGCGTTTATCGCGCCCTGGGGCGAGTTTATGTTTTCGTCGTTCATGCTGAAGGGTGACGACGACAAATTCACCGTTGCCGTCGGCATGAAGTCGTGGCTGGATAATTCCACTTTGATGGCTGAGGGCTACTTCACTGTGTTCTGCGCCGCGGCGGTTGTCGTATCCATTCCCATAACCGCGCTGTTCATCTGGTTACAGCGCTACTACGTAGAGGGCATTACAGGCGGCTCTGTAAAAGGATAAACTTTTCACGAAATTTTCGCGCTATTCTGCGCGCGGAAATTTCCGTGATATAAGGGCACACAGATATATAATTGCGGGCATTCACCCCGGTGAGCCGAAAGTTTTCGCAAATCGGGTGCGTCAACCCAAAAATGTGATTTTGGGTTGCGCCGTATATAAAATAATTATTAGGAGCAACACACAGTGGCTGAAGTTAGCTTAAAACACATTTACAAGGTTTACCCCAACGGCACCAAAGCCGTAAGCGATTTCAATATGGAAATTGCCGATAAGGAATTTATAGTTTTCGTAGGTCCGTCGGGTTGCGGCAAATCAACCACGCTCAGAATGATAGCGGGGCTTGAAGACGTTTCCGCAGGAGAGCTTAAAATAGGCGGTTTAGTCGTAAACGATATGGAGCCGAAGGACAGGGACATCGCCATGGTGTTCCAGAACTACGCGCTGTATCCGCACATGACGGTGTATGAAAATATCGCCTTCGGACTGCGCCTCAAAAAACTGCCCAAGGACGAAATTCATAAACGCGTGACGGAGGCGGCGGAAATCCTCGGTATTACGGAGTATTTAAACAAAAAGCCCAAGGAAATGTCCGGCGGACAGCGCCAAAGGGTGGCGCTGGGCAGGGCAATCGTCCGCGAACCCAAGGTAATGCTTCTGGACGAACCGCTTTCCAATCTTGACGCTAAGTTAAGGACGCAGATGCGTGCGGAAATTTCCAAGCTTCACACAAAGCTACAAACCACGTTTGTTTACGTCACGCACGACCAGGTCGAAGCGATGACCATGGGCACGCGCATTGTCGTAATGAAGGACGGCTTTGTCCAACAGATAGACACGCCCAAAAACTTGTATAACTATCCCGAAAACAAATTCGTCGCAAGCTTTATAGGCACTCCGCAGATGAACTTTTTCGACGCGAAGCTTTTAAAAACCGGCAACGAGGTAAAAATTCTTTTCGACGGAACCGACGCGGAAATTTCGGTACCGTATCCGTCGCTCTATAAAATAATACCCGACTATCTGGACGGAAAAACTCCCGTAGTCATAGGCTTGCGCGCGGAGGATATTTCCCTTGCTCCCGCCGCGAAAAAGGGCAAAAACGTAATAAAGGTCGCGGTGTCGCATAAGGAGGAGCTGGGCAACGAAACCCTCGTTTACGGCAATCTGTATACGACCGACGGCGCCGCGGAAACCGCGCCGGTAATCTTGAAGGATACCGCCGATATAGCGGTTAACGCCGGCGATATTGCGGAGGTTACCCTTAACCTCGGCAAAATACGTATTTTCGACAAGCAGACGGAGCGTTCCGTTCTGCCGCGCATACCCGAATACAACTATCTCGACTGCACCGTCAAGGGCGGCAATATCAAGCTTCTCGGCGCCGAGCTTGCCCTGCCGGAGGCGCTTTCCTGCGCCGACGGAAAATACACCCTTCTCGTCCCCGTAAACGCCGTTAATTTCGACGGCGGAATAAAGGCGGAGGTTGTCTCGCGCGAGGACGTGAACGGCGTGACGCTGCTTGCGCTTACCGCGGGCGGCAAACGCGTCTGGGCGGTCGGCGGCGACTTTGCCGAGGGCGCGGAAGTAAATATCGGCGTAGATTTCAAAAAAATAACCGTCATGTCGGACGGGGAAACGGTTTTCTCCCCCATGCCCGGTTTAAACGAAATCGACTGCAACTTTGTCAAGCGTAAGTTTGTGGAAACGGCCGAGGTAAACGGAAAAAGCAAACGCAAAAAGGTTATCCGCTTCGGCTTCGAGACGGACGGAAAGTTTTTCGAGGTTCCCGACGACGTTTCAAGGAAAATTTTCAACGCGCTGGGCGTGAAAAAAGCGCTTTCTTCGCCGTTTAAATTACAGCTCGGTCTTTACGGTCTGACCGTGGCGGAAAGCGGTATCGTGGCGACAGTCGAAAAAGTTTTAAACTTCGGCGCGGAAAAGTTTTTGAAATGCACCGTCGGCGGACGCGAAATTTTTGTGGGAACGGATGCCGACAGGGAGGGGGAAGTATGCCTTGCGCCCGACTTCCTTAATGCGGGCGTCGTAGACCCGAAAAGGGACATCAAAATAATTTAACGGTTTAAATAAAGCCCGACAAATTTTGGGGAAACGGATTTCGGTTTCGTCTCAAAATTTGTCGGGCTTTTTATTTTTCCGTATTAAATTAACGCGCGGGCATTTTAAAGTTTTTTAACGCTTTGTTCAAAAAATCGTTGAACGGCTTCATAACCTTAAAAATTTCAACCGCCTTCTTCAAAAAACCGTCGCCGTCGCAAACTTCGCCGTCGGTCATAAAATACTCTAAATACCAGGACTTGTATTTTAAGTACTCGGCTTGCGGGTGCGCCTTGTCGTAGCCTGCGGGTACGTTTTTCAACGCCGTTCCCTTTACGGTAAAATACCTTTTAAACTCTGCGTCGGAAATTATACCGTTCCATTCGTCGGGGCGGGCGGCAATGTAATCGCGTACCATGGCGGTGGCTTCGGTAAACATATCCGCAAACAAACCGCCCCCTAAAAACGTGCCGCCGTCGGGCTTTATCATTATATAGTATCCGACGGGAATCGGAAGCTTCCCCTTTGACGAAATATGCGCCCTGAACGCGGGGTTGTACGGCGATTTGTCGCGGCTGAACCTTGTATCGCGCACAAGCTTGAAGGTAAGCTCCTTCGGAATATTGTTCAACACGCTTTGGTCAAACGCGCCTATGCCGTAAATAAGCTCCTGCACAAGCGCTTCGAAACAGGCGGTAGCCTCTTTATTCTCTTTTTTGTGCGCGTGATACCACTCTCGGTTATTGTTTGCGGAAAGCTCCGCAAGATAGTTAAGCATAACTTCTGTGTTCATTTTATTCTCCTTATATTTCGATGCAGGCGGTTATTCCTGCGCTTTAATAAATGCCCTGTAAGCTTTTTCAAGCACCGCCGCGCTTTCACCGTCGGATATGTTTGCCCCGCCGGTTGCAATCATGGTGGCTACGCCGTGCGTAAAAATAATAAGCATTATGTAAACTTCTTTTACTTTTTCTTCGGACAGCGACAGCTTTCCGGCAAGCTGCGCCGTCGCTTGCTTGTCGCCCATCCATTCGTAAATATCGTTAAAGCTGTTCAGCCCGTTAAGCTTTTGCAAAAACAACAGCTTGAAAATATTCGTTTCGTATTTGGCGAAAGCAACGTTTGCCCTTGCCATGCTCTCCAATAAGCTTTCCTTTTCCACGCGGGAATATATAAATTCGTTATAAAATTTCATGGCCTCGCCCAGGACCGCCTCTTTCAACGCCTCCATATTAGCGAAATAACTGTATACGGGTTGAACCGAACAGCCTATTTCGTCTGCAACGTTTTTGACGACGACCTGTTCTGACCCGCCGCCGCGCGCCAGCTTAAAGGCGACGTCCAAAATTATTTCTCTCGTTATCCGCTGTCTGGGCACCTTATCCGACCTCTCGAAAATAAAAGTATTTATATAACATGTATTATATAACATTGTTTATATAAAGTCAAGCGTTTATTTCAAAACAAACGCCCCGCGCATGGTGGAGGAAGGGCGTTACATGCTTAAAATTTATTGAAAATTTTCAAAATTTAAGTTGACAACGCCAAATAAAAATGTTACTATTAGTAATATAAGAGGTGCAAATGGAAAACATAATTTTAGGTTTGCTTTTACTGCAGCCGCGGACGATATATCAGTTGCGCAAGCGTATAAACGAGGGGCTGAATTTAATGTATAGCTGCAGTACGGGCAGCATACAGGCAGCCATAAAAAAGCTGTTGAAAAATAAGCATATTTGCGTAAGCGAAATTGCCGAAGGCGGCAAACTCAAAAAATTGTACAGCATAACCGAAAGCGGAAAAAGTTATTTCAAGGGTTGGCTTTGCCGCCCGATAGACGGCGGTACGGCGAAAAATCCCGAGTTGACCAAAATATATTTTCTGGGTCTGTCCGAAAAAGAGCTGCGCATAAAGCTTATCCAAGAGCATATCGCGGATTTGGAAAAATCGCTTTCCGGCCTGGAAAAAATCTGCCGCGACGGCACGGCGCTGTCCGGTAAAATGGAAAACAACGATATATTTTATTATCAGTTGCAGACGGCATTTTACGGGCGCGATTTAATTAAATTCAATATCGGGTGGTACAGCCGCTTATTAAAAAATATCAAGGAGTAACAAAAATGCAAAAATTATATCTTGAAAATTCGCCTATTGCCTACTATATAGACGACGCCGCAAATAAGGAGTGGCTTGTGTTTGTTCACGCCGCGTTCGTCGACAGCAGAATGTTTGAAAAGCAGTTTAATTATTTCTCGGGTAAATACAACCTGCTTGCCGTCGATATTTTAGGGCACGGCAATTCCGTAAACGCAAAAAAGGGCGACAGTATTGAAAAAATGTCAGACTGGATAAACCTTATTTTTCAAAAGCACGGCGTACCGTCGGCGCACTTTGTCGGGGTTTCGTTGGGCGCGGTGTTCATACAGGACTTTGCCAACAAATACGAAGATAAGGTGTTGTCGCTTGCATGCTTCGGCGGCTACGATATAAATAATTTCGACGTAAAAAAGCAAAAGGCAAATTCCAAAGGACAAATGAGCATGATATTCAAAGCTGTGTTTTCCGTCAAATGGTTTGCAAAAGCAAATAAAAAAATATCCGCCTACACAAGCGAAGCGCAAACGGAATTTTACAATATGAATATTCAGTTCAAAAAGAAATCCATAATGTATCTGTCAAAGCTCGGTAAGCTTGTAAACAAATACCCGAAGAAGGAGCGGAAATACGGCTTATTGATAGGCTGTGGCGAGCATGACATTCCTATGGAAATAGAAATTGTAAACGAATGGGCGGCGTACGAAAACTGCGATAAAATAATTTTCGAAGGCGCAGGGCATTGCGTAAACATGGACGTCCCGCAACAGTTTAATATTTCACTTGAAAAATTTTTGCAAACGCACAAAGCCTAACTGTAATATGCGTTTTTGCATTGCGCCGTAAACAACCTTATCCGGATATCCGGATAAGGTTGTTTTATTTATAAGCTTTTTAACAAATACAGTTAATAAATTATACCTTGGCGCCGCGCCGCGCGTTCGAACACCCGCCTTAGGTTTAATCAAAATAAAGATATATACCAAATCCAAAATTCTTTAAGATAATTCAAGATATCATTTGCGTG
>CAMRTO010000005.1 GCA_947053655.1 uncultured Clostridia bacterium
ACCCGTCCGCGCCGCGGATTTTATTAATAAATATTTTTTGTAGGGTTATACGCTTTACTTTTGCGCTTTAAAGTAATACAATGGGTTAACTTATAACAAAGGGGGATAAGAGATATGGTTACGGCTAAAAGAAAATACAATTTGTTTTCGAACAAGGCGCTTGCCATGCTTATTATTCCCATAGTCATAGAGTCGGCGCTTTCCATGTCCTTGGGCATGATAGACGGACTTATGGCTTCGTACGCAAAGTCGGGCGCGGGCGACGACATACTCACGGCGATAACGGACGTCGACCAGATAGCAAACCTCATAATACATCTGTTTTCCGCGTTCGGCGTGGGCGGTGCGGTCATAACGTCGCAGTTTTTGGGCGCGGGGAAGACCGACGACGCAAACAAGAGCGCGAAACAGCTTGTCGTAATTTCGTTGTTGGTTTCGCTCGGGCTTATGGCGCTGTGTCTGGCGCTCAATAACCAGATTATCAATCTGCTTTTCGGCGCGGCGGGCGCGGAAACGTTGGATAACGCATATATCTATTTTTACATAATCGCGTGTTCGTTCCCCTTTGTGGCGGTGTTCAATTCCTGCGCGGCGCTTCTCCGCGCGCAGCGCAAAAGTCTTAACACCATGCTTTCGGGTATCATAAGCTTTTTCTTGAATATTGCCTTTAACGCCGTATTTATTTACGGTTTCAAAATGGGCATTGCGGGCGTTGCGTTGGGCACGCTTCTGGCGCGCATGTTCCCCGCAGTGTTCACTCTCTTTCTGATGACGCGGAAAAGCAATTTGGTCAGGATAAAGATATTCGAAAAATTCCGCTTCGACGGCGCGCACCTTAAAAGCATTTTAAGGCTTGCCGTGCCCAGCGGTATAGAAAACAGCTTTTTCCAACTCGGTAAAATACTCGTAATTGTTTTTATTTCGATAGCAAGCTACAATACGCTAATAGGCTATACGGAAGCGGGCGGGGCTATCTTCACCAATTACCAGACTTCCGCAAACTCCGTCGCCTATAATATAAATACGTTTGCCTCTATTATAGGCAACGGCATTAATACCGCCATACTTACCGTCATAGGTCAGGCGGTCGGCGCCGGAGATATCGGGCAGGTAAAATATTACATAAAGAAAATGCTGCTTATAGCCTACGTCGGCAACGCGTGTTGCGTGGCGGTGACTTTCGCTCTTTCGCCCGTGCTTCTCAATTTTTACAACGTTTCGGGCGAGGCGCGCAATATAGCATGGCAATGCCTTGTCATGTGTCTGACAATCCAGTTCTTTACGTATCCTCTTTCGTTCGGACTGCCGGCCGTGCTTAAAGCCAATTCCGACATGAAGTACGTAATGGTAACCTCTATTTTTTCCATGGTTCTTATGCGCGTGCTTTTGTGTTATATTCTCACGTGCGACGCGGTGGGGCTGCATATGGGCGCAATGGGGCTTTGGATAGGAATGGTTTCCGACTGGTGTTTACGCGGATTGTTTTTCGGCGCAAGACTTCTTACGGGCAAGTGGAAGCGGTCGTCGGGACTTTTGAGGGATTATCCAGTTTACGGCGAAATCGAAATTGCGGCAGAGCAAGCCGTTGCCGAAGCTTTCGGCTTAAAGGAGAACGAAGATGTTCCGTCAGATGTTTGAGGAAAAATACATGCGCTTTCCGGACGGCAAGTCCAAGGCGCTTACATTCAGTTACGACGACGGGGTAAAAGCCGACAAAAGGCTTATGGCGGTTTTCGACAAATACGGGCTGAAAGGAACTTTCAACCTTAACAGCCGTCTTTTCGGTTGCGAAGACTGGCACGGCAGACTTGACGAGGAGGAAACTTATTCTCTTTTCGCAAACGACCGGCACGAAGTGGCGTTGCACGGCGCGCGGCATATTTTTTTGGATAAAGTTCCCCTTGCGGAAGCGGTCAACGAAATAGTGCAGAACCGCGTATATCTCGAAAATAAATTCGGCCGCATAGTGCGCGGCTTGGCGTATGCGTACAACGGCTATAACGACGAAGTAATAAACGCGCTTAAATGCTGCGGCGTTTCGTATGCGCGGACGACGGAAAGCTCTTACGCCTTTTCGGTTCCGACGGACTGGTATCGGCTTAAACCCACATGCCATCATGCAGACGCGCGGTTTGACGGGCTTGCGGATAAGTTTTTGAATTGCTCGCCCGAGCAGGATTTTAAGCATCGCGAGCCGTGGCTGTTCTATATATGGGGGCACAGCTACGAATTCGACGACGGCAACAACTGGGATATAATAGAAAGCTTTGCAAAGCGCGTATCGGGGCGCAAAGATATTTGGTTTGCGACCAATGCGGAAGTTTACAATTACGTCCAAGCCTACAAAAATCTCGTGTTTTCAATCGACGGCGAAAGGGTTTACAATCCCTCGCATACGCCCGTGTGGATTGAAATCCGCGGCAAGGTCTATAAAGCGGAAGGCGGCGCTGCTTTGCAATTCGATAAAGAAGTTTAAAAATCGCTCTTGATTTTTTCGCGTCGGCGTTGTATTATTAAACGGAACAGACAAACGGGGGTAAAAAATGATTTTAGACAAATTTTCTTTAAATGGCAAAGTAGCTATCGTCACTGGCAGCAATACGGGACTCGGTCAGGGTATATGCAAGGCGTTTGCTGAAGCGGGCGCAAAGGTGGTCGGCGTTTCGCGCCGCCCCAGCACGGAAACCGCTGAAATGCTCGGTAATAACTTTTACAACGTTATTGCGGATTTAAGCTCTTGCGCGGTAATCCCGTCGGTGTTGAAGCAAACGCTGGATAAATTCGGCAGGGTCGATATTCTCGTAAACAATGCGGGCATTATCAAGCGTGAGGACAGTATCGACTTTTCCGAGGAAAACTGGGATTCGGTCATGAACGTAAATTTAAAAACCGTATTCTTCCTTTCGCAGGCTGTGGCGCGGCAGTTCATTGCGCAGAAGTCGGGCGGAAAAATAATCAATATCGCGTCCATGCTTTCCTATCAGGGCGGCATACGCGTTCCTTCCTACGCCGCAAGCAAGTCCGCAATTAAAGGAATTACCATGTCGCTTTCCAACGAGTGGTCGAAATACGGCATAAACGTAAACGGCATCGCGCCCGGATATATGGCGACAAACAATACCGAGGCATTGCGGCAGGACGGGGAGAGAAGCGCGGATATTCTCGCGCGCATACCCGCGGGCAGATGGGGCACGCCGGAGGATTTGGAGGGCGCGGCAGTCTTTCTCGCGTCGTCCGCATCGGACTACGTAAACGGATTTACGCTTGCCGTGGACGGCGGCTGGCTGGGCAGATAATTAAATAACTTCAAAGCCGGAGCTTTGCGCTTCGGCTTTATATTTTGTGAAATTTTATAAAATTTTGAAAATTTTTTTCATTTTTGTTTGTGTTTGAACAAAATTTATAGTATAATACAAATAAACGCGGAGGGCGCCCTCCGCCGTGTGCTACGCACACGGCGATACACCCTTTTAGTTTAAAAATTTAAAAGGGGAAATTATGAGTAAAAAACTTGTGCGTGCAATTGCGGCGCTGCTTGCGGGGCTGGGCGTGTTTGCCTTTGCCGGATGTAAGGGCAAGACCTCGCCGGAAGGAAACGGCAACAACACCGAAATAACCAATCCCGGCGGAAATACCGGCGACAACGGCGGAAATACCGAAACGCCGGGAACTAATCCCGGGGGCGACACGGATATAAAACCTCCGGTCATAGAAAACAAACCGATAACGGGCGCGGTTAAAATTACCGAGTCTGCCGGTCATTTGGAGTCGGCTTACGTCCTGTGGACGGCTGCGGAAAATGCGGCGTGGTACAACGTATATTATAAGGGGGCGGACGGCGATTACGTCAAGCTCGACGCTCCTTTGGTTCGCCAATATAAAGATTATTTCCGCGCGGACGCGGTCGGGCTTAAAGCGGGTACGTATTCCATTAAGGTCGTTCCCGTCGACGGTAAAGGAGAGGAAAGCGAGCAATTCTCCTCCGAGGCAAAAGGAATAACCGTAATACCGCACACGCGCGAGGGCTACGCCTTTACGGGCGGCAACGTTCCCGGCGCGTATAATATGGACGGCACGCTGAAAAGCGGCGCGCAGGTCGTTTACGTAACCGCGGCAACCGCCAAGACGGTTAAAGCTACCGTAAACGGCGTCGAGCTGACGGGCTTCCAGACTATACTGGACGCAAGAAAGCAGTCGGCAGAGCCTATCACCTTCCGCATTGTGGGAACGGTAAGTTTAAGCGACCTCGACCATATTTCAAGCAGTGCCGAGGGTTTACAGATAAAGGGCTCCGGCGCGGCGGCATCCAACAAAGCAACCTCCAACATAACCATTGAGGGCATAGGCAGCGACGGTACCGTAAACGGCTTCGGATTTTTAATCCGTTACTGTAAAAACGTCGAGTTAAGAAATTTCGGCATAGTCAATTTTATGGACGACGGCATTTCGCTCGATACGGGCAACTCTAATATATGGGTGCATAATCTGGATATCTTCTACGGCAGCGCCGGCGGGGATAAAGACCAGGCTAAGGGCGACGGCTCGCTCGATTCCAAGGGAACGGATTACTCCACGTATTCATACAATCATTTCTGGGATAGCGGAAAGAGCAATCTTTTGGGCAACGGAAATTCGGAATCCAGCGGCGAGGGCGGCGCAACTCATCTTTCTTACCATCATAACTGGTACGACCATTCCGACAGCCGCCATCCCCGTATAAGAATAGCCACTGTCCACGTATATAACAATTATTTCGACGGCAACTCAAAATACGGCGTGGGCGTCACCATGGGCGCAAGCGCGTTTGTGGAAAACAATTATTACCGTTCGACGGCTAATATGAAGCCCATGCTGTCCTCTTTACAGGGGACCGATATCGCGCACGGCAAGGAAGGGCAAACCTTTTCGGGCGAAGCGGGCGGCATGATTAAAGCCTACGGAAATGCGTTCGACGGCAGGTACGAGCTTTTAACCCAAAAAACCACGGCTTCTGACAACATTGACTGCTATGAAGCGGCTACACGTGACGAACAAGTGCCTTTAACCTATACAACGAAATCCGGCGGCACTACTTACAACAACTTCGATACGGCTTCCGACTTCTACAAATACAGTGCGGACACCGCGGAGCAGGCTAAAGCCAATGTGGAAAAATACGCCGGCAGGGTCGGCGGCGGCGATTTGAAATGGGATTTCGACGACGCAAAAGAGGACAGTAACTCCAACATTATTCCCGAGCTTAAAGCGGCTGTAACCAACTATAAGCCTACGGTCGTTAAAATCGGCAACGTAGACGTAAGCGGCTCCACCGGCGGCAATCAGGGCGGAAGTACCGGAGGGGATACAAGCGGCGGCGACCAAGGCGACAATCAGGGGGGCTCCACCGGCGGCGGAGAATTGTCCGGCGACGTAACCCGTGTAGACTTTATAAAGTCGAACGCGGGCAAATACCCCGCGGGAATAACCGTAACGGGCAACTACAAATCGGGTACCGATTTCCTTAAAATGGAGTCTTCGACAAATGTTACGGTTACCGTTTCAAAGGATACCGCAATAACCGTGCACGCAAGCCTGGCGTCTAAAAAAATAAAGTTGAACGGCGAGTCCGTCACTCTTGACGCTAACGGGGAGTATACAATTACCGTTAAGGCGGGAGAAACGCTTACAATAACCAAGGGTGACTCTATGGAATTGGAGTATATCCTTTTAAATTAAATTTACCGCTATATTCCCTGCGCATATTGAGCAGGGGATATTTTTATGGCAAAGGCAATGCGGCGAGGCAAACGCCAATGCCCTAAAAGTACATAAATATATCCGTTTGGTGTATGGCGTTAAAAACGGTAAAGGTCTATAATTAACTGGTAAAATAATGTAATTATAAAGAGGTTTGCAATGACTGTTAAAGAAAAAACCGACTCCCTTGTGGACGAGCTTGAAAACGTCGGCATAGTTCCCGTAATCAAACTCGATAAAGTCGAAAATGCGGAAAAGCTTGCGGCGGCTCTGCGCGACGGCGGAATAAACTGCGCCGAAGTAACCTTCCGTGCAAAGGGCGCGGACGAGGTTATAAAGCGCATGACCGAAGCGTATCCCGACATGCTTGTGGGCGCGGGCACCGTTCTGACGTGCGAGCAGGTCGACGCGGCTATTAAATCGGGCGCAAAGTTCTGCGTGGCGCCGGGGCTTAATCCCAAGGTTGTAAAACACTGCCTTGACAAGGGCGTTCCTTTCGCGCCGGGGCTTTCTTCCGCAAGCGAAATAGAGCAGGCGCTTGAACTGGGGCTTGACTTCGCCAAATTTTTCCCTGCGGAGCAAGCGGGCGGACTTCCTTACATAAAGTCTGTTTGCGGTCCCTATACGACCATGCGTTTTATGCCCACGGGCGGCGTAACCGCGGATAACCTTAACAACTACCTTGCATATAAAAAGATAGTCTGCTGCGGCGGAAGCTGGATTGTTCCTTCTTCTCTTTTGGACGCGGAAGACTGGGCGGGCATTACAAAACTCTGCCGCGAGGCGATTGATAAAATGCTCGGCTTTACCATGGTACACGTAGGGCTCAACTGCGCCAATCCCGAAGAAGCGGAGTCCGTCGCGGACGAGTTCGACAAAGCTTTCGGCTTCACAAAAAAGGTGGGCAACAGCTCGGTATTTGCGGCGACTTATATGGAGATGATGAAAAAGCCTTTCCACGGGACTCACGGGCATATCGCGGTTGCGACCAACTCGGTCAAGCGCGCGCTGTATCAACTTGAAAAAAGGGGATACAAGGTCATGGAAGGTTCGCAAAAATACAATGCGGAGGGCGTTATGAACGTGGCGTATCTCGAACACGAGTTCGGCGGTTTCGCCGTTCATCTCGTCTTGAAAAAGTAAGGTGAAACATGAGAAAATTAACAATAAAACGCAAAGGCGCGCTGGCAAGTATTTTCGATAAAACGTGGTTCTATATAGAGGACGAGCAACACGGAAACAAATGCATAGAGTGCGTAAGGTGCCGCCTGTTCTGCGAGCTTAAAAACGGAAAAAGCTTTACGGGCGAAATAGAGGAAGGCAGGCTCAGACTGTTTGCCGTGTCGGGCGATTTCAACGGTATAGACAGCGAGCACGGATATGCCTGGGACGTCTGCGTAATAGAAGCGGGCACGGAGGACGTGTCGGTTTCGGGCAAGCGGAAAATGAACCCCGCACAGGCAAATTGTTTCGAATTCGATAAATAAATTATAAAAATAAATTCAGGAGAAAAATATTTATGAAAAAAATCGTAACCATGGGCGAGATTATGCTCCGCCTTTCCACCCCCAACAATGAAAAGTTTATTCAGGCCGACGAGTTCGATATCAACTACGGCGGCGGCGAAGCGAACGTTGCGGTATCGTGCGCGAACTACGGACACAAAGCTGAGTTCGTAACCGCCGTGCCCGACAACGAGCTGGGCGAGTGCGCGGTTGCTTCCCTCCGCAAATACGGCGTTGAAACCTGCCATGTCGCAAAGTGCGGCGAAAGGCTGGGTATATACTACCTCGAAACGGGCGCGTCCATAAGACCGTCCAAGGTGGTTTACGACAGGGCTCATTCGTCAATTACCACCGCGACCGAGAAGGATTTCGACTTCGACGCTATTTTCAAGGGCGCGGACTGGTTTCACTTTACGGGCATCACTCCGGCTGTTTCGGACAGCGCGGCGGCTTTGACGGAAGCGGCGTTAAAGGCGGCTAAAAAGCACGGCGTAACCGTTTCGTGCGATTTGAACTTCCGTAAAAAACTGTGGTCCAGCGAAAAGGCGAAAAAGGTAATGACCAACCTTATGCAATACGTCGACGTATGTATCGGCAACGAGGAGGACGCAGACCTCGTCCTCGGCTACAAGCCCGGCGCGACCGACGTAACCAAGGGCGATTTGGAGCTTGCGGGCTATAAAGATATTTTCCAGAGAATGTGCAAGGACCTCGGCTTCAAGTACGCCATATCCTCCCTCCGCGTATCCCACTCCGCGTCGGATAACGGCTGGTCGGCTTGCATTTACGAGGCAAAGAGCGGCGACTTCTATCACTCCAAGACGTATTCGCTTCATCCCATAGTAGACCGCGTCGGCGGCGGCGACAGCTTTGCCGGCGGCGTCATTACGGGCTTCCTTGACGGAAAGAACTTCAAGGACGCTTTGGAGTTCGGCGTTGCGGCATCTGCATTGAAGCATACAATCCCCGGCGACTTCAACCTCGTTTCCAGAAAGGAAGTCGAAGCGCTTGCGGGCGGCGACGGAAGCGGCCGCGTACAGAGATAATTTAAAACGTAATTTTATTGCGGGCGACGGCAAAGAATGTGCGCCGTTACCGCGACAAAAATTAAAACGTAACTATAAAGGAATTTTATGCAAATAGCATTCCGCACGCACGATTTGGGCGTAAAAGGGCTTGACAACGCAATAAAAAAAGCGGGCGACTGCGGCATATCCGCGGTTCAGCTTGTTGCGTACAAATTTATGGACGAAATAAAATACGTCCCCGAAGCGTTGAACGCGGAAAACTCCGCGGCGATAGGCGGCGCGCTTAAAGCCGCGGGGATAAAGGTTCCGCTTATAGGCGCGTATTTCAACCCCGTTCATTCGGATAAAGCCAAAGTCGAAAACGGTAAAGCGGTTTTCAAAAGCTATTTAAAATATTCGTCCGCGCTGGGCTGTAACATAGTCGGCTCGGAGACGGGCTCCTTCAACGACGACAAGTGGACATACAATCCCCTTAACCGCACGGAGCAAGCTTTGCAAACGGTTATAAACACCTTTAAAGAGCTTGCAGATTACGCGAAAACCGTCGGTGCGTTCGTCGGCATGGAGGGCGCGGCGGGACACGTTTGCTGGAACGTCGCAACGTTAAAGCGCGCCGTCGACGCCGTAAATGCGGAAAACGTTAAAATTATTTTCGATATATACAACTATCTTGACGCGTCTAATTACGCAAAGTATCTTGAAATTTTAGATGAAGGACTGCAAACCTTTGCAGGCAGAATAGCAGTGTTCCATATCAAGGACTGCGTGTTCGAAGACGGAAAGCTTAAACAGGTTGCTCCCGGTAAAGGAATGTTCGACTTCGATAAAATTTTAAGCAAAATCAAGGCTTACGATAAAAACGCAACGCTCGTGCTGGAAGGCACGACGGGCGACGATATAATTCCCTGTTCGCAATTTATCCGCAACAAGTGGAACGGTCTATAACCGTTTAGCCTTGTCATACTGAGCGTCGGCGAAGTATCCGGAACAGATTCCGCAGGCCGCGGATTGTCAATTAAATGCGTTTTGCGCAATATTTCAAATTTTTAAGGAGATTTTATGAAATTCGATATCAGATATGCCAACCACCCCGACGACTCCAAACGCTACGGCACAATGGAGCTCAGGGAAAAATATTTAATCAAGTACCTGTTCGAGGAGGACGAAATTTTACTTACCTATTCGCATCAGGACAGAATAATCGCAGGCGGCGCAATGCCCGTAAAGGAGACGCTGTCTCTCGGCACGTTTAAAGAGCTTGCGACCGCTTACTTCCTCGAAAGGCGCGAAATGGGCGTAATTAATATCGGCGGTGCGGGCGTTATCACGCTTGACGGCAAAAAATATGATATTGGCTTTAAAGAAGGTATTTATATCGGCATGGGTACAAAACAGGTGGAATTTACTTCCGCAGACCCCAAAAATCCCGCCAAATTTTATATAAATTCCAGCCCCGCGCACAAGGCTTATCCCACCGTCAAAATAGTTAAACCCGTAGACGGCAAGCCCGCGCCCGAGGGCGTTAAGTACTGCGTGCAAAGACACCTCGGGACCGAGGCGGGCATGAACAAGCGCACGATAAACCAGTTCATTATCGGCGACGTGTGCGAAAGCTGTCAGCTTGCCATGGGCATGACCGAGCTTGCCGAGGGCAGCGGATGGAACACCCTGCCCAGCCACACGCACGAAAGAAGAATGGAAGTTTACATGTATTTCGAGCTTCCCGAAACGGAGGCGGTCATTCACCTTATGGGCACCCCGCAGGAAACGCGTCACATAATTATGCACAACGAACAGGCGGTCATCTCGCCCAGCTGGTCCATTCATACGGGAATAGGCACGCATAACTATACGTTTATTTGGGGCATGTGCGGAGAAAACCAGACTTACGACGATATGGACAATATCGCTACGAAAGATTTAAAATAAGAAAAATTTAATAGGGGAAATAAATAAAATGGCACAACTCTTATTTAAAGACGTAAACAAAGTTTATCCTAACGGCTATCATGCCGTGCACGATTTCAATATGGAAGTCAAGGACGGCGAATTTATCTGTCTTGTAGGCGACTCGGGCTGCGGTAAGTCTACCACGCTCAGAATGATTGCGGGTCTGGAGGACATCACCTCGGGTGAATTTTACATCGACGGCAAGCTTGCCAACCAGATGTCCTCGCGCGACAGGGGAATCGCAATGGTATTCCAGTCCTACGCGCTGTACCCCCATCTTACGGTGTACGAAAACCTTGCCTTCGGTCTTACTCTCGAAGGAATCGACGCGGACATTATCGAGGAAAAAGTGCAGGCAACCGCAAAAATACTCGGCCTTACGGATTATCTCGAAAGATTCCCCCGCGCGCTTTCCGGCGGTCAGTGCCAGCGCGTTGCGGTCGGCCGCGCACTGATAAGAAAGGTTAATATATTCCTTATGGACGAACCTTTATCCAACCTCGACGCAAAACAGCGCGTTACCATGCGTTCCGAAATCAAACAAATTCACCGTTCCGTCGGCGCGACTACTATTTACGTCACCCACGACCAGACGGAGGCAATGACCATGTCTGACAGAATAGTCGTCATGAAATCCGGCGGCTACGTCCAGCAGATAGGCACCCCGTACGAGCTGTATTTCTATCCCAAAAATCTTTTCGTCGCAGGCTTTATAGGCGAGCCCCCCATGAACTTTATAAGGGGCATCGCGGAGGGCGGCAAATTCAAGGGCAGCGGACTGGAATTTGATCTTGCTCCCATAGTAAAGGACGTCGCTTCGGTAGAGGGCAAAAAGATTGTTTTTGCATTCAGACCGGAGGCTATAAAGCTCGGCAAAGCAAATAAAACTTCGTTCGCAGTTAAATCCAAGGTGGAGCTTACCGAGCTTCTCGGCGACACCACCAACGTCTACGCGACCGTCGGCGAGGGCGACGAAAAGGTAAACGTTATCCTTAAAGTAAACCCTCACGACACACCCGCAATGGGCGACGAATTCACCTTCAACGTTCCCGTTGTCGCGGCGTATGTGTTTGATGCGGAAACGGAAGAAATAGTCGAAAACAACGTAAAAAGACATTAAACAGTTTAAGACGTTCAAGGCGTCTTAATTCCCGCAGTTCAATAGAAAAAATACAGGAGTGTTTCATGGAACAGTTAAGCAAAAAATTATATTCCAAGCCCGAAAGGCCGATAAAAATAATGCAGTTCGGCGAAGGAAATTTCCTCCGCGCCTTCGTTGAGTGGATAATTCAGGACCTCAACGACAAGGGCGCGATTAACGCGGGCGTCGCGGTGGTTCAGCCCATGCCCTTCGGCAGAGTAAAAGACCTTGCCGACCAGGACGGGCTTTATACCCTGCGTTTAGAGGGTATCAACAACGGCGAAAACGTAAAATCCAGCAGGATAATAGACGTTATCGGCGATTGTCTCAATCCTTTTACGGAGTATGAAAGATTTTTAAAATACGGCGAAAGCGAGGATTTGCAGGTAATAATTTCCAACACAACGGAAGCGGGCATCGCGGTAGACCCCGAGGATACCGACTTTACTCAATGCCCCAAAAGCTTCCCCGGCAAGCTTCTCGCCCTGCTTAAAAGAAGATACGACCGTTTTAAAGGCGACCCGAACAGGGGACTTGCCATTATCCCGTGCGAGCTTATAGACGACAACGGCGACGAGCTTTACCGCTGTCTTACCGAGCTTGCCGAAATAAACAAAATGGACAAAGATTTCGTAAAGTGGATGCAGACGGCGAACAAATTCACGTCCACGCTTGTCGACAGAATTGTCCCCGGCTATCCAAAAAACGAAATAGAACAAATTCAAAAGGAAACCGGTTATATAGACAACAACGTCGTAAAGGGCGAAATTTTCCACCTTTGGGTGCTTAAAAAGCAATCGCTTGTGCAAAAATATCTCCCCGCGGACAGCACGGGACTGAACGTAATTTTTGCGGACGACATTCACCCCTACAAACAGAGAAAGGTCAAAATTTTAAACGGTTCGCATACGGCTATGGTTCCCGTTGCGTACCTTTGCGGCATAGACACCGTCGGCGAAGCGGTAAACGACAAGACCATCGGCAAATTCGTGCGTGAGTTTGTATTCGAGGAAGTCAACCCCACTATAGATTTGCCGCAGGACCAGATGACCGCTTTCGCGGAAAGCGTAATCGAAAGATATAAAAACCCCTATATCCGTCACGAGCTTATGTCCATAGCGCTCAATTCGACGACCAAGTTCAGGACAAGGCTTTTGCCCACGCTTACGGATTACGTGAGGATAAAGGGTCGGCTTCCCCAACGCCTGCTGTTTGCTTTTGCGGCGCTTGTACAGTTCCACAAGGGCGTGCGCGGGAATGAGAAGATAGCGCTTAAAGACGATGCGGCTTTCCTTGAAAAGTGGGCTAAGCTTTGGGCGGAGTTTAACGGCGACTACGATAAGCTGGCGCGCGAAGCGCTCGGTTGGGTCGAGGCATGGGAAACGGATATGAACAAAATCCATCCCGAAATCACCTCTACCGTCGCAAAATATTTAAGGGCAATGGACACAAAGGGCATGAAAGCGGCTTTGGAATGCTTCGTTTCGGGCTGCAACGGCGCCTGCAAATAAGGGGAGCGTACTTTGAAAAAGACAATCGTAATTAATCCCCTCGACAACGTTGCCGTAGCCCTGACGGACTTGAAAAAGGGTGAAACGCACGAGGGAGTCGCGCTTACCGAAGATATTACCAAAGGGCATAAATTCGCCTTGAAGGATATAGCCGTCGGCGAACAGATTATAAAGTACGGCAACCCGATTGCCCGCGCCACTGCGGCAATAAAGGCGGGCGCGCACGTGCATACCCACAACGTAAAGACCAATCTTTCCGAAAATCTGGAATACGTCTACGATAAAATTCCCACGCCGCTCAAAAAAGCAGCGCCGCGCAAAGTAAACGTTTACAGGCGTGCAAACGGCGACGTCGGAATAAGGAACGAGCTTTGGGTAATTCCCACGGTCGGCTGCGTCAACGGTCAGGCTAAGCTTATTGTCGAAACCTTTAAAACGCGCTACGGCACGTACGGCTTTGACGGGGCGTTTACTTTCACGCATCCGTACGGCTGCTCGCAGCTCGGCGACGACCATGAAAGGACCAAGCTTATTTTGCAGAAAATGGTGCGGCACCCCAACGCGGGCGGCGTGCTCGTTTTGGGACTGGGCTGTGAAAACAACCAAATGTCCGCCTTTAAAGAGGGCTTGGGCGACGTCGACGAAAGCCGCATTAAGTTTATGGTCTGTCAGGAAGTGGACGACGAAATAGAAAGCGGCGTCGCGCTTTTGAAGCAGATAGCCGACGTTATCAAAAACGACAGGCGCACGGAGCAGGACATTTCCTGCCTGAAAGTGGGTTTGAAGTGCGGCGGAAGCGACGGGCTTTCCGGCATTACGGCAAATCCGCTTGTCGGCAGATTTTCCGACTATATAGTTGCCGCGGGCGGCACGACGGTGCTTTCCGAAGTGCCCGAAATGTTCGGTGCGGAACAGCTTCTCATGAACAGGGCGAAGGACGAAAAAGTTTTCGGCAAGACCGTAAAGCTTATTAACGACTTTAAGGACTATTTCCGCCGTAACGGTCAGACCGTTTATGAAAATCCCTCTCCGGGCAATAAGGCGGGCGGAATAACCACGCTTGAGGACAAGTCGCTGGGCTGTACCCAAAAATCGGGTTCCGGTCCGGTAGAGGACGTCGTTTTCGACGACGGTTACGTTACGGCAAAGGGGCTTAACCTTTTAAACGGTCCGGGCAACGATATGTGCGCGGTGACGAATATTGGTGCGGCAGGTTGTCATCTGGTTCTGTTTACCACGGGTCGCGGCACGCCTTTCGGCGGCTTTGTGCCCACGCTTAAAATAGCAACCAATTCCGAACTGGCGGCAAAAAAGAGCAACTGGATAGACTTCAACGCGGGCGCGGTGCTGGAAAGCGACTTCGACGTCCAGCTTGAAAATCTTATAAATCTTGTAGTGGATACGGCAAACGGAAAGCTTGCCAAAAACGAAATTAATCAAACCAAAGAAATTGCAATATTCAAAACGGGGGTAACGTTATAATGGCAACCGAAAAGAAAAACGCAGCGGCAAAACCCGCGGCAAAGACAACAAAGACGGCGAAAGCCGCAACCGCGGCTAAAACCGCCAAGACGGTTAAAACAGCGGCAAAAAAAGCGGTAAAGACGGAGGTAAAGGCAGTATCGCAGGTCAAGCCCTTTATGGACGCAGACTTCCTTCTGGACACGGAAACGGCGAAAACGCTGTATCACGACCACGCCGAAAAGATGCCCATTATAGACTATCACTGCCATCTTCAACCCAAAGAGATTTACGAGGATAAAAAATTCAGAAATCTTGCAGAGGTATGGCTCGGCGCCGGCGACAGATACGGCGACCACTACAAATGGCGCGCTCTCCGCGCGCGCGGATATTTGGAAGATTCTGTTTCCGGTCCCGACGACGATTATAAAAAATACATGCAGTTTGTAGAAAGCATGCCCTATTTCGTCGGCAATCCGCTTTATCACTGGTCGCATCTGGAAATGCGCAGATACTTCGGCATAGAGGAAGTTATCAATCCCGCCAACGCGCAGGCAATCTGGGACAAGGCGAACGCCGTCCTCGAAACGCTTACCGCGCGTGAAATGATGTATAAATTCAACGTCAAAACGGTCTGCACGACGGACGATCCCGTCGACAGTCTCGAATGGCACAAAAAGATGAACTCGGACGAAACCTTGAAGGTTAAAGTGCGTCCGGCGTTCCGTCCCGACAAGGCGATAAACGTTGAGCTGTCCTGGTTTGCGGACTGGGTAAAACAGCTTGGCAACGTAGTCGGTAAGCGCATAAAGGATTTGCGCGGACTTTGCGACGCGCTTGCGGAAAGAATAAAGTATTTCGACGAGATGGGCTCCAAGCTTTCGGACCACGCTCTCGACGTAGTACATTACGCGCCCGCGACTTATGCGGAAGCAAATAAAATATTCTTAAAGGGTCTTAAAGGTCAGCCCGTGACGGAAGCGGAGCAGGACAAGTATAAGGGCTACATACTCGTATTCCTCGGCAAACAGTATGCAAAGTACGGCTGGGCACAGCAATACCATATAGGCGCGCTCAGAAACAATTCCAAAAGCATGCTGGCTAAAATCGGACCGGATACCGGCTTCGACGCGATAGAGGACAGCGTGTATATGGAAAAGCTTTCCGCGCTGTTGGGAGAGCTGGACAAAGACGGCAATCTGCCCAAGACCATACTTTACTGCCTCAACCCGCGCGACAATTACGCTTTGACTGTGCTAGCCGGCTGCTTCCAGAAGGAAGGCGTAAAGGGCAGGGTACAGGTCGGCACCGCGTGGTGGTTCTTAGACCAGCAGGACGGCATGAGGCAGAATCTGGAAACGCTTATGCAGGTAGGGCTTGTGGCGCAGTCGGTGGGCATGCTTACGGACAGCCGTTCCTTCCTCGCTTATCCCAGACACGAGTATTACAGAAGACTGCTGTGCCAGATGCTTGGCAGATTGGTTGAAAGCGGACAGTATCCCGCTTCGGAAATGGAAACTCTCGGCAAAATAGTAGAGGACGTCTGCTATAACAACGCCGCGGAATTCTTCGGCTTTAACGGGGATTGATATTATAATAAACAATGCTTAACAAAATAAAACGCCCCCGACCGCATTTTGCGGTCGGGGGCGTTAAAATATAACAAAAACATTTATTTTTCCTGCGTCCGCTTTTAAACTCTGCTAATTATATAAAAGTTTAAAGGCGTTTACAATAATCGTCAAAAATTACCTTTAATGTCATTAAATTTACACTCGCATGCATTTATAATGTCATTTGCCTGTTCTGCCGTAAGCTCTGCGGACCAGCCGACGGGCGAAGCGTTAAAATTGCATTTTAAATTGTAATAGGCAAATCTTGCGGTCTTGTCGCGCTCCGTATCGTTCCATTTATCGAAAAGCGCGGGTACGATATGCCCGTCAAGACGGCAATTTATAAAGCTGCACTTTCCGAAATCCCGCCAGGGGCGGGCAAGATAAACACTTTCTTTTCCCGCGCCGCCGTCCGTAAAGTCGCAATCAATAAAGCTGAACGCGCGTTTTTCTCCGAGCGGGTGCGCGGGCGCGGCAACGTACCCGACACCTCTTTCGTCGTGAACGGAAACAAAACGGCAGTTTTTGAAATACGCTTCCGAGCAACCGAATACATAATCCACGGTGCCGTAAATATTACATCGGTTGAAAAAATGTAAATTCGCGCCCTCGCGGTAAAGCTGTCTTTGAGGGATAAAGCCGCGGTAACGGACGACGAGGTCGTCGGGGAAAGGGGAAAGGAAAAGCGTGTCCTGCGTGGATTTGAGATTTAAATTTTCCGCATAGAAATTATCGCCGTGCACGGACAGCGCCACGCACTGCCCGACTTTTTCGGGCTGCGTGTTGGTGTTTTCCACGGTAAGGTTAAAAAGACGCACGTTGTTTCCTGTAACGCAAAGGGTATAAGTGCGGAAGGTGTTGTATTCTTTGCCGTCGGCATGTATTTTTTTTGCATAGTCGCCGTACGACAAAACGGTTGTTTCACGGTCCTCTCCGTATACCGAAATATTGTCGGCGCATATCTCCGTTTTTTGTGCGTAAATACCCTTAGCCAGATGTACTTCGGCGGGCCCTTTTAACCCGGAAAAGGCCTTTTGCAGGTCGTCTTGAGGGGTCAAATACAAAATTTTCATTGTGAAACTCCTTTGAAATTTACGTGAATATTGTATCATAAAATTTTTCGTGAAACAATCAAAAAAATATTGATTTTTAAAAACTGCTATGATATAATGTTTAGGCTAAGTGTAAAAAAATAACATTTTCTACCCGAAAAAGTGTGCGAACAGATAAAATATGCGTAAAAACGGTTCAAGAATGATATCAATAAGGCAATATCGCCTGACAGACCTGTTTTTATTCGCGGTTATTCTGGTCGTGTTCGAGCTGGTCGTGCATTTCGCATACAAAAGGTTCGGCGGGGGTCCGCTTACTTTCACTTTTTCGCCGATGGTGCCCATAGTGCTGATGGTTATGATGCGCTGGGGCTGGCCGTCCGTGTTTTATGCTTTGGGCGACGGGCTTTTGTATTGCCTGCTTAATCTCAAAACTACGGGCTTTTCAAACAACTGGTTTGCCGTATATATAATAGGAAATGCGTTTATAATGCTTCTTCTGCTTATGACAAGGTTTGTCGGCAAGGAGAGGATAAGGAAAAAGTGGTATTTTTCCGCGCTGTTTCTTTTGGCGGGCTGGGTGTCGGTGGTTATCGGAAGAACGGTTTCGGCGGTTTGCTTCGGTTACGGTTTCGTGCCCTCGCTTGTCGGGCAACTGCTTGACGTAATGTCTTTGGCGGTCGGGTTGGTAATAATTCTGATAGTGCGCCGTCTCGACGGAATGTTCGAGGACCAGAAGCATTATCTTAAAAGACTGGACGACGAGCGGAAAGAAAAACAGCGCCGCGACAATTTCGGCGACGAGCCGATTGATTTGGACGAACAAAGTCTGACGGCGTTGAAGCGTCACGACGACGATTTGTATAATTAATAAGGTAATATGCGGGAAACCGCTCTACAAATAACAGGATATCTAAGCGATATGGAGGAAAATCTCGATGTTCAAACTCAAATGTGACGATTTCCTTGACTACGACGAGGCGACGGGAACTTATTCCATGTCCGCCGAACAGCAGGTAAGGGACGAAACTGAGCGGAACAAATGGAAGACAACCGGCTTCACGCTGTTGAAGGACTGGCGTCTGTATCTCATGCTTGTGCCGATGATACTTGTCTACGTGCTGTGGAAATATCTTCCCATGTACGAGCTTACGGCGGCGTTCAGATACGGTGATTTCCCGACGTCTTCGGACCGCCCCTGGGCAGGTATAAACAATTTCCAAACGGTTTTTGTCGGGGATCAGGCGGTATATTTCTGGCCGGCGTTCAGAAATACGTTTATTACGGCGTTCTACGGTCTTTTATTCGGATTCCCTATGCCGATAATTCTCGCGCTGTTTTTCAACGAGGTCAAATCCAACATAGCAAGATCGATAATGCAGGTGTGCGTATACCTGCCCAAATTTATTTCGACGGTTATTGTTACCTCGCTTGCAATGGCGCTGTTCGCGGGTTCTGAGGGCGGTACGTCCGTCGGCGTAATTTCGCGACTGCTTGGTAAAATATCAAGTTCCCAGACGCTTCATGACAAGCTTAATGACGGTCTGATATATACGACGGAATATTTCAGGTCAATATACATAATTACGGATATATGGGAGCATGCCGGCTACGACTCAATTGTTTTCTTCGCCGCGGTTATCGCGGTGTCGCCGACCTCGTACGAGGCGGCGCAGATAGACGGCGCGGGCAAGATGGCGCAGATGAGATACGTCGTTATTCCCAGTATTCTTTCCACCGTTATAATAATGCTTATAATGAAGATAGGCGGACTGCTTTCCGTAGGATACGAAAAGCTGTACCTGTTATGCCCCGGCTCGACTTACGGCAACTATGCGGTGGCGACCGTTGTTTCCACTTGGGCGAATAACCTTTCGGATCCTATTAATCAGGCGTACGGTATTGCGGGTGAAATGACAAACAACCTCATAGGTATGATACTTGTCATAGGCGCAAACACGATAGCCAGAAAAGCTTCCGACGTGTCGCTGTATTAAGGAGGAGAGAATAGCATGAAAAGAAAAATGGAAGTCAGCGAGCTGATATTCAAAATAATCGCATATTTTTTCCTGATTGTGTTCGCGGCAATGTGTATATATCCGCTTATATTCGCGCTCAGCTCTATGTTCAGCGATTGGGATGCGGTCAAGGAAAGCAAGGTTGTGCTTTGGCCTGCCGGAAAATTACAGCTTGATTCTTTCAAATATGTATTCAACAGCTCCCGCTTCTGGGTAAGCTACTCCAACACGCTGTTTGTTACTTTTATCGGTACTATCTGGTGTTTGATTTATTCCATACTCGGTGCTTACGCGCTCTCCAAGAAAAGGATTATGGGCAGGCACGGCTGGAACTTCTTCCTCGTATTCACAATGTGGTTCTCTGCGGGCGTTGTTCCCCAGTTTCTTAACTATCAATCGACCGGCAAAGTCATGTCCACAATATTTGCGGGCAGTACCAATATGGCGGACATCGACCTTAAATGGTTAATAGTTATCGCTATGGGTATGAATGCAACCAACATAGTGCTTTTAAGAAACTCTTTCGAAGGCGTGCCTTCGGAAATAGAGGAGGCGGCGCGCATTGACGGCGCGACCGAGCTACAGATACTTACCAAAGTATACATACCCATGAGCAAGGCGACAATTGCGACTGTCGCGCTGTTCTTCGGAATTTCGCGTTGGAACGGTTATTTCTGGGCTTATAAGGTAACCGGTGCTGCCGGACAAAGTTATTCCTGGCCCGTACAGGTTTACATGCGTGACTTTATACAGCTTAATACGTCGTTGACAGGCAACTATAATCAGGATCTTGCCGACATACCCAATATCGGCGAAGCGACGTCTATAGCTTATGCAATGGTTGTATTTGCAATGGTGCCCATATTGGTAATTTATCCCTTCATACAGAAGTATTTTGCGAAGGGCGTAAATATGGGCGGCGTAAAAGAATAATAAAAAAGATTTTAATGCGGGGCAATCCGTAGTTGAAATAAAATATAAGGAGAAAAAAATGAACAAAACCAAAAAAATTGCTTTTGCCGCAGTATCATTTGTTATGGCAGGCTCAATGGCTATTTCTTTAGCCGCCTGTGATAATGGCAGCGGTGGTGGAAATGGTGGCAACGGTACATGGAGCGGTACATATACGCCGGGCGGTGCAAATCTTACCAACGGCTCGTATGTCGGTAAAGACGTAACAGACAACTGGGCCGGCGGCGGAATGAACGCAAGTGCTACCGGTGCGGAATACGTCCGCGGGAATAAACCTAATCTGGCGGCGGATCTTACTCCCTCGGTTGATGCTAGTGACAATTTAACATATAGTGGCGTAACATCAATTAAAACTCATATCGGTTACGAAAAGGATGAAACAGGTATAACTTACAAGGATACGCAGATTAAAGCGCTTGGCGGAGATACTGCTTCAAGCGTAACGTTCGCGGGTAAATCGTATGTTTCCGGCAACCTTAAACCGGCATGGGCAGCGCTGTCGACTAAGCTTGGGTTAAGCTTTGAGGACGACTGGGTTGCCAAAGGCGGAAAGAAAGCAAGCGAAACGATTAAAGAGCTTAAAGCCGCAAACGTTCCTTTGAGCGATTACGCATTCATTACCGCTTCCGCGGATACGATTGTAACCGAGCAGGCGGCAAACCAAAGCTTCCTTAATATTAACGATTATCTGTATTACATGCCTAACTATGCGGCTTTCCTTCAGGCAAACCCCATAGTCAGACTTTCGCTTACCGCGGACACGACTAACGGCGCAATGTATATGCTTCCTTATTTCGACGGTAACGACGATATCGAAAAATACGTGCTTATGCGTAAGGACGTGGTCGAGGTTCTTCTTGACTCCGCAGACGTTTCGGCAGCTACCGGAACGTTCCTTTCACAGGCTACCGCAAAGGGAGTAACGGGAGATAAAGCTTCCGCAGACTCCTTCATGGGACAGACGGGCGGTTATTATATCTCCGTGACGGATCCCAACGTACTCGGCGGAACTCCCGTATGGGGAAACAATAAGCATGCCTTTACCGAAGATGAAAATAAGGCAGAAACAAAGCATACCATTCAGATAGTCGTAGATTACGACGCGGCCTTGAAGGCTGCCAAGGACGAGGCTACGCCCCTCGGTAAGGCAATAAAGGATGCATGCGGTTATAAATATGAAAGCACCAGCGGCAACATTGTAGACCTTCAGAACTGGGCAATTAATGCATCTGCGGGAAAGGTTACCGGCGCACAGCTTATAACGATATTGCGCGAATATATCAAAGTTGCATATCATAGGCCCAATGAAACGGCTGCGTTCTATACAACTCTTTCGGACGTATTTAACAGCGCTTACGCCGCTTGGGACGTAGATTTGTACACGGCGCTCGGCAGATGCGCGGTTTCCAGCAGTGCGTTGCTTGGCAACAAGTCCAAGGGAGAAGCAGCTTCCTATATGCTCGGTTCGCGTACCGGTTATACGAACAGAACTTATGACGTAGCTTCTATGGCGGGCGAGCTGTACGGTATCCGCGGACTTACTTCCAGATACCAGAATCTCTTCACTTATATAGACAGCAAGGGTAACATGAAAGACGCCCGTGCCGACGAGGCTACCTGGAACGCGCTTACCAAAATGAACGCGCTTGCAAAGGAAGGTCTCTATTATACCGGACTTAACGCTTCCGACGGTTATGCCAGCATAGCGGGCAGTGTTAATGAAAAGAATGTTCAATTCTACAGCTCCACAGACTATTCGCAGACTCAGACCTCTAAGGGCGGCTTCATTGCAGACGGTACCGTAACTAAGGAAGGTGTTGAAAGCGGATATAACTATGCGCCCATTCTTACGCCCGTATCCTTCTGGGATACTAATGACGACGGTCAGAAAGATACCGTAATGAGATTTACGGAAAGCTGGCGTGGCGTCAAAGACGGTGGCTTCGTTGTTCCCGTAAATTATGTAAAGGGCAATGCCGAAAAACTTTCCGCCGTACTTAAGTTTATCGATTACTTCTACTCCAACGACGGACAGATTCTTATGACGTACGGTCCTCAGTCTGTTGCAGGCAATATTACTGCGGCTCAGGGCGCTACCGTAAATGCAGATTACGGAACATGGTACGGCACTAAGGTTGCGAAAACTTTGGATCAGGCTAAGACGGAAGGTATTGTTGCAACATACGACGGAACGCAGTATTATGTAAAACCTGCTTATCAAAGCCAGTACTTTGCATATAATAACGAGCTGTATACCGGCAGAATTTATAAAAACAAACAGATTCCTGTTTTGACCGATGAAAACCTTGACGTGTTCTATAAGAAAGCAAGCCAGAACTTCACCAACCATGCGCGTAAGTTCCTCGGTAGCTGTCTTAACCTCGGTATTAAGGACCAAGGCTTCGAATATCAGTGCACGTCTAAATGCGGACTTGCAGGCTCGGATATAGTTGCGCTTGCGATTTCCAACGGCACAATAAGACATACCCGTCAGATAATCGATAAAAACAATATGTGGTATACGCTTGCGCCTACAACCCTGCCTTTCACAAGCGGTCAGACCGGCGCTATGGCGGACGACTATAAGTATATTTCCGGTAAGGGCGGCGAAGGTTTGAACTTCTTCTATGCCAACAGTAAGTGCACCGGCAATCTGCTTACGGATATGATGTATTACGGATTTGATACCTCCAAACAGATTGAAGTCGTTAAGGCGTTGAATTTGAAAATTCCCGCAAATGCGGCCGGCGTGATAACGTTGCTTAATACTTACGGATTGTCTACCGTAGACGGTTATGCGCAGACTGCATGGGGTAATGCATTCAGATATTACAACAACAATATAGCGGCTAATTAACATAAGCGATTGTTAAATCTAAATTAAATTTTATGGATAAGCTAATACGCCCGCTTTCGGGCGGGCGTATGTAGCTGTCTTAAACGGGGGAAACGTCATGAAGACCCAAATGAAATTTCAGAAAATCTTTATGCTTGTATCTTTGATAATAGCGGCGTTGACGGTCGTATTTTCACTGATATTCTGTAGCGGCGGTATTTTTCAGATATCAAAACTTTACGATTCTTCGGCTGGCGTAGAGCGTATTGCCGAAATAGAAATTCCGGGAGAGAGTATATGGGATGAGCCGGAAAAATTTGTCTATACGGCTCATGGTGCCAAAGATTTTTTTAACGTGACCCAGAATGTAAGCGACGTGTTGCTTATAATGGGTATAGTTATGGTTTTGGCTGTTGTGCTCAATTACGTAATGGGCACCAATAAAAGACGTAAATACTACATAACGAATTATGTTGCAGTCGGCATTGCGGTAGCTTTTGAAATTGCGCTTGCAATCGTAATTATCGTTATGGTTCATAATTGTCAGACTGTTTTCAGTACAAAATGTGATTTGGACAGTATGAAAGCAGTGTACGAGTATCTATATAAAGACGCATGGAAACCCAATAATAACTGGACGTTCCCTTTGGGATATGCACTTGCCGGTATACTTCTTGTTAACGCAGTTGGATTTGTTTTGAACCTTATATGGAAAATCAAACTTATGCAAGGCGAAAAGAAGCTTCTTGAAAGCGGGCTTGTCAAGGAGGTTGCATAATGGAAAAGAAAACTCCTAACCAGGTTATTATCGACCATGACATAATGCGCTATAAGAAAAACAAATGGGCGCAGGTTTTGGCGCTTTTAGGTCTGGTATTCAACTGTTTGTATTTCATGCTGATCTACGCTTATACAGGCACTTTTTATTATGACTCCGCAAAGTCCAAAACGGCAGCCGGGCTTATGTTGATCGGCGTATCCGTATTGATGACGTTAATTATACTGTTAATGACGTTCCTTTCATCCGAGAACGTAAAAAATTATAATAAAGTATACAGCTATGTGCTTTTCGTAATAGCGGGGCTTCAAGTCATCCGTATATTCGGATTTCCGCTTTACGGACTCAATCACAAAATGCTTACCGTGGGCTATTTCGGCTTTTATCCTACACCCGACCAAAGCTGGGTTGAATTCATAATTCTTTTGGTTTATCTCCTCGCATCGGCGGCATGTCTGATAGCCGCTGGCATTTTGGGAATTATTCAGTCGGTCAGACTTCAAAAGCATATAAAGAAAGTCGAATCGGGCGAAGTGGATATTACGGCTGTCGTTAAAGAAATGGAAGCGGAAGACGAAGCCAAAGCGGTCGCCGCTAAAGTCGCGGCGGAAGAAGCGCTGAAAGAAACGGAAGAAAAAATTACGGCTTCCGATAACGGTGAGGTGTAAAATGCCCGAAGTAAATATTCAGCATCTCGACAAAATTTATGACGGCGGCGTTCAGGCTGTTTACGATTTTAATCTCGATATTAAAGACGGCGAATTTATCGTCCTTGTCGGACCGTCCGGTTGCGGCAAGTCCACGACTCTCAGAATGGTCGCCGGTCTCGAAGATATAACAAAGGGCAGTCTTATCATAGACGGTAAGGACTGCACCAAGGAACCACCCAAAAACAGAGATATAGCAATGGTTTTCCAAAACTACGCTCTGTACGGGCACATGACTATTTATGAAAACATGGCGTTTTCATTGACTCTCCGCAAGGAAAATAAGGAAATAATCCACAGAAAGGTCATGGCGGCGGCGGAGATTCTCGATTTGAAATCTCAGCTTAATAAAAAGCCCAAACAGCTTTCCGGCGGACAGCGCCAGCGTGTGGCTATGGGCCGCGCTATCGTCCGTAACCCCAAGGTTTTCCTGTTTGACGAGCCTTTATCAAACCTCGACGCAAAGTTAAGGGGCTCGATGCGCAGAGAGCTTATTCTTCTTCATAAAAAACTTAATGCGACTATTATGTACGTAACGCACGACCAGACCGAAGCTTTGACTTTGGCGGACAGAATCGTTTGTATGTCAATGGGTCACGTCCAGCAGATAGGCGACCCCATAGAACTTTACGAAAAGCCCGCAAACACGTTCGTTGCTACGTTTATAGGTTTGCCCCCCATGAATATGTTCGAGGGCACGATTGAAAAAGGCAGCTTTAAAAGCGAGCTTTTCGAGTATCCTTTGAATGAAAAGCAGACCGGGCTTTTAAAAGATTACGACGGCAAGAAAATTATACTGGGCGTCCGTCCCGAAAACATCACAAGGGCAGGACATGTAAAGCTTCATATAACCAATAACGAAAACCTCGGCATGAATACTCTTGTCCACGGCAAAGTCGGCGGCGTGAAGAACGTTGTCTGCAAATTTGCGGAATGGTGTAATTACCGGGCGGGAGACGAGATAGAAATCGGCTTCGACCCCGAGATGATGCACTTTTTCGAACTTCCCACCGTTGACGAACAGGGCAAAGAAGTGCCGGGTAAGGCGATAAGGTAAGGAGGTGCGGAATATGTCGGAAAACGAAAACATTGCAATCGACGAGCAGACTGCTCCCGAATCCGTAAGCAAGCTCTCTCGCGGAGCGAAAATTGCTGGCGGCATAAAAGAATGGTTCAGAAAGTTTACCGTTAAATTAAAACGCAGACCTATGAATATTGCGTTCTTTATGCTTATCGTATCGTCGCTGGTTTATTTATTCCTGTTGGGAAGCATATCACAGGCTGCCTTGGAATATGCAAAGACGGGCGTGCCCATTAGCATGTTTATAAATACACTGTTCTGTATACTTGTATTGTTGCTGTTTATGTACGCATTCCCCAAGCGCAGTAAAAAGCCTAAAATCGTAATGCTTATACTGACGTTTGTGTTTATGGCTGTCTTGTTTGCGCTCGATATCCTTTTGTTTGTCAGGTGGACGGCAGCTTGGGACGAAGCTTGCAAATTATTTGCAACGACCGAAACCGGCGCGGCAGATAAGGCAATACGCGAAAAGTACATATACAATGCAATCAACGGCGTACTGGCGCATGCCATACTTGTTGCTATTGCGGCTGTACTTACGGCAACTTATCCTCTGTACGGTAAACTTATCGGTAAAATCAATACCAGAAAGAACGTCGAGTCTACCGAAATAAAAGAGGCTATAGACACCAGCGCAGAGGTTTGATTTTAAATTTATTAAACGAAAAAAATGACCGGCAAAATAATTTTGTCGGTTATTTTCCTAAAAAGGTAAAAATGGCAAAGAAGAAAAAGAAATTTCAGGAAACTACCATAGAAAACTTTTACGATTTGAAAATCGATAAAGTGGACGAGCTTGTCGCCGCGCTTAAAGGCGAAAAGGACGATAACGCCGAAGAAATTTCTATGAATATTACAGACTGCACCGGTGTGGACGACCCCAAAAACGTCACGCGCCGCGGCAAACAAAAACAGTTCGACCCGTACAAAACAGATTTTCTTTCCCGCATACCCGTCTGGATAAAAGCGCTTTTCGTAAAATTTTGGTTTGCCGGCGCGGTGTGCTATTTCATAATGTGGGGGCTGAACATCAGAAACACGCTTGACTCGCTTGTTTTGGTGGGCGCGGTAATGGGTCTGATTGTAGACGTGCTTGTCAACCCGCTTTTCAGGTATATGGAAACGGACAGGAAGGAGTACAACGCCTATATGATGTTTCCGTTCCCGTTCAGGCAGTTCTGGACTTTTTTTACGAATATATTGTATTATATTGTCGTAATAATCGTGGTAAATTACTGCTATCTCGGTCTTAACGAAATTATCAATGCCGTAAAGCATACAACCGATTATATTCATGTCGGAGTAGAGCCTTTGCTTTTCGGACTTTTCGCGGTAATTGCGGATATGGTATTTATCGGCATAAAGGACGGCATTGTTTACGCAGTCAACAAAATAAGGAATAAACGCAAGGAGGAAGCAGCAAGTGTTTAAAAAACTTTTCGTGTCCGCCACTTCGGCTTGTTTCGAATTAAAGAATAAAAATCCGTACTATTCTCCGGAAAAGTACAACATAGTTTTAAACGGAGTTAAACAGAGCGACGTGCGCGATGCAAACGTATTCTCTCTGTTCGGACTCAGTCCCGATACGGAATACACGGTGGAAACCACGCTCGGCGGTAAAATAGTTTTCACTACGCTTTCCGAAACCGCGGTCGTAGACGCGAAGGCTCTCGGCGCGAAGGGCGACGGTAAATCAGACGATACCTATTACGTCCAAATGGCGATAGACAGTTGCCCCGAGGGCGGCAGGGTACTGCTGACAAAGGGCGTTTATTCGGTCAGACCGCTCGTTTTGAAAAGCGGCATAACGGTAGAGCTTGAAAAAGACGCCGTGCTTTCGGGCGATATTAATGAAGAAAATTATCCGTACGTTCCCGCGCGCAAGCTGCGCGGCGGCAAGGAAGAAATTATTGCCAGTTGGGAGGGCGAGCCGTTTGACTGTCACCAATCCTTTATTTCGGCTTACGGACAGAAAAATATCCGTATAATAGGGGAAGGCGTCATAGACGGAAATGCTCAAAATTCCACCTGGTGGGCGACGCCTAAGGGCAGAAAAGTCGCGCGTCCGCGTCTTGTATTTTTAAACAAGTGCGCAAACGTGGTTTTCCACGGCGTGACCTGCCGCAATTCCGCAAGCTGGAACCTGCATCCTTTCTTTTCGCGTAATCTTAAATTTTACGATTTGAAAATCAAAAATCCTTACACCGCGCCCAATACCGACGGACTCGACCCCGAAAGTTGCGATAAAGTAGACATTGTCGGCTGTACTTTCAGCGTCGGCGACGACTGCTGCGCAATAAAAAGCGGCAAAAAGTACATGGGCATGACTTATAAAACTCCCGCCAACCGCCACACTCTGCGCAACAATCTTTTCTGCGACGGACACGGCGCGATAGTCCTCGGCAGCGAAATGAGCGGCGGCGTTACAAACCTTAAAGTAAGCCAGTGCGTGTTCAGACACACCGACAGAGGTCTGCGCATTAAGACCCGCCGCGGCAGGGGCAAGTACGGTATAATAGACGGCGTATGCTTCGAAAACATAAAGATGGAAAACGTTATTACGCCGCTTGTAATCAACATGTATTATTTCTGCGACCCCGACGGTCATACGGAATACGTACGTTCGCGCGATAAGAGCATTAAGCCCGACGACGGCACGCCTTATCTCGGTAAATTCCTTTTCAAGGATATAGACTGCGTCGACTGCGAGTGTATGGCGGCGTATTTCGACGGACTTGTTGAAAAGCCCGTCAAAGAAATAGTCCTTGAAAACGTAAGTTTTTCCTATAAAAACGACGCAAAACCTTTCCTTCCCGCCATGCTTGAAAACGTGCGCGAATACTGCAAAGAGGGGCTGTACGTCGACAACGTTGAAAGCTTAACGCTTAAAAACGTAACGTTTGACGGAGTAGTCGGCGAAAAAATAATTGCCAAAAACGTAAAAAACATTATAGGGGAATAGGGGTAAAAATGGATTATTCCGTAATAGACGAATATATTAACCGCCTTATCGAAGACACCACGCCCGCCGCACCCGTGTGGAATATAGAAAATATCAAACACGGCAAGCCCGCCGCGTGGAACTATATAGACGGTTGCATGATGACCTCGCTCTACTCTATTTACAAACAGACGGGCGAGAAAAGATATCTTGAATTTATCGATAATTTCGTGGATTATTACGTGTTCGAAGACGGTAGTATACGCGGGTACGAGCTTGAAACCTACAATGTCGACAACATTAACGAGGGCAGGGTACTTTTCGATTTATACCGCGAGACGGGCAAAGAAAAGTACAAAAAAGCGATAGAGCTTTTGTATTCCCAGCTTGAAAAACAGCCGAGAACCGCCGCGGGCAATTTTTGGCATAAAAAAATTTATCCCGACCAGGTTTGGCTTGACGGGCTTTATATGGCGCAGGTTTTCTATACCAGATATGAAACCGAGTTCAACGGCGGCAAAAATTACGGCGATATAGTTAAGCAATTCAAAAACGTTTACGACAATATGTACGACAAAAGTAAACGTCTGTATTATCATGGTTGGGATTATTCCAAAAAAGCTTTTTGGGCGGATAAGGATACGGGGCTTTCCAAAAGCTTTTGGTTGCGCTCGGTCGGCTGGTATACTGTGGGGCTTGCAGACGCAATCGGCTATTTTCCGGACGGCGCGCAAAATTACAAAAACGAGCTTATAGAAATCTTTAAAAATACCGTAGAAGGGCTTGAAAAATATATCGAGCCGAATGAAAAAATGTTCTGGCAGGTAGTCGACCGCGGCGGAAGCGAAGGCAACTATTTGGAGACTTCGGGAAGCGCCATGATAGCCTACGCCATGATGAAGGGTGCGCGGCTGGGCATTGTAGATAAAAAGTTCGCAAAGACGGGCAAAGAGGTGTTTGACGGAATTTGCCGCAAATATCTGACGCAGACCGACGGCAAATTAAACCTCGGCGGAATATGTCTTATGGCGGGACTGGGACCCGAAACCAACCGCAAGCGCGACGGCTCTTACGAATATTATATTTCCGAACCCGTAGTTGAAAACGACGCGAAGGGTACGGGACCTTTCGTAATGGCTTATACCGAAGTTAAGCAACTTGAAAAATAATCAAAGGGCGGAGATTTTTCTCCGCCCTTTCAATTCAGTTTTTATAACCGCTCGGCGACACGCCGTAATATTTTTTGAACACCCGCGAAAAGTAGAGTGGCTCCGAAAAGCCGCACACCTCCGCTATTTGCGAAACGGTATATTCGGAATATTTATTGGCGGCGCCGCCCGTCAACAGATTTGCGGCAAGCTCCATGCGCTGTTTTAGCAGGTATTCGCGCGGGGTCGCGCCCGTTTCCTTTTTGAAAAGCTTGCGTATATAATCGTAATTAAGCGGAAGTTTTTTTATTTCCGTTTCCAGACAAAAGCCCTTGTCGGAAACGTTTTTCTCTATCATTTCAACCACAATGCCAACCGTGGGGGAAAAGCTTTTGTCTCCGTCCGTGCTTATCGCCGCGTAAGCGGTTAAAAGATTGCCCAAAGCCGACAAAACCGTCGCTTTTTTGCCGCAGTTGCCGTTAAAAAAATTCACCGCCTGTCGCGCCGCATGCCTTATGCCTCCGTTTTCGACGTCGGGCACAGAGACGGTTTGCTTTAAATTGATTAGCGGCTGTTCTATACAGATATGAATTCCATCTGTGCTTCCGCCGTACGAACACGCGGGTGGTACGATAATTATTTCTCCTTCGTCGGGAACTATTATTTCAAGGCGCCTGTTTTTCCGCATATCCTGCGGCACAACGCCCCCTGCGAAAACAATATTGTTCATAACCGCATTATACTATAATAAATCCGTTTTGTCCATACTGCACACGTTTTATTATTTGCATTTGTTGTTTAAATTTGTTTTTTCAAAAACAAAGCAGTCCGTATCTTCGTTAAACGAGGCACTTCCGACGTATCCGCACGCGCGGAAAAACCCCTCCGACCCTGCGCACGGCAGACAATAAGCTTTCTGCACGCCGCGCTCTTTCAATTTCATTTCAGCGGTGTAAAGTAAAAATCTGCCCAGACCTTGACGGCGGAGGGAGGGGACAACGTAAATTTCGCGCACGTCGCCCCAGCCTTCTTTAAAATTCCAGTCGTTGTCGATATCGTCCGTCTGATAAATTATAAAACCCGCGGTCTGCCCGCCGTCGTAAAGCATGTCGACGGAAATAAGCCCCGCAAGCAAATCGGGAATGACGTATTCCTCCGCAATGTGCGCGGCGTCGTCGGCGCAGTCCAGCTCGGAATAATAGTCTGCAAACAGCTTTGCAAAGCTTTGTTTTTCGTTGTCTTTTAAGGGTGAAACCTTTATCATAATATTTTTCCAAAAAAACAGGGAGCCGTCTCAGGCCCCCGTGTTATATTTTTATTCAGCGACGGGATAAACGCAAACCTGCTTTCCGTCTTTGCCCACTCTTTCAAACCTGACCGTGCCGTCCACCAGCGCGAACAGTGTGTCGTCCTTGCCCATGGCAACGCCCGAACCCGCCTTGAATTTGGAGCCGCGCTGTCTTACGAGAATATTTCCCGCCAGAACGAACTGTCCGTCCGAACGCTTAACCCCCAATCTTTTCGCTTCGCTGTCTCTGCCGTTGTGGGAAGAACCGGTACCTTTTTTATGGGCGAATAAATTTAAGAAAATCATATTCATTCCTCCTGAAAATTATTCTGCCTTAGCTTCCGCTTCGGCTTTCTTTGCCGCCGTCTTTTTTGCGGCGGGCGCGCCTATCGCCGTAATTTTGATTTGCGTGTAAGGCTGTCTGTGCCCCTGCTTTTTGCGCTCGTTCTTCTTGGCTTTGTACTTGAAGACTATAATCTTCTTTTCCTTGCCCTGAGCGACAACCTCTGCGGACACTTTCACCTTTTCGGTCTCTGCGCCTACCTGAATGCCCTTTTCGTCCGCCGTCATAACTACGGGGAACTGCACGGTAGCGCCGATTGCGGCGTCAAGCTTTTCAACCTTCACAAGGTCGCCCACGGAAACCTTATACTGTTTGCTTCCGTTTTCAAAAATTGCGTACATGAAATTTACCTCCTCTAACCAGTCTCGCCGGACGTAAAACCCTATCGGGTCAGGCAGTGCAATGCACATTTAAAAAGCCCGTTCCGAGCGGCTCGAATATAAATTTAACACTTGCCGCCGCTTTTGTCAAGTAATTTCGGTATTGCGGCAAGTATATTTTTGCGCGCGCAGGTCAACACTTAATTTAAGGAGTGTATTATGGAGCAGAAAAAAAACGACAGTGAAATTTTAGCGGAAATTTACCGCAACGCACAGATAGCGCTTACTTCCCTTTCGGACATAATGCCGGAGGTAGAGGACGGCGCCATACGCGAGGAAATAATGCGCGAGCATGAGGAGTACGAAAAAGTTTGCAGCGAGGCGGCGCATCTCGCCCTGAAGTACAACGTTGAATTAAAGGAGCCCAACCCCGTCAAAAAAGCTATGATGTGGAGCGCGATAAAAATGGGCGCCGCAAACGACAATTCTTCGCAAAACTTAGCGCAAATGCTTATCCGCGGCACGGTCAACGGCATAACAAGCTTAAAGACGACTATGACCGACGGCGGAAAAAATATAGATCCGGAAGTAAAAAAATTACTTTCTTCGCTTATCTCTTTGGAAGAAGGTTTTGAAAAAAAGCTTAAAAAGTTTTTATAAAATTTCAGATTCTTCGGCAAGCCTCAGAATGACAAGGGGGGGCAAGCCTCGGTATGACAAGGGGGGCAAGCCCCGGAACGACGCCTTACGTCATCCTGAACGAAGTGAAGGATCTTAAAAATCAGATTCTTCGGCAAGCCTTAGAATGACAAGAGGGGGCAAGCCTCGGTATGACAAGGGGGGCAAGCCTCGGAATGACGCCTTACGTCATCCTGAACAATTACCCTATGTCATCCTGAACGAAACGCAGGATCTGAAAAAGCAAAATTAAAAATGACAACAGGCGGGCGGCGCAATTGCGCCGCCCGCTTGTTTATTATAAATGTTTATTTGTTTTTCATATAATTTTTGTATGCCTTTTTGTCTGGTACTCCGTTTTGTATAATATAATAGGTTTTGCCGGACTTGCCGCGCCGTCCCGCGTTTTCCGCCCAACCTACTTCCTTATAGCTTGCGCCGCGCTCGTAAAGGCGGCAAAACGTCGCGCAAAGTCTGTTTTCAATTTCGGTCAAAACGTTTATTTTGCGCGTAAGCGAAAGCTTGCCGAAAGCGGAAAAGTCAAACGTTATCGGCTCCTTAAAGTTGTTCACTTTAAGGGTGACGGTTGCTTCTTCCATAGAAATATAAAAGGACAGAGAGTCCCTTTCGGGGTGCATAAGCGCGGCGTTTTCAACGCACGTTTCCAAAACGTACCTTTCGACTTCCCTGTCCAGCGCGCCGCCGTATTTAATACTGCAAAACGCCGCAACCGCAACGCCCGCCGTGCCCAGTACGGGTGCGGAAATCAAAACGGCAAGCTCCAACGCGCGTATTTCCATAGTGCGCGCCAAAGCGAAGCATACCGCAAAATAAACAAGCACAACCGCGCAGAAAACCGTCGCCGCCGTGCCGAAAAGCTCGCCCTTTTTTAATTTTTTTATTTTTTCGTAATTTAATTCCGCCATGCTTCCATTTTAACTCAAAAAAGGCTGTCTGTCAAATTAAAACTTGAAAATCCGCCGCTTATATGTTATAATATAAATATGGAATACAAGCTCAACTTCGAATTGGTTCCCGACAGTTGCTGGCACAGCAATTTAAGGAGTATTTTAACCCCCGCGCAGTGGAACGCCGTCCGCTTTGCCGCATACAAACGCGCTGACGGAAGTTGCGCAATTTGCGGCGCGGCGACAAACCGTTTAGAGGCGCACGAGCAGTGGAGCTATGACGAAAATACTTGTACCCAAAAGCTTACGGGCGTAATAGCAATTTGCAAAAGCTGTCACGAGGTTATACATATCGGCAGAACCACCTTAAAGGGCGGGGAGGAACGCGCAAGCGCGCATTTTATGCGTGTGAACGGTTGTAATTATGCCGAGTACCGCAAGGCTTTGGGTAAGGCTAACGAGGAGCATCGCCGCCGCAACGCGGTTGCGGAGTGGAATCTGGATTTAAGCATTTTACCCACGCTCATTTAACGGCAAGCCTTCCCCTTGGGGGGAAGGTGTCACGCAAGTAACGGATGAGGGGCAAGCCTTCCCCTTGGGGGGGAAGGTGTCACGCAAGTGACGGATGAGGGGCAAGCCTTCCCCTTGGGGGAAGCCTATGCAAGGCATGCACCCACTATATATTGTGGTTGAAAAAATATGCAAACACAATTTTTTAAAAGTTTTTTAAAATAGCTTGCAATTTTAATATTGTATGATATAATAAAACAACCTTAAAAAGGTCAGTGTTTACATTGCTTGGCACGTCCTGGAATGACGGATATCAGGTCAACCAGAACAATTACCCTATGTCAATCAGAACAATTACCCTATGTCATCCTGAACGAAGTGAAGGATCTGAAATGTTAGATTCTTCGGCAAGCCTCAGAATGACAAGGGGAGGCACGCCTCAGAATGACAAGGGGAGGCACGCCTCAGAATGACAAGAGGGGGCAAGCCTCAGAATGACACCCTATGTCATCCTGAACGAAGTGAAGGATCTGAAAAGTCAGATTCTTCGGCAAGCCTCAGAATGACGAGGGGGCAAGCCTCAGAATGACAAGGTTGCACGCCTCAGAATGACACCCTATGTCATCCTGACCAATTACCCTATGTCATCCTGAACGAAGTGAAGGATCTGAAAAGTCAGATTCTTCGGCACGCCTCAGAATGACAAGGTTGCATGTCGCAGAATGACAAGGAGTGCAAATTTTCGAAGGATAACAAACAGTCTTGAACTTACGACAGGAATTTTCATGCATTATTATGTTTACATGATGGCGAGCAATAATAACAGAGTTCTTTACATAGGCGTGACAAATAATATTTCCCGTCGTGTTTACGAGCATAAGACAGGGGCAATAGAAGGCTTTACAAAAAAATATAACGTTCATAAACTTGTCTATGCCGAAAAGCATGAAAGTATTGACACGGCAATTATGCGAGAGAAGCAATTAAAAGGTTGGCTTCGTTCAAAGAAAGAAGAATTGATTGCCATAAATAATCCCGACTGGCAAGATTTAATGCCCTTATAATGAAATCGGATTCTTCGGCAAGCCTCAGAATGACAAGGGGAGGCAAGCCTCAGAATGACACCCTATGTCATCCTTAAAATTACCCTATGTCATCCTGAACGAAGTGAAGGATCTGAAAAAATCAGATTCTTCGGCACGCCTCAGAATGACAAGGTTGCACGCCTCAGAATGACAAGGGGGGCGCGTCTCAGGATGACACCCTATGTCATCCTTAAAATTACCCTATGTCATCCTGAACGAAGTGAAGGATCTGAAAAAATCAGATTCTTCGGCAAGCCTCAGAATGACAAGGTTGCACGCCTCAGAATGACGAGGGGGCAAGCCTCAGAATGATAAGCATATTTATAAAAAACACGTTAAAAAGATAAAATTTCTTTATTAATGATAAGGAGAAGATTATGAAACAAATGAAAAAAGGGAGTAAAACGACAAAAGTCAAAAGCAGGGCAAGCGCGTTTTTGTGCGCGGTCTTTGCTGCGGTCATTGCGGGCGCAACGGTGTTTTCCGCATGCGCCGACAGTGCAAAAAGCTTTAATCATAAATCCCCTGCGGAGGATACTGCGCAAACCACCACGCAGGAAGCTTCAAACTCCCTCCGCTTTGTGGTAAACGGCGACTTTGAACAAAATTGGAACAGCGCCGTAAAGGTCAGTAAGGAAAAGGGCAAACAGGTCTGGTTTATCCTTGGCGCCGACTGGATAGCCCCCACGGCGGAAGCAAACCATCCGTTCGGCGCGGACGCCGACGGCTTCTCCTACGGCAGAATTACCGTGCCTGCGGGCGCGGATATCGTGCTGGATTTAAACGGTCATACCATAAACCGCGGCCTTACCACGTACACCCAGCTTGGCAGTGTTTTGTATGTTGACGGCGGAAAGCTCACCTTAGAGGACGGCGCGGGCGGCGGTACAGTTACCGGCGGCTGGACGGGCGAATATGACAATTGGCACCCTACCGAAGGTAATTACGACTACGGCGGCGGCGTAATAATGAAAAGCGGAGAATTTACGCTTAACGGCGGTTCTATTACCGGCAACTATGCGGATTGCGCCGGCGGTGTCTACATTGTTGACGGCAAGTTTATAATGAACGGCGGCTCTGTCACAAATAATACGGCAGACAGAGACGGTGCCGGAATGGAAATTGACAACGGTGCCGACCATGAAATAAACGGAGGCGAAATTTCTTATAATACGGGTAAAAGTTCTGTCGATACAAATGGCGGCGGAGGATTGTGTCTCTATGACGGTTGCTCTTTAACAATGAACGGCGGCAAAATTACGCATAATTCTACTGCGGGAGACGGCGGCGGCGTTTTGGTTTGCAATGGAACAACATTTACTTTCAACGACGGCGAAATTTCTTATAACCACACGGGGCAAAATGAAGGCGCAATAAGTATGTGTATACCTTCCTACGTCTATATGAACGGTGGTATAATTACCCAAAACACTCAAGTCAAAGGCACGGCGATTACTCCCAGCAACTCTACGACTAACGTTTTGGCTGTGGGCGGACCCGTTAAAATTTATAACAATTACATGGCAGGTACAACAACCCAAGCAAATTTAACTGTTGACGGGGTAAGACAGTTAAAAATTACAGGTCCGCTTATTACGGATAAAGGTACTGCATTTATAGGCATAAGTACGTCTCTTGCTAACAGTTCGGTACTTACTACTGGACTTAGCGCCAACAGCGGATTTTCTGCTATTCCTGCATCTACTTTTGATATAGCTGCGTTTTTTTACAGCGACATTGTCACTAAAAGACTGACGTTAAATAGCAGTAAAGAGTTGGTAGTATCAAATAACTCGACAGACTACGCAGATCTTGAATGGGAATATCAGTTAAATAACGACAGCGCCTGGGTATCTTCAAACAAAAGAGATTTGGATATAACCTACGGCGATAAGGTTACTGCAGTGCAAGTCAGTTTTAAGGGAACCGTAATTGCGGACTGGAAGGACGGCGGTACAAATTCCGGCAGTAATTACAATTTTAAAGTTTACGGCAATACGAGTACGCCTTATTCAAGCATTGAAAATACGGGTTCGTATTCGTTTATGACGGACACAATTAATTCGATTTTTGCGGGGCTAATAACTACAAGCTATACGATACCTTTCCCTGCTTCATTTACAATAAACATTAAACCCAAAGAGATAAAAGTTAACCTTATAGATAAGGGCGGCGAGTACGGCACAGCCGTTAAGGATTTGTATGCCGAGGAGGACGTTTTAGGCGCCGACGGTCAGCCCACGGGCGATAAGGTCAAGCCGCAAATAGACCCTTCTACGCCGCTTGTGGGCGCGGACGCTTCGCTTAATTTAAGCGACCTTGTAACGCTTACCACCGACGCAACCAACACTTCCGACTTAGGGCTATACAGCATTAAAGGCGCGGCAAAGAGCAACGAGGTAAACAAAAATTATAAATACAGCTTTAAGACGGCAAGCTATACTGTAAGCGCGGCAACCGTTACCGCAAAATTCAGCGGAAGCAAGACGTATAACGGAAGCGCACAAAACGACGCAACCGTAACGTTTACCTATCCTACGGGCTTCGCGGGTACGAGAATGACAAGCGCGGATTACACGGTAACCTATCCTACGGCGGGCTGTATAAACGCGAAAAAGTACACCAAGGACGATTTGGGCTTAACGCTTGGCACTACCGCCAACGCAAAACGCTTTGTACTTGCAAAGGACGGTGTTTCGGGCGAGTACGAAATTAAAAAAGCAAAGCTTACCTGCACGGCGGATTCTAAAACTATAGGCTACGGCGACGCGGCGCCTACGTACACGGCAACCTTTACGGGCTTTGTCGGCACGGACACGCAGGCGACGGTTATCAAAGGCTCGCTTACCTACACGTGCAGTTACACCCAGACAAGCGCGGCGGGAGAATACGACATTACGCCCGGCGGCGCGACTGCGGACAACTATGAGATAGAGTTTAAAAAGGGCAAGCTGACCGTCGGCACGGGTACTGTCGCAAAACCCTCTCTTTCCGTAACGGAATTTACCTATGACGGAACGGAAAAGGTTTTCGCGGTGACCGGATATAACTCCGCCGCGATAAAGACGGTTACCCTTTCGGACAGCACAAACTTTACCTGGGACGCGACCAATGCAAAGATAAAGGCGACCAAGGCGGGCAAATGCACCGTAACGTTTACCCTCGATACGGACAAGTACACCTGGACGGGCGGCACGCTTGCGCCGCACACCGTGGATATAGAAGTAAAACCCAAGCCGCTTGTATTTTCATTCACGCCCACGGGCGACGATAACTGGAAATGGGAGCACGGCGCGGCGGGAAGCATAGCTTACGCTCAGACGGAAACCTTACCCGAAAGCAATAATATTGCGTATTACTTCTGTTATTATCCCGCAAACGACAGCTCTAAGGCAATAAAGGTCGACGGGACGAACATAGACGTTTCCAAGCTGGACGCGGGCAACTACATTGCGGAAGTAAAGCTTGTTGCGGCAGGCGAAACGGGTTACAGCACGGACAACAAAAACTATGTTATAAACGCGGACTCCAAGGCGATGCAGACATTTAAAATAGACGCGGGCGGCGCGGACGTAAGCGGACTCGAATGGAAGTATACAATGGGCGACGACCCCGCGGCGGCGCTGTTTGCCGACGGCAAGCAGGCGGAACTGCGCTATACCGTAAAGGACGGCGAAGCCGTAATTTACAGGGTGGGACTGCCCGAAATACCTGCGTCGCACAACTATCTTTCGATAGATACGACCAAATTCGACGGCGGCGTAAAGACGGAAAAGGAAGACGGCACGCCCGTAACGGACTGCACCGCGCCCGGCACGTACAAGACGACCGTCGCGCTTAAAACCACTTCCAATTACCTTTTCGACGACCCGACCGCGGTTGAAAATATTTCCGCAGACAAAATGTCGGGCGAGGTTACGATAACCTGGACGGTAGGCAAGGGTAAGGTGGATATTTCCAAGGTAAAAGTGCAATACGGCTGGATTAACGATGACACCGGCGAGATTGACTGGTTCGACTTCGACGAGAAAAATCCCCCCGTATTCAACCCCGACAGCCCCGTTTCTATAAGAATCAAACCCGAAACTTATCCTGACGGAATAACCAAGGCGGAGATTACCGCAAACGATTACGCCGGCGACAGAGACGTGCCCGGCACGCTTGCGGCAAACGTTAAATATACGCTTGACCCTAACTACGTATACATAAAGGAAGGCACTACGGCGGAAATTTCCGGCTCGTTTACCGACAAGGTAAGCATAACGCTTTCCAAAAAGAAAATTAAGATAAACTGGACGCTTGACACCGTTAAGGACGCGGACGGAAACGAGGTTCTCGACGAGAACGGAGTGCCTTATCAGATTTACGTGCTCGACTTCGGCTCCGACCCCGACAATGTTAAAAAGTTTGTCAAGTACGAGTATCTGAAAGCCGACCCTTCGGACACGACCGACCCGACGCTGGCGACGCCCGTTCCCGAGCAGGCAAGCGGCACTACGACCAACGCGCAGCTTGACTATCTTATCGACGTGGACGGCGCGGGCAAGTTCAACGGCGGAAGCTCGACAAAGTCCATACCCATATTCGTAAAGGCGGTGCTCGATACAACCGTCAGCGGGTACGAGTATTACGAGTTTGAAATTCCCGACGGAAGTAACGCGGATTACCAGTTTACGAAGCTCGGACAAAAGAAGAACGCCATTAAGGTCGAGCAGGTAAAGGATAAGCTTGTCTACGGCACTGCCGTCGCAAGCTTGGACGAGTTGTATTCGCTCACCAAAAACGGAAGCAAATATTCCGAAAGCGTGTACAACGCCGTTATATACAAGGGCACGGACGATACAAACGCGGTTGCGGTTAAGGACTTCGACTTTGCTACTGCGGGCGTGGGCGTTTATACCATAAAATTCTCGCTTAAACCCAGCGTTGCGGACAGCGACGCGCTCGGCAAGACAAGCCTTACGCTTGAAATAACCAAAAAGCCGATAGAGGTTCCTTCCGTTACGGGAAGAATAGAATTCAACGGCACGGAGCTTGCGTTTGCGGATTATCTTGACGCGAAGTATAAGGAGTACCTCGACGCGGGCATTATAAGCGCGGTCGGCGGCAGAACGGGCGCAAGAGACGTTTCCTCTAACGGCGCGTACGTTGCGACAATAGAGATAGTAAACGAAAATTACATGTGGAAGCTTCCCGAAGAAGCGGAGGCAACCCCTTCCAAGTCGCTTGCAAGGTTAAGCCTTGCCGCGGACGAGGCTTCTTCCTCCGTAACTTTAAACGCGGCGGCAAGCGAAGCTTCGTATAGCTGGAACGTGGCGCCTTTCAGACTTACGTCCGACATCGTTACCACCTCCGGCGGCAACGGCGCGGCCATAAATCTCACCAAGCTTCCCGAGTGGGCAAGACAGCTTATAACGGACGGCAGACTTTCGGCGGGACTCAAATACTACGTCGATGAAAACTGCACGGAAGAAGTTGCAACGGACGACAACGGAAATTACATTCTCGAAAAGAAGATGTCTTATTACGTCAAGCCCGTCATCGGCGCAGGCGAAAACGGCGACGACAGCGGAAACTTCACCTTCGCAACGGACGACAGCATAATCAACACGCCCGCAAAGCCGCTTACGTACAAAGTACCGCAAAGCGGCGCGGCGGCGGCGTTGGGCAATATAAAGAACTTCGTAACCAAGACCTGGCTGGGACTTCCCGTATGGGCATGGATGGCGATAGGTCTTGCGGTGCTTATACTTCTTATAATAATAATCGCGGTAGCGGTTAAGCGCAGAAAGACGAAGGCGGCGCGTGAAGAAAAGAAAGCCGCCAAGGAAGCGGCAAAAGCGGAGGCGGAAGCAAAAGCCGAAGCGGAGCGTGCGCGTCTTGAAAGCCAGCGCGAGATAGAAAAGATGAAAGCGGAAGCGGAGGCGGCGAAAGCCAAAGCCCAGGCGGAAGCGGAAATCGCAAAGATACGTGCGCAGGCTCAGGCGGCAATGCCTCAGGTTCAGCCCGTGCAGGCAATGCCTCAAATGCCGCAGATGCCTCAGGCAATGCCCCAACAGCAACCCATGCAGGCTATGCCTAACGCTCAGCAGTATCCTCAGCAGTATGCTCCTGCTCCCCGACAGACGGCGGACGGCGGCGCTATTGCAAGAATAGAAGCGGAAATCGCGGCAATGCGCGCGGAACACAGGACCGAGCGCGAGTTTGCGGCAATGCGCGCGGAACAGCGTGCGGACAGAGAGCTTAACGCTATGAAAACAGAGCTTGAAATTTCCAGGCTCCGCGCAGAGCAGAGGGGTAATTCTTCCTCGCAGTCCGATAAGAGTTCCTTCGAACAATTGCTTAACAATCCCGATATGTTGATGATAGGTCAGCTTGCCGTGGCTATCTGGAAAAGCATGAAGGAGGGCGCAAGTCTGCCTTCGCTCCAACAGCAGCCCGCGGAGCAACCCGACCAAACGGTTAAGGAGGAGGTATCCCAACCCGTTTCGGCGGCGTATCCGCCCGACGCGGTAATAACCACCACCACGACCGTAGACACCACCAGAAGCGCAAAGACCAATCTGCGCGGCAGGGATGACCGGCGCGACGTGGCGGGCTTTGCCGACATAGACGGTTTTTACGACAGTTACGAGGAATAAATAAAAGTTTTAAAAGACGGTATCTTCGGGTACCGTCTTTTATTTATAATTGTTTGATTTAAATTTCAAACAGAGGCTTGTTTAAAAATAAAATAATTTTTTATGCGTGAAATTTGCCGCAATAGAAGCGGCAAGGGGCGCAGGGCTTGGGCGCGGAGCCCGGTAAAAGATTTGTTGCGGACAAAATATTTAAAATTGTGGCGGTTTGAATAAATATTTTTCAAACTTTACAAGCGTCAAACGCATTAATGTTAAAATTTATCAAACGCGGTATGTTGCGGACGTGTTAAAAATTAACATGCAAAAAATTATGCCGCCGCGCTTGACTTCGCACCACTCGGGTACTATACTTGAATTCACTGCCGCCAAGGCTCGGTATAATATTTTTGAATACCAAAACCACAATATATTGTGGTATGTCTATTGACAAACCACTAAATGTATGGTATTCTTATACGCGATACCGCTTTTGGCGTGTTATTGGAGGAAGTTATGAAAGTCATTAAACGCGACGGTTCTACCGCAGAATTCGACAAGAAGAAAATCGTTCTCGCTATCGGTAAAGCGAATGAGGCGGTCGACTTCGAGGACAGGGTTACCGACGCACAGATTAACGACATTGTAGAGGATATCGCGTCGCGCCACAGAAGGCGCGTTCTCGTAGAGGACATTCAGGACATGGTAGAGGAGAAGCTTATGGAGCTTCAAAAGTACCAGCTCATGAAGGCGTATATGCTTTACCGCTACGAGCGTCAGCTTGTCCGCAAGGCCAACACCACGGACGAGAGCATTCTTTCGCTTATCAAAAACTCCAATAAAGAGGTTATGGAAGAAAATTCCAACAAAAACGCGCGCACGGCTTCCACCCAGCGCGACTTAATCGCGGGCGAGGTTTCGAAAGACCTTACGCGCAGAATACTTCTTCCCAAAAATATTTCCAAGGCGCATGACGAAGGCGCTATCCACTTCCACGACGCGGACTACTTTTTGCAGCCCATTTTCAATTGCTGTCTTATAAATATCAAGGACATGCTTGAAAAGGGTACCGTCATGAACGGAAAAATGATTGAAAGCCCGCGCTCCTTCCAGACTGCCTGCACGGTAACCACGCAGATAATAGCGTCCGTCGCGTCCAGTCAGTACGGCGGACAGTCCGTAAACATAGCGCACCTCGGCAAATATTTAAGACGCACCAAGGAAAAATATATAAAGCAGTGTAAGGAGCAGTTCGGCGACACTCTTGACGAAGCTACGCAAAAAAGCTTTGTCGATATGCGCCTTAAAGAATCGCTTAAAGCCGGAGTGCAGACAATTCAATATCAGATAAACACGCTTATGACCACAAACGGTCAGTCGCCTTTCGTTACGCTTTTCCTCTATGTCGACGAAAAAGACGAGTATATCGAAGAAAACGCAATGATAATAGAGGAAATTTTAAAACAGCGTTACGAGGGTATTAAGAACGAAAAAGGCGTTTACGTTACGCCCGCATTCCCCAAACTTATATACGTTCTGGACGAAAACAACTGCCTGAAAGGCGGCAAGTACGACTATCTTACCCGTCTTGCGGTCAAATGCTCCTCCAAGCGCCTTTATCCCGACTACATTTCGGCTAAGAAGATGCGCGAAAATTACGAGGGCAACGTGTTCTCGCCCATGGGCTGCCGCTCTTTCCTGTCCCCCTGGAAGGACGAAGACGGCAACTACAAGTTCGAGGGCAGGTTCAACCAGGGCGTTGTTTCCATAAATCTTCCCCAGTGCGGAATAATGGCAAACGGCGACGAAAAGAAGTTTTGGGAGCTGCTTGAAGAAAGACTTCAACTTTGCTACGAAGCTTTGATGTGCCGTCACAACGCGCTTATGGGCGTCACCAGCGACGTTTCCCCCGTACACTGGCAGTACGGCGCCATAGCCCGTTTGGAGCCGGGCGAAAAGATAGACAAGTATCTTTTAAACGGCTACTCTACCATTTCTTTGGGTTATATCGGACTTTACGAGGTAACAAAGCTTGTCAAAGGCGTTTCGCATACCGACCCCGAGGGAACGGAGTTTGCGCTTAAAGTTATGAATACCCTGCGCGAGCATTGCGAAAAATGGAAAAAGGAAACGGGTCTCGGCTTCGGGCTGTACGGCACGCCTGCCGAATCGCTTTGCTACCGCTTCGCAAGGATTGATAAGGAGCGCTTCGGCGAGATACCCGACGTCACCGACAAGGGCTACTATACAAACAGTTATCATGTGGACGTGCGCGAGCATATAGACGCGTTCTCCAAATTCACGTTTGAAAGCCAATTCCAGCAAATTTCCTCTGGCGGAGCTATTTCCTACGTCGAAATACCCAATATGCGCCACAACCTGACCGCCATGGAGGACGTTGTAAAATACATTTACGACAATATCCAGTATGCGGAGTTTAACACCAAGTCGGATTATTGCCACGTTTGCGGCTTCGACGGCGAAATAACGATAAACGACGACAACGAATGGGAATGCCCCGTCTGCCACAATAAAGACCAGCGCAAAATGAACGTTACCCGCCGCACTTGCGGATACCTCGGCGAAAATTTCTGGAACGTCGGCAAGACAAAAGAAATTAAGGCGCGCGTGCTGCACCTGTAAAATTTTACAAAAATTCGGGGCGCGACCCAAAAGTGTGATTTTGGGTCGCGCCGCCGATTTAACGGTAGACAGGCGGAAAGGTCGTCTTACGCAAACGGAATAAATATACAAGGACTGAACGACGCGTTTATGAATTACGCTACTATAAAATGGTACGACATATCCAACGGCCCCGGGGTCAGGGTGTCGCTTTACGTTTCGGGTTGCAGAAACCGCTGTAAAAACTGCTTCAATCCCGAAACCTGGGACTTTTGCTACGGCGAACCGTTTACTCGGGATATCGAAGAAAAAATAATAAAAGGGCTTGCCCCGGACTACATAAAGGGCTTCACGCTTTTGGGCGGCGACCCGTTCGAGCCGGAGAACGCGCAGGCGATAGCGCCGTTTATTGAACGGCTAAGAAAAATTTATCCCGACAAATCCTTTTGGTGCTATACGGGCTACGATTACGAAGCCGACCTTTTAACGGGCAAAAAGGGCGACATAGACACGGTTATGCGCATTTTAAAGTGTCTTGACGTGCTTGTGGACGGCAGGTTTGTGGAAGATTTGAAGGATCTGAATCTCTTATTCCGCGGCTCGTCAAATCAGAGGATAATTCTCGTTCAGCCTTCGCTGGAAAGCGACGAAGTAGTGCTTTGGGACGAAAAAACCATAGTTTAAAAGAGGAAACGCAAATGAAAAACAGTGTGGAAATTTTAGGTTCTAAAATAAAAAAGGCTTCGGTCGGCATTAAAAAACTCAACGAAAATGCAGTAATTCCTTCCTACGGCAGTGAATTTGCGGCAGGGGCGGATTTATACGCTTGTACCGACGGCGTTACGGAAATCAAGCCGCATCAGACGGTGATGGTGCCTACGGGTATTGCGTTAGAGCTTCCGCTCGGCTATGCGGGGCTTATATACGCGAGAAGCGGACTTGCCAGCAAAAAGGGTCTTGCCCCCGCAAACAAAGTCGGCGTGGTGGACTGCGACTACCGCGGCGAAGTGAAGGTTGCGCTTCACAACCATTCGGAGCAAGCGCAAACCGTGGACCCGGGGGAGAGGATAGCGCAGCTTGTAATTACGCCCTATCTGATGGCGGAATTTATCGAAAAGGACGGACTTTCCGAAACGTCGCGCGGCGCGGGCGGCTTCGGTTCCACGGGCAGTAAATAACGGCAACGCACGGTTCACACGACGGACCGTGCGTTTTTAATCTTGACACGGACGGTATTAAATAGTATAATTGATAATATCCAAAAATGTTTGAAAATACGCGCGGAGGTAATTTATCATGTCTTTTTTTGTCGGTATCGACGTCGGCGGGACAAGCGTCAAAGGAATAGTTACTGACGCTTCGGGCAAGGCGTACGCGGAAGCGGGCACGCCCTTTAAAACGCAAACTCTTGCGGAAGACACGGCGGCGCTGTGTAAACGGCTTATCTCAAAAAGCGGCTGCCCCGCGGGCGAGGTCAAGGGCATAGGCATAGGCTGTGCGGGCATGATAGACTCGGAAAACGGCGCGGTGGTGTTTGCGGGCAACCTCGGACTGAAAAATTATCCGCTTGCAAAGCTTGTGCGCGAAGCGACGGGGCTTCCCGTCAAAATTACCAACGACGCAAACGCCGCGGCGCTGGGCGAAGCTACCTTCGGCGCGGGTAAAAATTACGCGGACAGTATTCTGGTAACCTTGGGTACGGGCGTGGGCGGCGGCATTATTATAGGCGGAAAGCTGTTCGAGGGTTATAAATCCGTCGGCGCGGAGATAGGTCACACAGTAATAGAGTACGGCGGCGAAAAATGCACCTGCGGCAGGAGAGGCTGTTTCGAGGCTTACGCTTCCGCAACCGCGTTAACCAAACAGACAAAACTGGCGATGGAGGAAGATACCGGTTCCGCCATGTGGAAAATATGCACTTCCGAAACCGCAACCGCAAAGACCGCGTTCGACTGCATGGACAGCGACGTTACGGCGCGCGGCGTGGTGGAGCGCTACATAAATTATCTTGCTTGCGGACTTGTCAATCTTGCAAATACGTTTCGTCCGCAGGTCATAATGTTGGGCGGCGGGGTTTCCAATCAGGGTGAAAACCTCATAGCGCCGCTTCGTAAAAAATTCGATAAAGAGCTTTTCGGCGGCGTGCATTATGCTCCCGTTAAAATCGTGTGCGCGTCTCTCGGCGCGGCGGCGGGGGTTTACGGCGCGGCGGCTCTTGCAATGCAATAAAGGGGGGATTTTATATGAATAAGGATATACCCGTAATTTCTTTACAGCGGCTTCCCGTTTATCTCAATTATTTGAAGTCGCTTCCTTCGGACGCGGAATACGTTTCCTCAGGCGGAATAGCCGCCGCGCTCGGCATGGGCGAAGTGCTGGTCAGAAAGGATCTGGCTTATACCTCGGCAACAGGCAGACCGCGCGTCGGGTACGACCGTAAGGAGCTTATCGCCGCCATAGAGGAATATCTTTGTTGCGACGGCGAAAGAAGCGCCGTCCTCGTCGGCGCGGGGGCGCTGGGCAGGGCGATACTCAGTTACGGCGGCTTCAAAAATTACGGAATAGAAATAAAGGCGGCTTTCGACAGCGATCCGGACAAAATTTCGCGCGAAATCGCCGGTAAGCGCGTATACGGAATTTCGGACGCGGCGGAAAAAATAAAAGAGCTTGCCGCCGAGCTTGCCGTAATTTGCGTGCCTGCGCAGTTTGCGCAAAGCGTTGCGGATTTACTTATTTCCTGCGGGGTAAAGGCAATTTTGAATTTTGCGCCCGCGCTTATTTCCGCGCCGGAAAACGTGGTTGTGCGGCATATAGACGTAGCCGCAAACCTCGCCATACTTTCAAGCATGATTTAACGGAGTTGTTATGAATTCGGAAGAAAAGGAACTTTATGCGCGCCTGCTTGCCGCGCGAGCGGAGCGGTCGGTAAAGGCTATAAAAATACTCTTTTTTGTGCTGATAGCGGTTGCTTTCGTTACGGTGGTTTATGCCGTAACAATAGCGGCAACGGGCTTTATAAAAACGAACACCGCGGGGGCGCTGGGCGGATTTGCCGCGCTTATCGGCGTTGCCGTCGCGCTTTTTATTGCGGTTGCGGCGTGCTTTGTCACGGCTAAAACAAGCTTGAACAAATTGAAAAATCTTGACTGATTATGCGTCGCCGTCGGCGGCTGTAATCCTGTTATTATGTCCGGCATAAGGGGCGTTGTCGTTTGCAATGCGCCGTGTCGGGCTTTTTTCTTTTATCGTGATTAACGTAGGTAAAAAAAGGCAGAACAAGGAAGATTTGCACTCTGTCGAAAAAAACGCGTAAGTGGTTGACAATTGAAATTATTTAATTTATAATTTCTACACTACACCATACCATCCGGAGAAAAACTTTATGCATACCTGTACTGACTGCGGGGCGGAGTTTGAAGGCAACTTCTGTCCCGAGTGCGGAGCTAAACGCGTGGACGTAGTCCTCTGCCCGAGATGCTTTTCAGAAATTAAGACCGCAGCCAATTACTGCACGGCTTGCGGGTTAAAGACCGCACGGGAAGAAGCGGATGAAGCCGTTCCCGACGGGGAAGCGCTTTTATCCGACGGCGACGCCGTGACGGAAGCGGACGAGCCTGCCGAAAGCGAGGAGCCTGCCGAACCGTCCGCGGAAGAACAAATTGCGGAAGAACAGCCTGTCGACCAGCAAGCGGAAGAAAACGCGGAGGATTTGCCTGATACGGAGCAAACCGACGCTTCAGAACAGAAAAAGCCGAAGTTTGATAAATTTACGGTTATACGTAAAAGTCTTTACTTTGCGCCCGTCGCGCTGTTTTCGCTGTTTTCGATATTGCTTTGGGCATTTTTTGCCGCGCCCGCCGCAACCTACGACGGACAGAGTTACGGAAATATATATAATTTTGCGGGCGACGGAGAGTATCTTGTCAACCTCAACGCATGTGCGCGCGCTATGATAGCTTTTGCCGTAATAGCCGTTGTGTTTTCCGCTTTTGCGCTGTGCGCGCGGCTTTTGCTTCCGCTCGCTTCAAAAAAATTTGCAATTTCTTCGGCGCGGTTCCGCCTTACGTTTGCGGCGGATTGCGCGCAGTGTCTTATACTTTTAGTACTGTTTATAATAAGCGCGGTTCTTTGCGGAACGTCGGCGTCAGCCGTCAGCAAGACGGGCGCGGCGGGTCCGCTTGTGCTTTCGTTCTCTCTGTTTTTCCTTTTATTGGTTGCGGGGGCGACTGTCTCGGATTTTGTTTTAAGAAAATACCTTCCCGCTTACGCGGAAGCGGCGCAAAAGCATGAGGACGATATTGACTCCTGCGCTAAATTGCAGGCGGAAAGAATTGCCGAACAACTTGCCGCGGCGCGCGACGGCGCGGAAAATATTCCCGTTTTCGAGAAGGAAAAAAATAAAAAGCAGGCTGTCGGTTTGTTTTGTCTTGAAAAGGGCAAGGCGTTTTTAAGGATGTACGTCTGGTTCGGACTTGTCCTTGCGTTTGCGCTTGTAATGTACAACTTCCATTACGACAGGACGACAGACGTCATGAACAACGCGTTTTTGGTTATGGCAAGGATTTGCGTCTTCGTTGTAATCGCTCTTGCGATAGGCATGCTTATACATATTCTCGTGCCCGCGCGCGTGCCCGATAAAAAGCGGCTTGCTTCGCTGAGGACGGGCTACGTCATACGTTTAATATGGTCCGTGTTGCTTGCTTTGGGTATTCTCGCTTACGCGCTTATAGGTTCGCAGGCGATGGAAGGGTTAAACGCCGCTACGGTATTCGACATTAAAATTCTCGGCATCACGTACGCGGGGATAATACTTTCCCTGTTGTTTTTGTGCGGTGTTCCGTTTGCGCTTTCCGTAACGGGAATAGTCATGATAAACAAAGCCGAAAAGAAATATTTTTCGCGTTTGGAGGACGGTTCGTTCGACAACGGTCTTGCGCCGCTGGCGGAAAGAAACGAAAACCGCATTAAATACGTCGTTTACATGTACGACTCCTACCGTACCGCGCGCCGCGCGGCTTCGGGCAAGAGCGGCAGGACAGCCAAGCAGTACAAAAAGGAGCGCGCGCTTTTAGCGGCGGCAGGTATAACGTCGGCGTTTGCGCTTGCGGCTGTAATATTCTTTGCGGTAATTTTCGCGCCGCACAACATTTACAAGCTGGACAGGATTGAAAATATAGGCGTCGGCGACAGTATGGGCTACGTTTATCGTACTTTGGGCGAGCCTTTCGATAAGGAAGAAAGGGGCGGCAACGGCGAAATATGGGCGTATTGCAGCGACTCGCTTGCGGGCGACATTACGCAAAAGACCAAACAGCTTGACGTGCTCAAAAGCCAGATGAACTGGAACAACGTTGAAAGCATAGAAAAATTGCAGGGAGAAATAGCCTTGTTGCAGGCGCGGTTGGAAAGCCGCAGATGCAGCTATATTTACGTAACGTTCCAAAGCGATCTGGTCGTGGATTTGTCGTTTGAAAAGAACAGGCGCTACTCCGACGACGTCGAAAAAGAGGTAAGTAAAATTACTTACGCATGCGAAAGCGTGCAAAACTCCGCCTACGGCGCGGGCGCGTATAAGTCCTGCTATTACGCTTACGAGGAAAAGATTACCGTTTCCCGTCTTTCCATAAGCCAGGGCACGCTGTATCTCAACGTAAGGGAATACTTCACGGACGGCAGTCTTTTGAACAAAATAGTGAAATTCGAAGTTCAGTCTAAGTTGGGTTTGCAGACGGTCGACTGGTCCGACGAGTACGGCGAACATACGCTGTATCTTGCAGTAAGATAATTTAAAATACTTTTTAAACCTCCCCTCATAGCCGAGGGGAGGTTTTAATATACTAAAATATGGCGCATGAAAAATTTAAGTCAAGGGGCGGGTTTATTCTCGCAAGCGTGGGCGCGGCTATCGGGCTGGGGGATTCTTTGCGGTTCCCCGGGCTGTGCGCGAAATACGGCGGCGGAACCTTTCTTTTTATTTACATTATAGCTTTGGTTTTGATAGGCATACCCGTGCTGAATGCGGAAATCGCACTCGGCAGGAAGTTCCGCGGCGGCGCTCCCAAATGTATGGCAAGCTTAAACCGCAGGGCGGAGCCCTTCGGCTGGGCGTCCTGCTTCAACTCGCTTGTCGTCGCGTTTTTGTACGCGGCTATTCTCGGCTGGATAGCCGTCATGCTTATTAAAATAATTCCGCTTTGTAAAGCCGCGCAAACGTCGACGCAGGCGCAGACAAGCGCGTATTTTTTTGAAAAGGTACTGGGCGGGGGAGCGGTTTCGCCGATAGTTTTGGGCTGCATAATCGGGGCGTGGGCAGTAATGTTTTTATGCCTGCGCGGCGGTGCAAAATCGCTTGCGGCAACCGCAAAGTTTACTGTAATAATACCCGTGGTGCTTCTTTTGTTTCTGGCTGGCAGGGGGCTTATCTACAACAACAGCGGGGAGGCATTGCGCGCGCTTTTCGTTCCCGATTTTTCCGCTTTCGGCAATGCCGAATTATGGCTTAACGCTTTGGGGCAGGTGTTTTTTTCTCTGTCGGTAATGGTGGGGATAATGCCGGCGTACGGCGCGTATTTGCCCGACGGAACTTTCATTTTCAAGGACGCGCTGATAATCGCCGCGGCTGATTTTTTCGTGTCCATACTTTCTTCTGTGGTGCTGTTTACAACGCTTTACGGCTGCGGTCTGAAAGATTTGATTTCTCAATCGGGCATAGCTACGGCTTTCGCCGTGTACCCCGTGGCTATAACTTTGTGCTTCGGCGCGGAAAACGTCGCCCTCAACAGCATAGTGGGCATACTTTTTTACGCCTCCCTTGCAATGATGGCTTTACAGTCGTCCGTGTCCATGGTGGAGGCGGTGGTCGGACCGTTGGCGGATAAATTCAAAACGAACAAGAAAAAGCTTGCCGCCGTCGTTTGCGCAACGGGTGCGGCGGTCTGTACGGTTTTTGCAACCCCGTTCGCTGCGATGGCGCTGGATTTGTGCGACCACTTTGCAAACTACTTTAATATTTTGCTGCTGGGGATAGCGGAAAGCATAGTGATAGGCCGCGCCGCTAAAAAAATAAATCTGGCGGGCGAAATTAACAGATATTCGGGTAAGCTTACCATGCCCGTAAAACCGTTTGTCTTTTCGGTCAAATACCTTTGCCCCGTTGCGCTTGCCGTTCTGTTTGCATGGGGAGTATACCATCTTATATTCGTGGAACGTGGGCTTTACGCCGGTTATCCGCTGTGGGCTCAGGCGGTTTTCGGTTGGGCGGTAAGTCTTACGGTTTTTGCATCGGGCTTTATCATAGGCTTTTTATTTAAAAAACGGCAAAAATCACTTGCCGTCAAACTTAAAAATGCTACAATGTAACAGGCGGCGGTTTTTAAAATTACTTGGCTGCGTTCCGGCTTTGCCGGTATTGCCTACCAGTCACAATATCTGACTGCTTCGGGGGCATTTTACAGTGCTTTTTCGGCGCGTACCCAAGCTGTGCGGCCTGCGACTCACAAATTAATTCACGAATTTTTATTTCTATTCTGCGAAATAAAAATCCCGTGAGGGTAGGAGGCTCTGCCTCCCTGTCCGCGATGCCTAAGGGCAAAGAATTATTTAATCGCGGACATTCACTCCGCTCAGGCGGCGAAGCCGCAAATTGGGTGCGCGGGCGCAAAAGCGTCGTTTTGCTTGCGCCGTGAATTATTTATATACGGTTGTTAAAATTTATCGCGCATGATATTATTAAACAGGCGACGGTTTTTTAAATTATTCGGCTGCGTTCCGGCGATTATGTTCCTGCGTACATATCTAGTTACCTGACTTCCTCAGGGTACCGGGGCGTTACGTACTCTGCACGTAGGTTTGCTGTGCGGCCTGCGCTTTACAACCGCAATTACGGTATCCGAAAAGTACATTGACTTTCGGACGGATTAATTAAATTTTTAAAGGACAAGCGTTGCATTTTTTGCAGACGGCGGTTTCCGCTGTTTGCGCAACGCGCCCTTTATAATCTTTGTGAAGGGAACCGCCGTCATGCCCCCTTACGTCATGCTGAGGCTTGCCGAAGTATCTTTTAAATAGTGCAGCGCAAAGCGTAATCTAAGTAACAAAAAGATTTTTCACTTCGTTCAGAATGACAAGAGTGTTTTACACAACAATGGGGCGCAACCTATCCGACCTTAACGCGACGGCGCGTATCGAACGCGCATTCGGGTTATCAGCTTTTTCGTAAAGCGGTCGGGTTTTTTTGTTAAAACTTTACTGCGCAAATTTTGAAAAATACAGTCGAAAAAGTTTTATTTATTATTTTAACTGTGATATAATAAATCAGTACTAATTTACCGATTGAGTTTCGGTCGTTCAGGAGCGTAAAATGTCACAGACAATTTTTGAAGGTACCAAGGAGCAGATGCGGGCTTTATCCGACTGTATAGCGGCTCACCGCGGACAGGCGGGTGCGCTTATGCCCGTTCTGCATGAGGCGCAGAATATTTACGGCTATTTGCCTGCGGAAGTCCAGCAGACCATTGCGGAAGGATTGAACGTGCCGCTTGCCGAGGTTTACGGCGTTGCGACTTTCTACTCGCAATTTTCTCTTTCCCCCAAGGGCAAGCATCAGATAAGCGTATGTCTCGGTACGGCGTGCTATGTAAAGGGGTCCGATAAAATTTTGGAAGCGGTTGAAAAGGAGCTTAGAATTTCCTGCGGGGATTGTACTCCCGACAAAAAGTTTTCCATAGAAAGCTGCCGCTGCGTCGGCGCGTGCGGACTTGCGCCGGTTATGATAATAGACGGCGAAGTTTACGGTAAACTCAGCCCCGACGACGTTGCGGGCATTCTCGACAAATATATTAAGGACTGAACCGAGGTATAAATATGACTTGTGAAGAACTGAAAAAAATTGCCGCGGAAAAAGCGGATCTGATAAACGTGCGCAGGATAGTGCGCGAACAAGCGGAAAAGCTTGCGCCCGCTACGGGTTACAGAAAGCAGGTGCTTGTATGCGGCGGGACAGGCTGTACTTCGTCGCATTCCTTAAAGGTAATAGAACAGCTTGAAAAAAGCTTAAAGGAATTAAATATAAACGACGTGCTTATCGTCAAGACGGGTTGCTTCGGTCTGTGCGCGCTGGGTCCTATAATGATTGTCTATCCCGAGGGGGCGTTCTATTCCCAGATGACGCCCGAACACGCCAAAACCGTCGCGGAAAGGCACCTTGTAAAGGGCGGGGAAATTGTAAAAGAGCTTTTATATGCCGACACCGTCCACAGCGACGGTAGCGTAATTCCGTTTGCCGAAATACCTTTTTATAAGCATCAGATGCGCATAGCGCTGAGAAACTGCGGCGTAATTGCCGCCGAAAGCATAGAGGAAGCTATCGCGGCGGGCGATTATTCCGCGCTTGCAAAGGTACTTACCGAAATGTCGCCCGACGACGTCATTGCAGAAATAAAGAATAGCGGTCTCAGGGGCAGGGGCGGCGCAGGCTTTCCGACGGGGCTTAAATGGCAGTTCACCAAGGAAGCCGCGGGAGAAAAAAAATACGTCTGCTGTAACGCGGACGAGGGCGACCCCGGCGCGTTCATGGACAGGTCCGTTCTCGAGGGCGACCCGCACACCGTGCTGGAAGCCATGACGATAGCCGGCTATACGGTCGGCGCGCAGGAGGGATATATTTACGTCCGCGCGGAGTATCCCATTGCCGTGGAAAGGCTTAATATCGCCATAGAGCAGGCGAGGGAGCTGGGGCTTCTCGGTAAAAACATTTTAAACAGCGGATTCGATTTCGATATTCACGTGCGGCTCGGCGCGGGCGCTTTCGTCTGCGGTGAGGAAACCGCGCTTATGGCAAGTATCGAGGGACGGCGCGGCGAACCCAGACCCAAGCCTCCTTTCCCCGCGCAGAGCGGTATATTCAAGTGTCCCACGGTTTTAAACAACGTGGAAACCTGGGCGAGCGTCGCACCGATTATTTTGAAAGGCTCCGCCTGGTTCTCGTCCATAGGAACGGAAAAGAGCAAGGGCACCAAGGTTTTCGCCGTGGGCGGAAAGATACATAACGTCGGGCTTGTGGAAGTTCCCATGGGCACTACTCTGAGGACTATCGTCTACGATATAGGCGGCGGACTTCCCGGCGGCAAACGCTTTAAAGCCGCGCAGACGGGCGGACCTTCTGGCGGGTGTATTCCCGCGACGCATATCGACGTCGGTATGGATTTCGACAATCTGACGGCGATAGGCTCCATGATGGGTTCGGGCGGACTTATTGTAATGGACGAGGACACCTGCATGGTGGACATAGCCAAATTCTATCTGGAATTTACCGCCGACGAAAGCTGCGGCAAGTGCACTGCCTGCCGCATAGGTACGAAAAGACTTCTGGACATACTTAAAAAAATAACGGAAGGCAAGGGAGAGCCGGAGGATCTGGATAAAATTACAGAGCTTGCGGAACATATGAAGTCTTCCTCTCTGTGTGCGCTGGGACAGTCCGCGCCCAACCCCATTCTTTCGACCATGAAGCATTTCGGCGACGAATATTTAAAGCATATTTACGCAAAAAAATGCCCCGCGGGCGTTTGCAAATCGCTTTTGAATTATTACATAGACCCCGACAAATGCCGCGGCTGTACGCTGTGTAAACGCAACTGCCCCGCCAACGCTATTTCGGGCGTGGTAAAAAGCGCGCACTCGATAGACACGGCAAAATGTATAAAGTGCGGTCAGTGCATAGAGCATTGCAAATTCAACGCGATAGAAAAGAGGTGAGGACGTACTTATGGTTAATTTAAAAATAAACGGCGTCGCGGTGAGCGTGCCGGAGGGTTCTACAATATTGCAGGCGGCAAAAGCCGCAAACGTAAGGATTCCCACGTTATGCTATCTTAAAGATGTGCAGTGCGTAGGCTCCTGCCGTATGTGTCTTGTCGAAGCGACGGGGGCGAGAGGACTTGTCACGGCGTGCACTTATCCCGTTTCCGAGGGAATGGAAGTGCGCACCAATACGCCCAGAGTAAGGAAGTCGCGCAAAACCACGGTAGAGCTTATACTTTCCACCCATAAGAAGAAATGTTTAAGCTGCGTGCGCAGTATGAACTGCGAGCTGCAGAAGCTTGCGCTGGAATACAATGCCGAGGAGGACAGATTCGGCACCGACCACGACTTGAAGCCCATTGACGATTTATCCGCGTCGGTTGTAAGGGATAACTCCAAATGCGTCATGTGTACGCGCTGCGTCGCCGCGTGCGAGAAGCAGACTATCAGCGCAATAGGTCCCAAAAACAGGGGGTACGCCAAAGTCATAGGTTCGCCTTTCGACGTTTCGCTGGCATTTACGCCCTGCGTAAATTGCGGTCAGTGCGTTGTCGCCTGCCCCGTCGGCGCGCTGTATGAAAAGAGCGCCGTCGCGGACGTGTGGGGGGCAATAGTCAATCCGGAAAAGCAAGTCGTTTTCTTCACGGCGCCGTCCGTAAGGGCGACTTTGGGGGAGGCTTTCGGTCTGCCGGTCGGCACCAACGTCGAGGGCAAAATGGTTGCGGCTATAAAGCAGCTCGGCGACGTAAAGTGCTTCAATATGGACGTAACCGCGGATTTGACCATAATGGAAGAAGCGACCGAGCTTCTTTCAAGGCTTGAAAAAGGCGGCGCAACGCCCATGTTTACAAGCTGCTGCCCGGGCTGGATAAAATTTGCCGAGCATTACTATCCGGAATTACTTCCCAATATATCCACCTGCAAATCCCCGCAGGAAATGTTTTCCGCACTGCTTAAAACGTATTATTGCGAAAAGAACGGCATAAATCCCGAAAATCTTTACGTCGTTTCGGTTATCCCCTGCACGGCGAAGAAGTTCGAAGTCTCCCGCGACGAGCTCGGTCATTACACGGACGCGGCGCTCACCACGCGCGAGCTTGCTAAAATGATAAAGGAAGCGGGTATCGACTTTGTCAATATTGCGGACGCACAGTTCGATACGCCCTTCGGCGAAGCCAGCGGCGCGGGCGCTATTTTCGGCGCGACGGGCGGCGTAATGGAAGCCGCTTTGAGGACTGCGGCATACAAACTCGGCGGAAGCGGCGCTCCCTTGGAATTCAATGAGGTCCGCGGCACGCAGGGAATAAAGGAAGCGGAGTACGTCGTCGGCAAAGCGACCGTCAGGGTTGCTGTGGCAAGCGGACTCGGCAACGCGCGCAGACTTATAGAAGATATAAAAAGCGGCGCAAAAAATTATACCTTTGTGGAAATTATGGCTTGCCCCGGCGGGTGCATAAACGGCGGCGGTCAGCCTTACGTGCATGACGAAATACGCAACAATATAGATTTACAAGCTTTGCGCGCGCAGGCTCTTTACGACAGCGACAGGGACAACTCCGTCCGCCGCTCGCATGAAAATCCCGTAGTGGAAGCGCTTTATAACGATTTTCTCGAAAAGCCCAACTCTCACAAAGCGCACAAGCTTTTGCACACGACATATTATAAACGCGAAAAGTATTGATAAAACGGCTAAAAATAAGCCGCCGCAGGTTAAAAACCTGCGGCGGCTTATTTTGTATTTAAATTATTCCTTGGGTAAATTTTTCAGATAATTGTCCATTGCGAAGGCGACACGCTTGGAGGTTTCCGCCGCTTCAACAACCGTTTTTGCGCCGCGCACTACGTCGCCCGAAGCAAACAGCCCCGGGCGGCTGGTGGAGCCGTCCTCGTTAATCTTTGCAAGACCGCGCTCGTTAATTTCAAGCCCCTCTGTCTGGGTAAGTATCAGGTTAGAAGGTCTTTGCGATACGCAAATCATAACAGTGTCGGCTTTCATAAGCTCGGTCTTGTCCGAGGTGGAAATAACGCGGTGGTTTTCGTCGCAAACCGTGTCGGCGAAAAGCACGCCTTCGTCCGTAATTTCCACGGGCGCCTTATTGTAAATAAACTGTGCGCCTTCTATTTCCGCATATTCTTTTTCTTCCTTGCTTGCCGTGTATCTGTCGCTTCTTACGGTTATTTTCACGTCCTTAACGCCGCGCCGCAAAGCCGTGCGCGCTACGTCCATTGCAACGTTGCCCGCGCCTATTACAATCATGCTGTCGCCCAGCTCGTAAACGTCGGGACGCTCCAAAAAGTGAACGCCGTAATGCACGTGTCCTAACGTTTCGCCCTTAATGTTCAGGGCTATCGGCCAGGTAACGCCCGTGCCTATGGATATGGCTTTGAAGCCGTCGCGGAACAGCTCTTCCACGCCGAAAGCCTTGCCTATCGTAACGTTGAATTTTATTTTAACGCCAAGCTTGCGCAAAAGCGTTTCGTATCTGTCTATTATTGTTTTCGGAAGTCTGAACTCGGGTATGCCGTACCTGAGCACGCCGCCTATTTCCGATTTCGACTCGAAAACAGTGACGTCATAGCCGAGTTGAGCCATTTTTATGGAGATGGTTATGCCCGCGGGTCCCGACCCTACGACCGCGACTTTAATACCGTTCGGCTCGGCTTTGTCCAAAACGGCGCTGTCAAGATAGGCGGAGGAAATGAAGTTTTCTATCGTGCTTACTTCGACGGGCTCGCCCTTAATTCCGCGTATGCAGTGTCCCTGACACTGGTTGCCGTGGTTGCAGACTATAGAGCAGACTGCGGAAAGGGGGTTGTTGTCGAAAAGCATTTTACCCGCGGCTTTCATGTCTCCGTTCAGGAATGAAGATATCATGAGGGGTATGGGCGTGTTAATCGGGCAGCCTTTGCGGCATAAGGGATTTTTACAGTTAAGACAGCGTTTTGCTTCTGCTATTACGTTATGTGCCATTTATCGCTCCTTGAAATCAGTTTTCCAGCGCGGCTTTAATGTCGCTTATCATTTGTGCGTATTCTTCGTCGGTGAGGAATACTTTTTGCGGATTCATCTGGAAAATTCCGCCCCATTCGTCGCCGTCCTTATACTTCGGGCAAAGGTGCATGTGCAGGTGGTAGCCCGTGTCGCCGTACGCGCCGTAATTAAGCTTGTCCGGCTTGAAAACCTTGTGTATAGCCCTTGCGGCTTTGGCTACGTCGGCAAAAAACGCGTCTCTTTCCGCGTCGGAAATATCTACTATCTCGCTTACGTGGTCCTTGTATGCGACGATACATCTTCCGCGTTTTGACTGCTCTTTGAAAAGAATAAGTTGGCTTACGCCCAAATCGCAGATTTTTATACCGAATTTCGCAAGCGGCTCGCCGCCTACGCAGTAACCGCAGTTGCAGTCTTTCATAATTATTCCCCCTTTTTGACAGTAAAAAATCACGTTTAAGGTAATTTTTACCAAATAATTATAACATACCGGAATATAATATTCAATAGCAAAATTAAATTTTTATTGCATAATTTTGTTTGAAAAAAATCCGACCGCTTTACGAAAAAGCTGATAACCCGAATGCGCGTTTAATACGCGCCGTCGCGTTAAGGCCGGATCGGTTGCGCCCCTGTTTGTCATTCTGCGCGAGCGCAGCGATGCTTTGCACACTTCACTGTCATTCTGAACGAAGTGAAGAATCTTTTCGATAATCGTGTGCAAAGTGAAACGAGCAATCTTTCAGATACTTCGCTGACGCTCAGTATGACGTTTTGTTGTCATTCAGAACGCAGTATCCTGTCATTCTGAGTGAAACGAAGAATCTTTTTGTTACTTAGTTTACGCATTGCGCTACATTATTGAAAAGATACTTCGGCAAGCCTCAGTATGACGTAAGGGGGCATGACGGCGGTTCCCTTCACTGAAATTATGAAAACTTTTAAGTTTTCAATTAATCAGAAATTAATCCGTCCGAAAGTCAATGCACTTTTCGGATACCGTAATACGCGGTTGTTGTAATTAGCCTTTCCCCTCGGGGGAAGGTGGACTGACCGTAAGGTCAGGACGGATGAGGGGATATTAATAAAGCCCCTCATCACCGCTACGCGGAGCTGTCTCCCCAAGGAGAAGCCTTTTTTGTAAAGCGCAGGCCGCACAGCTAACAGACATAATGAGTAAGCATTAAGCCGTACTCCCGACGCCGTAATGTATTGACCGACTATAGAACCGGTATTTCCGCCGGAACGCAGCCAAGTGTAGCCTGTAAAAAGTTATAAAAACCGTCGCCTTGCAAATTATACCACAGAGTTTTTAAACAGACAAGTACATTTAAAATAATTCACGGCGCAAGCAAAACGACGCTTTTGCACACTTTCTTGTCATTCTGCGCGAGCGTAGCGATGCTTTGCGCACCGCTTTGTCATTCTGAACGCAGTGAAGAATCTTTTCAATAATAATGCGCAAAACGTAGTGAAGAATCTGTATTTCAGATCCTGACGCGATTGACGCTGTGCGTAACAATCGCTATTCCGTCGCTTCGCTCCTTACGGCAAGCCTCAGGATGACGGTAAAATAAGCCAACCGCTTTGTAAAGCGCAGGCCGCACAGCTAAGGTACGTTCGGGATATGCCGCAGTGTAAGACATTCCGACCGCACTATGATAATACGCATAGTAAGAGTCGAGATCCGTGCCGGAACGCAGCCAAGTGTAGCCTTTAAGTAAGTTATAAAAACCGCCGCCGACAGTATTGTAACACAGTTTTTGCGCTTTGTCATTCGGTAACGATGCAAAAAAGGATATAAAAAGCCCCTTTACGCTTTAAGCGTAAAGGGGCTTAAATACTGTTTTTATTCGTCCCAAAGCGTGCTTTCAACTTCTTTCAAAGTGAAATTAAGCGTGCCCAGTCCGTAGCTTAACGGTATCGAAAGCTTGATCATGGTAGAGCGGCTTTGATTTCTGTCGGCGTTAGTTACGGCTGCATACCATACTCTTTGAGTGGTTCCTGCAAGCGTACCGCCCGCAAAGCTTATATCCGCCGCAACGGTGGGTATGCCCGCGTCCTCAATCGTGTTGCCTTCCGCGTCCGTGGTTACGGGTACGTAAAGCCCTTTGGCCTCCATAGCCGCGGAAACGGATTTTCTTTCCTCCGCGCCGAGCGCCGCGCCGGAGCCCTTTACGGTGTAGTTTGAAACTCCGCCGCCCGCCGCGGAAAATACGCTGACGGTCTGATTGTATTCGGTCGTAAGCCCCATACTGCGTACGGCGATATACAGCGAAGAATTGTCAAACAGAGAGTTTTTTACTTTGTTCAGTTTTTTGTAGGTCTTGCTCGACTGTGTGCCTTCGGCGTTTTCCGAGTAATCGGTCGTCGTACTTAAAACTTCTCTGCAGTCGAAGCTGTAAAAATTTTCGTATCCGACGTTTACGGTTTTAATTGCGGAGGCGAGATTTCCCGCCTGCAAATTTGCGGGGGAACGGCTTATAAGCCGCTGACTGCTGTAAACGGGCTGTAAATTTTTTCCCGCCGCGCGGAAATACGCTTCGTTCACGATGCTGTCGCGGTAAATTTCGCTCTGCTCGCCTGACGAGGTCATCTTGTATTGGACGGAAATATTCAGTTCCGTCTTGTAGTAATAAACTACTTCCTTGGCGTCCACGCGGTACGCTTCGGGAATTTTTTCGTCGTTCCAGTTGTAATAAACAGCGTAAAATTCCGTACGGAAGGAGCCGTTGGTATAGTCGACCGAATAGGTGCGGTTGCCTTTGCCCTCGTCAAACGCGACGTCGTAATTAATTATTTCTTTATAGTTGGCGTAGCCCGTTTCGTTTCCGTCGGGACCTACCGCGATAAACGACTGCTGTATGCCCGAATATCCGTCCGTAAACCAGTTTGAAACGGTGGAAGTCAAATTTTTCGAATTGGACGAACAGCCCGCGCAACCGCCGCAGCCCGCCAGTGTCGCCGCCATGCCGACGGCAAGCGCGGCAACGGCGAAGGATTGTAATTTCTTCATAACGCAGATATTATATCATATAAATTTTTAATTGTAAAAACTTTTATACCATAAAATGATTAAAAATTGCCCGTCCGTGTGTTATAATGGAATTATGATAAAGTCGGTCATTCTTCCCGCGTTGTCCGCGGCGCTTGCAAAACTTAAAAAAATAGTTGCCGAAAACGAAATCAATGGCAAAAAAACCTTGATTTTTTGCGAGGACAGGCTTACCCTTGCCGCCGAGCGCACGGTCTGCGCCGCCGTCGGCGGTACCTTTTCCGTTTCGGTTTTCACGTTTGCGCGGTTTCTTTCGTGCGAGCGCGGACGCCGCGTCGACGTGCTTACAAGTCAGGGCTCCGCAATGGCGATAAGAAGGATAATCGAGGAAAATAAACCCAAATTGGGACTTTTCAACAAGCTGTCCGCTTCCGCGGCGGCGGGCGCGGTGTACGATACGATAGCGCTTTTATATTCGTCCAAAATTTCGGCAAAGGATGCGGAAAACGCGTCGGCGGAGGGGCTTTTGGGCAACAAGCTTAAAGACGTTGCCCTGATTTATTCCGAGTACGAAAAATACCTTGCCGAAAGCGGAAAGACGGACAGAAACGCATATCTCGGCGAACTACCGGAAATTATTGCGCGCAGCAGCAGAATAGCAGAAAGCGAGGTCGTGTTTCTTGGCTTCCAGTCCTTTACGCGTTCCTCCCTTGACTGCGTGCGCGCGGCTTTCGCACATTCCCGCGGGGTATACGGGCTGTTTATAGGCGGGCGGGAAGATATTTACGTAAACGAGGGGCATACGGCGTTTGAGGAAGCGGCGAAAGATTACGGCGGCGCGGAAACGGAAACGCCGGCAGACGCGCTCGGCGGGGCGGCGGAAACGTTGCGCCGCGGGCTTTTCAATCCCGAAAGCTTCTATAACGCAACGCCTGCGCCCTGTTCCGACGTGCATATTTTCGAAGCCTCCGACGGCGACGAGGAGCTGGAATTTATCGCGGCGAGTATTAAAAAGCACGTCCTCGACGAAGGGCGCAGGTACGGTGAAATTTCCGTAATGCTTCCCGATTTGGAGGACGCGGAAAGGGATATCGACAGGATATTTTCCCAGTACCGCATACCTTATTACGCGGACAGACGGCGCAAGCTTTCCGAACACCCCGTCTGCGATTTTATAATAAATTATCTCAATTGCGTTGCGTCGGGATGTCGCTTTTCCGACTGCGACGAGGCTATTTCTTCGCCCCTGTTTCCCGCCGCAAGACGGGACAAAGACGAATACCGCAACTACTCTCTGCGTTTTGCGGGCTTCCGCGGCGGAGTAAAAAGGGAACCGAAAAAGGAAATTCTCGACGGAGCGGGTTTCGATTATGACGCGGTGCAGAGGGTGAGAAAAACCTTTCTTCAAGGGCTTTCCTGTCTTACGGCAATGCCGTCCGACGTCTGCGCAGGCATAAAAAAGCTTTTGGTCGGATTTTCCGTAAAAGACAAGCTGGCGGAAATTTCGGAAAAATTCAAGGACAGTTATCCCGCCGCGGCGCAGTTTTCAGGCAGGGTGTACGACGCCGTTCTCGCCGTGCTGGACGAGGCGGAGGCCATAACGGGCGGCGACAAGCTGCCGCTTAAAGAGTTTGTAAAAATATTGCGCAGCGGCTTTGCGGCGGCTGAAATTTCGCTCATACCGCCCAAGGCGGACGCAGTGTTCGTAGGGGATATAGCGGCTACGGCAAACACGGGCAGCGAGGTGGTGTTTGCCGCGCGGCTGACGGCCGACGTACCCGCTACAAGCGCGGACACCGCGCTTCTGACCGACAGGGAAATAACCGCGCTTGAAAACGTCAAGCTGGACATATCCCCCAAAATAAGGCAGGTCAACATGCGCCGCAGGGAGCTGACCGCGCTTAATATCTGCGCATTCAACAGGCATTTGTATCTTACCTATCCCGTTCGCCTTAACGGTGAGGAAAACGGCGCGAGTGAAATAATTTCATACGCTTCGGCGCTGTTCCGTACGCAGTCGGGCGCGCCGCTTAATCCGCTCAATGCGAAAAGGCTGAAAAATTCCGAGCGCGCTTTGCCCTTTTACGGAAGCGAAAAGCTGCCCGCGCTGAAACTTCTTACCGAGGATATGCGCGGTGAAGCGCTTGCCTCGGTCTATGCCGTCCTTAAAGAAAAAGGCTTCGCGGACGAGGCGGACGCGGCTACGGCCAAGCCCGAAAAACGTTCCGTAACCGAGGGGCGCGCGCTTTACGCAGCCTTTAACGCAATTTCGCCCACCGCGCTGGAAACGTATTTTTCCTGTCCCTACCGTAACTTTATGCAACAGGGTTTAAAGCTTAAGGAGCGTGAGGAGGGCGCAATGCGCACGCTGGACACGGGTAATTTTATCCACGCGGTTTTACAGAAGGTTGCGGCGGAGATGAACGGCTTCGACAACTGCGGACAGGCGCGTTCGCGCGCGGAGGAGCTGGCGCAGGAGCTTCTTAAAACCCCCGCGTATTCCGCCGTTACAGAGTCGAAAAGCGGCGAATATACCGCGGCGGAGCTAATAAAGGAAGCTGGCGAGGTTTCCGCAGGCGCGTTCGAGCAGATAGAAAATTCCATGTTTAAAGTAGAGAATGCCGAGCAGCGTTGCGAGATAGCCTTGGACGGCGGCATAAAGCTGGGCGGGCGCATCGACAGAATAGACGCCTGCGGCGACATGGTCAGGATAATAGACTATAAAACGGGCTATCTGGACGCTTCGCCGTCAAAATATTATACGGGGCAGAAGTTACAGCTTCCCCTGTATCTTCTTGCCGCTTCAAAGGGCAGGCGCGCGGTTGCGGCGTACTATTTCCCCGCGGCGGTGGAGTACAAAAACAAGCCCGACGGAGTTTTCAGATTACAGGGTTTTATGGACGGCAGCGCGGAGGTGGTGCGCGCTTCGGATACCAAAGTGGAGGAAAAGAGCAAGAGCGAATATTTCAACGCCTACCTCGGCGGCAGGGAAGTGGAGGGCGCTATGCCCACGGAGCTTTTTTCGGATTTTCTGGAATATTCGGAGCTGGTCGCAAAGCAGGGCGCGCGTGAAATGCTGGGCGGAAATATTACGCCGTCGCCGGCGGAGGACGTGTGCGCTTACTGTAAAATGGGCGGCAGCTGCGGCTTTGCCGAGGGCGCGGACGGAGAGGGGCGCACGGCGCGCAGCATTAAATGCGCGCAGATTGCCGGCATAGTAAAAAATACGAAGGAGGGCGGCAGATGAAGCTTACGGCAGAACAGACAGCCGCGATAGAGGCGGAAGGCAAGGTAATAGTTTCCGCTTCGGCAGGTAGCGGCAAAACCTTCGTAATGATAAAAAAGCTTGTCGCCGCGCTTGAAAGCGGGACGGATATAGACAATATTCTCGCCGTGACGTTCACCAAAAAAGCGGCGGCGCAGATGAAGGAAAAACTTCGCGCCGCCGTCATAGAGCGCATGGAAAAGGCGGACGCCGAAACGCGCGCGCGGCTGAAAATACAGCTTTCCAAAATTCCCTCGGCAAGCATATCCACCATACACGCGTTTTGCGCCAAAATTTTAAGGACGTACTTTTACGCCGCAGGCGTGGACGGCGGATTCGATATAATTTCCTCGGACGATTCTCTCGCCGCCGAGTTTAAGGGGCGCGCGCTCGACGCGCTGTTCGACAGGTATTACGACGGCGACAACGCAGATTTCAAAATTTTGTTGAAGTGTTACCGCAAGAAGCGCAGCGACGCTTATCTGCGCACGCTGATAGCCGACGCTTACGACGCTCTCCGCGTCAACGCGGATTATAAGGACGTTTTGCAAAACGTAGACGGGGTGTACACGGAGGAAGGCTTTGTCCGCGTGTGCGAGGAATATAAAAAGCTTGTAAACGAAAAATACGACGGGCTTGAAAAAGCCGTGGATATGTTTGCGTCGACCTTTTTTTCGCCGCGCGCCGAATATGCCGAAATTTTAAAAGAAATGAAATTTGCGCTAAGTCAAGCGCAAAACGGTATCCTGTTTTCTCCGCTTCCCCCGCTTTCCGTCACGCGCAAGCCGGTGATAAAAAACGAGGAAGAAAAGGCGGCGGACGCGGCGTTCAAAACCTTCCGCGACGGGATAGCCAAAAGATACAGGGAAGCCGTCGGGGACATTGCAGACGAGCAAACCGAGCGGGAGTACTTTTTTAAAAGCGGGGAAACAGCCAAGGCTTTCGCGCGTGTTTTGATTGATTTCGACGCGGAGTATTCCGCCGTTAAGCGCGACGAAAACAAGCTTGATTATAACGATTTGGAGCATCTTACGCTTGCCGTGCTGTCCGACGACGGCATACGCGCCGAGATTAATGCCAAATATTCGCGTATATTCGTTGACGAATATCAGGACGTCAACCCCGTGCAGGAAAGCATAATTTCGCTTGTGGGCGGGGGGAACGTCTTTCTCGTCGGAGACGTCAAGCAGGCGATATACGGTTTCCGCGGCAGTAAGTCGCTGTTCTTTGCGGAAAAGTACAACCGCTTCGAGGGCGGCGGCGGAAAGGCGTTGAAGCTTTCAAGCAATTTCCGTTCTTCTTCGGGCGTTATAAATTTCGTAAATGCGCTGTTTTCGGACGTCATGACGGAAGCAAGCTGCGGCTTCGACTACGCGAAATCCAGCCTTATGACCTGCGGCGCGGACTATCCCGCAAATTACGGCGGCGCAAAGTTGCACGTATTCGGCAGGGAGGAAGCGCCGCCCGCGCGCGCGGAGGTTTACTCGGTCGAAGCGGACGGGCGCGAAGCTAAGCACACGCGCGAGGGACTTGCCGCCCTCGCCATCGTAGAAAAAGAGCTTGGCGGCGAGCATTACGATATCAAAACTGGAAAATTTACCGAAACGCAGGCGGGCGACATCTGTATTCTCACTCGCAAGCGCGGCGGCGCGTCGGGCATAGCGCGCGCTTTGACGGACGCGGGCTACGCTGTGGCGGGGACGCAGGACGCGGACGTAAGGACGCGTCCGGAAGTAAAGCAGATGCTGGATTTGCTTTCTTTAATAGACAACGCAAGTCAGGATATTCCGCTTGCGACGGCGCTTTTGTCTCCGCTTGGCAAACTTAGCTGTAACGAGCTTGCGGCTGTAAGAATCGCCGCCAAAAATACGCGGCTCAACTTCCGCGGCTGTTGCGAAAAATACGTTTCTTCGCATGCGGACGTTATAGCGGAAAAGCTTAAAAATTTTTACGCCGTGTTAGAGGGCTTGCGTGACTTTGCGGAAACCTTTACCGCCGCGGAAGTAATAGACAAAATTTTGGAAGATACGGGGCTGGAAGCGGTCTATTCCGCAGGCACCGGAGAAAAGCTTAAAAACGTACGCAGGCTCGCGCAGGAGGGCAAGGGCTTGTCCGTTGCGGCGTTTCTGGAAAAGGTTAAAACCTGCGCGCATATAGGCGCGCCTTCCGCCGCTTCGTCGGACAGTATAAAAATAATGACTATGCACGCCGCTAAGGGGTTGGAGTTCCCCGTGGTCATAATAGCGGATATATGCGCACGGTTCACGGGCAGGGAAGGCGCGGAAATGCCGTTCGGCGGAGTTTTCGGATTTGCGCCTAAATATTACGATTCCCAAACCATGATAAAACACACCACGCTTTTAAGACGGCTTGTTTTAAAGGGAGCCGAGCGTGAGGAGCTGAAAAACGAGCTCAATCTTTTTTACGTCGCATGCACGCGCGCCATGTGCCGTCTGCATATCCTTGCCGGTGAAATTACTGAATACAATTCCGCCGAGGCGGGCGCGGCAAAATGCTACGCGCAACTGTTCGATATGAGAAAATTTTCCCCGACGGAAACGGACGTCGCGGAAGAAGTTTCCGCAGGCGGCGCATTGAAGCCGTTATCGTCCGCGCCTGACGAAAGCTTAAAGCGCGAGATACAGCAAAGGTTCATGCAAAGGTACGCCTTCGGCGACAGCGTAAATTTGCCGGTAAAAAGCTCGGCTTCGGCAATACTGCGGCTTGCGGAGGAGGACTCCGCTTACAGACCGCACGCTCTTTTTTCGGGCGAGGGGGAAACGGATACCGCGCGCGGAACGGCGTACCACGCCTTTTTGGAGCTGTGCGATTTTTCCGAAAAATCCGTAAGCGGCATAACTGACGAAATAGCGGACTTTGTAAAGCGCGGGCTTTTAACGGAGGAGCAGGGCGGTCTTTTAAACGCGGACGAGCTTGCCGAAATTCTTAAAATGCCCGTATTCGACGATTTGCACGGCGCAGAGTTATACCGCGAGCGCGAGTTTTTGTGCACCCTGCCCGCGGACGAAATTTTCAAAGGCGTTACCGCGAAGGACGGCGTTCTCGTTCAGGGCGCGATAGACCTGCTGGCGGTTACGCGCGACGGAATAAAGATAATAGATTACAAGTACTCCAAAAAGAGCGACGCACAGCTTATTCAAACTTATTCCGCCCAGCTTGCGCTTTATAAGAAAGCGGCGGCGCTTATTCTCAAAGTGGACGAAGCGAAAATCGATACGGCGATTGTCAATATTTATTTGCGCAGACAGATAATTCTTTGACCCCATAATTAGATTTAAAACGACAAAATATCCGCCCTTTCGCTGCGAAAGGGTGGATATAATTTACAGGCAATGTTTTCAGATATGTTAGACGGGATTGTTTCCTCTGTTTCCTCCGTGCCGTTCGACGCGCTTGTATGGATTATATGCGGTACGTTTGCGGCGATATTTTTACTTTCGCTAATACTGACTTTGAAAATTCCCAGAATAAAATATTCTTCCAAACGCCCTTTTTTGTGCCTTGCCAACGCATATGCGGCAATAGTTTTGGCGGCGTTTCTGATAGGCGGAGGAATGGCTCAGGCTGTTATTGCCGCGGCGCTGTTCTGGTGCGCGGGCTATATATGCTACGGCATACTTTGCTTTTTCTCAAAGGAAAAGCGTCAATCCGCGCCCGCAATGCAACAGGCCGTGATAACCTCTCTGCCGCAGACCGCCCCGCAAAAAACGCCGGTCAGGGCGGAAGTGCCGGTTGCTAAAAACAACGTAAGGTTAGAGCATGCCATTTCCGTCACGGACAGGCTTTTGCAAAAAAATTTGGGCAAAGGCGACCGTCAGGAGTTGGAAAAGCTTAAAAACACCCTTGCCGTGCTTCAAATGAAGGGTGCGCTTTCCCCGGCGGAATCGGAAATTCTGAACGAAAATTTCAACGCGCTTTTAAAGCTTATGGCTAAGTACGACGTTTAAATGGTTTTCAGATTGGTCTGGATATATTCGCCCTCTTTGCACGCTTTTTCAAGCACTTCGGGCGTAACGGACGTGCCGCGCTTAATAATAACGCGCCCGTCCTTTTTTACGTCGCTTTTCAGGACGCGCGCCTGATGCTTAATTATAACGGCGTCTCCGCAAACAAACTCGTTTGCGGAGAATTTTCTTTTCCCCACTACGGCGGCGCTCAGCTTACAGCCGTCCCAGACCAAATCGCCCAGCGCACCCAGATATTTTCCGTCGCAGTTATACACGGGCTTGCCCAGTCTTATAGGAACGCTGTTTCTTATCACGCTTTCCCTGTCGTCGAAAACTACCGTTTCGCCGTAACTTACTATATTTTTGACGTCAATTATAAATTCTTTCTCGTCGTCGTCGGCGCATACCAGACACACGACTTTGCCGCCGCACGCGTTGACGGATATTACGTAGCCCGTCCTGCCGTTTCGGCTTTCAACTCTTTTTCCGTAAAAATTACTTATATTCATAAAGCGCACCTCTTAAAGTAGTCACGCTTTATTTTATTTGCTTTGCGTCGGATAAAGCACCGTTAAATACTTGTTATTTTGTCGATTTCGCGTTAAATAAAATAAGACCCGACCGCTTTACGAAAAAGCTGATAACCCGAATGCGCGTTTAATACGCGCCGTCGCGT
>CAMRTO010000006.1 GCA_947053655.1 uncultured Clostridia bacterium
GCTTTGCCGCCCGTCAAGCTTAACCTTACGTTAACGGCGTATCTTTATTGCTTTTGCGGAAGCACGCTTTGCCGCCCGTCAAGCTTAACCTTACGTTAACGGCGTATCTTTATTGCTTTTGCGGAAGCACGCTTTGCCGCCCGTCAAGCTTAACCTTACTTTATTAGAAAGCAATTTTAAGGAAGCGGTCTACTCCGCTTAAATCTTTTATGACCATAGCGTAATCGCGCTTGCCGAAAAGCTTTAAAATTTCGTCGGCCTGACCCTCTCCGCATTCCAGCAGAAGGACGCCGTCCTTTGCGAGATAATGCCTTATATCTTTGGCGAGAGCGCGGTAAAAATCCAATCCGTCCGCGCCGCCGTCCAATGCTATTTTCGGCTCGTGCTCGCGCACTTCCTTCTGTAACAGAGGTATGTCTCCGCTTTTAATATAGGGCGGATTGCATATTATCAAATTGAACCTACCGCGTACGTTGGAGAACATATCGCTTTGGATAAAGTTGACGTCGACGCCGTTAAGCGCCGCGTTTTCACGCGCAAGCATTACCGCCGCGTCCGACAAATCCGCGCCCGTGACGGTTACCTGTTTGCCGACGCAGTGCTTTGCAACCGACACGGCTATACAGCCCGACCCCGTACACATATCGAGAATTTTATCCCCGTTTTCAACGGATTTAACCGCTGTTTCGGCGAGAAGCTCGGTTTCCGGTCTGGGGATAAGCGCGCGTTCGTCCACTTTGATTCTGCAACCGTAAAATTCCGTGTCGCCTATTATATACCAAAGCGGTCTGCCCGTAAGACGCATTTCCACTATCTCGTTAATGCGTTTGCTTTCAAAAGGTTTTACCATGGCTTCCGAAGCAAGCCCGCTGCGTTTGATTCCCAACACAAGCGAGTATATCCACTCCGCATCGCTTTCGTCTATTCCGTTTTCGGCGAATTTCTTTTTTGTCGCGGCAAGCATTTTGGAAAGTATGCCGCCGGTCATAAATTGCGTTTCGGGCACGGTTTCGTCCGCTTCCATTTCCAAAACTTTATTGAAAGCCGCAATGGCTACTTCGATCATCTGTTCGTCCGGCTCGCGCGTGGTGAGCAATTTTTGTATCAGCTTGCCCGGCCACTTGAATATTGCCGCGAACTTATTGTCGAAGCGGGCGAGGAATTTTAAAATTTCATACGAGACTCCCGAAATAATCGGAAGCAAAACAACCTCTATGCCGATATTGACGAAAAATTTTGCAATGCTGTTATCTATGCTCCATACATAAGTATAGAACGCCCAGGTCACAACCGATATAGCGATGATATTTATAAACAGTACGATAAAGAGAAAAGACGTTCCGCATCTGTCGTGTATGCGCGAGCATTTTTTAACGTTTTCGGGCGTAAGCTCTATGCCGCGCTCGTAAGCGTTAATGGTTTTATGCTCAGCCCCGTGATACATATACAGACGCCGTATATCCTTTAAAAACAGTATAAGACCGAGATAAATTAAAAATATCGCAAGCTTGAAGACGCCCAAAAGCACATAATATGCCCAGTGCTGTTCGTTAATGGTCGGAATTAAATCCACAAGCACGCGCGGAAGAAATATGAATATACCCACCGCTATTATCACGCCCAAAAGCGCGGAGATAATGGCTATGATATCCATAAGGCTTACTTTGAATTTTTCCGCCAGCCACTTTTGCAGTCTGCCCGCTTCCTCGTCGTCCTCGCCGTAAACCGCGGCGGAGCGCATAAGCGTTTTGGTGCCGCGCACGAGAGATCCGACAAGATTTACTATGCCGCGGACGAACGGAATTTTGCTTGCGCGGCGGACGTGTTTATTCCTGTTCAGCCTTTTGGCTTCAATCTGAATTTCACCCGCGGGGTCGCGCACGGCGGTTGCCATGGACTGCCTGCCCATCATCATAACGCCTTCAAGCACTGCCTGACCGCCGATATAAGTACAATTTTTTTTCTGTTTTGCCATTTTTACCTTTGATTTGTTTTCGGTCTGCAAGGAATACCCTCCTTACAATTAATTTACGCAGCGGAATAAATAAATATAGCTCCAAAAAATTTGGAGCCACATTGTTTACAAACCGTATCTTTTGTTGAACTTGTCTACACGGCCGCCTGTATCAACAAGCTTCTGCTTACCGGTGAAAAACGGATGACATTTGTTGCAGATATCGACCTTTAAGGTTTCGACGTTCTTGGTCGTACCGGTCTTGAAAGTAGCTCCGCAAGCGCATACAACCGTTACTTCGTGATAGTCGGGATGTATTTCGGGCTTCATAATATTACCTCTTTTTAATGCTTAATACTTTAAATCTTAATAATTATATACAATATAACAAGTTTAGTCAATTGATTTTAGGGCTAATCGACAAAAAAACATATGTTTTAAAAAAGTTGCATATTTTACGTTTTCGGCTGATTTTAGTTGCCAAAAATGCGTTTTTGTCGTATAATATAGGTAATTTATGGATAACTGGATTTTAAACGGCGTGCGTAATTTGGTAAATACGCCTGCCGCGTCGGCGGAAATTTCGCCCACGCAGGTAAAGGTTAAAGTTACGCATCTGCTACTCTCCAATTACGACGCCCTGTTATGGGGCGGGGAGATTACCGCAAAATATCCCAAGACGTTAGGCAGGTTCGCCGTCGGTATAGTTACCGAGGCGGGCGCCGACTGTTACGGCATAAAGAAGAATAAGCGCGTGTATCTTCATCCCGCAAGGGGCTGCGGCAAATGTCTTGCCTGCAAAAGCGGTAAAAAAGAAAATTGCACTGATATAGCGCTTGCCGGCAGAGATTTCGACGGTTTTCTGCGCGATTTCGTCGTATGCGATTATACTGAGGTTACGCCTCTGCCCGACAACCTTGACGATATGCTTGCGCTTTGCATAGAAATGACGGGAATTGCCGAAAATATTTATGACAAACTTAATCTTTCCGCGGGTCAGAGAGTTGCGGTAATCGGCGGCGACTTTATGGGCAACATAATAGCGCAGGTTCTGCAATATCATAAGTTGATTCCCATTGTTATCGAAAACAATCCCAGCAATTTGGATAAAGCGAAAAAGTGCGGCATAAGTTACGCTTTCCCCGACGACGACGACCTTGAAGGCAACGTTACGGACGCGACAAGCGGCGAGCTGTGCGACGCGGCGATATATTCGGCAAGCTCGCGCCTGCCTATGAATTTGCCTGCAAGACTTATCGGCAAGGAAAAAAGCATAGTGCTGAGCGGTTACACGGCAATGCACAGCAATATAGACGTATGCGACGTGCTTGAGAAAAATTTGAAAATTTTCGGCGTAACCAACGCTTACGGCTACACAGACGAGGTTATTAATATGCTGTTGCGCGGCGCCGTTAGGACCGACGTGTTCGACATAGAAGTAAAAACCGAGTACGACCCCGCCGCTTTGATTGCGGAGCGCTACGAAAATATCGCTTCGTCCAACAAAGCCAAAATGACGGTGCTTAAAATGATTCTCTGACGCATACCGCGGGTTTCTATACCCGTATGCGCAATTTACCGAAATTTATTTTTTCTTTGAATTTTTTATATATTGTCACGATTGCGGTTCAGGCGACCGCAATTATTTTTTTGTGCTTTTATATACCTTCCTTTCTGCCGTCCGCAATTATGTATGCCGCAATATGGATTGTAACTGCGGCGGCGGCGACGGCGCTTTTTGCGCGCGGCGGCGCACCCGAAGCAAAGTGCGCATGGTTTGTGCTTATCACCGCTTTGCCCATAGCGGGCGCTGTCATTTACCTGCTTGCCACTATAAAGCGCAAGCCGTGCGGACTGCTGGAAATTAAAACGCCGGACGGTACAAGCCGTTGCGGGGCATGCGTTGCCGGCTACGACAGGGCAGAATATTTCGACTGCGGAAGCAAATTTTTCGACGCGGTATTCGAAGAAATTTCAAAGGCGCATAAAAGCGTCTATCTGGAATTTTTTATAATAAGCCGCGGCGCGGTGTTCGAAAGGCTTACGGACGCTTTGAACTCCGCCGCGCGTAACGGCGCGGAAATAAAAATTATCTACGACGGAATAGGCTCGGCTTTCAGAATAGGCAAAAAACAGATTAAACGGCTTGAAAAGCTTGGGGCGGAGGTCAAAATTTTTCACAGGCTGACCCCTTTCCCCCGCGCCCGTCTCAACTTCCGCGACCACCGAAAAATTATATCCGTTGACGGCAAGGCCGCCTTCACGGGCGGTGTAAACATTGCCGACGAGTATGCGAATATAGACAGCCCGCACGGCTACTGGAAGGACAGCGGCGTCGGCGTTTACGGCGCGGCGGCTAAGGCGCTGGAAGCGATGTTTTTATCCGTCTGGTTCAAAAGCTTCGAAACTGAGCTGCCTTCGGGCGGAAATTTTTCGTGTATGCCCTTTTACGACAGTCCGCCTTACAGGGCGTTTTGCGAGGACGCGTACGTCTGCGCCGTAAACAGAGCCGAAAAGCGTATTCATATCCTCACGCCGTATTTATGCACAGGCGAAAAAACCGCGGCGGCGCTCAGGTTTGCGGCCTTACGCGGCGTGGACGTAAAAATAATAATTCCGCATATTCCCGATAAAAAATATGCGTTTGAAATTTCAAAGGCGTATGCGAAACCGCTTGCCTGTGCGGGCGTTAAGTTTTACGAATACACGCCCGGGTTCATGCACGCCAAATGCCTTATCTGCGACGGCGACGTCTATCTGGGAAGCTACAACTTCGACTTCCGTTCCATGCACTATAACTTTGAATGCGGAATAAAGTTCGACGGGCAAATGACCGGACTTGCGGAAAAGGATTTCGACGCATGTTTAAAACTTTCTTCCCCGCTGGACGAAAAAAAGATAAGCGCGCCGAGACGTTTTTGCAGATTTCTTTTGAAGCTGTTCTCTCCGCTGATATAAAAATTACGGCGGGCGGAGTTGACACTCCTCCCGCCGCAGTGGTATTATATTTATATGAAATTTTTAATAGCAAGCGATATACACGGCTCCGCCGAATACTGCCGTCTGACCGCGGAAGCGTTCGCGCGGGAAAAGGCGGACAAGCTTCTTCTTTTAGGCGACATACTCTACCACGGACCGAGGAACCCTTTGCCTGCGGAATATTCTCCGCAGGAGGTTGTGCGTATCCTTTCCGGCTTGAAGGACAAAATTATCTGCGTGCAGGGCAACTGCGACAGCGAAGTCGACCAAATGGTTTTGCCCTTTCCCGTTTTATGCGGCTATGCCGCGGTTTTTGCCGACGGATTGGAAATGATACTTTCGCACGGGCACAGGGAAACGCCGCCGCTGAAAAAGGGAAGCGTGTATATTACCGGACATACCCACGTTCCGCTGAACGCGGTTGAAAACGGCTGTTACCACCTTAATCCCGGGTCGGTTTCTCTGCCTAAAGAGGGCAGCGGACACGGATATATTCTGTATGAAAACAGGACTTTTGCGTTTAAGACCTTCGACGGAAATATTTACGACAAACTGAGCATATAAAAAATCCGTCCGTTTTACGGACGGATTTTTTTGTTTAAGTTATACGGGGATAACGCGCAAAATGTGCTTGCTGACAATCATAAGGATTAAGTCGATAAGCCAAATGATACCCCAGCCGAGCAACAGACGCAGAAGACCTGCTACGATTTTGCCTTCCTGGAATCTGGTAACCGCGCCGCAAATCCAAGATGTTACGGGGATGATAGCCAAAATGAGGCTGACAATGTAGCTGAGGCCAAAATAATCGCTCTTACTTGCTGCCATTTCAATTCTCCTTGAATAAATGTTTTGTAGTTATATTATACCATATCTGAAAAATATGTCAACAATATAAGCCGAAAAATATTTTTGACAAATATGAATAAAATTAATACCTCTATAATGTATTTCGCAATTTGGCTAATTATGACAAAATGCGGCGGATTTTACCGCCGCATTTGATTTTGCGTTAAACAAGCTCTATTATAGCTTCTTCCGCGCCGTCGCCGCGGCGGGAGCCGAGCAGATATACGCGCGTGTATCCGCCGCCCTGACCGAGTTCTTCGGCACGCTGTGCGTATTTGGGCGCAATTTCGTTGAAAAGCTTTTCCATAAGGGGATGCTGAATATCCGCCGTTCTCTTTTTGAAGTCGGACTTCTTTTCACTGAAAGCCTTTACTTCCTGCAAGTCGCGCAGCTTCGCCATGATAGCGCGGCGCGCCGCAAGCTTTTTGGGGCTGTCCTTTATGGATTTTACGGTAACTTCCTTACCTTTTTTATCGGCTTTTTTGGTCTGCGTTTCAACATTGTCGTCGTAAACCTTTACCGCTTTGGTTATAATTTTTTCAACGTAGGGCTGCAAAGCCTTAGCTCTCGCTTTGGTCGTGGTTATTTTACCGTACCATAACAGTTCGGAAGCCTGGTTACGGAGCATTGCCTGTCTTTGCTCAGCCGTCATTCCTAATTTTGCGGGCATCTTTTAATCCTCCTTGTTAGAAAGTGTAAGACCGTAAGACTGAAGCTTCAAAATAACTTCGTCCAAAGACTTCCTGCCGAGGTTTCTTACCTTTAACATCTCGTCTTCCGTCTTTCTTGTAAGATCTTCCACCGTATGAATGTTTGCGCGCTTTAAGCAGTTGTAGGAACGGACGGAAAGGTCCATTTCCTCTATTGCCATAGCGAGTATCTTCTGTTGCTTGTCGTCCTCGTTCTTGACGAGAATATCCATACCCCTTATCGTTTCCGAAAGGTCTACGAAAAGCGAAATATGATCCTGCATTATCTTCGCCGCGAGGGAAACTATTTCCTTTGCGCCGAACGCGCCGTTCGTCCAGACTTCGAGCGTAAGCTTGTCATAGTCGGTATTCTGTCCGACGCGGGTATTTTCAACCGAATAGTTTACTTTTTTAACCGGCGTATAGATGGAATCCACGGGGATGTAGTCGAGAAGCTCTGTACGGGTATGATCCGCGCCCTTATAGCCCCTGCCGCGACCCACGGTTATTTCCATATCGATTTTGCCGCCTGCGTCGACGGTACAGATGTGCGCGTCGCCGTTTATTATTTCTATTTCGGCATCTTCCTGAATGTCGCTTGCCTTAACCTCGCAGGGACCTTCCTTGTACAGGCGGAGAACCTTTACATAGTCCTTGTCCGTTATGCGGGTTTTTATTGCAAGAGATTTGAGATTAAGTATAATTTCAGTTACGTCCTCTTTGACGCCTGCGACAGCAGAAAACTCGTGCTTGACGCTTCCGTCGAGGAATCTTACGCCCTGCGCCGCCGCTCCGGGAAGCGCCGATAAGAGAATTCTTCTCAGACAGTTGCCTATCGTCAGACCGAAGCCCTTTTCAAGCGGCTCTACCACTACTTTCGCATAGGCTTGATCGTCGCTTTCTTCGACCTCGATTTTGGGCATATCCATTTCGATCATTTTGTTACCTCCTGAAATTTAGATGTTATTTGGAGTATAATTCGACAATCATGTGTTCGGAAATCTGGCTGTCGATATCTTCTCTGGTGGGAAGCGCTAAGATTTTGCCTTCAAGCTTTTCGGGGTTGAACTCCAACCACTTGGGCATAACGCCAACTTTCATAGCCTTAATCGCTTCGAAATATTTATTTGAGGCTTTACTTTCTTTAACGGTTATAACGTCGCCTGCCTTAATTACAAAGGAAGGAATATTGACTTTTTTGCCGTTGACAAGAAAATGACCGTGATTTACAAGCTGCCTTGCCTGCGAGCGGCTTGCGCCTATACCCATACGGTAAATAACGTTGTCGAGTCTGCGTTCCAAAAGCGAAAGCATGTTTTCGCCGGTTATGCCCTTCATTCTGTCGGCTTTCTCGTAATATGCGCGGAACTGACCTTCCTGAACGCCGTAAATACGCTTAACCTTCTGCTTTTCACGAAGCTGCTGACCGTACTCGGAAACCTTTTTTCTGCCTGCGCCGTGTACTCCGGGAGGGGTAGGTCTCTTTTCGAACGGACATTTGCCCGTATAACATTTATCGCCCTTTAAAAACAGTTTTCCGCCTTCCCTTCTGCAAAGACGGCATTTTGCTTCTCTGTAAGTTGCCATATCTTTCTTCTACCTCCGATTATACTCTGCGACGCTTGGGCGGTCTGCAACCGTTGTGGGGAATGGGCGAAACGTCGGAAATCAAAGTAATTTCCAAATCGCATGCGCCGATTGCCCTTATTGCCGACTCTCTGCCTGCGCCGGGACCCTTTACGTAAACTTCCACAGAACGCAGTCCGTGGTCCTTAGCGGCTTTAAGCGCCGTTTCGCAAGCCATCTGCGCCGCGAACGGGGTGCCTTTTCTCGAACCTTTGAAGTTAAGGCTGCCCGCGCTTGACCAGGATATTACGTTGCCCTGTAAATCGGTTACGGTAATAAGCGTATTGTTGAAAGTGGACTGGATATGAACCTGACCCTTATCTACTTTTTTAAGCTCTCTGCGTTTTCTGGAAACGGTTTGCTTTTTGTTGTTAGCTGATGCCATACCTTATCCTCCTTACTTCGCTCCCTTCTTCTTTGCAACCGTGCGGCGGGGACCTTTTCTCGTCCTCGCGTTGGTTTTTGTGGACTGTCCGCGGACGGGCAGACCTTTTCTGTGACGGATGCCGCGATAGCATCCTATTTCCATAAGTCTTTTTATGTTGAGCGAAACCTCGCTTCTGAGCTCGCCCTCAACCCTGTAATTATGGTCGATATATTCTCTCAGTTTGGATACTGCGTTTTCGTCCAAATCTTTAACTCTCGTGTCGGGGTCTATGCCCGTCGCCGCAAGAATTTTTTGGGACGTCTTCAAACCGATACCGTAGATATAGGTAAGCCCTATTTCTATTCTCTTTTCTCTGGGTAAATCTACACCGGCAATACGTGCCATAACGATTTAATTCCTCCGTTAAAATTTTAAAAAGTGTATTTTTGTATGTCAACCGCTCGGCGCGCCCGCCCGAAAATTCGGAATGAGGCGGAAAGCGCAGACGGAATTGTTTTTAACCTTACGTTAACGATGTATCTTTATTGCTTTGACTGCAACCGTTTTTATCACAGGTCAAGCGTAACCTTACGTTAACGGTGTTTCTTTATTGCTTTTGCGGCAATTCTTTTTGCCGCCCGTCAAGCATAACCTTACGTTAACGACGTTTCTTTATTGCTTTTGCGGCAATTCTTTTTGCCGCCCGTCAAGCATAACCTTACGTTAACGACGTTTCATTATTGCTTTTACTGCAATCTGCTTTACAACAAGCAACAGTCATACCGCGCGTAAGCGAAGTATCTTGCCGGATTCTTCACTGCGTTCAAAATGACACAAAGCGGCGTGCAAGGCGTCTTCACTGCGCACAAAATTACAAAACAGGCGTAGCGGTGACGGGGCGTGCATATAGCCGCTCCTAAACCGAGACGCCGTTCCCTTTTGGGAAAGGCAAAGCGCGTAAATCCGCCCGACGTTAACCCTGACGCTGTTTATGACTTTTGTTCTTGGAACAAATAATCATTACTTTGCCGTTTCTTTTAATTACTTTGCATTTATCGCACATGGGCTTTACAGAAGGTCTTACTTTCATTTTCCTTATCTCCTTAAAATGTACTAATTCTTACTACGCCAGACTATCCTGCCTTTGGTCAAATCGTAGGGGCTCATTTCAAGCTTGACGTTATCACCCTCTATGATTCTTATATAATTCATGCGGAGCTTACCCGAAATGTAAGCCGTAATTATATAGCCGTTTGACAGTTTAACCTTGAAATTTGCGTTGGGCAGGCACTCTATTACCTTGCCTTCCGCTTCGATTACGTCGTCTTTGGACATTTAAACCTCTTCATTTTTGCACGCCGGCGGCGTATTTATTTCTTGATTTTCGGGTTTTTTAGCAGGGTCGTTGTAAATTCTCAATGCGGAATATATTTCCGTATCGAACACCTGCCTGCCGTCCTCGAATTTTGCGGCTATCGACTCCGCCTTTTCGGGAAGAAGCCTGAGGTGTTTGAGATTTTTCTTTTTAGGTGCGGCAAGCTTTTTAAAATTGCCGTCCACGACGCCCACACAGCTTTCGTTATAAACGTAACGTATTATATAATATCTGTCTTTGTCTCTGCCCTGCGTACTTTGACATATTCCGCCGGGAACAGGGGTTTTAACTTTCATGAACACTCACCGTTTACAGCGTTAAAATTTCCACCCCGTCCTCTTTGATAAGAACGGTATTTTCATAGTGCGCGGCGGGCTTCAAATCCGCGGTGCGCACAGTCCAGCCGTCGCTTCTGTCGAACGTGACTTTATACGTCCCCATGTTTATCATCGGTTCTATACAAATGGTCATGCCCGCTTTCAGACGCATACCCGTGCCCTTTTTACCGTAATTGGGAACGGACGGATCCTCGTGCATTTCTTTCCCTATACCGTGACCGGTAAGCGCGCGCACGACGCCGTAACCGTTTGCTTCCGCATGCGTTTGCACAGCGTAACCGATATCGAAAAGCGGCGTGCCGTCGCGTAAACCTTCGACAGCCTTGAAAAAGCACTCCTCGGTGACCTTTACAAGTCTTTTTTTATCTTCCGAAACGTTGCCTATCAAAAACGTCCTGCATGCGTCGCCGTGGTAACCGTTCTTTTCCGCGGTTATGTCGACGCTTACGATATCTCCGTCGAGAATTACTCTGTCGGAAGGTATTCCGTGAACAACGACTTCGTTTACCGAAACGCAGGAGCTTGCGGGATATCCCTGATATCCCAGCTCCGACGGATACGCCCCGCAGGAGGTTATATATCTGTAAACAAGCTCGTCAACCTGCTTAGTGGTCATGCCTGCGCGGATATTTTTACCCACGAAATCAAGCGTTTCCTTTACGATGCGGCAACTTTCGCGCATCAGCGCTATTTGATTTTCGTTTTTGAGAGTTACCATTTTAACCGAGCAATCCGCATACGGCGGCGAAAACCTCGTCCGGAGTTCTCGTACCGCACATTACGGTTTTCAATTTATTCTGCGCGCCGTAATAGGAAATCAGCGGAGCGGTCTGAATATTGTAGGTCGCAAGTCTTGCCTTCACCGTTTCGGGATTATCGTCCTCGCGCGCGTACAGCTTACCGCCGCATTTTGCACAGGTATCTTTGCCGTTAAGCGTAGAAATATGATAACTTGCCCCGCATGAGCAGACGCGCCTGCCGCATATTCTGTCTAAAAGAAGCGCTTCGTCCACGTCGATATTCAGACAAACGTCTATGTTTGCGAATTTATCGAGTTCGTGCGCCTGAATGAGATTGCGCGGAAACCCGTCGAGCACGTATCCCGCGGAAACGTCCTTCTTTTCAAGCCTTTGCCTGACAATTTCGCACGTTACCTCGTCCGGAACCAGCTTGCCCGCGTCTATATAAGATTTGGCAACCTGACCTATGGGCGTATTGTCTTTGATATTGGCGCGGAAGATATCTCCCGTCGATATATGGACAAGTCCGTATTTTTCAGCAATCCTTACAGCCTGCGTGCCTTTTCCCGCGCCCGGTGCGCCGAGTAAAACTATATTCATAATTATTTAAGGAAACCCTTATAATTCTTCATCATCAGTTGCGATTCAAGTTGTTTGTCGAGTTCGAGCGCAACCGAAACTACTATCAAAATACCGGTCGTAGAGAATACGGAAAGAAGCGCGGTATCCGTGCCGAGGTTCAAGCTTGTGACTATCATTGAAAGGATAGAGGGTATGAACGCAACCAGCGACAGATAAATCGCTCCGAAAAGCGTAATTCTGTTCGAAATCTTTTTAAGATACTCCGCAGTAGGCTTGCCGGGTCTGAAACCCTGTATAAAGCCGCCGTTCTGCTGAATTGTCTTTGAAACGTCCTCCGGATTGAACTGCATCGACTGGTAGAAGAACGCGAAAGCAAATATCAAAGCGCACAACACTACCATGTAAATGAGCTGTCCGTACCAATAGGGCGACGAGCCGGAGAACCAGTTTGTTATGCCGGTTGCCGCGCCGCTGTCGGGCCAGAACAGACTTATTATCATCTGGGGGAACGAAATTATCGCGAAAGCGAATATAAGAGGCATAACTCCCGAGCCGGAAATTCTGATGGGAATTACCGACGACTGACCGCCGTACATTCTTCTTCCCTTGACCTGCTTTGCGTATTGTACGGGTACCCGCCTTTCCGAAAGGTCGACCGCGACAATTGCAATAAACTCCAACACAGTCAGTATTACGAAGCCCAAAACCTCCCAAAGTACCGAAGGGGTACCGGTAAACGCCGTAACGAATTTATCAACGATGGTAAGTCCCGCAGTGGAGAGAATACCTATGAAAATTATAAGCGAAATACCGTTGGAAATTCCGTACTCTGTAATTCTTTCGCCTATCCACATGACGAGCATTGCGCCCGCGGTATAAACAACCGTAAGGAAAATGCCCGCAAGCCACTTTGCGCCCGTGTCGCTTATGGCGCCTATCGCGCCGCCGCCGAACAGTGCAAGCTTCAAAGAGCCGCTTTGGATACCGAAGTTTACGACTATACCGACAGCCTGCGCTATGGCAAGCGCTATCGTAACGTAACGCGTAATCTGCGCTATCTTCTTCCTGCCCTCCTCGCCCTGCTTGGAAAGTCTTTCAAGCGCAGGGATACCTACGGTCAGAAGCTGCAGAATAATCGAAGCGTTGATATAAGGACTTATACCGAGAGCGAACAGCGTGGCGTTTTGTAACGAACCGCCGGTGATGTCCGACAGAATTTCAAGGAAGGAATAGCTTCCGTTGGTAATATAGTCTTTAAAAGTTTCGACGGTTATGCCGGGTACCGGAATATAACAACCCAGTCTGAAAACAAGAAGGAGAGCAAGAGTTATCCAGATCTTCTTTCTTATTTCCTTAACCTTAAAACAATTTTTTATTGTTTGAAACATAAATAATCTCCTCGCGCGGAAGCTTCATACAAAGCACCGCGACGGTTTCGGGTTTTAATTGCGTTATCCGACTATTTCGCAGGTGCCGCCGGCTTTTTCTATCGCAGCCTTGGCGCTTTCGGAAAATTTTGCCGCCTTTACGGTAAGAGCGACCTTCAACTCGCCCGTGCCGAGGACTTTGAGTCCCGCGGAATTTTTAACGTCTTTGGCGAGATTGTTTTCTTCCACATAAGCGAAGTCGACAACGGTGCCCTTTGCAAGCTTTTCAAGCTGGCTGAGATTTATTATCGTATAGTGCGTAGCCCACTTGTTGTGGAATCCGCGTTTGGGTATACGCCTTGCGAGGGGCATCTGACCGCCTTCGAACCCGGGACGTACGCCGCCGCCGGAACGCGCCCACTGACCTTTATGTCCTTTACAGGACGTCTTTCCGTGACCGGAGCCTATGCCTCTGCCGAGTCTTTTTACGCGGGAGGTAGAGCCTTCCGCGGGCGATAAAGTATCTATTCTCATAACTTTACTCTCCCTTTTCTACTTTAAGAAGATATCCCGCTTTCTTGACCTGACCGAGAACGGCGGGTGATTCTTCAAAGGTTTTCGTCTGACCTATTTTTTTGAGACCCAATGCCTCAACGGTGGCCTTGACCGTTTTTGTTTCGTTAGAAACGCTTTTAATTAAAGTAACCTTAATCATGCCAGTCCTCCGTTATACAGTCAAATCTTCCACGTTTTTGCCGCGCGCGTTCGCAACGTCCTCGGGGGACATAAGCTCGAACAGTCCGCAAATAGCGGCTTTAACGCAGTTTATGGGATTGGAAGTACCGTGAGATTTCGTTCTTACGTCCTTAACGCCTGCCGCTTCCATAACCGCACGTACGGGGCCGCCGGCGATAACGCCGGTACCTTCGGACGCAGGCATCATGAGGACGGAGCCTCTGCCAAACGTGCCGAGCACGGTATGAGGAATGGAAGTGCCTTTAAGGCAAACCTTGCGCATGTTTTTCTTTGCCTGCGCGTTGGCTTTTTCGATAGCTTCGGGAACTTCCTTGGATTTACCCATTCCGTATCCTACCGAGCCTTTGCCGTCGCCGACAACCACAAGCGCCGCGAAGCGCATGTTTCTGCCGCCCTTTACGGTTTTGGTAACCCTGTTAACCTGAATGAGTTTTTTGATTAAGCCGTCGTCTTCCTGCTGTCTTCTTCTGTTATCTTTTCTTGCAGGTCTTTCTTTCTTTTCTTCCATAATAAGCTCCTTAGAAATTGAGTCCGGCTTCTCTCGCGCCGTCCGCTACCGCCTGAACACGACCCGTATAAAGGTATCCGCCCCTGTCGAAAACAACCTGTTTAACGCCGTTTTTGAGCGCCTTTTCCGCAACCGCCTTGCCTACTACCTTAGCCGCGTCGGTTTTGGTCATATCCTTTATGGCAGACTTAACGTCCTTTTCCATTGTGGAAGCGGAACAAAGCGTTACGCCTTTCGTATCGTCGATAACCTGAACATAAATATGGTTAAGACTTCTGTAAACGCTGAGTCTGGGCGTTTCCGCCGTTCCGAAAATCTTTTTTCTGACTCTCTCGTGGCGGCGCTGCCTTTCTTTATTTTTATCTATCTTATTAATCATATCTTTTTACCTCTTACTTCTTACCCTTGCCGCCGGTCTTGCCTTCCTTGCGCTCGATTACTTCGTCGCTGTAAGCGATGCCGTAGCCGTGATAAGGTTCGGGTACTCTGAGTTCGCGAATGTTCGCGGCGGTCTGCCCGACAAGATTTTTGTCTATGCCGGAAACCACTATTTCGTTGGGGCCGGGACATTCAAGCTTTACGCCGTTGGGCTCGGGGAAGTCTACGGGGTGCGAGAAGCCGATATTGAGAACGACCTTGTTGCCCTGTTTTGCAACCTTCCAGCCGACTCCGTTTACTTTAAGCGTTTTTTTGTATCCTTCCGTAACGCCCACAACCATGTTGTGTAAAAGCGCGCGGTAGAGTCCGTGTTTCGCGTCGGCGCCTTCTTTGTCTGCGGTTTTGATTACGTGCGCTTCCGCGCCCTCAACCTTAATATCTATATCGCCGACTACATTCTGCGTAAGCGTTCCCTTCGCGCCTTTTACGGTCAGAAGTCCGTTTTCAAACGTTATGGTAACGCCTGCGGGAACCGCTACGGGTAATTTACCTATTCTCGACATATTTAAATTACCTCCTTACCAGACGTAGCAAAGCACTTCGCCGCCAACGTTTGCGGCTTTTGCCTGCCTGTCCGTCATTATTCCTTTGTTTGTGGAAAGTATTGCAACGCCAAGTCCGTTAAGAACCTTCGGCATATCTTCCACGCCGGAATAAGACCTGAGTCCGGGCTTGGATACCCGCTTTAATCCGTTTATTACCGAGCGTTTTTTGCCGATATATTTAAGCGTGATGACAAGCTTACCGTTGTAACCGTCTTCTACGGTCTTTACGTCAGAAACGTAACCCTCGGCAAGCAATATGTCCGCAATTGCTTTCTTCATATTGGATGAGGGAACCTCAACCGTGTCTTTATTTACCATTATCGCATTTCTGATGCGTGTGAGCATATCCGCTATAGGGTCTGTCATAACTTATTACCTCCGTCTTACCAACTCGATTTCTTTACGCCGGGGATTTGTCCCTTGTAAGCAAGGTTTCTGAAACAGATACGGCATACTCCGTACTTTCTGAGAACTGCGTGCGGTCTGCCGCAAATGGAGCATCTCGTATACGCCCTCGTGGAGTATTTAGCAGGCTTTTGCTGCTTATTTATCATTGCTTTCTTTGCCATAATTCTCTCCTTACTTCTTGAAGGGCATACCCAGCGCCCTTAAAAGCTCTCTCGCTTCCTCGTCCGTTTTAGCGGTAGTAACGAAGCAAATGTCCATACCTCTTATCTTTTCAACCTGATCGTACTGGATTTCGGGGAAGATAAGCTGTTCCTTGACGCCCATGCAATAATTGCCTTTGCCGTCGAACGCTTCGGGAGAAACGCCGCGGAAGTCGCGCACTCTGGGTAAAGCGATGGAAACGAACTTGTCGTAAAATTCGTACATCATCTTGCCGCGAAGCGTAACTTTAAGTCCTATAGTCATGCCCTCGCGCAGTTTGAAGTTTGCTACGGATTTTTTCGCTTTGCAGAGAACGGGTTGCTGACCCGCAATCTGTTTAAGTTCGTTCTGCGCCATCTGAATGGATTTTGCGTTGTCCTTTATGTCGCCCAGTCCCGAGCTTATTACTATCTTGACAAGCTTGGGAACCTGCATGGGGTTCTTATAACCGAATTTTTTGATAAGGGCGGGAACTGCTTCCTTTTCGTAAGCTTCGCATACTCTGGAATTATAAACTTTTTCTTTCTTAGCCATTTTTCCGCTCCTTACTCTGCCTTATCGCCGTCGGGTGTTTCCGGCGTCGTTTCGGCTTCTTCTTTCTTGGCGCGCTTTCTTACGCGCTTCTTGGGTTCTTCCTTCTTGGCGCTCTTTGCAGCCTTGCCGCCGTAAGCTTTATCGAGTACCGCGCCGCATTTGGGGCAGACCCTTACTTTCTTTTCGCCTTCCAAACCGTGCTTTACACGGATTGCTTTATCGCAGGAGGGGCATACCACCATAACGTTGGATACGTCGATGGGACCTTCAACGCTTACTATGGAAGAAACTTCGTTCGCCCTTCTCGCCTTCTTGGCTTTTTTGTGAATATTTACGCCTTCTACTGTTACCGTTGCGCTTTTGGGAGACGCGGCAATTACCTTGCCCTGCTTGCCCGCATACTTACCGGTGATAACCAAAACATTATCATTCAATTTTACGTTCATAGCTCTATCTCCTTAATTACAGAACCTCGGGCGCGAGAGAAATTATCTTCATGTAATTTTTCTCTCTCAGCTCTCTTGCAATCGGTCCGAAGATACGCGTTCCGCGCGGCTCCTGATTGTTGCCGATTATTACCGCGGCATTGTCGTCGAACCTGATGTATGTGCCGTCCTCGCGCCTTATTCCTTTGGCGCTGCGCACTATTACCGCCTTGACTACCTCGCCCTTCTTGACCGCGCCGCCGGGGTTTGCGGTCTTAACCGAGCATACGATAACGTCGCCTATGTTTGCGGTCTTTCTGAAAGATCCGCCTAACACCTTAATACACATAAGCTCTTTCGCGCCGCTGTTGTCCGCGGCTTTGAGCCTTGTCTGGGGTTGTATCATAAAAACTCTCCTATTTTTGAACTTACAACTTTTTTTACGCAGAGGATTGCGCCGCGCGCACATAAGCGAAGTGAGTGTTCCGCTCTCCATTGCGCGCCGGCAAACAATCTTGCCTTTATTTGCCTGTATTCGGTTTTAAATATACCGTCAAAACGAAGCGTGTGAACGTCAACGTTTTGCAAAGTACATACAAAGCCGGATTATTTTGCCTTCTCGACGACTTCCGCCACGCGCCAGTTCTTATCCTTAGACAGCTTGCGCGTTTCCACTATCCTTACCGTATCGCCTTCGCCGCACTCGTTTTTCTCGTCGTGCGCCTTGAAACGCGTGGTCTTGGTTATGGTCTTTTTATAAAGAGGATGCTTTGCCTTTTCGGTTACGGCTACTACGACCGTTTTATCCATTTTGTCCGAAACGACTATTCCTACTCTTTCCTTTCTGAGGTTTCTTTCTTCCATTAGATACTCCTTACGCCTTTAACTGTCTTGCGCGGATAACCGTATTGACGCGCGCGATATCCTTTTTAACAAGGTTTATCGACAGGGGGTTTTCAAGCTGTCCGCTTGCATGGCGGAAACGAAGATTGAAAAGCTCGGTCTTAAGCTCTTTGAGCTTTGCGTCGAGTTCTTCGTCGCTTAAATTGACTATTTCCTTAGCTTTCATTGGCTTCACCGCCTTCGGTTTCTTTCTTTACGAATTTGCACTTAATGGGAAGCTTGTGGCTTGCAAGACGCATAGCCTCTCTTGCCACGTCCTCCGCAACGCCCGCCATTTCGAACATTACTCTGCCGGGTTTTACTATAGCTACCCAATATTCAACCGCGCCTTTACCGGAACCCATACGGGATTCCGCGGGGTGCTTTGTTATAGGCTTGTGGGGGAAAATGTCTATCCAGACCTTTCCGCCTCTCTTTATGAATCTCGTCATTGCAACACGGGCCGCTTCTATCTGACGGGAAGTAATCCTTGCGGGTTCCTCCGCAACAAGACCGTACTCGCCGTAAGCAATTTTATTGCCTTTCTGCGCGGAGCCTTTTATCTTGCCCCTGTGCTGTCTTCTTCTTTTAACTCTCTTGGGGATTAACATTTTACTCTTCTCCTCCGTCCGAGATTGTCAGCTTCTTCGCAGCGTCAAGCACTTCGCCTTTGTATATCCAGCACTTGATGCCGAGCACGCCGAAAGTGGTATGCGCTTCCGCGAAGCCGTAATCTATTTCCGCACGTATGGTCTGAAGGGGAATGGAACCGTCGTGATAGCTTTCGCTTCCTGCGATTTCCCTGCCGTCAAGCCTGCCGCTGACGGTGATTTTAACGCCCTTTACGCCGGTCTTTGCAACCTTTGCAATCTGCTGTTTTACAGCCCTTCTGTAAGATACGCGCTTTTCAAGCTGGGAAGCTACCGCCTCCGCAACAAGCTGTGCGTCCTGATCGATTTTTTCAACCTTTCTGACGTTGATTATTATTGCCTTGCCTTTCGTAAGCTTGGAAAGGTCTTTCTTGATTACCTCTATCTCGGAGCCGGCTTTGCCGATAAGCACGCCGGGACGTCCCGTGTAGATGCCTATTTCGACCTTGTTGGCCGCCCTTATGATAGTGATTTTGCTGATAGCGGCGTCATAATACTTCTTCTTGATAAAGGTACGGATATCGCTGTCCTCTTTGAGGTTGGCAGCGAAATTTTTCTTATCCGCGTACCACTGGGTATCCCAAGGGGTTATTATGCCGACTCTTAAACCGTGAGGATTAACTTTTTGTCCCATATTCTTCTCCTTAAACCTTCTTCGCGTCGAGTATTACGGTAACGTGGCTCGTTCTCTTTAAAATCGCATGTCCGCGTCCCTTGGAAACGGGTTGCATTCTCTTTAAATGAGGTCCGCCGTTTGCGAACGCCTCCGCTACTATAAGATCGCTTCTGTCCATGCCCTTGTTATGCTCTGCATTAGCTGCCGCAGACAAAAGCACTTTTTTAACTTCGTCGCTGCCGCCCTTGTTGCAATAAGTGAGTATCGCCTCGGCTTCGTCTACGGATTTACCGCGGATAAGCGCGAGCACCGTGCGCACTTTGTAAGGGGACAGTCTGAGATATTTTGCCGTTGCGTAAGGACGCTTATCCCCGTTGGCGGCAATTCTTTCTACCTTTTTATTCATATTGCTTGCCATAATAGTACTCCTTACTTCTTGGCGGTTTTAGCCGCGTGCCCCTTGAACGTTCTGGTGGGAGCGAACTCGCCGAGCTTGCAACCAACCATATCTTCGGTTATATATACGGGAACGTGCTTCCTTCCGTCGTAAACCGCTATAGTGTGTCCGACCATCTGGGGGAATATCGTTGTCGCGCGCGACCAGGTTTTAACGACCTTCTTCTCGCCGGCAGCGTTCATCGCCTCGATTCTTGCCATAAGTCTACCTTCGGCATAAGGGCCTTTTTTAACGCTTCTTGACATTGTCTATTCCTCCTTAATTGATTCTCTTTAATATGAATTTGGAAGTGGGGTTCTTCTTCTTTCTCGTCTTATAGCCGAGCGCAGGCTTGCCCCAAGGGGTCATAGGACCTGCATGGCCGACGGGCGATTTGCCTTCGCCGCCGCCGTGAGGGTGGTCGTTGGGGTTCATGACCGCGCCGCGGACGGTGGGCTTAATGCCGAGGTGACGGGTCTTGCCGGCTTTGCCGACGCGGATGATCTCATGCTCGAGATTGCCGACCTGACCTATCGTCGCTTTGCACGTTACGGGAATGAGTCTCATTTCACCGGAAGGCATTTTGATTGTGGCGTAAGCGCCCTCTTTTGCCATTATCTGCGCGGAGATGCCCGCAGACCTTGCAATCTGCGCGCCCCTGCCGGGCTTCATTTCTATCGCGTGAACGACCGTACCTACGGGGATATCCGCAAGAGCGAGCGCGTTGCCCGCCTTGATGTCCGCGCCGGAGCCCGATACGACCTTATCGCCTACGTTAAGACCTACGGGAGCGAGAATATATCTCTTTTCGCCGTCGGCATAAGCGAGGAGAGCTATGTGCGCAGACCTGTTGGGGTCGTACTGAATGCTCTTGACCGTCGCGGGGATACCGTCCTTATTGCGCTTGAAATCTATTATTCTGTATTTGATTCTGTTGCCGCCGCCGATGTGACGTACGGTTATTTTGCCCTGATTATTTCTTCCGCCCGACTTGCGCTTATCGTGAAGCAAGCTTCTCTCGGGTTTGTCGCCCGAAAGCTCCGTATACGCGCTGACCGTCATGAAACGGCGTGCGGGGGAGGTCGGTTTATACCTTTTTACTGCCATTTTCTTTTCTCCTTACGATAACGAGTTGAAGAATTCAATCGCCTTGGAATCGGCTGTAAGCTGGACGATTGCTTTCTTGTAGTCGGGTGTGTAACCTTCGTTTCTGCCCATGCGCTTCAACTTGCCTTTGCAGTTTACCGTGTTGACGCTGTCTACTCTTACGTTGAAAAGCTTTTCAACCGCAAGCTTTATCTGGGTTTTGTTTGCCGATTTGGCTACTATGAAAGTATACTTTTTATCGGCTATGCCGTCGTATCCCTTTTCCGTGAGGAGGGGTTTTAAAATTATATCTTCGGCTACCATTATTCTCCGTAGACCTCCTCTATTTTCTTGACCGCTTCTTTGGTAAGAACGACCTTGTTGTTCGCAACCACTTCATACGCGGAAATCTGCGTTACGGGAAGCGTTCCGAAATTTTCTATGTTCTGCGCTGCGCGTATAACCTTTACGTCGTCGTTATCCATAAACACTATCGCGCTTTTGTCAAGCTTCAAGGCTTTTTGGAAAGCGACCATCTCTTTGGTCTTGCCGTCCTTAACCTCCAACTTGTCCACAACCAGAAGTTCTCCGTCCGCAACTTTTTTGGAAAGAGCCGAAACAAGCGCGGCGATTTTCGCCTTCTTGTTCATGTCTTTGGAAAAATCGCGGCTTTTGGGTGCGAACACAACGCCGCCCTTATTCCACTGGGGCGCCCTTATAGAGCCCTGACGCGCGTTGCCCGTACCCTTCTGTCTCCAAGGCTTTCTTCCGCCGCCGCGCACTTCCGTGCGGGTAAGGGTGGATTTGGTTCCCTGTCTTTCGTTTGCGAGACGGGTAACCACCGCCTGGTGTATGAGGGCTTCGTTGTATTCCGCGCCGAATACTTTTTCGCTTAAATCTATCGTGCCGGCCTCTTTGCCGTCCATCTTATAAACTTTTATATTAGGCATCTTGATACTCCTTATTTAACGGTGTCGTTTATGGTAACGACGCTGCCGTTCGCGCCGGGAACCGAGCCCTTTACGAGAATGCAGTTTCTTTCAACGTCGACGCGCACGATTTCCAAATTCTGAACGGTGACGTTTTCAACGCCGTACTGTCCCGCGAGACGCTTATTCTTGAAAACCCTTGAAGGCGAGCTGTTCGCGCCCATGGAGCCGGGCTCTCTGTGTACGGGGCCGACGCCGTGCGTTTCCTTCAATCTGTGCTGGTTCCATCTTTTGATGACGCCCGTATAACCGTGACCCTTGGTCACACCGTGTACGTCCACCCTGTCGCCCGCGGCGAAAACGTCCGCCTTGATTTCTTTTCCGACTTCGTAAGACGATAAATCGTCAAGTCTGAATTCCTTCAAGACCTTGCAGGGCTTAACGCCCGCTTTCTTGAACTGACCGAGTTCGGGCTTCGTCAGCGCTTTTTCCTTTGCCTCGTCGAAGCCGAGCTTCAAAGCGCAGTAACCGTCTTTTTCCGCAGTCTTGATTTGGACAACGGGGCAGGGACCTGCCTCTATTACGGTTACGGGAATTACTTTTCCCTCCGGCGTAAATATCTGGGTCATGCCCGCTTTACGTCCGATGATTGCTTTATTCATTGATAAAGTTCTCCTTTCCTTATATTATATATTTCTCGGATACCGCGCGCCGCCGTCCCGCCGTTGCCGTCGTCTGCTTTACGTAGAGTATCCATAAATAAGCTGTTTTACTTTGCTTTAACCGTTAAAGCTTTATCTTGATATCCACGCCCGCGGGAAGATGAACGGTGTCCAAAAGCTTCGCGTTGGGGGTATAGATGTCTATAATTCTTTTATAAGTTCTCTGCTCGAACTGTTCGCGGCTGTCCTTGTATTTGTGGGGGCAGCGGAGAATAGTTACAATCTCCCTTTCGGTGGGAAGGGGAACGGGTCCCGAAATTTTCGCGCCGCTCTTTTTCATGGTTTCGACTATGCGCGAAGCCGCCAGGTCTACCAGTTCGTGGTCGTATGCCGCAAGTTTGATTCTTATTTTTTGTCCTGCCATTTGTGTCGCTCCTTTTTATACTAACATTTTTCCGACGTGTCAACTTATCCGTGTGTATCGCGCTTTTTGAAATTAAAAAACACCGTTTTAAGGGCGTTTAAAAGGTAAAGCCGCGGTTAGTCGCAGAAGTCTTGCTTCTACATTTGTCGGCGCAAATTATCTGTCGCTTCCGGCTTGAAAATCGGGCGTTTTACAGTAACTTTACGCTTCATCCCATACGCACATTATTTTACACGCTTGACTATTATATTAAATAATGCAACAAAAGTCAACGGATTTTTATTACTTTTTTTCATAAATTCGCATATTTTTTATATCCGCGGTTTAACGGAAATAATAACGCCGCCGCGCGTAAATTTACGCGCGGCGGCAATTTTCAAACCATTTCGTTTTTTTCTTTTAATAACTGAATGTGTTTTACTATGTCTTCAACCGTCCTCGAAGGGGTTTTTAAAACTTCCTCAACTTTTTCAAGTTCCTTTTCGATTCTGGCAAGGTAGATTACCTTGTCTATATAGTTTTGATCAAGCGAAATTTTCATGTGTTTTCCTCCGAAACCTTTGTATAGTTAAAGTTTAACACATAATTTTTCAAAAAACAAAAAATTTCGCCACAAAAACCGTCGGTCCTCAAAAGTAGTGTAATTTCGTCAAAATACGACCGTTTTTAATAGTAGGTTGCGACAATTTCTGCAGGCGGCTCCGCAATTTCGAGCTTTTCCGCTATTAAAACGGGTCCCTTCGCGCGATATGCGGCGTTATATTCGTATACGATTTTTGCGGTTACGGTAAGCCAGTCGCGCGTTTTTATATCCTTTAAAAGTCCGCAGGTCTTGACCGCAAAACCGTCGTACGCAATATCCGCCTCGCAGCAGGTCATAATGTGCCTGCCCAGAATAACACAGCCCGACGGCGTCTTTTTGGAAACGGCCGCCATGCCCTTGTACTTTACGGTTTTTCCTATATAGCTTTGAGTGTTTTCCGCCATGTCGCGGTAGAACCAGGCGAAATCCCTGTCCTCAATTTCTATTACGGGCGCGTCGACGTCGAAAGGCATAGGGTCCTCAATTTCGTCGAACTCCGGTTTTCCGCCCTGATACTCGTAAACGATATCGGGGCGGCGGGAAACACCGCGCACTGTTTTATGGAACTGCATTTTATCGTATTCGCCCTTAAAGCGGTTGAATACGACCATCTGCGTCATTTGTATCTTATCGAAAACAAGCTGACGCATATTAGTATTATAATTAAGGAAAGTATTGCTGTCGAAAAAGGTCATCATCTGGTTAATGACCCAGCTTTCGGGCATGGCGTCGAAAAACTGCTGTAACAGCCAGGTGCCGTTATACTCGACGATAACGCGCTGCGCCTTATGCTTTGCGGTTAAAGATTCCAGCGTCTGCACGGTAAGCTCGCTTGCGTTTTCCAAAGTAACCACAACCACGTTGTTTACCTGAAACTTGTCCGGCTCGTATTCCTCCACGCCCTCCTCGCAGACGAGAAGCATAGTCCGCTCCCCGTTTTCCATGCGGGGGTCTTCCAGCGTTTCCTGTATGAATTTGGTTTTACCCGATTCCAGAAAGCCCAGAAACAGGTATACGGATACGTCCTGCATTTTATACCCCGAAGTGTTTTTCAAGCGCGCCGCCGTCTATACCGGCGCCTATAACACACAGTCTGCCGGTAACAGCCGCCGCGCCCGTACGCACGTTGACCTCGCCCGGGATATAGTCGAAATGAATCCATTCCGCTCCGTTGCCCGCAACAATTCCCTTTGCACGGAGTACTTCGCCGAAACGCGCCGCATCGGAAAGAGAGGAAAGAAGTTTTTCCAACTCCGCCTTGTCGAATTTTTTGCTTGTTTCAACGCCCCAGCTTGTAAACACTTCGTCGGCGTGATGGTGTTCGTGGTCATGGTGATGACCGTGACAGCACTCGTGCTCGTCTTCGTGGTGGTGGTGTCCGTGACAGCACTCGTGTTCTTCTTCGTGATGGTGGTGTCCGTGACAGCACTCGTGTTCTTCTTCGTGATGGTGGTGTCCGTGACAGCACTCGTGCTCGTCTTCATGGTGGTGGTGTCCGTGACAGCATTCGTGCTCTTCATGGTGGTGATGTCCGTGACAGCACTCGTGTTCTTCTTTTAAATCCGTAAGCTCGGTTTCAAGCGTAGTAGCATGCTCCATTGCGGCGAGAATCTCTTTACCGTCAAGCTGTTGCCAATCCGTGGTGACGAAGGTCGCCTTGCCGTTATGCCCGCGCACGAGCTTTACTGCCGCTTCAAGCTTGTCCGCGTCGGTTACGTCGGCATGACTGAAAATTATGCATGCCGCGGTTTCTATCTGGTCGTTGAAAAATTCGCCGAAGTTTTTCATGTACATTTTGCACTTGGACGCATCGACCACGGCGGTGTAAGCGTTTATTTTACAGTTGTCGAGCCCCGCGCTTTTGACCGCGCTTATTACGTCCGAAAGCTTGCCCACGCCAGAGGGCTCTATCAAAATTCTGTCGGGGCGGTATTCCGCGTAAACTTTTTTAAGCGCTTTTGCGAAGTCGCCTACAAGCGAACAGCATATACAGCCCGAATTAAGCTCGTTCACCTTTATGCCCGCGTCCTGCATAAAGCCGCCGTCGACGCCTATTTCGCCGAATTCGTTTTCGATAAGCACAAGCTTTTCGCCCGCATAAGCTTCCTTGATAAGCTTTTTAATAAGCGTGGTTTTGCCCGCGCCCAAAAATCCCGAAAAAATATCTATCTTTGTCATAACACACTCCTTAAAATATTTTATAAACTTAAATAAAGAATATCAAACTTTTAATACGAAAACGCCCGCGCGACGCGCGGGCGCAATGCTTTATTTTACTTTCTGCTGCCGTAATTAAGACTTCTGAAAGAGCCGTCCATCTTATGCACTACAACGCGCGCGGGCTGGTTGTCGGCTATAGCCTTGGCGTAATCGATTGCTTCCTGCTGGGTATAGAAAAGCTTGATTGCCTTTGCGCCGCCCTCAGCCTTTATCTGCCACTTTCCGTCGTCCTTGCGTTTGGAAATATGGTAAACCTTTTTATCGCTGTCGTCGTTTTTATTTGAAACGGCGGGTTTTTCTTCCTTTTTGGGCGCGGGCTTTGCCGCAGGTTTTGCGGTCTTGCTTTCCGCCGCTTTTGCCGCGGGCTTCGTCTCTTTTTTGGCAGTCGTTTTTGCCGCGGGCTTTTCTTCCTTTTTGGGCGCGGGCTTTGCCGCGGGTTTTGCGGTCTTGCTCTCCGCCGCTTTTGCCGCGGGCTTCGTCTCTTTTTTTGCAGTCGTTTTAGCCGCGGGCTTTTCTTCTTTCTTTTCCGCGGGTTTTGCAGACGTCGCCTTTGCCGCTTTTTCTTCCTTAGCCGCTACAAGCTTTGCGGTAGACACTCTCTTTGCCGCAGGCTTTTCTTCCTTCTTTTCGGTTGCGGGTTTTTTCGCAGGTTGCTTCGCCGCGGGCTTTGTTTCCTTTTTGGCGGCGGGCTTTTTCGCAGGCTGTTTCGCCGCGGGTTTTGCGGGCTTTTTCTCCTGCGTTTCTTCTACGGGAACTTCTTCAACCACCACTTCTTCCACGACTTGTTTTACGGTAACTTCTTCAAGTCCGTCGTCCTCCGCGGGCGCGGGGTCTGCGGGATTGTAAGTGTAAGTTTCGTAAGGCTCTGCCGCGACGTAACATTCCTCCGTTACGGCGGTCTGCTCGGGGACGGAAACTGCTTCTTCTTCACGAGGCGCGGGCGAAGATTTTTCGCCTTTGCGCTTACTGTTCTTACCTACCACCGCGATAATAATAATTAAGATTGCCAATACGACCAGAACCAACGCTATGGCAAGCCAAGCCCAGTTCGGCAAAAATAAAGGAGAATTTTGCAACCATTCCAACATAATGCATTACCTCTGTGAATACTTTATTAAATTGTATAACAAAATTTTTTCAAAATCAAGTAAATTCATTAACAAATATGGCGCTTAAAGCGCATTTGACGCATGTTTTTACTTTAATCCGCCGTAACGCGTTAAAAACACGTAAAACGCCGCATATGCGTCCGTCAGCGCCGCAAATCCGCTTTTCCGCTTTTTCCCGCGGCGACGTCTTTTACCACCTCACCGGCTATTATAAAACCCGCGACGGGGGGAACGAAAGAATTGCTGGCGGGCACGGTTTTACCTTCTCCGTTTTCCGCGGCGGCGGCGCCCTGCGGAAGCTCTTTGGAATACACCGTTTTCAATTTTTCCACGCCGCGTTTTTTCAGTTCCCTGCGCATCACTCTCGCCAGCGGACAGACCGAAGTGGAGTAAATATCCGCCACCCCGAACGCCGTGGCGTCCAGCTTATTGCCTGTGCCCATGCAACTTATGGCGGGAACGCCGTTCTTCTGCGCGTTGACTGCTATCGCAATTTTGCCGGACACCGTGTCTATGGCGTCGACGACGTAGTCGAACGCGGAAAAATCCAACTCGTCGGAATTTTTTTCCGTATAAAATATCATATGCGTTTTGACGTCGCATTTGGGATTGATTTGTAAAACACGTTCCGCCGCGACCTCTGTTTTAGCCCGTCCGACAGTGCTTTGCAACGCAAAAATCTGACGGTTTATATTCGTTTCGTCAACGACGTCGCCATCTATTAAATCAAGCGCGCCGATACCCGCGCGCGCAAGCGCTTCCGCCACATAGCCGCCGACGCCGCCCAACCCAAATATCGCCACGTGCGCGGCGCCGAGTCTGCGCATCGCTTCTGCGCCGAACAGCGCTTCCGTTCTTGAAAATGATTTTTCGGTCATGCTTAAAATATAGCAGTTACGGCTTTTAAAGTCAACACTTTACGCCGTTTACCGTCAAGCGCGTTTAAGCAAAGTAACCGCGGCGCGGACAATACATTGTCCGCGCCGCGGTTGTTTTATTTGCATAAAGCAAGCAATTTATTTTTCCACTTTTTCGTATCCCTTTTTGGGTTTATACTTACCGAAAATTCTGTATCTGAAAACGTAAAGCAAAATGCCTGTGACGGCAACGGCGGCAACGGCGGCTGTTACGCCTATCGCGACGGGAGAAATATCCTTTAAATCCTGACAGCGCACGCTTATCCACATTGCGTTGATGTCCGAAAGCTTGTCGCCGAAATCCATCATAATTACGCTTCTGTCAATTACGTTCTGCGGGGGGTACTGCGCGAAAAGCTGTCTGCCGCGGTTTATATTTGTACCGTCGAAGCCGAAGTCCGCTTTATCCGCGATTATTTTGCAATCCCCGCCGAAAAAATAACTTACGTCGTATTCCAACGTTTCCTCCGCCCCGTCGGAGGCGTAGCTGTCGTTTATATATTCGTACACCTCGTCGCCCGCTATCGCCGAAGTGTAACCGATATACTCCATATTCCTGACGGCGTTATCCGGACGGGACAGGAAGTTTACGAACGCTTCCGCCGCGACACGCCTTTGTCCGTTTCCGTTTATGCCGCGTTTTAACATAAGCCAGCCGTCGAACCAGAGATTGGCGCACTCGTCGGGGACGGAATACCAAAGAGTTTTACCGTCGTTTTCCGCTTCGTCCATGATATAAACGGCGTCGCCCGACCACTGGTAATTTGCTATAACCTTGCCCGTCACCATATCCGATTTGCCCGCGTCCGTTTCAAAGGAGTAAACGTTGTCCTTTATTTTCTTTAAAACGCGCTCCGCTTCTTCTATTGTCCGCGCGTCCACGTCGTTTAAAAGCGCGCTTCTTTCCGCGGAGGTTATTTCTCCGACCAGCTTATCGCTGTTGATTATGCCGAGAGTCGCAAAATACGCGTCGCGCACGTTGTCCTTTATTGTGACCTGCCTTTTATAGGCTTCATTCAAAAGTATTTTCCAGGTGGAAACGTCCTTCGTATTTTTTAACTTATCGGAATTGTAAACCAGCCCTGTCGTACCCCACATGTAGCATGCGGCCTTTTTGTCCCAGCCGTTTGCTTTGAAAATTCCGTCTATATAGGGCGAAACGTTGTTTACGTAATAATTATGCTCCGCCGCACTGTCGAGAAATTCTGCTGAATAGTCCAGGCACTCGTCCTCGGCAATAAGCTTCATAATCATGTAATCGGACGGACAAACAAGGTCGTAAACGTCGCCCAGACTTAAACTGTTGTACAAATCCTCGTTGGTGCCGAAGGTGGAATACTCTACTTTCACTTTATAGTCGTGCGAGGAATTGAACCACTCCGTAAAGTCGTCGACCATGGGATTTATCCCTTCTTCCCTGTTGCCCTCGTCGATATATTCTTCCCAGCTACACACGCGCAGGGTGATTGCGGAGTCGCTTTTTTTACAGCCCGCAAAGCCGACAAGACATGAAAAAACGGTTGCCGCCGCCGCAAACGCGGCGAAAAATCTTTTAACGCGACTCATTTTTTTCCTCCTTTTTCCTGCCGGAAAGCACGTTCATGAGCACGACGGCTATAATCACGACAATAAAAATCAAAGTGGAAAGCGCCCAAAGCGCGGTCTTTGCTTCCGTCTGGCTGCCCTTCGTCGCGTTTACGACGTAAGTGCTTATCGTGTCGAACGTGGAAGGCTTTGTGTACGTTGTCACGAAATAATCGTCCAATGAAAGAGTTACCGCCAGCATAAAGCCCGAAAGTATGCCCGGAATAAGCTGGGGGATAACCACCTTGAACAGCGCCTGCGCGGGTGTTGCGCCCAAATCGAGCGCGGCTTCGTACAGGCTGTTGTCCATTTGTTTAAGCTTGGGCAGTATGGAAAGATATACAAAGGGCGCGGTGAGAACTATATGCCCAAGACCGAGCGGAATATAAGTGTCCTTGCTTACCTGCATAATAACTATGAGAAGCACGCATATTGAAAAGCCGGTAACTATGTCTGCGTTTACTACCGGTATCTGGTTGACGGCGTTCAAAAGCGATTTGGTGACCTTTTTTGAATAAAACGCGCCTATCGCCCCGAAGGTTGCAAGCACGGTCGAAACAGCCGCGCAGACAACGGCAAGCACAATCGTGCCGAAAATCATGTTCCTCAGATCTTCGTCGGCAAAAAGATTGACGTAGTTTTTAAAGGAAAACCCGTTTGCCGGAGCGCCGACCATAGAAGCGTCCGTAAAGCTGTATACCGCAAGCACGACCACCGGCACGTAGATGAACGCAAGCACAAGGACCAACCATATTATGCCTAAATACTTTTTCACAACAGCGTCCCCCTGTTGCCCGAATCCTTTTCGCTGAAACGGTTTGTGGCGAGCGTAACAATAAAAATTATGACGAGCAGCACGAGAGATATAAGCGCGCCGTTATTCCAGTCGTACGCGCTGAAATAACTGCCGATAAGGCTGCCCATAATGTATGTGCTGTTGTACAGCATATCCAAAACCACGTAGTTAGTCATGGAAGGGAGAAACACCATAGTCACGCCCGAAATTATGCCCGGAACGGAAAGCGGCAGGGTTACGCGCATGAACACCGTAAATTTCCCCGCGCCCAAGTCCGCGGCGGCTTCCAGATAGCTTTTGTCAAGCTTGGAAAGCGACGTGTAAAGGGGCAGTATCATGAAAGGCAGAAAGTCGTACGTCATACCCGTCACAGAATTGAAAAACGGATATTTCGAAATATTTCCCTCTATAAGCGAAAGTATTTCTTTAAGCGCGGTCACCCTGAGCGTGAAGTTAATCCACATGGGAAGTATGAAAAGCAGAAGCAAAGCGTACTTCTTTTTAAAGTTGCTTCTTGCCAGTATGTACGCCGTGGGATATGCTATCGCAAGGCAGACAAGCGTTGTAACGGCGGCAACCGCAAACGAATATAAAAGCGTGCCGAGCGTGTTTGTGCTTGAAAAAAAGGCTGTAAAATTGGAGAAAGTAAACTTACCCTGTCCGTTTGTAAACGCGTGATACACAAGCACCAGCAGCGGTAATATTACAAACAGTATCAAAAAAACAGCGTACGGAATGCAAAGCTGTTTTCTGTTGAACCTCAGCTTCATTTAACGTCGTCCCCCGTAGCTTTTAACGTAAGCTTTATCTTTTCCTTGGGGATTATAACGCCGACCAGATCGCCCGTATTCCACAGGTCGGGGCAGGACAGCACGTAATCCTCCTCGTTTTCTTCGGTTCTGACAATATAGCGGTAATGGTCGCCCTTGTATATCATGGAAATGATATTTCCCTTTGCCCCGCCGGAGGACATGTCGTCCGTCATGGTAATGGCGTGCGTGTCTACCTCAACGCAAACCTCCGTGCCGGTCAAATCTATTTTTTCGCCGCCGGCGGTTATAAGGTAACCTTCTTCGTCCAGATGCGAGCCCTTGTAAAGCTGAGTGACGTCGCAGGCGAAAACTCCGTCGCCGAACTCCACCGCGTTGGTTTTCGTAATGACTCCGTCGTATTTGTTGACGGTGTAGACCTTGCGCATAAGGTGTATTCCGTCAGGCTCTATGCGCATGCCTATGGTCGTGCCCGCCTCCGCATTGGACGTACTTTGTATTATAATTTCAAACTTGCCTATGCCGACGGTTATTTCGTAATGGACGCCCTTGAAAACAGTCGACAGCACCTTGCCTTTAAGCTGCCCTTCCCCGGGCGAACAAATTTTAATATCCTCGGGGCGCACTACAACGTCCACAAGCTGGTTTATCTCGTAATCGTCAAGGCAGTCGAAGGTCGCGCCGCAAAATTTTACTTTGAGTTTGCCGACAACAGCGCCGTTGAAAATGTTGCTTTCGCCTATGAAGTCCGCAACGAAGGTGTTTACCGGCTCGTTATAAATTTCCGTAGGCGTGCCCGTCTGCTGTATTTCGCCGTCGTTTATGACGACTACTTTGTCCGACATGGTAAGCGCTTCTTCCTGGTCGTGCGTGACGTAGATAAAGGTTATGCCCAGTCTTTTGTGCATATTTTTAAGCTCGATCTGCATTTCCTTGCGCATTTTAAGGTCAAGCGCGCCCAAAGGCTCGTCCAGAAGAAGAATTTCCGGCTCGTTAACGATAGCGCGCGCTATTGCTATACGCTGCTGCTGTCCGCCCGATAAAGTGGAAACGCTCCTCTTTTCGAAGCCTTCCAAGTCGACTATTTCAAGCGCTTTTTTGACTTTTTTGTCTATTTCCGCACGGGAAAGCTTCTGCTTTTTCGTATATTCGTCACCGTCTTTATTGCGGTATGTATTTATAACCCTTTTCAGCCGCAGACCGAACGCTATGTTTTCGTAAACGTTTAAATGCGGAAAGAGCGCGTATTTCTGGAACACGGTGTTTACCGGTCTTTTATTGGGCGGCAGGCGGCTTATGTCCTCGCCGTCCAAAAGTATTTGTCCCGACGTGGGAAGCTCGAAGCCCGCAATCATTCTTAGCGTGGTGGTCTTGCCGCAGCCGGACGGGCCGAGAAAGGTAACAAACTCGCCCTTTTTTACCTGTAAATTGAAATTTTCCACGGCAACGGTGTCGCCGTCGTAAACTTTTTTTACGTCTATCAACTCGATTATGTTTTCGCTTTTGCCCATGTCCGTCTCCTTAAAAATTAGGCGGTGTGGAAATCCACAAAAATTTCGCCGTTCCGTTTCCGTTGTTTGATATATTGTGCGACTTGTCCGCCGCATAGTAAAAGGTTTCGCCCTTTTTGCAGATATATTTCTTTTTGCCCAGCTCCAGACATATCCTGCCTTCCAGCACGTATCCGAACTCCTCTCCCTCGTGAGGGAAATCGACCGACGTGGACGCGCCCGCCAACAGCTCTACAAGGACGGGTTCCATTTCGTTTTTCTGCGCGTTGGGTATTATCCATTTCAAAAGCATTCCGTTTTCATGCTTTTCTATGAAATCGTCGGCGGAGAAAACTATGCGCGCGTCGTCCTCCTTTTTGAAAAACTCCGCAAGGTCGGTACCCAAAGCCGAAAGAATGTCGCGCAAGGTAGAGATGGACGGCTCCGTCAAATCGTTTTCAAGCTGCGATATGTAGCCCTTGGTCAGCTCGCACCGGTCGGCAAGCTCCGCCTGCGAAAGGTTTAGCTGCAGCCTCAGCCGTTTTATTTTATTGCCTATATCCATAATAATCCTCGGGATTAGAGATTTTAAACAAAAAGTTTAATAAAAATAAACCCAAACAAAATGATTATATATACGCCGCCCCCCTATGTCAAATAATTTTTATATATCGATAAAAAAATTTTTTCAAGACGCGCAAAAACCGCCGAGCGGGAAAAATTTCCCGCTCGGCGGTTTTTCTAAAACAGTAATTTAAGCGCCCTGCGCATCGCCCGTTATTTCAAACCGAACGTTTGAAAATTCACAGGTCAACCCGCGATTGGCAAACAGACAAAGATACATATAATCATTGTCAACCGCAACAAAATCAAAGTCCGTAAAGGTCTGTTTAAACGTGCCGAACGTTACGTTAACCGTCTGCCCAATCCTTTCTATGGAAATGTTATAAACAGCGTCTACCGCAACGGCTGTGGAGTTGCTCGGTTTTGTAAGCTTGTCGTTTTCGCGATTAAACAGTACGGCGCTTCCGTTACCAAACGCTCCCGCCGTGACATAATTGCTCGTAATTGTATTATCGCTTTTATTAATATAAATATCGTCGCGAAGCATCATACCAAAACCGGTTTGATTATTCACGCTTGCTAATTTCGTAATTACTTTAACACTTGCGCTTGCTTTGAAATTTTTGCTTGCATCTACTTGTATGAACGCGGCACCGAAGCCGTCGCTCGTATCGGTAAATTTACCGCTAGTGTTGCCGTGGTTACCTACAGTAAAGGTGTCGTTTTCATATTTTATTGTATATTCGGAAAAATTTTTTTGACCGCCGACGTCCCCCATAATAGTAGCAAACCAATTACCATTCAGTTTGGTTGCCGTCGTATTTGACGGATCGAATGATTCAAAGTCAGGCTTCGAGAATTCCTCATTAACGGCGGCAAGATAATCCGCTTCCGTCGGGGCGGTTAAATTTGTTCTTATATTTAATTTTAACGAACAGTCGGAGCTTAAAATTGTTTGAGCAAACTTATAAGCAACCATTTTAGCGCCATACTTATTTATGTGCGTATCGTCGCGCCCGTTGGGAACTTTTTCAGCGCCGTCCAGTTTATACGTCGTGTGGGCATGGAATTTTTTTGCCGAGTCGTTATCCTTTTTGTATTCCGCTTTCGTCATCTCAGTCAAATCTACGACCGTTGTATTTGTAGCGGCACCCAATGTTTTGATTGCCGCCGCATAATCGCCGTCGGAAGTGTTATGAACCTTGGATCCAGTGTATTCGCCTTTTTCGTCATATCTTACTATGGGCGTACAGAGAATAGGCGTAGCACCCTTTTCCTTAGCGACCTTGACATATTTTTCATTCAGAATATACTGAAATGAATCTCCCTTGGCAGTGGTCGGTTGGTCGTAAGCGCCCGCTGGGTCTGTAAAGCGCGCAGGCTCGTCGCTCTTTTCGTCGTTATGTCCGAAGCCTATAATCAAATAATCTCCCGCGGAAATAGAGCTTGTAAGCGTACTGTAATTTGCTTCCGTCAAAAAGCTTTTGGAGCTTCTGCCCGACATTGCCAAATTTACAATTTGATTTTGTTCGCAATTTATATAGTTATAAAGCTGCGTACCGTAACCGTAACGGGGAATGTAATAATTATCGTTAAAAGCGCAGACCGTGCTGTCGCCGACGAGGTAAATTTTACCCGTGAATGTTACGGAAGTATCTTGTTCGGGGGTCCCGCCTTCGGGAGGGGTGGTTGTGCCGCCCGGGGGAGTAGTCGTCCCGCCGTTTTCCTTATCTTTTCCCTTGCAGGCGGTCATGCCCAAGCAGGCGAACGCAGTGCCGACACACAGTGCGGAAGCCAGAACCGCGCTTAAAACTTTTTTGCTTTTCATACAATTCTCCTAAAAAATTATTTCAAACAGATAATAATATCCGTGCGTTAATTTATTAACGCACAAGAGGGTACCCTCTTGCCTTCCGGTTTTATTAATTATATATTTTTGCCAAGCAGATATTTTTTGTATTTATTGTAATCTATGTCGATAACGGGTATTAAGCTTGCGCAGGCGTCCACGTTTATATGACGGTAAACGTCGCTACTGCCCCTGTCCGCAAAAAGTATGTTGCCCCGACTATGGAATTGACAAGTCCGTCGTCGTCCGCGCGGCATAAAACCGCGTTAGAGTTACGGAAAAAATTATACAACAAATTTGTGCGCAAGTCAATGGATACGGTAAATAATCGGGTCATAAATACATCAGCCGCGCATGACTGTTTTAAACCCGCAGCGCGTCGACAGTCAATAGGCGTCGTCCGTTAACTGATATTCGTATTTTATGACGTCGGTTTCGCTTTCGTCAAGGTTAGCCCTTTCGGCAACAATGCGCCTGAACTCCGCCAACCCGTCGAAGGCGGTAAGCCGGACAGCAGCTCGCCCGAGTGATATTCGTGGTCGGAAAGGGTTTCCAATAGCTTTTGCGTGTTTTCGTAACCGCTTCCGAAAAGCTTGAAAATTTCACTGAAACAAATAGACGACGAAGGCGTCCGCCTTTTTGCCGCTTTTTAAAAACGCTTCCGTGGATTTGCGGAAACAGGTTATTTCGTTTTTCGGAATTTCGCCGCCGTTGTCGCAGCGGTTTTCAATCATATCGAAATAGCCGCCGCACAGTTGTAACAATGTGTTCATAAGTTCACCTTTCTTTTTACGGCAAAAAACCGCTTTGTTTATTATATCACTAAAAACGCGCGCCGTCAATATTCGCCGCGGAATATATTGCGGCATTGACATTAATTACGTTTAGTGTTATAAAATAAGCATAACAAAAATCACGGAGAGGATATTATATCCGAAAGTAAAAGATTTGCTTGACAATTTGTATAAATTCGAATGTAAGCTTGAAGCTTGCGAGGACGGCAAATATCAATGCGTCGACATAGGAATACCCGAAGAACTTGACAAAAACCGGCTTCAACTAATAAATTCCGATTAACAATAAATTACACCCGTCCGCTTTTGCGGACGGGCGTTTTAAATTACAAATTAATTTATTTCCGTTTCTCCGACGCATTCGGTAAGCACTTCCCTGCCGCTTACTCCGCAAAACGTTACGTCTTTAAGCCGCACGCCTTCCGTAAAGCGGAAGTCCAGCCCGATATTTTTGACGGCTTCGTTTTTTTCGCGCATGTCGGGGAAGCCCGCTTCACAGTCCGCGTTATAGGTAAAGCTTACCCTTTCCAGCTCCACCCGCTTAATTGGAGATTCGGGCAAACCGTAAAACGCGCCCGCGGCGTATTCCACTCCGGTACATATGACGTCTTTAAAGCAGAAGCTGCCTACCTCCGGCGTGCGGTCGTCGACGGGAAGTTTTTTCGTACTCCACACGTATTCGGTATGTCCGTTTTCGTCGCCCATGTTGTAGTACATGTTTATGACGAACGGTACCTTTACGTTTTTCATTATCACGTTTGAAAAATTTACGCCGTCGCACTTGCCTATATGCCCGCGTCCGCGCCGCGTCTTGATACGGAAGCCCCTGTCCGTTCCGTCGAATACGCACCGCTCGACAAACACATTTTCTATTCCGCCCGAAAGCTCGCTGCCGAACACGACGCCGCCGTGTCCCTCGCGCATGAGACAGTTTCTTATTGTTATGTTTTTACAGGGTGTCCTGTACTTTTCCGCCGCCTCCAAAGTACAGGATTTTACCGCAATACAGTCGTCGCCGACGGATATGTCCGCACCTATTATTTCAACGCCGTCGCAACAGTCGGGGTCCACCCCGTCGGTCGTGGGCATTTCGGGCGGGTTTTGCAAGCTTAAATCGTAAAGCTTTACGTCTTTGCAGAAGTACGGGTGTATATTCCAGCTTGCTGTATTCTTGACCGTCACGCCCTGCACAAGCACGTCTTCGCAGCGGTTGAAAAACATTCCCCTCGGTCTCCACGCGCCCCTTTTTACGCGGTGGTTCACGTACCAGTCGCCGTCAGCCGCGTTGCAGTTTATTTCGCCCTCGCCGATAACGGCGATATTTTTTTGCCCGTATGAATACAGCGGCGAAGCGAAGCAGTCCGCCTCCTCGCCCTGCCAGGTACCGAAGTTAAGCGTTCCGTCCGCGCACTTTATAACTGCGGGTAAAACGGGATATTGCTCCCTGTCCGTGCGGAACGAAAGGCGCGCGCCCTTTTCGAGATAAACCGTTATACCGCTTTTGAGAAAGAGCGGTCCGACGGCATATATCCCTGCGGGAACGGTCACAATGCTTCCCGAGGGCATACAGTTTATTGCCGCGGCAAAAGCGTCGGTATCGTCGTGCTTTCCGTCGCCCCTTGCGCCGAAAAGCTTCACGTCCGCCTCGGCAAACGGCGCGGGCGGTATAAACTCCGCACGCTCGCCGCACGCCTCTACGGTATAGCTTTTCCCGCCTTCCAAACCGAAAAGCGAAAACACGTTTTTATCGGTCTTTTTTACGGCTTTGCCGTTCAGGGTTACGGCAAATTCCGCGGGCGCAAAATATGCGGTTTTATTGTTTTCAAGCTCTAACGTCACGCTTTTGTAAGTAAGGCATAAAATTTTCATTACTACACCGTCATAAGACCGCAACCCATAAGTATAAGCACGGTCGCGAATATTGTTATTATGGAGCCCAAACTCGTCCACACGACGTATTGGGTCGCAAGCTGTTCGTCGTTTTTCATTGCCCCCGCCATAATGGCGCTGGAAACAGCCACGGGCGTGCCGAACAGCGCGATAAGCGTGGGATATACCGCGTCCAAATCGTTCAACACGGGCGTAAGCTTACTGAACAGAACAGCAAGCCCTATGCCTATAAGCGGGGCGAAAACTATCCTCCACACCGTGCCGATTACTATTTCCTTTGTCATGCCCTTTACGGCAGAAAACTCGAACTGACCCCCGAGTATCACAAGGGCAAGCGGCGTGGCGACGGACTTAATATCCTTTATTGCGGTATATAAAAATTTCAATTGATTGTTCAGCGCAAACGGAACTTCCCCTCCGCAGCAGGCGCGCTCTATCTCCCTTATGCCGACAAAAAGCAGTCCCACGGCAACGCCTATGATAAGCGGATTTTTTATTATGTTAAGCAGTATATCCTTTGCGCTTTTGCCGAACCTTTTAGCTTTCGATACGGGCGGCGCTTCGACGGAAACCCCGTCTATGCTTTCCGCAACCTCGGGAGAAGGTTCCTTAACGAATACGGAAAGAGCTATAACCGCAAGTATATTGAATACCGGTATGGAAAACGCGGATATAACGCTTGCTATACCGACGTCACCGCCAAGCCTTTCCACCAGCGCAAGCCCTATAATTGCGAAGTTACTGCGGAACGAGCATTGAAGTATTACCCCGCGCCTGTCCGCGCGCTTTGTTGTGAGTATTGCCGTGACAAGACCCAGCCCGAATATCAGGCAAATAACAATTACGGCATATAGAACTATATCCCAGCGGATATCCGCAAAGCTGTCCATTCCGTCGTATATATTGAAAAACAGCATGCACGGAAGGCAGACTTTAAAGACAAATCCGTTGCCGACCTTTAAAAAATTCCCGTTCAAAATTTTAATGCGTTTTAAAAAATAACCCAGCAATATAAGCAAAATAATAGGCAGTATCGCGTTTATGCAGGTTAAAACAATTTCACCCATAACCATCCCCTTTGTACGTTTACGCGGACAGTATATCAAAAAAAATTTGCATTGTCAATTTTAGATAATCGGCGTTTTATGTATTGATTTCCGCTTACACGAAAAAAAGCGGCGCACCGCTTTATTCTGAGGTTTACCGAAGAATCTTAATTAAAAATAAGTGGCGCAATATTGCGCCACTATTTCAGGAATACCTTATTATTTGATGCTTAACGCAATTCAGAACATTATAGTATACTGTCACACTACCGCGCCAACATTATAAATTTATTTAAATATATAAGCGGTTAAAACTAACCGCTTATACTTTTAACAGTATTTAATTTTTCCAACCGTTTTCGTTTTTAAAATTTCTGAATTCCGTTTGATAATTATATAAATCCGAAGGAATAAACCAACTTATACTGTTATCCGAAGCTTTTACAAATGCGACAAAATAAATATTTTCAGAAGTATAACAGTCAACCTTTCCGTAAACGATAAAGTTATTATCCGAATCGAATGTTAAAAAATCAGTAAATATATTATAAGTGCCATCGGCAAGATTAAATTCAGAAACAGCTTCTTTTTTAACACCTTTACCTGCTTCGGGCATTTTTGTTTTATATTTGCCGATTTGCTTCTTAACACATTTTCCCAAGTCGACATCAGCGCCCCAATCGTTTAAAGCTTTAATATGCTGTTTTTCCTGTTCAGTAAACTTTTGTAGCGGTGTTCCGTAGGCTTTTTGCTCTTTAATTAAATAGTTTAAATCTTCATAATAGTAAACGTAACCTTCAACGGATTGTTGGCTGACTATTAACGCAGAAAACGAAGGTTCTCCGCCCGAATAATACCTTTCACGATACTGAAATAAAGTCCTACCGAAGTTATCCTCCTCAAGAATTTCTATTTCAGAATCTTTTACTCTTTCGGTCGAATATGAATGCCCAAGATTCCATAAAACACTGTTAATTGCGACGGTATATAAATCCTGCCTTTTACCCGAATAGCCTTTATATATACATCCGGAAAGCGAAAACAATAAAACCAAAACGCACATTGCAGACACACAACATATTATCGGCTTTTTTATTCTTTTAATCATAAATTATTCCCCCGCCATAACAAAAATCAATACAAGCCTGCCCAAAAGTAATTTCCTATGTTTACAATCGGAACCGCCGCCAAAGCCAGATACAAAAAAGCATTTCTTCTTTGAACTTTAGAAGCGCCGTTTGCTAACGTAGAATCGCCCCAGATACTGGCAGATAATTCCCATGGCGTATTGTCGCCGTTCTTTACCACAGACGGCACTCCGATCCGCAACAAATAATTCATTATCCCAAGCGTCATAAGTTGATTTATATGTCCGCGTTCATGCTTTAATACTTTAACGTCTTGACTTTTATCAAAGAATATTACCCCAAGAGACATTGAGCCTCCCATTCCGCTAATTCTTATTACCGGAACTCCTTTGTAAAAGGACATTACTTGAGCTTTTGCCGCACTGTCCGCATTGGTGTTGTAAGGATTCCAACCTATTGCCGACATATCACTTTTTATGGCGCTATTAAACACCGAGCCGACCAGCCCCGCACCGTAAAAGCTAAGCGTTAAACCGAACTCAGCCGCGACGGCAAATAAGGGACTTACCAACGCGGGCAATATCGCAGACGAAGTAATTGCCACGCCGACTGCGGCTAAAACTATACCGCCGACAACTTTGCCCGCCTGCACCCACCAGTCTTTTTTCCAAATCTCATACCACTTTGCTTTCATTCCGCTCGGGTCATAACACATTACGGGATTATCGCCGCAATAAGCGTAGAGATTAAGTCCGTTTACGCTTTCATAGTCAGCGTATTCTATGCTGTCCTGTGAGATGAATCTGCCAAGCTCGGGGTCGTAATACCGCGTTTGTAAATAATATAAGCCGGTTTCCGTATCGTAATAGTAACTGCGGTATCTGAACGGATTTAAATTGCCGATATGCTGCATATTGACTATGTCTTGTCCGTTAGCGTCTATTACCGCATGATTGCCCCAACAATCGTAAATATATCTTACCACAATGTTACCGTCACGGTCAAGTATTGCTACAATATTCCCCTGAGCATCCTTACGGTAAAAATACTGTTTATCCGCATATATCACGCCCGCAATGCCGCTATTGTCATAGATAAACTGTAACCCGTTGCTTTGCGCTATTAAGTTGCCTGCACTGTCGTAAACATAATTTATCGCATTTTTATTTACGCGCCTGCCCGTGCCGTCGTAAACAAAGCTTACCCCGTCATAGTTTGTAAGTACTTTGCCGTAGCTCCACTGCAACGCTTTGCCGCGGTATACCGCGGGACTGCCGAAGTTGTTATATGTGAACTGTTCTCCGTTATAATTTGTAAGCCTGTCGCCGTCGTAGTCGTAGGTGAAGTGTTTACAAATTGTTTCGGATAGCTCCTCTCTGCTTTTTGAGGAATACTCGTACTCGCAACGCTCGGTTATGTTACCGTTTGTATCGTAAGTATACAGTACGGTTTTGTTTAAAGGTTTGTTGTCCTCTCTTACAATTCTGCCCAGAGTATCATATGAATACTTTGCAAAAACATGACCGTTTTCCGTTATCTTGCAGATATTTCCGCGGCTGTCATAGGAATATTTTATGTTTTCCTTAATACCGTTACCGTTGCCGAACCATACCGTAGAAGGCATTGCTGTTGCATGGTCGCCGACTTTGCGATAACTGATATACTCGCAAGAAATTTTTTTGGAACCGTTTAAAATTTCCTTGCCCGTATTCCTGCCGTTTACGTCAGTTAAAGGTTTGAACGTATACTCTTTGAATTTTACCGAGCATAGCCGACGTGCCGCATTATCTTCATAATTATAATAATACTGGTGCCCTACTACGCCCCTTATATCTTTTCTTACTAACTCGTTACATTCGTTATATGCGAAGTTTTCCGATAAAATAGTTGACGAGTTTTTTAACGATCTCGCTGCTCTTAAAACTCCGTAGTTGTTGTAAGTATAAGTTAAGATATATTCCTGGTTACCATCGTCACTGCCGATACTGTTTATGTCTACTCTTTCCAACTGCTGTTTTACGTTATATTTTTTTTCGCAGAATTTTGTGCCATTTATTTCTAACGTCTGCGTTCTTGCAGCACCGTCCGCCGTACTTATAACCATATCGCTTTGCGTAAAAGTATACGTTGCTTCGCCTTCGAAAAGCGTTGTTTCCGTACTGTCGACTTCGTACTTTACTCTTTCCGATTCTATCTTGTTTTCTTTATAAGTATATTTCGCATAGACGCTTCCGTTTAATGAAGCACATTTTTTGCGGCGGTTATAGTCATATGAATAGAATATAGTCGTGTTGCCGCTTTTTACTTCCACAGGCATGCCGCAGACATACAATATATCCGTCGTGTTTGCTTCGCCGTTTGCGTCGCTTGCAGTTACGGAAGTTATTCTGTCGTTATACGCATTGCGTCCGTATGCGATTTTACCGCCGTCGGGATAGGTAACAGAATTAATTACGTTAGTACCGCTCTTATAACCGTATTCCGCAACGCGCGCACCGGTTTCGTCGACGTCAGCGATTACCTGACCGTTTTCCGCAGTAACGCTTTCGTTATAAAACTTTGTGGAACTGTCCAGCGTGTTGTAGCTGACCGTTTTTACCGCGTTGCCGTTTTTATCGTAGAAGCGTTCCTCGATATTTTTACCCGTAACAAGCTCCTCCCCCTCGACGTAGCTTTCGGTAAACGAAAGACTGCCGTGCGAATTATAACGGTAATTCGTCACGTAATTTTTTTGCGTGATTTCGCCGTTAACCTCGGTATATTCGCAGGTTTTTACGGAAATTAAATTTTCCTCATTGTCGTAGGAATAATTGATTTCCGTCTTAACGCGCGCGGTGTCGGATATATTTTGCCAGTCTGAAACCGACGAAACAAGCAAATTAACATTGTCGTATTTTTCAACCGTGGTAACAGTTTTATTGTCTGGCTTCGTCACGGTTACCGCCGTTACCGTTTTGCCGTCGGTGTAGTCGTATACGTAATTTGTGACCGCCTCAAAGCCCGCACCGTTCTTTTGCGTAAAGATTTTCACCTTTTTGCCGGAGTCGAAAACGTAGCTTTCGCTGTGACCGTTGTTATTCGTAATCAGCGTCGTTTTGCCGTCATACGTAAAATTTGTCTGCGACAGCAATTCTTCATATCCGCCTTTCGTTATTTTTAATTCTTTCGTTATTAGTACAGTATGGGATGAGGTGGTTAAAGACGTAAGACGGTTATCTTCATTATAACCAAACTTATATGCCAAGCTGTCGTCTGTTTCGATATAACTGATATAATCGCCATAACCGTCATTCGAATACCTAAAAGTAAGAGATCTGCCGTCTGCGTACTTTAATCTGTATAAATTCCTATTACCGTACGAAAACTCTGTTTTTCTACCGCGGCTATCGATAATGCTTGAAAGCCAACTGCCCGAATACTCGAAGCGTATTGCTTTGCCATCGCTGTCGCTCACTGCGTAGATTTTTCCGTCCGCGCCGTATTTCAATGAAACGTTGTTTCCGTAAAAATCGAACATGCACACCAAATCGCCGTTCTTGTTGAAACCGCTTATTACTCCGTTTTCGTCTTTGAGGTAATTGACCGGCGTATGTTTAATAAGTAATTCCAGCTCTGCTTTTTTGGTAAAGTAGTTTATAAAGCTTTGCTTTACCGCTTCGAAACTTTTCCTTGCCTGGGAAATAATGCTGTCCGATTGCCCTTTAAGCGCCCTTTTTTGACTTATTAACAGTTCTGTATCGGCCGTTATACCATTCTGCGTTTCCTGTTCACTAATTTCTTTTTCTAACTGCTTTATACTTACCGCTAAAGATTGTAACTGATAAGCCGAACTTGCCGGTAACAGAATATAATTCGAACTTTCGCTTACGCCTTCGAACAAGCTTTTGCAACAATCTTCATCAAGAACCGAAGCCCGGCTAATTATATTTAAATCCGGCAAAATAAGTTTGACGTATTCCGACAGCGACGCTTTATAAGTTTTAACGGTTTCTTCAAGCTGAGCTTGCTCCTGACTGCGCTGTTCTATTATCCGGTAATTTTTAAAATCGTCTATTTCGGGAATGAGGGTATATCCGTCGCAAACGCTATGCTTATAGACACGGTTGCCGTAGTATGTAAGATTGCCCGAAATATCTATTTCTACTTTATCTTTTTCGACAAAACGTTTTATACCGCTTTCGAAACAGTAATAAGTTTCCTTAAAAGCGTGATAATTGCCAAGCCCGTCGACGTACGCGTAAACGGTGTTGCTTGTCGTATCGTCGCGGGAAATTTTTAAATTTTTCCGTAAATTCAGTCGCCAGTTATCGCCGACGACGTCTGTGTCGTTGCCGCGCCTGTAATAACCGACCACGTCGAAAGGAATAGCAAAATCGTCTCCGCCGAAGAATTTTACTCCGCAAGTCGACACGCCGTTATTCAAGTCTACCGAAGCAGAAACATTGTCATCGAACAAGTACTGTTTTAAATTGGCTCTTTCGGCGGGCACTTTATCCGCTTCCGATTCTTCCTCCTCGGGTTCCGAAATAAAATCCAGAATAAGCTCGGGGGCGTCCGCACCCGTTGCATAAAATTCTATAAACGGATCTTCGCCGTCTACCGCAAAAAAACGTAAACTACTGTTGCTTTGTAAATCCGTTATATCAAATTCATATTCATAATTCGGTTTTGCTTCATATATCTGCCCTTCAAAAGTAAACCTACCGTACGCGCCCGCTTTGGATTTCAACTTTAATTTGACCGATATTGCTTTATCATATTCGGCTATCTTGGTCGTATTTAAGCCTATTCTTATATGATATTCTCCGCCGTAATTTATGGGGTCTCCGATTATAAGAATATCGGGGTAATACTCGGCCATTTCTTCGGTGGAATAAACCGATTCCAAAACGAACACTCCGCTGCAATTTTCGTCGTTTACTATTATTTGCGGGTCGATTGTTACGGGCAAGGCGGTGGTTCCTGCATTGATAAACTCCGCGTCGGCGACAACTTTTATAATCAGCTCCCCGCCGCTTTCGTTTATTTCGTAGCTTACCCTGTCGGAAAATTTATTGTTTGCGTCATACATAAAAGGCGCAGGTATTATAAACTGTGTTTCCCCGTTTTCATCGCTTAAACGCAGAGTATTGTTTTCACCCTTTTCCGCTTTTAAGCCGCCTATATCCAGCGTGAAAAAGTACTCGTATAAGTCCTTTCTTTGCGTAATCTTGATATTTTCTTTTACTCTGTCGGCAAGCGTAAGGTACTCTATTTCCGTGCCGTCTGCAAGCGTCGCAAGGACTGTGGAATTTCCATCGCAAAGGCGGCACGCGCAACCGCAGGAGCACCTTGCCCCTACGTTTCCCGCAGAAAGAGTTATAACTTTTTCACCCTTGGAAAGAGAGAAAATTTTACCGCTGTTTCCGTCTTTGTCGAATTTCACTTTAAAGCAGTTTTCGGCGTTTTCTATAATTTTTCCATTGTCGAAAAGGCGGTTATCGATTGGTTTTAATTTTCCGTCATCGCCGCAAAAATGCAACGGCGCGGCGGAAATTACTTTGCGCAAAAGATTATTGTTGCGCATGTAGGTATAAGAGTTTTGTGTGCGGAGATTTACGTTTTCTTCAATGTATCCTCCGTCCTTCTCCGAAGCTGCGCAAGCGTTTTTTGCCGCCGCGCGACTGTTGTCGCGCGGCGCGTCGTTTACACAGGTTATGTTTTGTTCGCTTTCGCTTAAAACCGAATTGAATTTTAAAGTTCCCATTTTATTCTCCTTTTAGTTTTTTTTGCGGTTTGTCAGAATTATTGTTTCGCTTTCCGGCGTCTGCTTTTCCGCGTCTTGAGGTTTTTCCAGACTTTCCTTGATTTTTTCAACCGCTTCCTTATTTGCCTGAATTTCCGTTTCCGTCAAAAACTTTTTTTCGGACGGAACGAATTTTTCCCAAAACGCGTAAATCGCAAGGCTTAGGCTTACCGCAGACAGCCATTTCATGAAAAACTGCGCGTCGAAATGGGATTGTCCTGTCAGTAAAAAGTTTATAAGGGTCGTCATTCCGAAGCCTGTAACCAACGGCAGAAAAACTATGAAGCGCGTAATTTTTTTCGCGCAAGTAAATTTTTCCGCCAGCTTTTTTAAGGGCAGTTTTATAATGCCCGTCAGGATAACCGTCGCAAGGGCCGCAATTGCGGTTATCCCGCCGTCATCCGATAAAAGCGCGATTAACTTATCCATACTTCCTCCTTTTTATAATTTTTTTAAACATATGTCTGCTCTCTTTATAACCCGTAAAGATGACAGCCTGCGTGTATATTAAAAAATTTATTTGCTTGGTTTTATAAATTTTTGCATGGATTTTCAGTAACAGAAAAACCCGATGCGGGGCATCGGCCCCACATCGGGTTTTAAATTGTTTGATTGAATTTTTACGGTTGCACGCGCGTTAAGGGGAACGTCCTGCCGTATTGGTCCTCCAAAAGGAATCGGCCCGCCTCGTCGACAGTTAAATCTATGCCGAGATTTTCACCCGATACATGCGTAAGGACGATTGACACGCCGTCCGTATCCACACTGAAATTCAAGGTCTGCGTTTTTGCCTGCTCGGGCAAAAGCGTGCCGTCCTCCTCGGTGGGCGTAACGGTTATTTTAACCGTACCACTTACCCCCTCTTCCGCGGACGAGGGCGTGAATACGAGATTGAAAATATTTCCCTCGCGTTCGTCGACCGTCGTGTATTCGCCGCTGAGCAACGATTCGAAATCGGGTAAATCGCTGACGGTAAACGTGAACAGGCATCTTATGGGCGAACCGGATAAAGAAGTTACCGTAACGTTGTACGTGCCTGCCGCCGTAGCTTTGAATTTAAAGCACTTCACACCGCCCAGCGTTACCTGCTCTATCGTCGCCGACGACGAGTTGGAGGATGTAATCTCCGCCTTCTGGTCGGCGTTTGCATATTCGTTTACCGCGCCGCGGAAATATATATCTCCGCCGATTGCGACCGTCTTTTTATCTGCGTTGCCGAACTTGCCCGTTACGGGGTTGCCTATCTGCGAAACAATCTGCTTGGGGTCTTCGCCCTTTACGTTAAACGTTATTGTTTTTTCTGTCAGCGCAGTCCTGATTTTAAGCTTCCATACGCCGCCGTTTCTAAGCCTAATATTTAAAACGTTACCGTTGCGGTAAGCCGTAAAGCCGGTTGAAACCAGTACGGTAGAGCTGTTGACTTCTCCGTTATGGTTGCCCTCATAGTCCAAATACATGGGGTCGTGCGTGAAGTCTGCGGTGGAGGGCATTATATCCTCTATATTTATGGTCAGCGAAGGATTTTTCACGTCGCACTCTATTTCGCCGTGATCGCCTAAATCGACGTTGTTGTGCATTAATTTATACGATTTCAGTTTGAGCATATCGGGCGAATAGGGCATGTTTTCCGTTCTTTCACCGACGCTCTGGTCGACAACCGTAAAATTTCTCTGCGTGTACGGCGACGCGGGCGTCGTTATTCCGTTAACCGTAACAAAGCTGGGCGTATACCAATCGGCTCCTGCCGCGCTGTCGTTGTTTTCGTAATAATCCTGCGTAAATTCCACGTGTTCTACGTTGTATTTTTCGCCGAGGGTAAATGTAACCGTTGTCTCGTAATAATCCGCATTGCTGGAGCGGAATTCCAACCCCGAGAAGGAGAAAGAATATCTTCTGTTCTGCTCGTCAACGGTTTCCTTCAAATCGCCGTTTGTGCAAGCCTTTGCATGCTTGTAGAGGTTTGTCAAAGTATTTTCTATACCGTACTGCGTATCGCTGCTGTACCAAAGGAAATTGGGCGAGCCTTCCATCGCTTCCGGAGTCAGTAACTGGTTTGCGACTGTTTTTCCGTCCTGAAGCTGCACGGCGAAGATACCGTCGCTGCCCATACTGTAATGGGATTCGTAAATAACGTAACCGAGAACTTCTTTACCTTCTTCGTCCATAACCGGCGTGCTTGCATCCTCTTTGACGTAAGTGTAATTGTCGCCGAATTTATACTCGTAATCGAATATCTTGACGCCGTCTTTGATATCGGCGCCCTTCTTAGCCGACCAAACCGTCTGCGAGCCGGAAACAACCTCCGATTTGAACGCGCGTCCGACCGCAATGGCGCCCTGCACGGTGGATATATCCACGCCGGCAACCCTTACGCTATACGACGCCTGAACAGCCCCCTGCGAAACGGTTACGATGTAATCGCCCAGCGCAGAAAAGACCGTGTCGGAAACATTTCCCTTTGAGTCCCTAATTTCCAGCTTGAAATTTTTCAGATCTTCGGTAACGCGTTCGACAAGCTGTCCCTGCGCGTTCTCGTAAGTGCATTTAAGTTTCAAACCGCTGTAAGAAATTTCTTCGCCGAGGTTGTAGTCCTTTTTTACCGCCGCGGTATCCGGCTCTATCTTGCGCAGAATATTGTCAAAGCTGCCGACGTAAACGGTATATACAACCTTTTTGCCGCCGTAACCGACGGTTATCATGTAATCTCCCGCAACGCTCATATCGAAGCCCTTTTCCTGCGTGATTTTCGCCTCGTCGGTAACGTCGACGGTCTTACCGTCGCTGTAATGCGCCGTAACCGTAAAATCATCGCCCAGCACAAACTCGTCGCCGACCCTGAAATCCGTCCTTGCGTTTTCAACGGTAATGCTTTCCAGCTTGGAGCCGCCGCACGCGGAAAGCCCTGCGACGGTACATACAGCCGCGGTAACGGCAAGCAGCACCGTCAGGAATATTCGTAAAGTTTTTTTCATGTTTCAACCTCCCGTTATACGGTTATTACTATTTACAGGTATTACCCTTCGCTTATTTGTAGAAGCCGCACGCGAACAGCCACAGCGCGTCCTGGTTAGCGGAGTATCCCTTTTCTTCGGGAGTTCCTTCCGACGTTCCCGCGCCGTCGGTATACAGCGAATGACTTTCGGCAAACTTCTGTAAGAAATCTTTAAGCTCCTTGGTGACGTAGCACACGCCGTCGGAATTGCAAACCCTCTTATAGTCCTCGCGTATAAAGTCCGTATAGTTTAAAATCACGTACTTGTGCTCTTCTTCAAGCCACATGTTGTAAAGCCTTAAAAAGTTTTGACCCAGCCCGACAAAGTGCGCGTCGTACAGCGTGGTTACGGAATAAGACTCGATAGGCATGGATATTGCGCAGCAAAGTATAGGTCCGTAATTTTTGCCGTATCCGTACGGGTCGTCCGCGTAATCCTTGTTATAATAATGGAAAAAGCCCGTATCCTCGTTATACTTGTAATTGTATTCGGTGGTTTTCGTATCTTCGTCATAGTACGTATAGATAAATTGCTTCTTCCCCAAATCGGCAAACGTAAACTTTTCCCCGGGCTTTTTTTCCGCCGCTTTTATCTTGGCTTCCTTTGCGCGGTAAATTCTTTCGTCCGAGTTGCCGCTGACGTATTCGCCCTCGTACGTTATAGCAAAGTCAACCGTCAACGGGTAGTCCGTATTTTTACCCTGTGCGCTTACTGCGAAGGTGAAGGAGTGTCCCACCTCGCTTTTGTCTATCTTACATTCGTAACGGAAGTTTCTTGTAAACCCGCCGTCAAGCGAAAAACCGCCGCCGTTGGCGTCCTTGGGATTATACTTATAACTGCCCGAGCCGCTGTACGTCCTGAGGAGGGGATTTATCTCGTCCGAGTAAACGTTAACGCACGATTCTACCGAGTAAAAGCCCGCCGCGGTGGGCGTATACTGGTAGTAAAGGTATTCGCCCTCGTAAGAAATTTGCGCGCGGTAAGTGCCGTCGTATCTGACCACATAGCAACCTCCGTCCACATAAAGCCCCTTGCCGTCGCCCTTTTCCGGCTGTTTTACGTCGGTAAGAAGAATGGTTGTTTTACGGTTTTCCGCCGTGGCGGTATTCGCATTGGGGTTGTATGCGTAGTGGGAAGGAAGCCCCTCCAAATACACTCCGTAATCGCCGTCCAGCTCGCCCGCGTCCGCCTTTCCGTCCGCGCCGAGAGCGACTCTTTTTACGTTTAAATCGTTTTTCCAGACGACGGTTATATCTTCCCCCGCGGGGTCGAAAAGCTTATTGTTATAAAATACGGACACCGTATAATGCGTTTCGGGCACGGAAGGGTCGACAGGTTCGTCGGGCTTCACGGGATTATCGGGGTCGGTGGGGACGGTAGGCTTGTTGTTACCGCCGTTGTTGTCAATATAACTGCCGAGACCGCAACCCGCAAAGCACGAAACCGCGCACGCGAAAACAAGCATCAGTGATAAAATTTTCTTTTTCATCTGCGCCTCCCGACAATTCCCGAGAAGAACGAAGTCACGTCCTTCCACTTCAACTGTCTTATTACAATATCTATTATGAACAATACCGCGCAGACTATCATAAGCGGCATCGTAAAGTCGAATACGTAAGACGTGTACGCCGAATCTGAATTTTCAAGCTTGGTTATCTCGTCCGGCTCGAAAATCGTGCCGTTTTCACTTACAAGTCTGTACAGCGAAGATTTGCTGTAAGAAGTGAAGCTGTCGTATTCCGCATAATACGAAACGCTGAACTCCGCCTCCGCTTCGTAGTGCAGTCCGTTGAAATTATAATCCAGCTTAAAGCGGTACGTGCCGGGCGCGTCCGTCGCAAACGTTGCGAAATATTCGCTTGAATCGAATGTAAGCGCCTTTTCCGAAACCAGACCCGTAGGTCCTGTCAGCGTAGCCGTAAAAGCCGTACTGTTTTGCAACGACTGCGAAGTTTTTACTTTAAGCGTAGTCGAGTTGCCGTTGCCGTCCACGTCTATAATAAACGGCACGTTTATTCTCACGTCGGGAAGGGTTGCCGCGGGAATGTTTCTGAGAAACTTTCCGCCCTCGGTTCCGTCCGTCCAGCCGCCCGCCCATGAGGTGATGTCCGAAAGGAAGCTTACTACTTTGCCGTTGCCGCCGCTCCAATAAGCGTATAAAGGAACGTCGAACGACGTTATTTTATCGCGGAAATACTTTGCGGTAAGCACGGTTTTTGCGGTGCTTTTTGCCGCGTTGTACCAGAAGCCGCCCACGGCTTCCGGCTGACCTACGCCCTGCGCAACCGTCTCGTCGGGACGGCGTACCGTTACGTCGTAGCTTCCGTCCTTTATCTCGATATTTTCCTGCTCGTCGGTAATCTGTTTGATAATGCCGTCCACTTCGCTTTCGTGCTTTATATTTCTGTAAAACACAAGCTCCTGTAAATACGGCTTGCCGCTTATTGCGGAATTATCCACCACTCCCGACAGCAGCTTGTCGCCGTCCGACGAAGGGAATATACCTATTGCGGAAACCGCTATATCCTCCCTCGTCATATTTTCGGCTTCCTCCACTGCGGTTGAGGAGCCGTCCATTCCGTCGGAAATAATAATAACGCGTCTGTCGCGGAAACGCTTGGGCATTTTTTCGCGCGCGTATTTTAAAACGAAGCCTAAATTAGTGCCGTTTTCCGCTTCCTTCTCGTTTATCTTTTCAATCAAAACCTTTGTTGCGGTAAGCGCCGAGGGGGGCAAAAATTCGTCCACCGTGCCGGAAAATCCCACTACCATTACGGTGTCGCCCGACGTCAGAGAATTAATAAGCTCTATCGCAGTTCTTTTTGCCACGCCGAAACGGCTGTTGAAATTCATACTGGTTGAAACGTCCAGAACAATGGTAACAAGCCGTTTGTCCTGGTCGAAGTTGCCTATACGCACCGGCAACAGCGCCGCAAGCTGTTTCAGCGGAGAATTTTTATCGTCGGTGTCGTCGTCCTGAACGAATGTGTTGCCGTAAGTGGTAAGCGTCTTACCGTAGTCGTCGACAAGCGTGGTAAGGCTTGTCATAAACATACTGCTTGCGCGTACCTTGCGCACGTCGAAATTGCTTAAAGCTATTTCGTCGTACACGCACATTTCCTCAACGGAAAGCGGAACCTCCGCCGCGTCCGAGATATAGGTTACGTCGTTTTCGCCGTAAATTGCTTTGCCCGCCGCAATGTCCGCCGCGGAAGCGCCGATAAACAGAACCTTTCTCTCGTCGGTGATTTTCTGCGTGAACAGATATGTGTTGTTGTAAGGCGAAGTATCGTCCTCGGCATTTACCGTTTCTATCTTCAATTCGTATTCGAACGCGCCCGTCTCGTCCGTGGCGAGGGGCATGGAAACAGTGTTAAGTCCGCTGTATAAGCTGACCGTTCTCCTTGCCTCGAACACGCCGTTTTTAGTCAGGGTAAGGTATGCGTCAATACGCCCGTCCCCGCCGCAGTTGGCGCGTATCAAAACGTTTACTTCTTCTTCCTTATCCAGATAGCTCGACGAAGCGGCTTCCGCGCCGTCAAGCTGGACCTCTTTCACGTCCTCGGATAAATTATCGTTTATATACACGGCGTCGACGTAGACGTCGTTTTCCCGCAAGGATGAAACAACCTTTACGAGATTGTTTGCGGATACCGTTTCCGCGCCGTCGGTCACGACTATTATGCGCTTAATGACGTCCTCGTCGAAAAGGTTGCCCGCATAGCGCAGGGCGGAGCCTATGTCCGTTGCGCTTCTGTCCACTTTGTCCGCAGAGCTTACGTCGGGAATTTTAGCGCCCAGCTCGGATATAAGCTGGTAGTTTCTGCCGAAGCATATTACGCCCACCTTTGAGTTTTTGGGAAGCTTGCCCGCCACCCTTTCCACGCTTTTCTGCACGTCGTCCAGATTGTGCTCCGCAGAATAGGATATATCCGCAAGCACATATACGTTTGTTTCGGTTATCACCGCTTTAAAGGACATTCCTGCAACCGCCAGAGTAATGCAAAGGCATATTATCAGATGCAGTGAAACGGATGCTACGTTGTGGAAGTTTACGTTGTCGCGCCTGACCGTAATAAAAAACGGAATAAGCACGGCGGCCGCAAGCGGCAGGGCTATAAACAGAAGCCAGGGGTTATCGAAGCTGATATTGTTCATAACAGTAAATCCCCCAGTCCGCCAGCAACAGCACGCATATAACTATGAAAAATGCCGGCAGTTTATCGTAATATCCGTCGGAATAATTAAACTCTCTTTCGCCGCTTAAAACAAGCGTTCCGCCGCCCTGCGAGCGGCTTTCTGTCTCCGGCACGCACGCGAACGAGCAAAGCGAGCTTTCGTCGCTTCCCGCAAGCTTAACGGTAACGGTATACGTTCCCGTTTCGTTAAGCTGGACGGAGCAATAAGCCTTGCCCTCCGTGTCCAGCGTGGTATTCCTGCCCGAAGGACTTGTAACGACTATGTTCTCGCAGCCGGGTACTACGTTTACCTTCATAATATCGCCGCAGTCGTATACTGTGTCCTCTATGACGGACGGGAATGAATAATTCATTAAATTTCTTACAAGTATCAGAAAATCGTCTTTAAGACCGAAGTCGGAATCGCCTATGGCAAACGCAAAGACGACCTCTCTGTCGTTGTTTTCGTTAAGCCCCACAGCGATAAGCGTATCGCCGTCAACCTTCATGACGGAGGTAAAGTTGCGCGGTATGCCGTACTTTGCATACTTGCGGACGGCAATCTCGCGCCCCACTATGTCGCGCATCAAATCCTTCTCCTGCACGGAAGTGCCTCGGGTATATTCGGGCACGAAATAGCTCGCAGGACCCGTTTCGTCCTTGGGAGTCTGATAATCCCTGAATTTTATTCCGGAGCCTTTGCCCGTTCCGTCTACGGCGTCTATAAGCCATATAGCCGCGTTTTTGGGAAGCTCTGCGGGAGTAAATCCGTTAAACACGCAAAGCCCGTAGCCCGCCGCGTCCGACGCGGAATATTTATCTACGGAAACGGCGTCCACCTGCGCTTTGCCCGCGGAGGATATCGCGTTCCTCAGATAAATACCGTCCTTTGAATCGCTTACTAATAAAACCTTTCTTTCCTGCGCCTTAGCCTCGTCGTACAGGATAACGACGTTATCCTCGTCCAAAGCGTCCTTGGCGACTATTTTAAGCTGCAATTTCGTGAAGTGCGAAACGGATGTCTGCACTTTGAATTCCGCTGGTTCGTCCGCCATTAGCTTTACGGTCGTCGCGCCTATTTTTTCGGGCGGAGCCATAAGAGTGTCGCTTGCGGACAGCTCCACGGTAATTTCCGCGTCCTCGTAATACGAAATTACTTTACCCGTGCCACAGACGCCGCCGCCTTCGAACGTATATCCGTAGTCGTTAAACGCGATATTGTTTTCTCCCGAGGAGACGTCTATCAGGGTTATGTTCTCGGTCTCGTACGGCTTATCGGTTATAAGATAAATTATTGCCGAACGGTTACTGTCGAAGTATTCCTGCGCGACGCTCATGGCGGAAGAACATTCCGTCGCGCTCCACCCTGCGCCGAGCGCCGCCACGTCCGACTTTGCCTGCTGTTTTTGGGTAACGCCCTCGAAAGCGACGTTGACCGTATCGCGCACAAACACAAGCGTATACGAGCTGCCCGACAGCGAGTCGTCTATAATTCCGTTTATTTTATCCTTCGCCCTGTCGAAGCGCGTAGACCCGTCCTGCTGCATATTCATGCTGGCGGAACCGTCGAGTATAAAATATATGTCGTTTGCGGAATTTCGCATCGTAAATACGGGATGGGCTATCAACAGCGACGCCGCTATAACGGCGAGTATCTGTAAAATAAGCGTCAGTATGCCGGTAAGTTTGGATACGGGCTTTCTCTTTTTCAGGAATTTTTCGCTCAGCTCCCACAGATATGTGGAGGCTATCGTCTGCTCGGTATACTTCGATTTGATAACGTAAATCAGAATAAGCACCGGTATACCGAGAAGCCCCAAAAGTCCGAGAGGGAAATAAAAACTCATTTCATCACCCCCAGTTGTGTAAGCTGCTCGAAGAATAATCCGTCAAGAGGTTTGTCGTCCCTGACGAGAACGTATTCCGCGCCGCGCGCGTTGCAATAATCGCGTATTCTGTCCTGAACGTACTGCACCGCCTCGCGGTATGCCTTAATAATGTCTCTGTTAATGTTTTTGCGGTACATTCTGCCCGCGTCCTCGCTGTCGTAAAAAATATTTTTGCCGCGCACCTTGGGGTTGATTTCCTCCGACGAAAGCACTTGAACGCACAAAAGATCTCTCTTTTTGTCCGCAAGATAGTCTATCGCGTTTTCGTAATTGTTGTCGGTAAGAAAGTCCGAAATTATTACCGAAAGCCCGTCGCCGTAACCGACCTGCGTCGGCATTATTCCCTCGCTTATGAAGCAGTCGCCGCCGAACTCTATATCGTTCAGCTTGCCTATTTCGGCAAAATAGCGTTCCCTGCCGGATATGGCGGAAATAACTTCCGTAACCTCTCCGCCGCGTATCGTGAACACCGAAACTTTATCCAGCTCGGTCACGGACAGATATGCAAGCGTCGCGGCTATCTGCAAAGCCGCCTCGCCCTTTTTTCCGTCGCCGAAAGCCATGGACTGACTTACGTCGATATAAATTTTGGTGTGAAGCTGTCTTTCGTCAAGATACAGTTTGAGGTACAGCGTTTCGAAACGGGCGTAAGCATTCCAGTCTATTTTGGTTATATCGTCCCCGGGCACGTAATTTCTGTAATCGACAAATTCGCAGGACGAACCGAACGTTCTGCTCTTGTGATTTCCGCCGAATAATCCGGCTATGTTGTTTTTCAAAACGGTTTGCAACAGCTCTACGCGCTGCAAAAACGCTTCGTTTATTACGAGTTTGCCCATTTACCTAAGCCTTTTTTTATTTTTTGATTTTCAATCTTTTTTATTACCGAAAAGCTTTTTCTTCTTTTTTACCGGTGTCGCGCTTTCTTCAACCGCGTCGGTATTTTCGTTATTGCCGATTGCTGTTTCGGCGGGAACTTCCTGCTTTTTATCCGCATCGAGCTTGCCCGAACCCTTTTCCTTTGCGTTTTCGCTTATGAGTCTGTCGATCACGTCGTCGACGGTAAGTTTTTCGTTAATTGCCGTATAATTTATTTTCATTCTGTGACGCAAAACAGGATACGCAAGCGAGTTTATATCCTCGTAGGATACGTTATATCTGCCGTCGATTAACGCGCGGACCTTCGCCGCGGTGATAAGCGCCTGGCCGGCGCGGGGCGAACAGCCGTATTTGATATATTTTTTAGCGGTATCTCCGCTGTCCTCCAATTCGGGGTGGGTGCGCGCGACAAGACGCATTGCATAGTACAGCACGTCGGGCACGACGGGTACGGATTTGGCAAGCTCGCGCATGGCGAGAATGGTTGCCCCGTCGACGACCGCGTCGGCGGTTTCCTCCATGGTTATCTGCGTCATGTTTACTATATCGGCAAGCTCTTTGACGGAAGGGAAACCCACTAAAAGCTTGAACATAAAACGGTCCATCTGCGCTTCGGGCAGGGGATAGGTTCCGTCCTGCTCTATCGGGTTCTGCGTAGCAAGCACGAAAAACGGTTCCGAAATGGAATACGTCTTGTTGGCTACGGTTACCCTGTGCTCCTGCATGACCTCCAACATGGCGGACTGCGTCTTGGGCGTCGCACGGTTAATTTCGTCCGCGAGAACGAGATTCGCGAAAATAGGTCCGCGCTGGAAAACGGTATTCATTTTACCCGACGCGTCCTTTTCTATTACGTTGGTACCCGTTACGTCCGAAGGCATAAGGTCGGGCGTAAACTGGATACGCGAAAACGGAAGCTTAAGTGCCTTGCCAAGCGTCCTTACAAGCCTTGTCTTGCCGACGCCGGGAACACCCTCCAAAAGAACGTTGCCGCCCGCTATAATGGCTATTATGACGTTATTTACAATGTCTTCCTGACCTACAAGGTCCTTTTTGATTTCCTGCTTGATTTTTGCAACCGAACGGCTGAAATTTTCAACTTTTGCTTTATTGTCCATTTTTTAAAAACCTCTTTTTTATTCCTCTTTATTGCTTAAATCCGCAAAGTAAGTCACCATTATATATTCCCATTCCTCTTTGGATATGGTGCCTTCCGCAAGCGCTTGCTGAACGCGTTCGTAATATTCGTCGCGCACGTCGCCGACCGTCACATAACCCTTTTCGGGGTCGAAGAAGGGCACGTCGCTCATATTTACTCCGCCGTTGCCGCCGGGGTTGGAAGGCTGGTCGGGATTTTCTTCCTCGCCCTGATTGTTGCCCGAATTTTCGTCGTCCGGCTTAGGCAGTGAAAATATTTCGTAAAGTTTTTCCACCACGTACTTTTCTTCCTCTGTGTTCAGCGCCTGCTGTTCCTCGGTAATGCCGCTTCTTGCGTTGGCGTCCGAAACCGCGTTGCGTATTCTGCTTACCGTGTTTCTGACAAAGCCGCCGAGGCCGCTTTGCGAAACGCCTTCCAAAAGCACGTTTCTAAGACCTTTCAGCTCGACAAGCATTCCTGCCTTTGCGTAAGAATCTGCCTTCTTGGAATTTTCGACGTAGGTTATCAGCTCGTCAAGCGCTTCCCACTCCCAATCCGTAACGGGACGCGGCGGGTCGTCCGTCTCCCCGTCTCCGTTCCCCTGAGCCTGCGCAAACACAGGCGGTACGCACTCGGCTATCACGGGAACGGCGATTGTGCACGAAAGAGCAATTACGCCGCACAGAACCGTCGCCAGAATATTTTTGAAGGGTAAAGCCTTAACCGAAGCCCTGCCGAGCGCGGCGCTCGTATCGTCGCGAAGCATGTCGTACATTTCGCCCGTGCATCCGCTGTATTCGTACGCGGTCTGAACCCTTTCTTCGAGTTTTAAGTCCGCGTCCAACCGCTTTACAAGTTTTTTATCGTCAGTACGGAGAAGCAGAAAAGCTATGCCGCCGCCGAGGGCAAATCCGCCCGAGGCAATAAGCACGTAATAAACCCAAAGAAGATTTATCCCGCACAGCTTGCACGGCAGTAGAACGGCAATAACCGCAATCATAGCCGCGGTCAGCCCTATAACGGCGCATTTAATCAGCAGTTCCGCCAATATTCTTTTTTTGAATTTTTTAAAATTTCCGTCCATAATAATATTTTTTCCGTTATTTTTACAAAGTTGCAAAATTGCGTTCGGCTATTCCGCAATTTTGCGGAATAGCCTGCGCTTTTAACTTAATACGTTTACGCGTACACGGTTTTAAATTTTTGTAAGCACCGTTTCTCCGAAATAGCTGTCAACCAATACAATCGTATCTCCGCTGACCGTAAACGTGCCGACCGCACTCCACTTGGTATCGTCTTCGTAGCTATAAGTTCCGCCGTTCTCCGTTATGGCTATTTCGTAGCTTTCGGCGTACCCCGCGTTCGGGTCGTCTATAGTGTAAGTTCCCGAAGTGAAATCCGAATTGACGGTAAGCGTTATTACAATTTCGGTGCCATCCAAGTCAAATATACCGGAGTATGTTTTTAAAATTCCGAGCGTTGCCTCGCCGAGGACGCCGTCCGTAAGCGATATGCTGCCGTCGGGGTTGAACATAAACGTTACCGCCGCTTCCGCTTCTTGGAAATTTTCGTCTAAATAAACATACGTGAAGGTAAACGTTCCGTTATTGTCCGAGCATGAAACTTCGAACTTCTCCAAGCCGTAGTCGCCGTAATACGAATACTCCGCCTTACCGTTTGATTTCAGCTTCAACGTTACGGACATGCCGTTCGCGAAAGATCCGCTATAGTTGCCCGCCTGCGTTTCGTCAAACACGGCTTTGTATGTAAGCGGCAAGCTTCCGAAAAGCACCGTCTCTCCGTAAGTCACCGTCACGGTTTCGTCCGCGGCGTTTTTATAGGTGCAGACGCTTCCGCTCTGTCCGACCAGTTTATATTCCGTTCCGCCTACGGTCAACGTACATTCGCCTATCGTCAAAATTTTCAAGGCGCCGTCGTTATACTCGTAATTGCCGCAATATTTTTCGTCTACCGCTAGTTTAACCGTTAAAGAACTTGCTCTGTATGATACGACTTCTATTACGTCGCCCGCCTGCGCGGCGAACAACTCGCCTTCGTTTAACTGCGTACCGTCAGCCATTACGTAACCGCCGCAGGTTATCAAATAATTTCCCGCCGTTTCGAACTTGAAGAAGACGCTCATGCCGTTGACGTCGTGGATGTACGTACCGTCCGTCAGAATTATTTCGTAAGGATAATTTACAGTACCCTCCGTAAGCTCGTAAGAGAACTCCGCAGTAAGCGTTCCGGTGATACCGAAATATACCTTTGTGCCCGCGGGTATGACCGCTTCGGTGACGTTTTCTATCAACGTTCCGTTTTCAAACATAAGCGTGAACGCCGTGGAAGATTTTACCGTAACCGACTGACCGAACGTATTCTCTATATAGAAGTTTTTATTTCCGCTTATCGTCGCGGTTGCCTTAAACGTCTTTTTGCCGTCAACGGTCTCACCCGCCGTGAAAGTAAGCGTTTCCGCGTCGGCGGTCACGTCGTCCAGCGACTCGTTTACAACAACGGGTATATACGCATCGGACATGTAAGCGACGTAGTCTCTTCCGCAATACGCTTTAACCAGCACGCTTTCTCCTGCGGGAATTCTCAAAAACTTCTTTTCGCATTCCTTTGCATTTTCGGATTCTGCGCTCGCGTAAGTATAGCCGTACTTTTCGCCGTTATACTCGAAGCACATGTAATACGTCCTGCCCCATTTGGTTACGGAGCCGAGAGAAAGAGTCAAAGCCTTATCCGCGGGCGCCGAAACCTTTACCCATACGGGGGTATAGTCGTCTACAAGGGGTATGTTTGTCGTTCCCTCCTGCGTTATCTCGAAAGGATTGTTCTGCGTTCCCTCGGCATAAGCCGTTTTATAATTTACCGTTGCGCCCGAAGGTACGGTTATAACAAATCCGTTTATAAGCGTAGCAACGTCTATGGTTACGGTTTTGCAAACTTTATCGGTACCGTCGTAATTTACGGTGAAATCGCTTGCGCACTCGAACGTCAAACCTACTTCTTCGCCGCCGGCGGTAAAGCCGGTATACTTGTATTCACCGCTTGCGGTTATGCTGCCCGCGCCGTCTGTAAGGGTAAGCTCGGTAGGCTCGTCGCCGTCCTTGCGCACCTCAAACAAAGCAGACGTTACGTTAGATCTTTGTGAGGAAAATTCTATGACGACTTTATCTCCCGCGGCAAGCGTTACAAGCGGTTCTCCGTCGGTGGCAAGCTTGGTTTTATAAGCGCTGTAATCGGAACACCTTTCACCGGCATAGTACCATGCCCAATTCGAAAATCCGTAAACATTACCGTTTATCGTGCATTTTATCTGCAACGTGGTAAGCTCGTCGCCGGCAACGTTACGCAACTTTATGCGGTAATCGCCTGCGTCCTCCGCGGTAAATTCCGCGTAATAGGTTTTGTTGTAGTCGGCAGATACCGCCATTTTACCCAATGAAAGAACGTAAGGATTGGTCTGCGTGCCCATCGCTTCTTCAGCTTCGCTTACGGAGAACTTTACGTTAGCGGGTTTGGACACGGGATAAGCGACGCCTATCAGCGTGCCTGCGTTAAGTTGAACGGGGGCAGGCAACGATGTAAACCTTATCGCGTTGGCGGTAGATTTAAGCTCCGTTTCCGAAAAATTATAGTATATAACAAGGTCGGTCTGCGCTGACGAGAACTGATAATATCCTTCCTGCGCCACCCTGTAATAGTAGTAGTAATTACCTTTGAATTCGGTAGAAGCAATTGTCTGCTCTACTCCGTCGGCAGGGAAATCGTGGATTACGACGGTATACTTTGTCAAAGTATCCGCAAGGGTAAGCTTTCCGCCCTTGTCGTATTCATATACCTCTATCGACGTATCTTGACCCGAGCCTATAATTTTAAGGTAATAAGTGTTTCTTCCCGCCAATATTTTATAAAGCCCTGTCGTGGAATTGTAATCGTCCAAAACTATCGAATAATCGCTGAACGTCTGATACATCGAATTCGTACAGCTAAAGCTGTATTTTTCACCGAAGTAATCCGTACCCGCGGCTACGGGAAGATTTTCGGGCGGCTCCACCCCTGCGTCGTCCACGCGGGTGAATGTCAGACTCTTGCCGTAATATTCGCTTGAAGGCTGTAAGTTTGTATTGAAAACGTTTAAGCTTACCGCGTCGCCGTTTGCATCCAAATTGACGGTTATTTCGAAATTACCGTAACACAGCGTGTTTTTCGCCTGATCGTAACTTGCGCCCGATTTATCCAGAACCTGCTTGTTCTTAACACCGTTCGCTATAAGCACTCCGTTACCGTTTGCGTATATGCGTATTTCGGATAAATTACCGAAATCGCTAACTCCTTTTGCAGTATAAACGCCGCTGAATTTGGAAACGGGAATGGGAGCCTGAGGAACCGAAAGTCTCAATATTGCGTTAAAATTATTGTCGCCCTTCATACTGAGGACGCCTTCTTCCACTTGCTTTACTGTGTAAGTGATATAGGTGCCTTCCGTAGGTCCGGGGATTTTAAAGAATATGGAGTCCGTCTTGCCGCCCAGATACGTGAAAGAGTAATCCTTATTGTTCCAGGTAACTTTTTTGGCGTTTCTGTCAAGAGTAAGTCCGTAGTAGCCGGAAATATATTCTCCGTTCTCCCAACCCTCGGCGGGAAGCGGCTCGTCAACGCTGTCGTTGACAACCACGCCGACCTTGGTGTCGTTTGCCGTCTCTAAGGAGCGGAACAGGGTTATAGTAACCGTTTTGCCTTTATCGAGGTCGAAATAAAGTTCTTCGCCGCCGCCGACCGTTTCATCGGACAAATCTATTTTAAAGGAGCATTTTTGCGTGTTGGGGTTGAGGGCGGAAAGTCTGTACCTTCCCGTTTCCGTAGCCCTAAACACGAATTTAAGCTCCTGCGCTTCGCCGAAGGTGAAAAGGCGGCTGCCGTCCTTTTCTATTTCTTCCGCCAATAACGTCCATTTTGCATAGACCTTTGCGCTTGACTCGACGGGCGCGGTAAAGTCAAAGGGTGTAACGCAGGCAGAATCACGGAACCAGCCGTCGAATCTCCAACCGTCCGCTTCCAAATCCGCGGGCTTTGTAACCGTTCCGCCGACTTCTATCCTCTGCGCCGCAGGTACTTTGCCGTGTTCGCTGACGAAAGTTATAAGCGGCCTCGTGTCGACCGTCCACTTCGCATAAAGCCTTAAATTTTCGGTGACGGGCGTATCGAAATTATAGGGCGTTTCTCCTTCTTCGTCCGTACACCAGCCGCCGAATATCCAGCCGTCCGCCTCCAGATCGGCAGGCTTGGAAACCGTTCCGCCAACCTCTACCCTCTGTGCCGCGGGCGCTTCCCCGTGCAGGCTTACAAAGGTTACAAGCGGTCTTTCGTCCACATTCCACTTTGCATATAAAGTTAATTCCGCGGTGACGGGCGTAGTGAAGTCGAAAAGCGTTTCTCCGCCGTCGTCCGTACACCAGCCGCCGAACAGCCAGCCGTCCGCTTCGGGATTTTGCGGCTTATTGACAAGACCGCCCTTATAAACCGTTTGGGTGGAGACGTAGGAGCCGTGTCCGTTCAAATTGAATTTAACGTTAAAATTCGCCAGACCGCAAACGTCGCACTTGCCGTCCGCGCCCTGCGCAGTCGAGTCGTTGTTAATCTCGTCCGCGTGAGAATTTTCGTTTCTCTTATCGCCGCACCCGCATTCCTGCCAGTGACGTTCCGCGGTGTACTGCCAGGAATAAGAATGGTTGTGCTTGGTTTCGCCGGTCTTACATCCGGCGACAGCCAATGTTGCCGCAGACGCGGCAGTCAGAAGAAAAATCAATACAGATTTCTTTTTCATACTCCATCTCCCGATAATTTATTAATATACTTTCCCAAAACCGCTGTTGTTAATGTTGCGCCGTTTCAAACGCCAAAACACTTGCCGACGCATAAAAACATCACTGTTTCCGAAAAATTATTCATTTTTTATACATTTATACTTGCATTTATGAATAATTTACTCATTTATACAACTATATATGAATAACTATACCACAATATTTATATGCCGTCAATTAAATCAATGCCAAAATATATGGAAATATATATAAATTTATATTTTTTGCATTTTGAAAGCCGAATGCCGCAGGCGGAATGTTTCCGCCTGCGGCGCAGGAATTATATTATTTTTGTCTGTTGCGAAGCCAAAGCTTACTTCCCGTTTTTAAAATTTTTCTTCCAGTCTTTAATTTCGCGCAGGCGCGCGTTGAACTTCGCCTCAGCCCCTTCTTCAGTGGGGAAGTAATATTCCCTGCCGACCAGACTGTCTGGCAAACATTGCATATCCGTCAGCTTTTCTTCGGTATCGTGCGCATACTGATAGCCCTTACCGTAGTTCAACTCTTTCATTAATTTCGTCGGCGCGTTCCTGATAACCAAAGGAACGGGCTCGGCGACGGTCGTAAGCGCGTCCTTTTTAGCCGCGCCGTAAGCAACGTACAGTGCGTTGGATTTGGGCGCAAGCGACATATATACAACCGCTTCGGTAAGATGCACGGTACACTCCGGCATGCCTATCAAATGGCAAGCCTGAAACGCGGCGACGGCTATTTCCAGCGCGCGCGGGTCGGCAAGCCCTATATCCTCGGCGGCGAAACGGGTAACGCGCCGCGCAATGTACAGCGGGTCCTCGCCCGCTTCCAGCATGCGCGCAAGCCAATATACCGCCGCGTCCGGGTCGGAATTGCGCATCGACTTATGCAGGGCGGAAATTATATTGTAATGCTCCTCCCCGTTTTTGTCGTACAGCAAAGATTTTTTTGAAATGCACTGCTCCAGCGTTTCCGCGGTGACCACCGTTTTACTGCCGTCGAAATTGCCGTTGAGGACCGCCATTTCAAGGGTGGAAAGCGCGCTTCTCGCGTCGCCGTTTGCAAAGGCCGCAATGCTTGCGATAAGCCCGTCGGAAATTTCCACCGTCTGCCCGCCGAAGCCGCGGGCGTCGGTCAGGGCGTGTTTTAAAAGCGCGCACAACTCCTCGGTTTTAAGCTCCTGCAAAACGAAAACCTTACAGCGGGACAAAAGTGCGCCGTTTACCTCGAACGACGGGTTTTCCGTGGTAGCGCCGATAAGAATAATACTGCCCTTTTCCACAAACGGCAAAAACGCGTCCTGCTGCGCCTTGTTGAAGCGGTGAATCTCGTCGACGAACAGTATCGTCTTTTTGCCGAAGCGCCTGCTTTTTTCTGCTTGCTCCATTACGGATTTAATCTCTTTTATGCCGCTGGTTACTGCGGAAAAATCCACGAAGTCCGCTTTGGTACGGTTTGCGATGATTCTGGCAAGCGTTGTTTTGCCCACGCCGGGAGGGCCCCAGAATATCATAGAGCTTACGTTATCGCTTTCTATCAGGCGGCGCAAAACCTTTCCCTCGCCCAACAGGTGCTTTTGCCCGCAGTATTCCTCAAGCGTTTGGGGGCGGAGCCTTGCCGCAAGCGGCTGGCTTATTTCGTTTTCGAAAAACGTTTCTTGATACATTTATTATTTCCCGTTACTTTTACTTCAAATTTATTTCTTTAACGCCGTCTTCTACAGTATAACACATTTCCTCGTGCTCGCTTGCGTCGGGCGCTATTTTAGAAACGTCAAGCTTTATGTATTTAACTTCAGCATTTGCAAGCACGGCTCCGCTTGTATCCGTTATAGTACACTCCGAAGTGAAAAAATTGCCGGAATTTTTTATCACGACGCCCCTGCCGATAAGCTCGCTGTCGTAAGGAACGGGTTTGCGGAATTTCGTTTCGATGGAAAGCGTTACGTCGAAAGTAATTTCAGACAGCTCCTTTGCCCACATTGCGCGAAGTCCTATTTCGTCCAACATGGCCGTTATCATACCGCCGTGAACCCGCCCGGGATAACTTTGATGTTTTTCGCCGTAACGGAATACCGAAACGACGCTTCCGTCCTCCATATTGTAAAACGGCGCGCGCAGTCCGTAGTCGTTGTCCATGCCGCATATTATGCACATTTTGCTGTTTCTCTGTTTGCTTATTACCTTCATACGTCTCCTTATTTTCAACCGCCTTTTGCGGCGTAACGTTGTATGCAACGTATAAATTATAACAGTTATAAACGCCTTATGTCAACAAGCCGCCGCCTCATAAAAAAGAACAGTACGTTTTCCGTTGCGAAAGCCGTACTGCCCGTTTTGTCAATTATATACACCGCGCGAACGCCGTTTCTTTAAGCGGAAAGGCCCCGTCCAAAAGCTTGCGCGCCGCTTCAATATCCGCTATGGGTACTTTTAAGATTTTGCCGCCTTCTATTATAAGCTCAAGCTTGCCATAGTTCAATAAATCGCTTGGCGTATAGGGCGGTTTTGCTCCGTCCGTAATTTTGGGAATGAAAGTAAAACTTTTTATTTCGGAAAAATCTATGTTGTAATATCCCCAAATGAAAAATTTTGGATTCGCGTATACCACAAGATAATCTTCATATACGGCAAAGCAAACTTTATTTCTTACGGTTATTTGCACTACTTTACCGTAAAGATATACCGCCGCCAATACCGCCGAGCTTGCACCGTAGGCTATCCAGACGGCGGTCATGTTAATATTTTTTCTGAACTGCATATAAAGCATCAACGCGCATATAGTCAGAATAACGAACAATGCGGTTACAAATACAAGATAAAAAGGATGCGTTCTTCCCTTTACCGTGCCTTTGCAGCCGACAAATTTATCAGCCGAAACTCTCTTCATAAACTACTCCGGTAAACCAGGAAGCAAACCCTCTTGCATCAACTTCGAGTAATTGGTTCCAATATTCGTCGAAGTTGCTTTTGTCTTCTTCCAGCTCTATATACGGCTGTTTCCAATCGTTAAGCGTATCTTCGTCTATCAGAACAATAGGGCGTTCCACATAAAAGAATGTACCCGTATAATTGCCGCCGTAATTGTAATTATGGGTGATTTGCTCCCAGTTGTCTTTTTTAAGAAAAACAGTCGGCGCGGTGAACGTCAGATAAGTTTCGTAAAAATACTCGTCGTTGAACAGCGGAACGCTTTCCCAGGTTTCGTCGCCGACACCGTAACACAAAACTTGTTGATAATGATGGAAGAACTCGTGGCATAGCACCGTCAGGGAATATATCGAAAATTTATCTATATAAAGATTTATTTCTTCCTTGCCGGCGACGCATTCTCCCTCCGCCCTGTCGCCGCCAAACTGTTCGCCGCGGATTACGTTTACCTTGAAGTCGTTATTTTCAACAAATTTGTAGGCTTCCCCTACCTCTTGACCTATGACTTCTCCGTCTATATATGCGGCGTGAAGGTGCCTTGCTATTTGCGTAATCTGATAGTCACTTATGTCTATTTCCGCCAAGGCGGAGCAACCGTCAAATGCAGACGCATATATTTGCGCGCCTTCGGGGATACAAATTTTTTCAAGCGCCGTGCACGCGCCGAAGGCTCTGCTTTTTACTTCCTTTAAATTGCTGCCTTTTTCGAAATTTACTTCTTTTAATTGCGTGCAACCGTAAAAAGCGTCGGTGCCCACGGTTTCCACTTCGGCGGGGATAGTTATTTTTTCTATACCGCAGTTGATAAAGACGCCTATTTCTTTAACGTTATGGCACTCCACCGTTTTAAGCTTAGGGCAATTTGCTATTTGAATTGCGGGCACGGTACGTTTTTTATACCCGAACTGAATTTCTCCGTCAACAATTTCAAACGCGCTTTCGCCGTCCTCATAAATTATCGACTCCAACTCGGGATTATCGGAAAAAGTCCCCTTGGGGATTAAGCTTACAGTATTGGGTATTACCAGTGATTTAATCTTTGTGTCGCCCATAAACTGAATAATATTAGTATAATTATTAAAAACAATAGAAGTTATATCTGTATCACAGAAGCGCATTGTTGTAGTAACGAAATAGTCGTCATGCATATCCGCAATAATTACTTCACCGTCTATATAAGGATTACGGTCTCCGACCTGCCAACCGTTTTCCTCTGCTATTTCAGGATATCCTTTCTCTAACCAATATGTTTTCCAGCTTGCTTCCGCTATACATTCGCCTCCGGAAACCATATAAAACAGTTTATCCGCAGTATGATAGCGATATGCGGCGTAAAGATTTGCCGACTGTGTAAAAGTTTTGGGATATGTTATGAATTCTCCGTCGACAAGCCAACCGTCGAAACGGTAATCGTTTTTTGCAGTCAAGGGTTTGTTTTTAACAGTAAAACTTTCGTTAAAATATTCGTCAGCAATATCGAACCCGCCGTTTTCCTCGAATGTGAGTTTATAGCGGTAAACGTTTACGGTGACCTTGCCGCTGATACTGTTATATCTTTCGGTATTAAACGGCGTAAACGTCCACTCCCGCTCCACGGTACCCGCGCTGTCGGGATACACGGCTTCATCGGAAAATTTCAGCTCCCCTTCCACAGAAAATTCACCGCTCAATACGCTTGCGTCGGTGGATTCGCCGACGGCGATATTTCCCGCCGTCGGCGCGGAAATTATTTCCGGATTAACCGCCTGACCTGTCGTTTTAGGTTGCTTTTGACATCCGACAATACCGGCTATACCTGAAACCGCCGCTATAAAGATCAAAACAACCAATAGTTTTTTTCTCATTCAATCTCCTTATTATCTGCGAGCAAGTGCGCCGCTGTTCGCTCAAAATCCGTATGAAGTATTTATCGGATATACCGAAACATAGATTAAGTTACGTGACAATATAAAATATATCATAAAAATAATAAATTGTAAATACCCTAATCAAAAATTGCATTTTGGATTTTTGCCGCAAGTATAAGAAAGGATACGGAAGCAAAAACTTCCGTATCCTTTTTTTAAGCAAAATCAAAAGCTTGACTTCAAAACGGCGCGAATGTCTTTTTCTTCAAATACCTTATAACCGCCGTCCATAAGCCGAAAGCCCGTTCAAAAATATTTTTTACTTATTAAATGTTTGACGTTCGCCCGCTTTTATATTATCTGTTGTCGATTTTTTCCGGATACATATCGTGGTGCGAAAGCCTGTCCCATGCCACCTGTTCCCACTTGGTCCCCTTTTTGCCGTAGTTACAATAGGGGTCTATTGAAATTCCGCCGCGGGGCAGAAACTTGCCCCATACCTCGATATATGCGGGATCCATCAGCTCGATAAGGTCGTTCATAATTATTTCCACGCAGTCCTCGTGGAAGTCGCCGCGGTTTCTGAACCCGAAAAGATACAGCTTCAAAGACTTGCTTTCAACCATCTTTTCGCGCGGTACGTACGAGATGTAGAGAGTTGCAAAATCCGGCTGGCCCGTAATGGGGCATAAGCTTGTGAATTCGGGGCAGTTGAACTTTACGAAATAGTCCCTTCCGGTGTGTTTGTTTGCAAACGTTTCCAAAACGGACGGGTCGTAAGTCTGCGGATAGTTCGTGTTGTTGTTCCCGAGCAGGGTAATACCCTCTTTTTGTTTTTCTCTTGGCATATCAATCTCCTTTTAATGCGGGGTCGTCTATTCCGTTGTCCTTAAATGCGGCGGCGCGGTCGCGGCAGGTTGCGCATACTCCGCAAGGTTTTCCGC
>CAMRTO010000007.1 GCA_947053655.1 uncultured Clostridia bacterium
GCTTGCCGAAGAATCTATCCTTTTCAGATCCTTCACTGCGTTCAGGATGACACAGTCATATTGTCATTTCGAGGCTTGCCGAAGAATCTATCCTTTTCAGATCCTTCACTGCGTTCAGGATGACACAGTCGTATTGTCATTCTGAGGCTTGCCGAAGAATCTTGAAAAGATTGCACGCAGTGACTAATGGGGAAATAGTATTACTCAATTTTCTGTGTAAAAAATCCGATGGCAATTATTTCCGCAATTGCTAATCTATAACAATTTTTCCATGTGAAACTGTAAAATAATAAAGAAAAATGTAAAAAAATTTCATAATAGCCCTTGACAATAAAGTATTATTAGACTATAATAACAGATGTGAATTATTTCACGGCTACAAAAATTTTTGGCGTGATATTACGCTTAGGGAGGATATTAATTAATGACTAAGAACAGCATTTTGAAAAAATTGCTTGCAATCGGCGTAGGTACCGTTTGTGTGACGACAGGCGCGCTTTTTGCCGCGTGTGACAAAGATAAAGATAAGGATAAAGATAATCCCGGCGGCGACACTAATACAACGCATACGCATCAGTGGTCCACGGGTAACGAGGCTTCCGCATGGGGCAAAAACGCTACTCACCATTGGCGTTTATGCCTTGCCGATGGACACGGCGAGCAGGGCAAGACCGACGCGACCGGCTACGGCGCGCATGTATACGATAACGACCAGGATGCGTCCTGCAATACTTGCGGTTATATAAGGTCAATAGCTCCTCCTGCGGCGGAAACTACAGCTGAATGGTTTGTTGAAGAGGCAGGTTCGCTCGAAGGTAAAAACCCGACAATTTACGCGGCCGGCGATACGGTTACGGATGAAGCGCTCTTTACTCTTAAAACAGTCGGCGCAGCAGAGTATTCCACAGGTCAGACAAGTAGTCAGCCGTCTTATGAAAATATTAAGCTTGCAATCGGCAGTCGTACTATAGATCAGGGCTTGATTCCTTCCGAAGACGTTGCGGCAGAAAGCTTGAATAACTCCATTTACACCGTTACCGCAAAAGAGACGGTTGCATTGAAAATACATCTCAATTTCGTCAATGCTTCATTCAACTCCGACAGGGGCGGTAACCATATAGTTTACGGTCTCAGCACTATTGAAGGTGTTGCATTGTATGAAACTTCTAAACCGCGTGCAAATATCGTAACTCTTAATGTGGTTGTTCCTAAGGACTCAACTCTTAACCTCGGTGTTAATAATATCGGCACAAATACAGGAAGACTGTGGATTTATGGCATAGAAGCGGAGGTTTGCAAAAAACCTGTAACGGTTAGCTATAAATACGGCGAAAACTTACTTGGCATAAATAAGGTTGAAGACGGCGCAACATTGACGGAACCTAATCTTGCCGTTCTTACGGAGGGTAAACAGTTAAAGGGTTGGTTTACCACTGCCGACGGCGATACCGCTTATACATTCGGTGCGCTTACTGCGGGTACGACTTCCGTTGACGTTTATGCTCAAATCGAGGATATTCCTGTAGTTGAAGGTCAGTTAACTTCTAAGATTATGCTTAATAAAGAGCAGGCGGACGTAAAGGCGGCTCTTGCTATTGAAAACGCAAAGGATCCCGTCGGTACCCTTACAGGACCTGTAACAATTACATTTACAGGCGACGACGTTGATCAGACTCAGTTGGCTACTGCCGTTATATCCGGAATAAGCAACAACTCAAGTACAAGTAACGCAAGAATAAGGGTTCCCGGTCTTTCTACCGTTAAATTTAATCTTGCTGCCGGATATACCTATAAGATTACAATAAATGCATCTTCCTCCGGTAATACGGCGAGAGAAATATCTTTATCCGGAACGGGTTATGAAAGTAATAAAGTAGGGGGTATTTCATCTGCAATGGATTGCGTATGGGATAATCTTGTAGCAGGTGAATATACTGCGACCATGGATGTTAAAGCAAGTAATAATATGAATATACATTATATTGAAATTCTTGCAATTCCCGTACAGGCATAAAAAATCAATTTAATAAAAAAGGATAGCTTAGGCTATCCTTTTTTTATTTTTAAGTTGTTTGCTGCCGTACTGAACGCAGCGAGCATTTGAAAAGCCTTCTCTCTTGGAAGAAGGCGGATTGACCTAAGGTAAAGACGGGTAAGGGGAATACGCATAACACAACATATTGTATCGGAAAAAATTATTTATACAATATTTAGTGTTTTTATTTGACATCGGCATATCCGTCTGTTAAAATGGTAATAACTTAAAGGCAGGCGGCAACTGACGAGTTTTGCGGACTAACCGCAGGGAAGCCGTTCCTGTAACGTTTGTCGTTCGTCTGGGCATGGTTATTAAACCGCCCATTTTTTGTTCTTTACGGAAAAAATTATGAAAGGTTACATTCATTCGTTCGAATCCTTCGGCACGGTCGACGGTCCCGGTATACGCTTTGTCGTATTTATGCAGGGTTGTCCCATGCGTTGCCTGTACTGTCACAACCCCGACACATGGCAGTTTGCCGCGGGAAAACGGTTTTCTGCGAACGAAGTGTTTGAAAACGTTTTAAAATACAAAAGCTATATTTCGGACGGCGGCGGCGTTACCGTAAGCGGCGGAGAACCGCTTATGCAGATTGAATTCGTAACGGAGCTTTTTTCTCTGTTGAAGCAAAGAGGGATACACACCGCGCTCGATACGTCGGGTATTACTTTCGATAAAAATAACACGGCGGAAATCGACGGGCTTTTGAAATATACCGATTTGGTTTTGCTGGATATAAAGCATATCGACGAGCAAGAGCATATAAAGCTTACGGGGCATTCCAACAAAAACGTTTTGGATTTTGCGCGGTATCTCTCGGCAACGGGCAAGCCCGTTTGGATAAGACACGTGCTTGCCGCCGGTATTACCGACGACGACAAATATCTTAAAAGACTTAAAGAATTTACGGATACGCTTAAAAACGTTAAAAAAACGGAAATTTTACCCTATCACGCAATGGGTGAAATCAAATACGAAAAACAGGGTATTCCCTATCCGTTGAAGGGCGCGCTTCCGCCGACGGAGGAGCGTATACGCAACGCAAAATTAATTTTGACGAGGTAAACTTATGGATTGTAAAGCTTGGGAAGGTTTTAAAAAAGGCAAATGGAGCGTAGAGGTCAACGTACGCGATTTTATTCAGTCCAACTATACCCCTTACGAGGGCGATGGGGAATTTCTTGCGCCGCCTACCGCGGCGACTAAAAAGCTTTGGGAAGAAATTTTAAAGCTGTCCGAAGCCGAAAGAAAAGCGGGCGGCGTTCTCGACGCAGATACTTCCACGGTTTCCACGCTTACTTCGCACGCGGCGGGATATATAGACGAAAAGCTTGAAAAAATAGTCGGCTTGCAGACCGATAAGCCGTTTAAACGCGCGTTGCAGCCTTTCGGCGGTATAAAAATGGCGGAACAGGCGTTAAATATGTACGGTTACGAAATAGACCCCGAAGTTAAAAACATATTTACCCATTACCGCAAATCTCATAACGACGGCGTTTACGACGCCTACACGCCCGAAATGCGCCGCGCACGCCGCGCGCATATCCTTACGGGGCTTCCCGACACCTACGGCAGGGGAAGAATAGTGGGCGACTACCGCCGCGTTGCTTTGTACGGCGTAGATTACCTTATCGAACGCAAGGAGCGCGACAAGCTTTTAACCGACGGCGATATGACGCCCGACAAAATACGCAACCGCGAAGAATTGTCAGAGCAGATTAAAGCGCTTAAAGAATTGAAAAAGCTTGCCGTAATTTACGGCCGCGATATTTCCGCGCCTGCGGAAACGGCGGCGCAAGCCGTTCAGGCGCTTTATTTCGGCTACCTCGCGGCGGTCAAAGACCAAAACGGCGCAGCGATGTCCATAGGCAGAAATTCCACCTTCCTCGACATTTATATCCAGCGCGACATAGAGCGCGGAATTTTGACCGAGGAGGGCGCGCAGGAGCTTATCGACCATTTTGTAATGAAGCTGAGAATTATAAAGTTCATGCGCATCAAGGAATATAACGAGCTGTTCTCCGGCGACCCGACCTGGGTTACCGAATCTATCGGCGGTATGGGCGTGGACGGCAGAACTCTCGTCACGAAATCTTCTTTCAGAATTTTGCACACGCTTGAAAATCTCGGACCCGCGCCCGAACCCAACCTTACGGTTTTATGGTCGGTAAATCTGCCCGAAGCGTTTAAAAAATTCTGCGCGCAGACTTCGATAAAAACTTCCGCAATCCAATATGAAAGCGACGATTTGATGCGCCCCGAAATGGGTGACGATTATTGCATTGCTTGCTGCGTAAGCTGTATGCGCGTGGGTAAGGATATGCAGTTTTTCGGCGCGCGCGCCAATCTTGCAAAGTGTCTTCTTTACGCTATCAACGGCGGCAAGGACGAGCTTATAAAGGATAAAACCACGGGTAAGGCTTTACAGGTATCTCCCGAATTTTCTCCCGTCACGGGCGACGGTGCGCTTGACTTCGACGACGTAAAAGAAAAGTACGAGCAGATGATGGACTGGCTGGCAAGACTTTACGTCAACGTGTTGAACCTTATCCATTACATGCACGACAAATACAGCTACGAAGCGCTTGAAATGGCTTTGCACGATACCGAGGTAAGAAGATTTTTCGCTACGGGCATTGCGGGGCTTTCATGCGCGGCGGACTCTCTTTCTGCAATCAAATACGCAAAAGTTTACCCCGTGCGCAACGAGGAGGGAATTGTTACCGATTTCAAAATCGAGGGCGATTATCCCAAGTACGGCAACAACGACGACAGGGTCGACGAGCTTGCCGTCTGGCTTTTGAAAACATTTATGGGTAAGGTAAAAAGTAATTACACCTACCGTGAAAGCGTACCCACAACGTCCGTGCTTACGATTACGAGCAACGTCGTTTACGGTAAAAATACGGGCAATACCCCCGACGGCAGAAGGGCGGGAGAGCCGCTCGCACCCGGCGCAAATCCTATGCACGGCAGGGACACAAACGGCGCATTGGCTTCCTTGGAGTCGGTGGCAAAGCTTCCCTATGAATATGCGCGCGACGGAATTTCGAATACGTTTTCCATTACGCCCGCCTCGCTCGGCAAAGAGAGCGCAGAGCGCGTAAATAACCTTGTCCGCATGATGGACGGTTACGTAACGGACGGCGGTCATCACCTCAACGTAAACGTTTTCAGCCGCGACACCCTTCTGGACGCGCAGGCGCACCCCGAAAAATATCCGCAGCTTACGATAAGGGTTTCGGGCTATGCGGTTAATTTCAACAAGCTCACGCGCGAGCAGCAGAACGACGTAATTTCCCGTACAATCCACCAAAATTTTTAAAACTTTTACGTATGGATATCGACGGCTTTCCCAAAAAGATTACAATACAAAAAATCAAGAGAGGTTTACCCGAAAAACAATTGACAAAAAGCTTTTCTATCCGTCAATTTAAACAAATTGTTGAAAAATCAACAAATATACCGTTTTTTTTGTTTCCTCACAAAGGTTGACTATTTTTCGGGCGGGTGTTAAAATATTAATCACGGAGATTACTATGAGCAGAGCAGACGACATATTTATATCGAATATGCGCGACATTATGGAAAACGGAGTATGGGACACGGATTTGAATGTTCGCCCCAAGTGGAGCGACGGTACGGACGCCCATACCGTGAAAAAATTCGGTATAGTCAACAGGTACGATTTACGGAAAGAATTTCCCATTCTTACTATAAGGCGCACTTTTTTCAAATCCTGCATAGATGAGCTTTTATGGATATGGCAGAAAAAGAGCAATAATACAAGGGATTTAAATTCAAAAATCTGGGACCAGTGGGCGGACGAAAACGGCAGTATTGGCAAGGCGTACGGCTATCAGCTTGGCGTAAAGCACAAGTATAAAGAAGGGGAATTCGACCAGGTCGACAGGGTGCTGTACGACTTGAAAAACAACCCCGCCAGCCGTCGCATTATGACAAATATTTACAATTTTCAAGACCTGCACGAAATGAACCTTTATCCCTGCGCCTATTCCATGACCTTCAACGTCAGCGGAGATACGTTAAACGGCATTTTAAACCAGCGCTCTAACGACATGCTTACGGCAAATAACTGGAACGTAGTCCAGTACGCCGTGCTTTTGATAATGTTCGCGCAGGTTTCGGGTCTGAAAGCGGGAGAGCTTGTGCACGTAATCGCGGACGCGCATATTTACGACAGACACGTCCCTATTGTCAAAGAAATTATAGATATGCCGCGGTACGCCGCGCCTAAGATAGAAGTGGATAAAGACGTCAAAAACTTTTACGACTTTACGGTGGATAGCTTTAGGCTTGTAGATTATAAATTTAACGAAAAAAAATACGTTATACCTGTGGCGGAGTGATTTAAAATGAAAGCAATTTTACATGCGGATAAAAATTGGGGGATAGGAAAAAGCAACGGATTAATGTTTTCCATACCCGCGGATATGAAATTTTTCAGGGAAACCACTACGGGCAACGTGGTCGTTATGGGGTCGAATACTTTAAAATCCTTCCCGGGCGGCAATGCTTTGAAGAACCGCACGAATATCGTTCTTTACCCCGACGGAGAGGAGCGCGACGACTGTATTATCGTCCGTTCTTTGGAGGAGCTTTTCTCCGAAATAAAAAAATACGATAAGGACAGAGTGTACGTTATAGGCGGAGCTATGATGTACAAAACGCTTTTGCCTTACTGCGACGAGGTGTTGGTGACAAAGGTCGACGCCGTTGGCGGTGCGGACGCGTTCTTTGAAAATCTTGATATTAATCCGGATTTTAAATTGGTGTACGAAAGCGGGCCAGTCGAGACAAACGGTTATACCGTAAAATTTACGACTTATAAAAACTTAAACGTTAAAAGCATTTAAAATTTTAAGCTTTAAGCGGCGTGAAACTTCACGCCGCTTTTTTTTGTGCGCATAGGATATAATAACTGTATTTTTACTCGGAGATAAAATTTTGTGGAAGCATTTTACAATCTTGACGGCTGGTTACAGGCTCTGATTGCTACAACGTTCACATGGGCGTTGACTGCGGCGGGCGCGCTTTTGGTCGTCTTTTGCAAAAAGGTAGGCAGCGGCACGTTTGCGCTTATGATGAGCAGCGCGGCGGGCATAATGCTTGCGTCTACTTTTTTTTCGTTACTTTTGCCCGCCATCGAAATGTCGGGTGAATTTTCATATCTTGTACTTACCTGCGGTTTCGTGCTCGGCGGACTGCTTATAATCGTCACCGACGTTGTTTCGGGAAAGCTTAATTTGTTTTCCGGCAACGCGAATAAGCGCAGTTGCGCCGTCATGTGCGTCGCCGTTACAATGCACAATATTCCCGAAGGGCTTGCCGTGGGCGTGGCGTTCGGCGCCCTGTCGTCCGGCGGAAGCGTGGAGGCGGTTGCGGCAGTTATGCTTGCCGTAGGAATAGGAATCCAGAATTTTCCCGAAGGCATGTGCGTCGCCTTTCCGTTACGGGCAAACGGCATGAGCAGGGCTAAATCCTTTTTTATAGGTCAGCTTTCGGGCGCGGTGGAAATAGTAGCGGGCGTTACGGGCGCGCTTGCGGTGACGTTTGTGACGGGTATACTTCCGTGGGCGCTTTCCTTTTCCGCGGGCGCAATGGTTGCGGTCGTCGCGTCGGAGCTTATTCCCGAATCCTTTTCCTCGGGCAAGATACGCGCGACGGCGGGTATTATAGCCGGATTTGCGCTGATGATGATTCTCGACCTCGCTTTCGGTTAAACCGCGTATAATTTAAATGAATTTCCGCAACATAGTTGTATGGAAAAAAAATACAAATCGACGGCGGTTGTCGTCGGCGGCAGTTCCGGCATAGGCTGTGAAACGTGTTTAAGGCTTGCCAACCGCGGTTGGAACGTAATTAACGTTTCGCGCACGCCCTGTAAAAGCACTAAGGTGAAAAGCGTAATAGCGGACGTCGTTGCGGGCAGTACGTTTACGGACGTCATAACCACCGTGGGCAAAAAGTACGGTATAGACGTACTTGTCTATTGCGCGGGTTTTTCAATGGCGGCGCCCATAGAGTACGCAAAGGAAAGCGATTACCGCTATCTTTTCGACGTAAACTTTTTCGGTGCGCTCAAAGCCATGCAGGCGGCTATTCCCTTCATGAAGGACAGGGGCGGAAGAATAGTACTTGTCGGCTCTATCGGGGGCAATATTCCTATTAAGTTCGACGCGTTTTATTCCGCCTCAAAAGCCGCGCTCGAAATGCTGGTGCGCGAAGCTTATTACGAGTTGAAGCCCTACAACATAAAAGTTACCGCGTTTCTTCCGGGCGGTACGGCGACGGGCTTCACTTTCAAGCGCAAGGTTTACAGCGACGACGAAAATAAATCCTATGCGTCCAATCTGAACAGGGCGGTCGCCGCGCTTGAGGATATGGAGCAGAAGGGCATGTCTCCCGCCGAGGTTGCGGAGGATATTTATGCGGTTCTTATTTCGGACAAGCCGCCCGTTGTCAAGGCGTGCGGTTTTAAAAATTCGGCTTACAGAATAATGTCGCACGTCATGCCCGAAAAAGTGACATTGTATTTCAACGACAGGGCGTACAGGCAATGAGGCGGGAATTCGACCTTTCACGCCGCGACGAGCGCGAAAGTTTTATTAAAACGGGCAAAACCGGAGGATTGAAAAATGACAGGCAAGACGAAGGAAAACAATAACGAAAATTATCTCAATTACGTTAAAACGCAGGACCCGCCCACACAGCATTTTAAAAACTGTCTTTCGGCTTTCGGCGTAGGCGGGCTTATTTGCTGTATAGGACAGTTCATAAGGTTCATGCTGGAATACGCGGGGCTGACCGGCGACGAGCTGGCCGGCACTACTTCGGTAATTCTCATTTTTATAGGTTGCTTTCTTACGGGGCTCGGCGTGTACGACAGAATAGGCAGACACGCAGGCGCAGGTTCCATAGTGCCGATTACGGGTTTTGCCAACAGCGTCACTTCGCCTGCAATAGAATTTAAAACGGAGGGGTGGATTTACGGCATGGCGGCGAAAATGTTTACCGTCGCGGGCGCTATTATAGTGTTCGGGGTATTTTCGGGCGTGCTTGTAGGTTTGGTCTACTTTTTTATATGATGAAAAAAGGCAATACTGTTTTTTTTAAAAACTCGCCGCGCATAGTTTCGTTTGCGGCAATATGCGGGTCCAAGGAAAAGGAAGGGATAATAGGCGAATACGCGGATATTACCCTCGACGACGATATGTACAGCGAAAGCACATTCGAAAAGGCGGAGTGCAAAATGCTGACCAACGCAATTTCTCTTACGATAGAAAAGGGAAAATTAAAGGAAAAGGATATCGACGTTTTGCTTTCCGGCGACTTGCTCAATCAGATAATTTCCGCAAGCTTTGCCGCAAGGGATTATAATTTCCCGTTTCTCGGCGTCTATTCGGCTTGTTCGACCATGAGCGAAAGTATCATGCTTGCGGCTATGATGGTAAACGCAGGTTACGTAAACAGAGCCGTCGCCGCAACGGGAAGCCACTTCGCCTCCGCGGAAAGACAGTACAGATATCCGCTCGAACTGGGCTGTACGCGTCCTCCGCAGGCGCAGTGGACGGTCACCGGCGCAGGCGGGTGCCTTATCTCGTCCTCTGGCGACGGAATTAAAATAACAAGCGCAACGATGGGCAGAGTATGCGACTACGGTGTGACCGACGTAAATAACATGGGGGCGGCAATGGCGCCCGCCGGTGCTATAATAACACCATAGCGCACACGGCGGCGCGGAGCGGTTTAACACAAAAATTCAAAAGGAGATAACGTCATTCCGCCCGCCGCGCTTTTTTTATTAAAAAAGCGGCATACTGTTATTGCGGCGGGAAAACGGCGGTAGGCTTATTTCAATTCTTTGGAACATTATTCTATATATTGAAATAATTTTATTGCATTTGCATTTCCGTTGTTGTATAATAAAATGGTAATAATGTAAAATTATGCCTGTTGGCTTTATGGGGCTTATTTCTAAAGATGAACATTAAATTTTCACCGCCGGATATTACCGAGCTTGAAATAAAGGAAGTTTCCGACGCTTTGCGTTCGGGGTGGATTACCACAGGACCGAAAACCAAGGAACTTGAAAGGCAAGTCGCGGACTTTTGCGGCGTAAACCGCGCCGTATGCCTCAATTCCCAGACGGCGTGCGCGGAAATGGCGTTACGCTTGCTGGGTATCGGCGAGGGTGACGAGGTAATAACTTCCGCATACACTTACACCGCGACCGCTTCTGTAATTTGCCATGTCGGCGCCAAGGTCGTTTTGGTCGATACCATGCCCGACAGCTTGGAGATGGATTATGACAAGATCGAAGGGGCTATAACCGAAAAAACCAAAGCCGTTATTCCGGTTGACCTTGCGGGTATCCCCTGCGATTACGATAAAATATTTTCTATAGTCGACAAAAGAAAAAATTTGTTCCGTGCTTCCAACGATATACAAAAAGCATTCGGGCGGATTGTGGTGCTGGCCGATACGGCGCATGCGTTCGGCGCGGAGCGTCACGGCAAAAAAGCGGGAAGCATTGCCGATTTTTCCGCATTTTCATTCCACGCGGTTAAAAACTTTACCACCGCGGAGGGCGGCGCGCTTACCTGGCGTGATATAAACGGTTTCGACAACAACGATATTTACCACAGATTGCAGTTATTGTCGCTTCACGGACAGTCGAAAGACGCGCTTGCAAAAACGTTGCTCGGCGCGTGGGAATATGACATTGCGGGAACTTGGTACAAGTGCAACATGACCGACGTCGCCGCGGCAATGGGGCTTGCGCAAATGAAGCGTTATCCCGAAATGTTAAAGCGCAGGAAAGAGCTTATAACTGCCTATGACAAAGCGTTTAAACCGCTCGGTATAGAAGTTTTGAATCATTACCGTGAAGATTATTCTTCCTCGGGACATCTGTATATAACGCGCGTGCCAGGAATCACTTCGGAACAGCGCAACGAAATTATTATAAAAATGGCGGAACGCGGTATCGCCTGCAACGTGCATTATAAGCCTTTGCCTATGCATACGGCTTATAAGCAGCTCGGCTTCGATATTAAAAATTATCCCAACGCGTACGCATATTTTGCAAACGAAATAACCTTGCCTCTGCACACCTGTCTAACCGACGAAGAAGCCGAGTACGTTATTCAAAATTATTGCGATATAGTAAAAGGAATACGGAATGTATAAACATTTTTTTAAGCCGCTTTTCGACTTTTTATTGGCTTTGACCGCATTGCCGTTTATATTGTTGCTTTGCATACCCGTAGCTATTGCCATTAAAGCGGACGACCGCGGACCTGTTTTTTATTGCGGCAAAAGAATAGGCAGAAACGGCAAACCTTTTAAAATGGTCAAATTCCGCACTATGAAGGTAAACGCTCCCGACATCCGTTTGAACGACGGTTCGACTTATAATTCGGACGACGACGACAGGGTTACAAAAGTCGGCAAATTTTTAAGAAAAACTTCCATAGACGAGTTACCTCAAATTTTCAATATTTTGAAATTTCAGATGAGCTTTGTAGGTCCGAGACCCGATCCCGTGGATTGGCTTGATAAGTATGCCGATAACGAACGCGATTTTTTAAAACTTCGTCCCGGGGTTACGGGTTATAATCAGGCGTATTTCCGTAACAGTGCGGACGGACAGCAAAAGATAGATAATGATAATTACTATTTCAAGCATATTTCATTGTGGTTCGATATAAAAATTTTCTTCAGAACGTTTATTTGCGTCGTTAAAAAGGAGAACGTAAACGTTAGTGCCGACAGGGTTGAAAGTGCCGCCAAAGAACAGGAGAACAACGGCAAGGGTAATAACGATGCGTGAGTTCGGTTCGGAATTCGATTATGTTGGAGACGACGGCGCTTTACAAAATATTTGGAACGGTTTTTCGGATTTTAAACTTTTACGTTGCGGCAGAGACGCCGTAACGGGAACGGCAATTGCGATGCTTAAACAACGCGGAATAAAAACCGTATGGGTTCCCGCGCTGTCTTGCATTTCGATGTACGGCGGTTTTATATCCGAAGGCTTCAAGGTTAATTTTTATCCTATCGACGAACGCTTTAATCCGCTGTTAGATGAGAAAAACGACTATAAAAATTCCGTTGTCTTGTTTATGCTATACTACGGGGTCACCGATATTAATGCGGTCGGCGGTTTTATAAGTAACCATAAGGAATGCGTTTCCGTAGTCGACATAACGCATGCTGTTTGGAATGAAGACGCTTACAGCTTGCCCGCAGACGCATTTATCGGAAGCATAAGGAAAAGCGTAGGCGTAGTCAACGGTGGCATATTTCTTTCAAATAAGTTTTCGATAGAAGCGAAAACCGGAGTAAACAAGTTTACTCGACTGAGAGAGGGTGCTTTCGGGTTAAAGAATATTTATAACGATACGCGCGACGAAAATATAAAAAACGAATACAGGAAAATGTTTTCGGACGCGGAACTGTCGCTTATTAGCGAAACGGGTGTATACTGTGCTGACAATAAAAGCGTTAAGACGCTTTTATCGTTAAATACCGAAGAAATAAAGCGGAAGCGGATTTCCAATTTCAATAAATTATCAGGTATGTTACAGAATTTATCTTCCGTGCGTCCTTTATGCGCCAAGTTGCAAAAAAATGCAATACCTTTTTCGTTGCCTGTACTTGTGGACAATCAAAGCGAAGTCCAACTGAAATTGGCTAAGCAGGGCGTATATGCTCCGGTTTTATGGCCTATTGACGAAAAGGCGAAAAAGGTCTGCAAATTTTCGGATAAAGTTTCACAAAGCATGCTGTCTTTACCGATAGACCAAAGATATACGGCGGACGATATGGACTTAATTTTCGAACGGTTGCAACAGGCGGTTTATGATTAACAAAAGATTGATGGTTGTCGGGGCAAGCATTTTACAGGTTCCCGCAATTAAAAAAGCAAAAGAAATGGGCATGACGGTCGGCGTAGCGGATTTTAACCCGGACGCGGTCGGAATAAAATTTGCCGATGAATACTTTAATTGCAGCACGCTCGACAAGGAGGGTGTGAACAAAGCAGTAAAAGAATTTGCCGCCGACGGCATTATGACTATGGCTACGGACATGCCCATGCGCACAATAGCCTACGTCTGCAAGGAAAACAAGCTTGCGGGCATATCGGAGGAATGTGCGTTAAACTGTACCGATAAAATCGAAATGATACGCCGCTTTGAAAGCAATTGCGTGCCTTCGCCGAAATATCGCGAGGTAACGGGTTTCGAAGAATTGGCGCAGGCGGTAAAGGAAGTAGGGTTCCCCTGTATTTTGAAGCCTGCGGATAATTCGGGCAGCCGCGGAGTTTTGCTTTGCCGAAGCGCGGAAGATTGTACCTCTTCGAATTACGAATATGTTACAGGGTCGTCGCGCAGCGGAAAAATATTGGTTGAAGAATATATGCAAGGTCCCGAGGTTTCGGTCGAAGTCTTTGTCGAAAATAAAGTCGCGCACGTGCTTCAGATAACCGACAAAATAACGACGGGCGCCCCCCATTTTGTGGAATTGGGTCATTCGCAGCCGACGCTTCTCGGGCAAGACGTCTGTACGAAAATCAAAACCGTCGCGCAGGCGGCGTGCGAAGCTGTCGGATTGTCCGACGGTCCTGCGCATCTTGAAATGATAATTACCCGGGACGGACCCAAAATGGTCGAAATGGGCGCGCGAATGGGCGGCGACTGTATAACCTCGCATCTTGTGCCGCTTTCTACGGGCATAAACATGACGGAGCAGACAATACGCTGTGCGCTCAATCTTCCTTTGGATTTGAATGCAGAATTGCAAAAAGCGAGCGCCGTTGTCTTTTTGACTGCGGATTCGGGTAAGATTGCGAAAATTTCGGGAACGGAAAAGGCGTATAAAGTTGCGGGAGTAACCGAAATAGGCTTTTTTAAAAAGGAAGGCGACGCTTGCGGCGAAATTTTATCGTCTTCCGACAGGATAGGGTTTGTGGTTGCGCAAAGCAACTCTCCCGAAAATGCTGTTGCGGCTTGTAAAAAGGCGGCAAAAAAAATAAAAATAGAAGTGGTTTAATCGATGAAAAAAGTTTGGCTTGTTTCGCATTACGCAATGCCGCCGCATCTGGAAATCCGCGTTAAGACTTTAAAATATGCGTCGATTTTGCAGGAACGCGGTTATGACGTTTTATTGATTACGGCAAGTACCGTTCATAATACGGATATAAATTTGATAGAAACTAAGGAAAGATTCGTCGAGCGCGAATACGACGGTTTGAAATATGTTCATATCAAATGCTCGGGTTATTTGGGCAGCGGCGTAAAACGTATCGTAAATTTATTGCAGTTTCAGAAGCGTTTTAAGCGCGTTATGAAAAAATTCGATAAACCCGACGTAATCGTCGCCGACTGTAATTGCGTTAATTATAAAGGTATTCTTTCGTTTGCAAAAAAGTTTAAAATTCCGTTCGTTTCCGAAATTAGGGATTTATGGCCTTTATCCATTGTCGAGTATAAAAATTTATCAGATAAAAACCCGATAATAAAGTATCTTTATTCGCAGGAAAAAAGAATGTACCGTCTGTCTGACGCCGTTATTTTTTCTATGGAAGGCGGTAAAAATTATATCAAAGAAAAAAATTGGGACAACAAAGTCGACCTTAACAAAATTTTTTATATAAATAACGGACTTGACGTCGCTTTGCAGGAAATGCAGAGAAAAGAATTTACTCTCGACGATTCCGACTTAAACGACGCAAGCTTTAAAGTTATTTACGCAGGGTCGGTAAGGACTGTCAATTACGTAGATTTGATAGTCAAGGCCGCAGAGCTTTTGAAGGATAAGACGGATATATCGTTTTTGATTTACGGCGACGGCGATAAACGGGTCGAGCTTGAAGATTACTGTAAGACCAATAATTTGAGCAACGTAAAATTCAAAGGCAAGGTAGATAAAAAGTATATTCCTTTTATATGCTCGAAAGCGGGTTTAAATATTATCAGCGTCAAGCAGACAAGAATTTCCGACTACGGAGTAAGCTGGAACAAATTGTTTGATTATATGAACGCCGGCAAGCCTGTTTTATCCACCACAAGCGTAAACTACGATTTAATTGAAAAATACAATTGCGGCATATCTTTGAAGGACCAGCGTCCCGAAACCATCGCCCAAGGCGTTTTAACGGTTTACGGCATGGGGCGCGAAGAATATTCGCAAATGTGCGCAAACGCAACCGCCGCGGCAAAAAATTACGATTATTCCGTTTTAACCGATAAATTGGAAGAAGTTATAAATTACGCTATATCACACAGCAAGGAGCAGAATTAAATGCAATTCATCGATTTGCAAAAACAGTACCTGGCGCTTAAAGATAAAATCGACAGCCGTATAAAAAAAGTTTTGTCGGACGCCCATTTTATCGGCGGAGAAGAAGTGGGCGAGCTTTCGGCTAAGCTTGCAAATTATTGCGGGGCGAAGTATTGCCTGACTTGCGCAAACGGCACGGACGCGCTTACGCTTGCTTTGCGTTGTTTTAACGTGGGGCGCGGCGACGCGGTTTTTGTGCCGGACTTTACGTTTTTCGCCAGTGCGGAAACTCCTGCTCTGGAGGGCGCGACGTGCGTCTTCGTAGACGTTGAGGAGAGAACCTTCAATCTCGACGCGGACAAGCTCGAAGAAGCGATAAAAGAGACAATTTCTGACGGTAAATTGACACCCAAAGCAATTATTGCGGTAGATTTATTCGGATTGCCTGCAAATTATATAAAAATCAGGAAGGTTGCGGACAAGTACGGCCTGCCTATTATAGAGGACGGCGCGCAGGGCTTCGGCGGAAGTATCGACGGAAAAAAAGCATGTTCTTTCGGTGATATTTCCACAACCTCGTTTTTCCCCGCAAAGCCTTTGGGTTGCTACGGCGACGGCGGCGCTATATTTACGGATAATAAAGATTATTACGATTTAATGTGTTCGCTTGCGGTTCACGGAAAAGGTGCCTTCAAATACGATAACGTGCGTATAGGTTACAATTCCCGTTTGGATACGGTTCAGGCGGCTGTATTGCTTGAAAAACTGGACGCGTTTGAAAAATACGAGTATGCTGCGAGAAACGATATCGCAAAACGCTATACTCAGCTTCTTAGCGGCAAATTTGTAACTCCGCTTATACCCGAAAAGTTCGGCAGCAGCTGGGCGCAATATACGCTTATTTCGAACAGCGGGGAAGAACGTACGCATATACAGGAAAGCTTGAAAAAGAAAAATATTCCCACAATGGTATATTATCCGAAACCTATGCACAAGCAAACTGCTTTTTCCGACTTGCCCGACAGAAGCGTAAAATTGTGGGTTTCTTCAAAGCTGTCCGATACGGTTTTAAGCATACCTATGCATCCTTATTTAACGGCGGAAGAAGTCGAGTATATCGCCAAATCGCTTTTGGAGATTTAATTTAAATGGACGACGTGTTTATACATCAATCGAGTTACGTCGATTTGCCGTGCGAAATCGGCGCCGGCACAAAAATCTGGCATTTCAGCCATATCATGAGCGGCTGTAAAATAGGCAATAATTGCAACATAGGACAGAACGTCGTTATTTCTCCGCAGGTTAAATTGGGTAATAACGTTAAAATTCAGAATAACGTTTCGGTTTATACGGGTGTAGAATGCGAGGACGACGTGTTTCTTGGTCCGAGCTGCGTATTTACCAACGTAATAAATCCGCGCAGCCACGTAAACAGAAAGAACGAGTACCGTAAAACGCTTTTGAAAAAGGGCAGTAGCGTAGGGGCGAACTCCACTATAATTTGCGGACATACCGTCGGCAAATATGCGCTTATAGGTGCCGGAAGCGTTGTTACCAGGGACGTTCCGGATTACGCGTTGGTTACGGGCAATCCCGCAAAGGTGAAAGGGTTTGTCTGCGTTTGCGGAGAAAAGCTTAACTTCGTTGATAATAATGCCGTTTGCAAGTGCGGTGAAAAATATAAAAAAATCGGAGATACGGTTCAGGAGATAAATTTATGAACATGAAAGAACTTTTATTGAAAAAAATTGCCGACAAATCTGTCGTGGTAGGCGTTTGCGGTCTGGGCTACGTCGGGCTTCCGCTTGCCGTGGAAAAGGCAAAAGCGGGCTTTAAAACCATAGGCTTCGACGTTCAGGAAGCTAAGGTCAAAATGGTAAACGAAGGTCACAATTATATAGGCGACGTTGTCGACAGCGAGCTTTCGCAAATAGTCAAAAGCGGTATGCTGTCTGCAACTTCCGATTTTTCGTTTATCAAAGACGTGGACTTTATCGCTATCTGCGTGCCCACGCCGCTTGACGCGCACCAGCAGCCGGATATAAGTTATGTAAGGGACAGCGCTATTGCCGTTTCAAAATATTTAAAGAAAAATTCTATGGTCGTTTTGGAATCGACGACCTATCCCGGCACAACCGAGGAGTTGTTAAAACCAATTCTCGAAGAAGGAAGCGGTCTGAAATGCGGGGAAGATTTTTATCTCGGTTTCAGTCCCGAGCGCGTAGACCCGGGCAATCTTATTTATAAAACAAAAAATACGCCTAAGGTAGTGGGCGCAATCGGTAAGGACGCAACCGAGGTTATAGCCGCAATGTACAGGGCGGTTCTTCAGGGCGATATTCACGAGGTTTCTTCCCCCGCGGTTGCCGAGATGGAAAAAATTCTTGAAAACACTTACCGTAATATAAATATCGGGCTTGTAAACGAGCTTGCCCAGCTTTGCCATAAAATGGGCATAAGCATTTGGGAAGTTATCGACGCGGCCAAAACAAAGCCCTACGGCTTTCAGGCGTTTTATCCCGGTCCGGGACTGGGCGGACACTGCATTCCGCTTGACCCGTATTATCTGTCATGGAAGGCGCGTGAATACGGTTTCCATACTTCGATGATAGAGTCGTCTATGATGATTAACGACAAAATGCCCGAATACACCGTAAGCCGTTTGGGAGATTTGCTTAATAAACATAAAAAATCACTTAACGGCGCTAAAATACTGCAACTCGGCGTGGCGTATAAAAACGATATCGACGACTACCGTGAAAGTCCCGCGCTTGCCGTACGCGAACTGATGGACGCTGAGGGGTGCGCGGTCGACTATTTCGACCCGTATGTAAGCTCTTACCGTTATCACGGAAAAACTTATAACAGCATTTCCGGTATTACGGCTGACGTCATAAAAAAATACGACGCTGTAATTGTTACGGCGGGACACACCAAACAGGTTGATTACAATTTGGTCGCAGATAACGCCAAAGCGGTTTTCGACACCAAAAACGTCATGAAAAACATTGCCAAACGCGACAATATAGAGGTGCTTTGATTTATGAAATACGCTTTAATCGGCTGCGGAAGAATATCGACAAACCATATTAAGGCGGCGGTGGCGAACAATCTTGAAATCGTTGCCGTCTGCGACGTGATTCCGGAACGCATGGAAGAAGTTTTGGCAAAGCACGGACTGGAAAACGATAAAAGTATTTTACGCTATACCGATTACAAAAAACTTATTGCCGAAAATATCGGGTTGCAGCTTATAAGCATTGCTACCGAAAGCGGAAAGCACGCGGAAATAGCGTTGTACTGTATAGAACACGGTATTAACGTTATCATAGAAAAACCCATGGCAATGAGTCTTTCCGACGCGGATAAAATTATCGCTCTTGCGGAAAAGAACAAAGTTAAAGTTTCCGCCTGCCATCAAAACAGGTTCAATATCGCCGTACAGCAAACCAGACAGGCGCTTGAAAAGGGGCGGTTCGGTAAAATGTCCCACGGCTCCGTTCACGTACGCTGGAACAGAAACAGAGATTATTACGACCAGGCTAAATGGCGCGGCACCTGGGCGCAGGACGGCGGCGCGCTGATGAACCAGTGTATTCACGGAATAGACCTTCTGCGTTGGATGATGGGTGACGAAATAGAGGAAGTATACGGCGTCACAAAACAGCAATTCCATAATTATCTGGAATGTGAAGATATAGGTATGGCTGTCGTAAAATTTAAAAACGGCGCAATAGGAACGATAGAGGGAACGACCAACGTTTACCCTAAAAATTTAGAGGAAACGCTTTATTTGTTCGGTGAAAGCGGAACGGTAAAGCTTGGCGGTAAATCCACAAACGCGATAGACGTATGGGATTTTGCGGACGAAACTGCGGCAGATAAGGACAACAAAGGTTTATTCGAACAAACTGTCAACGTATACGGCAACGGGCATACAAGCCTGTTTGCGGACATGGTTTCCGCAATTGAACACGACGGAAAACCCTATGTCGACGCGGTTGCGGGGCGTAACGCGCTTGAATTGGTTTTGGCGGTTTATAAGTCCGCGGCGGAAGGTACGCCCGTCAAATTGCCGCTTAAAAAATGCTCCACTTTGGATTTTACGGGAAGATTTTAAATAATGAAAATTGCGTTTATTTCAGCTGCGAAAAGTATTCATATAGTGCGTTGGGCTAACGCCATGGCTAAACGCAATCATGACGTAACCGTTATTTCATGCGCTAACGACGTTGACGACAATATCGGTCTGTATGAAAAATCGGTGCGTATTGTTGCGTTAAAATACGGCGCTCCGTTGGGTTACTATTTGAATGCGGCACAATTGAAAAAAATAGTAAAACGCGAAAAATTCGACGTTGTAAACGTGCATTATGCAAGCGGTTACGGCACGTTGGGGCGCAGAGCAAAGCTTAAAGGCGCGCTTTTGAACATTTGGGGAAGCGACGTATACGAATTCCCTTACCAGAGTTCTTTTAAAATGAAATTAATAAAAAAGAACCTGAATTATTACAATTACGCCGCGTCGACCAGCAAATGCATGGCAAAGCAGGCGGAAAAACTTGTCGAAAGGGATTACAGGATAACGCCGTTCGGCGTCGATACGGAAAAATTTAAACCCATGCCGCAGTTTAAGCCGGAAGACAAAATAATTTTCGGTACGGTTAAAACTCTTTCGCCCAAATACGGTATTGCCGATACGGTTAACGCTTTTATAAAGCTTAATAAAAGATTAATCGACGAAGGAAAATCCGATTTGGCGGATAAGTTGTATTATGAAATTTACGGCAAGGGAGAGTTGAAGGACGAGCTTCAATCTCTTATAAACGTAAACGGCATGCAGGATAAAATAACGCTGTGCGGATACGTGGACAATAATCTGTTACCCGAAATTTACAACAGGTTTACCGTCGGCAACAGCAACAGTATAAGCAACAGTGAATCTTTCGGCGTGGCGGCGGTGGAGGCTATGGCGTGCGGTATCCCCGTGCAGGTCAGCGACGCCGACGGCTTTGCCGAAGTGGTGCAGGACGGAGTGACGGGATTAATAGCCCCCAAAGGCGATATCGACGCGATAGCCGAAAATATGTATAAGCTACTGACTGACAAAGCGCTTAGGGATAACATGTCTCATGCTGCGGTAAACAGGGTAAAACAGCTTTACGATTGGGAAAGCAACGTAGATTTAATGGAAAACATTTATACCGAAATTTGCAGTTAAAGGATCGGAATGTTAATAATATTGAATTTGGCCGTAATCTTTATGGTCTATGTCGATAAAAAAATATATAAAACATTTTTAACTCCGTTTACCGTAGTGGCTTTGACGTTTTTATTAATGATTGATTTGAACAATCTTATTGTCAGCGACATTTACGGTTATTATAAGGTTTCGGATTTTTCTATTCTGGTTTTGCTGGGATTTATAGCCGTAGTGTTTGCCGTAGCTTGTTTATTCGGTTATTTCTGGTATGCTCCCAAGTGCCGCGTTGCGGTAAAACCGAAATTCGATATTGAAAAACGCATAAATTACAAATTTGTAATAATAATTTTCTTAATAGGCTTGGCTGCTTATTTCATTTCTCTGTTAAGGGATATTAACGCATACGGCTTCGGCAATTTAAAAGGTAAAGCAAGCGGAATTTTTGCGCATTTAAGTCAGCTTGCGTTTCTTATTGCTCCGCTTTTATGGAGCTATTCGAAAAGCATAAAAAGCAAGATTATAAGTTTTTGTTTAATAGCGTTAACGTTTTTTATGGCTTTTCTGTATGGCGGCAAATACGGCATTTTAATAAATTTTGTTTATATAATGATGTATATGCTGATAAGGAAAAACAGCAACGTCAAACGGATATTAAAGTATATCGCAGTAATAGGTTTTGTGGGGCTGGGCGTTTTCATAGTCGTATATGCGGTTATACCTTCGTTCACTTCAAGCGGAGCGGATAATTCTTCTAGTCTCGGTTTTTCGATAGAGCATTTCTTTTATTATCTGTTGTCGCCTATTATAGCAAATAATCATTGCTTTACTCATCCTGACGCAAGCGATAGTAATATTCCGTTTACCGTTATAATCAACATAGGAAAAGCGTTGTCAGGCGATAAAAATTACGTCAACCCGATTTTCGACCCGGATTTTGCTTGCGGGCAAGACAGGGTAACCAATGTATCGGGACTGTTCGGTGAAGTCGTATATTGCCTGGGCTGGGGCGGAATTTTATATATAATAGTTCTTTTCGCGTTAATTTATATAATTTTTGTTATGTTTAAGCTAAAAGGAATGTATAAATTAACGTTAAGCTATCTGCTTTCTTCGCTTTTATTTTCGTTTTTTTGTAATTTTTATACGGTTTCGGGCGTTGTGTTGCCCATAATGTTTTTATTTGCTTTTGAAACATATTTTCAGCTTATACGGGGGAAATCAGATGCAAAAAGAGTTAGCAATAATAATGCTAAACTGGAACGGCTCGCAGGACACGATAGAATGTCTTGATTCTTTATCTGTATCTAAATGCTTATACGATATTTACATTCTGGATAACGCGTCGAAGCCCGAACAGTTAAGCGAACTCGAATCATATCTCAATAAAAGCGACCGGCGTTTTTCCATTTGTTCTTTAACCGGTTTTACCGCCGATAAAACGGAAAAAACAGAAATAACTTTGATAAAATCGGAAAAAAATCTGGGATTTGCAGTCGGCAATAACAGAGTGGCGGAAAAAATCGGTAAAGACTATAAATACCTTCTTTTACTTAATAACGATACCGTAGTGCCCGAAAACAGTATAAAAAATATGCTTGAAGCTATGAAGCGTTATAAGCCAACGGCGTTAACCTGCGATATACGCTATAATTACGACAGAAGCGTACTGTGGAACGCGGGCGGCACTTTCAAATGGTACGGTGACAGAAAATATTTTTCTCAAAAGAAAATAGACAAATTAGAGAAAAGGAATGTAAAGTATATAAAAGCGCAGTTTGTCACGGGCTGTGCGCTTATGGTCGACTGTAATTATATAAACGTGAACGGGTTGCTTACCGATAAGTTTTTTCACGGCGAGGAAGATTACAATTTTTGTTACCGACTTAAAAAAAGCAAGCTTTGTGTCGGCGTTGATTTAACTTCCCGCATATATCACAAGGTAGGTCAAAGCATAAACCGCAGCGACGACAACGCAAAAAAGCTTAAAAGCAACATTGTTCATTATACGAACCGCGTAATAGATTATAAAGAATTTTACGGAAGCTTTCACTGGCGGCTTTGGAGAGTTTTTTATATAAATCTTGTCATTTTAAAACGGCGTTTATCCGGATTGGACAAGTGCGCCGCAAAACTGCTTAAACGGAAAATATATTTTTACAGTAACAATTTCGATAATGTTAAATGGGACGTTTTTTCCGAAATTATGAACGATCCCGATATTTGTTAAAATTAAATGCCTAAAACAATTACCACAAAAAAATTTACGTTAAACGTAATTCTGTCTATTGCGGCGCAAATCATATCACTCGCGGTAAGCTTTGTGCTTACTTTGATAGTGCCGAAGTTTATCGACGAGTTTCAGTACGCCTACTGGCAGATTTACGTTCTTTACGTCGGGTACGTCGGGGTGCTTCATTTCGGCTTGTTGGACGGACTCGTTTTACGCTATTCCAAATACGACTATGACGAAATAGATAAGAGAAGGGTACTTTCACAGCTTCAGATACTTTCCGTTTTTTTAAGCGTCGTTTCGGCTGTCGCCGTAATAGTGGCGCTGGTTGCGATAGGCGGCAACAGCAAAATTATAATAATGCTTGTATCCGCAGGCGTAATAACGAAAAACCTTGTAACATACGGTTCGTATATGTTCCAGATTACCAACCGTATAATCAAGTACGTTATCATGATAATTGCCCAGCGTCTTGCTTACGGTTTGACGGTGATAATTCTGTTGGCGTTGCAGGTAAAAGATTTTTATTGGTACTGCATAGCGGACTTGCTGGGTGATGCGGTTGCGATAGTTATCGCAATAATATTCAACCGCGGGCTGTTTTTCGGTAAATCTCTGCCCGTTAAGGAAGCGTTTAAAGAATACGGAATAAACATTTCGTCGGGCATAATTTTAATGATGGCGAACTGGTCGGCAATGCTTTTAATAGGCGGGGCGAAAATGATTATCCAGTGGCGTTGGGACGAGCTGCTGTTCGGCAAAGTTTCTTTTGCTTTCAGCGTATCAAACGTTTTTCTGGTTTTCGTAACGGCAATAAGCGTGGTTTTGTTCCCGTCTTTACAGCGCATAGAGCAGGATAAACTTCCGCAAATGTATAAAAGCATACGCAATATACTTTCGCCGCTGCTGTTTTTCGTAATGATATTTTATTTTATCGGTTGTTACATTCTCGATTTGTGGCTTCCGAAGTATTCGGATAGTTTACAGTATCTTGGAATTTTGCTTCCGATAATTATATTTTCCTCCAAAGTAAGCCTGCTTACTAACAATTATTTGAAGGTTTACCGTAAAGAAAAGCTTATGCTTCTTGCCAACGCCGTTTCAATTGCTGTCGGCGCGGCGTTGTTTGTTTTGTGCGCTTATGCGTTCAACAATCTTTATGCGCTTCTGGGTTGCGTGGTTTTCGTAATCATGTTCAATTCGGTTCTGTCCGAAATTTTCGTCATGAAGACTATACGCATAAGGATAATAAAAGAATTTATCGTCGAAGGCGTAATGACGGTGGGGTTTATACTCTGCGCGTCTTTGCTCAGCCTTTGGATAGGCTGTGCGGTTTACGCGGGATTGTTTGCTGTTTATGCCGCCGTAAATTATAAATCGGTCGCGTCATTGTTCGGAAAAATATTCAGGCGTAAAAGCTCGCCCGCTGTCGCCAGACCGGTCGCAGATGAAGAAATTCAGACCGAAAACGAACAGACAAGCGACGCGGAAGGAGAAGAATGAAAGGTATAATTTTAGCCGGAGGCAGCGGCACAAGGCTTTACCCGCTTACAACGGTAACAAGTAAGCAATTGCTTCCCGTTTACGACAAACCCATGATATATTATCCGCTGTCCGTGCTTATGAACGCGGGCATAAAGGATATTCTTATTATTTCCACCCCGCAGGATCTGCCGCGGTTCGAGGAGCTTTTCGGCGACGGAAAATCTTTCGGTATAAATTTAAGTTACGCCGTACAACCCTCGCCCGACGGGCTTGCGCAGGCTTTCATAATCGGCGAAAAATTTATCGGCAAGGACAGCGTTGCAATGGTTCTGGGCGATAATATTTTTGCGGGTCACGGACTTAAAAAAAGACTTAAAGAAGCCGCAAAAAACGCCAAAGACGGAAAAGGCGCGACGGTTTTCGGCTATTACGTCGACGACCCCGAAAGGTTCGGCATAGTGGAGTTCGACAAAAGCGGGAAGGCGGTTTCTTTGGAAGAAAAGCCCGCCAAACCAAAAAGCAATTATTGCGTTACGGGACTTTATTTTTACGATAACAGCGTGGTGGAATACGCAAAGCGGCTTAAACCTTCCGCCCGCGGAGAGTTGGAAATTACCGATTTAAACCGTATTTACCTTGAAAAGGGCGAGCTGAACGTTGAAATTCTCGGTCAGGGTTTTACCTGGTTGGATACGGGCACGCACGACAGTCTTGTGGAAGCTACTAATTTCGTCCGAACGGTGGAAACGCACCAGCACCGCAAAATTGCCTGCCTCGAGGAAATTGCTTATTTAAACGGTTGGATAACCAAAGAACAGCTTCTCGCCCTGTACGAGCCGCTGAAAAAGAACCGGTACGGTCAATATTTAAAGGACGTTGTGGACGGCAAATTCATAGACGGATTGAGGTAGAGTTATGACTATATTCGTAACCGGCGGCGCCGGATTTATAGGAAGCAATTTCATATTTCACATACTGAAAAAGTATCCCGATTACCGCGTGGTCTGTCTGGACAAACTGACGTACGCCGGCAATCTTTCCACGCTTGCGTCGGTAACGGGCAATAAAAATTTCCGTTTTGTAAAAATCGACATATGCGACAGGCAATCCGTTTTTAATTTATTCAAAGAGGAAAAGCCTGATATTGTCGTCAATTTTGCGGCGGAAAGCCACGTGGACAGAAGCATTGCCGACCCCGAAATTTTCTTAAAGACGAATATCATCGGCACCGCGACGCTTATGGACGCGTGCAGGGAATACGGCATAAAGCGCTTCCATCAGGTTTCCACCGACGAGGTTTACGGCGACCTGCCGCTTGACAGACCCGATTTGTTTTTTACGGAAAATACCCCTATTCACACAAGCAGTCCGTACTCGTCAAGCAAAGCGGCGGCGGATTTGCTTGCGCTTGCCTATTACAGGACTTACGGACTTCCCGTCACGGTCAGCCGCTGTTCGAATAACTACGGTCCTTACCACTTTCCCGAAAAGCTTATCCCGCTTATGATTGCAAACGCGCTTAACGATAAGCCGCTTCCCGTTTACGGCACGGGAGAAAACGTACGCGACTGGCTTTACGTCGAAGACCACTGCAAGGCGATAGATTTGATAATTCATAAAGGCAGAGCAGGCGAGGTCTACAACGTCGGCGGGCATAACGAAATGCGCAACATCGATATTGTAAAGCTTATCTGTAAAGAGCTGGGCAAACCCGAAAGCCTTATAACATACGTTTCCGACAGAAAGGGGCACGATTTGCGTTATGCCATAGACCCTACCAAAATCCATGCCGAGTTGGGCTGGCTGCCCGAAACAAAATTCGCGGACGGCATAAAAAAGACGGTAAAATGGTATCTGGAAAACCGTAAATGGTGGGAGGATATTATTTCCGGCGAATACAAAAATTATTATGAAAAAATGTACGGTAAGGCGTAATGAAAGTTTTGGTAACGGGCGTTAACGGTCAGCTTGGCTTCGACGTCGTAAAACAACTTAGACTCCGCGGGCACGAGGCTGTCGGCGTAGATATTTCCGAAATGGATATAACGGACGCGGAAAGCGTTTTAAACGTCTTTGCGCGCGTTCGTCCCGAGGCGGTCGTGCATTGCGCCGCGTGGACGGCTGTCGACTCCGCCGAGGATAACGCGGAGAAGGCGCGTGCGGTAAACGTCGGCGGCACGGAAAATATAGCCGTTGCGTGCAAAAAATACGGCGCGAAAATGGTTTATATTTCTACCGACTACGTTTTTGACGGAAGCGGCGCGCAGCCTTGGAAAACGGACGATAAAGCCAATCCTCTCGGCGTATACGGAAAGACCAAGTACGACGGAGAGACGGCTGTAAAAAATTTACTTGATAAATATTTCATAGTGCGCACGGCGTGGGTTTTCGGGCTCAACGGAAACAATTTTGTAAAAACAATGCTCAACCTAGGCAAAAAATATAATCAATTGCGAGTGGTTAGCGACCAGATAGGTACGCCGACCTATACTTACGACCTTGCAGTATTGCTTGCCGATATGGTTGTCACCGAAAAATACGGAGTGTACCATGCGACGAACAGCGGCGGATTCATAAGCTGGCACGGTTTTGCCGTGGAAATTTTCAAGCAGGCAGGGTACGCGACAGACGTTGTTTCCGTTACTACCGAGGAGTACGGCTTGAACAAGGCGCCGCGCCCGTTCAACAGCAGACTCGACAAAAGCAAACTTACCGAGAACGGCTTTTCCATGCTTCCCGACTGGAAGGACGCGCTGGCGCGCTACTTAAAGGAGATAAAATATGGGGCAGATTAAGGTTGAAAAAGCGCCCATAGAGGGACTTTACGTCATACAGCCCGCAGTTCACGGCGACAGCCGCGGCTACTTCATGGAAACGTACAATAAGCGCGATATGGAAGAAGCGGGACTTAACATGAATTTCGTTCAGGACAACCAGTCCATGAGCACGAAGGGCGTACTGCGCGGCTTGCATTTTCAGAAAAAATTTCCGCAGGGTAAGCTGGTGCGCGTCATAAAAGGCAGTGTTTTCGACGTAGCGGTCGACTTGCGCAAAGACAGTAAAACCTACGGCAAATGGTACGGCGTCGAGCTTACGGAGGAGAATAAAAAGCAGTTTTATATTTCGGAAGGCTTTGCGCACGGCTTTTTGGTGCTTTCGGAAACGGCTGAATTTTGTTATAAGGTGACCGATTTTTATCACCCCGACGACGAGGGGGGCATTGCCTGGAACGACCCGATTATAGGCGTAAACTGGGGCGTCGTAGGGAGTTACCGCGGCTCCGCTTCACCGGAGGGATATACGCTTCCCGACGGAACGCCGCTCAATTTAAGCGAAAAGGACAAAAATTGGAGTAATTTATAAACTTATTATTAAAGACGGATTAAAAAACCGTCTTTTTTTTATCTGCCGTATTAAACCGCGCAAAAAAGGGAAAAAACGGTATATGCGTAAAACAGCTTTTTCCCTAAAACAGCGCGGTTGTCCGCGCGGCGGCGCTTCTGTAAGCGCGAAACAAGATTTATATTATTGCGACGGCATTTGCCGTTTTAATTATAAGAACATAACAATCGAAGCGGTATTTTCGCCCGAAGCGCCCGTTATCGAAGAAAAACTGGTAAAAATTGCCGCCGATTACGACGCGCAATAAGCTTGCGGAGCGCGCGTTGAAATAGTATAATCAAACCGTGTTAAACCGCCGACGCCGATAAGCGTACATATGGCAAGAACAAGTAAATACAGCAATATTCAGCCTGCCCCGACACGCCCCCGCAACGAGTGGCGCGCGGGGCTTTATATCCGTTTATCCAAGGAGGACGGCGACAAGCCCGAAAGCGAAAGCGTCTCGTCACAGAAAGCCATACTGGAAAAATTCGTTTCGGAAAATCCTTCCGTAAACTTTTACGATTTTTATATAGACGACGGTTGGAGCGGAACGGACTTCGAGCGGCCTGCGTTCGGCAGGATGATAGGCGACGTTACGGGCGGAAAAATAAACTGCGTGATAGTAAAAGATTTGTCGCGTTTCGGCAGAAATTACGTCGAAGCGGGCAAGTATCTCGAAACGGTGTTTCCCCTTTTCGGCGTGCGCTTCATTGCCGTAAACGACGCCATCGACAGCGTATCCGCGCCGCAGTCCATGAACAATGTTTTGGTTCCGTTTAAAAACATAATTAACGACGAGTATTGCCGCGACATATCGGTAAAGGTGCGCACTTCGCTGGATATAAGAAGAAAACAGGGCAAGTTTATCGGCTCGTTTGCCGCCTACGGTTACAAAAAAGACGCAAACGATAAAAACAAGCTTGTCATAGACGAATGCGCCGCGGCTACCGTGCGTATGATTTTTGCAAAATTTTTAAGCGGATACAGCGTCATAGGTATAGCCCGTTTGCTTAACGGAAAGGGCATATCAAACCCCTCGGCATACAGAAAAGCGCAAAATTCAACTCGCGTCGGCGACGGGCTTTGGTGCGACTCCACGGTTCGGCGTATTCTCGTAAACGAAGTTTATATCGGCAATCTCGTCCAAAAAAAGAACGAAACAATAAGCTATAAAATTCACGTATGCCGACCGGTCGGCAAGGAAAACCGCATAAGGGTGGAAAACACCCATGAAGCAATTATATCCCGTGAAGATTTTTATAAGGTCGGCGAGCTTTTGAAGCGCGACACGCGCACTTCGCCGCGCTCGGACAAACTTTCTTTATTTTCCGGCTTTTTAAAGTGCGCGGACTGCGGCAGGGCAATGCAAAAGCGCACCGTGACCCAGCCGAACAAAATATACGACTATTACGTTTGTTCGACTTATAAAAAATTTCACGGAGAGTTCTGCACAAAACACACGTTAAGGGCGGACGATTTGGAGGAAGCGGTTTTAAACTTTCTCAATAAATACATTGCTCTGGCGGTCGACTTCGACAGGCTTGATACGGCAACGCGCAAAGCCGAAGCCGCGGGGGGCAGGCTTAAAGGCTTTGAAAAAGAGTTAAAGCAAAAACAGCGCGAGGAGGAGAAAACCCGCACCGTTCTTCTTGACCTGTATCCTGATTACAAGAGCGGCATTTTAAATAAAGAGCAGTATTTTTCGCTTAAAGAAAGGTATGAAAATTTGCTGTCGCAGGCGGAAAAAGCGGTGAAGCAGGCGGAAAAGAATCTGGACGATTTCAAAAACGGCAAACGCGCCGGCAGCGAGTTTATAGAAAATTTCAAAAAGCACAGGGGGCTTGAAAGTCTTTCGCGCGAAATTGTTTCCGAGCTTATAGAAAATATCAACGTCCGCGAGGGCGGCGTTCTGGAAATAAAGCTTAAATTCAGCGATTCGTTGCTTGCCGCGGAAAAGTTTTTCGGCGGGGAAATAAAAAGTGACAAGGACGGTGCAACCGCATAAAAGTCAGGCTAAGGCCTGACTTTTTTCATGCAACAAATCTCGGCTAATGCGCATACTTATTTATGTAACGCGCTTTTCGCAAAATTCGACTAAATTTTTTATGTTTCACAAATACAACGGCATAATTGTTGACTTTGACTGCGTTAAGCTGTAAAATAATAAATGATAAAATAGCGTTTCTTACGCGTACGGAGGGGTTTCTCTTGGTGAAAACGTGCGATTTGTTCGACCTTGCACACACTTTGGCGGGGGATTATATTTCATCGTTCGGGTACCCTTGGGAGGCACTTAAAAACCTTAAAAATTATATTCCGCAACTGGGCAAGACTCTTGACAGCGGCGAATATATTGAAATTCTGCCCGAAGTATGGGCGCATAAAACGGCGTCCGTATCCACTGCGGCGAATATTGTCGGACCGTGCATTATAGGCGCGGGTACGGAAGTGCGCCCGTGCGCGTATATACGCGGTTGCGTGCTGATAGGTGAAAATTGCGTCGTAGGAAACTCTACCGAGCTTAAAAACGTAATTTTATTCGACTTCGTGCAGACGCCGCATTACAATTACGTGGGGGACAGCATATTGGGCTATAAGGCGCACATGGGCGCAGGCGCAGTCACCTCTAACGTAAAGGCGGATAAAAGTCCGGTCGCCGTAAAGGGCGAAACAAAAATTGACACAGGGTTGAAAAAACTCGGCGCCATGATAGGCGACTTTGCCGAAGTAGGCTGTAACGCCGTGTTGAACCCCGGTACGGTCGTCGGCAGGAATACGAATATTTATCCGCTTTCGTTTGTAAGGGGCGTTATTCCGCCCGACAGTATTTTGAAAAACGACGGCGTTTTAATTAAAAAGAACTAGAGAGAAAAAATGGGAAAATATTTCGGAACCGACGGTTTCAGAGGTGAAGCCAACATAACGCTGACCGCAGACCATGCTTACAAGGTCGGAAGATTCCTCGGTTGGTACTTCGGTAAAATAAAGGAAAAAGACGGCTCGCCCGTCAAAGTTGTTATAGGCAAAGACACGAGAAGGTCAAGCTACATGTTCGAGTTTTCGCTTGTAGCGGGACTTACGGCGTCGGGCGCGGACGCATATATGCTTCACGTCACGACGACGCCCTCCGTCGCATACATTACGAGGGTCGACGGATTTGACTGCGGAATTATGATATCCGCAAGCCATAATCCCTATTACGACAACGGCATAAAGCTTATAAACACCAACGGCGAGAAAATGGACGACGCGACCACCTCGCTTATAGAGGATTATATCGACGGAAAGTTAAACGTGTTCGGGCAGGATTATCCCTATCTTCCCTACGCCAAGCGCGACAAAATAGGTAAGACGGTCGACTATGCGTCGGGCAGAAACCGCTATATCGGATATCTTATTTCTCTGGGTATGTATTCTTTCAGGGGAGTAAAGGTGGGGCTCGACTGTGCAAACGGCAGTTCTTGGAATATTGCCAAATCCGTTTTCGAGGCTCTCGGTGCGACAACGTACGTTATCAATGCCGACCCCGACGGACTGAATATCAATAAAGACGCGGGTTCTACGCATATCGAAAGCTTGCAGAAGCTTGTCAAAGAAAAAAAGCTTGACGTGGGCTTTGCGTTCGACGGGGACGCGGACAGGTGTCTTTGCGTGGACGAAAACGGAAAATTAGTCACAGGCGACCAGATTTTGTACGTTTACGCAACATATATGAAGGAACGCGGCAAACTGCTTACAAACACCGTTGTGACGACTTTAATGTCCAATTCGGGTCTTTACAAGGCTTTCGACGCGGCGGATATATGCTACAAGGTTACGCCGGTAGGGGACAAGCACGTTTATGAAGAAATGTCGGCAAACGGCTACCGCCTCGGCGGAGAGCAGTCGGGACATATTATTTTTTCCAAATACGCAACTACGGGCGACGGAATACTTACAAGCCTTAAAGTAATGGAAGTAATGATGGCGAAAAATTTGTCGCTTTCCAAGCTTGTATCTCCCGTAAAAATATATCCGCAGGTGCTTTTAAACGTTAAAGTCGCGGATAGGGAAAAAGCCGAAAACGACAGGGACGTTCTTGCGGCGGTCAAACGCATCGAGGAAAAACTTAACGGCGACGGAAGAATTCTTTACCGTGCGTCGGGTACGGAACCTCTTATAAGAATAATGGTCGAGGCGGAAAGCGAAAGGGCGGCCAAGACCTACGCGAAGCAGGTTTCGGAGGTGTTGACGAAAAAGGGCTACGCCGTTTGACGGAGGGCATTTAAAATGTGTGGCATTGTCGGATATTTGGGTAAAAAACAGGCCGTTCCGGTGCTTTTGGACGGGCTTACCAAGCTTGAATACAGGGGTTACGATTCGGCGGGTCTTGCCGTCGTTAACGCAATCGGCAAAATAGAGATAATCAAAGCGCACGGAAAGCTTACCGAATTAAAGAAAAAAGTAAAATCGCGCGGTAAAACGCTTAAAGGCCTGTGCGGTATAGGTCATACGCGTTGGGCTACGCACGGCGTTCCCAACGAAAACAACGCTCACCCGCACGCCAACGACGACGGTTCGGTCGTTGCGGTGCATAACGGCATAATAGAAAACTATTCCGAGCTGAAAGAAAAGCTTATAAAACGCGGATATACCTTTTATTCCGAAACGGATACAGAGGTAGCGACAAAGCTTGTCGACTATTATTACAGAAAGTACGGCGAGCCGCTGCGGGCAATTTCGGAATTTGCTTTCCGCGTAAGGGGGTCATATGCGCTTGCCGTGCTTTTCGGCGATTACCCCAACGAAATTTACGCAATAAGAAAGGATTGCCCCATGGTAGTGGGGCTTGCCGGCGGAGAGTGCTTTCTTGCCTCGGACGTTCCCGCGCTTTTGAAATATACGCGCGACGTGTATTACGTCGACAATTTGCAGATAACAAGACTTAAACAGGGCAAAGCCGAGTTTTTCAATCTGGACAGAGAAATGCTCTCTTTGCCGCTGACGCATATAGATTGGGATTTGAAAGCCGCCGAAAAGAACGGGTTCGAGCATTATATGCTCAAAGAAATTCACGAGCAGCCTGCGGCGGTAAAAAATACTCTTAATTGTTATCTGAAAAACGGTAAAATCGATTTTTCGGAAGTGAAGCTTTCCGACGAAACGGTTAAAAACACAGGCTCCGTCATAATTTGCGGCTGCGGCTCGGCGTATCATGCCGGCGTCGTAATGCAGTACGTAATGGAAGATTTGTGCCGTATCCCCGTCCGTGTGGAGCTGGCGTCCGAATTCAGGTACAGAAATCCCGTCGTAGCCGGTGACGAGCTGTTTATTGCAATAAGCCAGTCGGGCGAAACGGCGGACACAATCGCGGCGCTTCGCGAGGCGAAAAGACTGGGCGTCAAGACGCTTGCCGTGGTTAACGTTTACGGCTCTACCATAGCGCGCGAATCCGACTTCGTGTTTTATACCAAAGCCGGTCCCGAAATTTCGGTCGCCACCACAAAGGCATACAGCGCCCAACTTATTGCTGGTTATCTGTTGGCGTTGAAGTACGGCGTTGTCCGCGGAACGCTGACGGAGGAAAATTACCGCTCGCTTTTAAACGAGCTTTGCGCGCTTCCCGATAAAATAAGCGAAATTTTGAAAGAGCAGTCCGCTGTTCAGCAGTTTGCTTCCGAAACCGTTAACAGGGAAAACGTGTTCTTTATAGGCAGGGGCATAGATTATGCCGCCGGCATCGAAGGCAGTTTAAAACTTAAAGAGATAAGCTACATTCATTCCGAGGCGTATGCCGCAGGAGAGTTGAAGCACGGTACAATCAGCCTTATCGAAAGCGAAACGCTGGTTATAGGCGTGCTTACTCAGGACAGACTTGCCGAAAAGACCGCAGGTAATCTTGAGGAAGTAAAAAGCCGTGACGCAAGCATTGCCGTAATTGCGACCGAGGGGGTAAAAATTCCCGAAGGATGCGGCAAGGCGGTTGTTATACCGGATACGGACGGGCATTTTACAGCCAGTCTTTCGGTCATACCTTTACAGCTTTACGCCTATTATTTAAGCGTGCTCAGGGGTAACGACGTGGACAAGCCGCGCAACCTCGCCAAGAGCGTAACTGTCGAATAGAGAGAGAAAATTTATGAAAAAGCAAAGCAAACAAATTAAAGAGATACTTTTACTTGTCGGGCTGGATTTAGCGGCAATCGTCGCGTCCGTTGCCCTGTCTTTGCTTATTGTCAACAGCAGTATAGATTTTAATTCCCAGCTTTGGATATGGCTTTCCGTAAACATCGCGATTGTCTATCTTTTCTTTGCTCTTTTCGGCACGTATAACATAGTGTTTACTTCCGTCGGAATAATAGACACGTTGAAAACTCTGTGCGCGTGCTTATGTATATTCTGCGTAAACACAGGTTCAAGTTTCATTTTGAAAGAACCTATCGGTTTCAGGGTCTGTTCTGTATTTTGCATACTTTTATTTTCTTTCGCGCTTTTGATACGTTTTTCCAAACGCATGTATACAGCCGTAAAATATTCTATAAGCAGCAGGACGAAAAATAAAATAAGGGCTATGATAGTCGGCGCAGGCAATGCGGGGACTATGATTATAAGGGAATTCAAGACCACCGATAAAATAGATTATCTCCCCATATGTCTGATAGACGACGACCCCAATAAATTGAATAAAAACATTTACGGCGTAAAGGTTGTCGGCGGTACGGCGGATATCCCGAAACTTGCGGAAAAGTACTCCATAGACGAAATTATAATTGCCATGCCGTCTGTACCCAAAACCGAAATAAAACGCGTTTACGACATCTGCGAGGTTACGAAATGCAAGGTTAAAACCTTGCCCGGCATTTACCAGATAGTAAACGGCGACGCAAGCGTTACCGCGCTCCGCGAAGTCAGGATAACGGACCTTTTGGGGCGCGACCAGATTAGCGTCAATCTCGATGAAATTATGGGATATATCGAAGACCGCGTAATCCTTGTAACGGGCGGCGGCGGTTCGATAGGCAGCGAGCTTTGCAGGCAGATAGCCACACACAATCCAAGACAGCTTATAATACTCGATATCTACGAAAACAACGCATACGAAATAGAGCAGGAGCTGAAACGCCGTCATCCTGAGCTTAATCTTCTTACCTTGATAGCAAGTATCAGGGACGAGGTCAAAATCAACGACGTATTCAAAAAATACAAGCCGGAAATAGTCTTCAACGCCGCGGCGCACAAGCATGTTCCTTTAATGGAAACAAGCCCTAACGAGGCGGTCAAAAATAACGTGTTCGGTACGCTTAACGTCGCCAAATGCGCGGATAAATACAAATCGAAGGTATTTGTTCAGATTTCCACCGATAAAGCGGTCAACCCCACAAACATTATGGGCGCGACGAAGCGCATCTGTGAAATGATTATCCAGACGATAGGCAGACACAGCAAGCACACCAATTTCGTTGCCGTGCGTTTCGGAAACGTTCTCGGTTCAAACGGCTCCGTAATTCCGTTGTTTGAAAAGCAGATAGCGGAGGGCGGCCCCGTAACTGTTACCCATAAGGACATAATAAGGTATTTCATGACGATACCGGAGGCTGTATCTCTCGTCTTGCAGGCAGGCGCATACGCCCGCGGCGGTCAGATATTCGTCCTTGACATGGGCGAGCAGGTAAGGATATACGATTTGGCTTGTAACCTTATAAAGCTTTCGGGATTGGAGCCCGACGTCGATATAAAAATCGAATTTACGGGATTGCGCCCCGGCGAAAAGCTTTACGAGGAAAGGCTTATGGACGAGGAGGGCATGCAAAAAACGCCCAACGGTCTTATAAACATTGCAAATCCCATACAGTTGGACGAGGACAAACTTTGGAAAACGCTTGAAAACCTTCATAATGCGGCGGAAAAAGAAACTTCGCGCATGAAGGAGCTTGTTTCTAAACTGGTAACTACCTACAAACCGCAAATTTAACGGATAAAAAAACGCGTCTCTATCGGGACGCGTTTTTATTTTGACCTTTAACAAGTATTGCAATCAATAAGCTGTAAACCATCGTGGGAACTATGTTCAACAGGTGGTTGTCCAACAAACTGTTGATCAGAAGGGAAGCGACTATCAACGCTATGAACGACCGTTCCGTTGTCGGGTTTTTAAAGAAGCATATAAACGTTTGAACCCTGTGCAGCGCGTATCCCAGCAAACCGATTATACCGCATGCGCCCATCATCTCCAGTATGGTGTTGTGCGCCATATCCTTGGGTATGGGAGTATAAGAAAAATCCGTATCGGGTTTAATCTTGTAAAATCCGCTTCCGAATACGGGGAAGGACTTGAAATCCCTTATAGCCTGACGCCAAAGCTCCATTCTGCCGCTGCCGTAAAGCTCTCCGTTTACAACAATATTCGAATAAATAGTTTTAAAGAATTCGAAAACCTTGTCCTGAAAAAGCCCCGTAACCACTATTCCGCCGATAAGCGAGGCTGCAAATATGCACAGATTTGCAATTTTATCATTGCCTTTTACAAGAAGAATTACCGCGCAGACGGGGTATATTACCGCCGCGCAGACCATAGCCTGCCTGCAACATGAAAAAATCAGCGCTACCAGCATTATGACCGAAACAACCGTATAAACAAAGCCTAATTTTTTAACGTAAGCCAAATAGAATGCCGCGGGTATGCACATTGTCAGTAAAGCGCCGTAGGTTGTATAAACGCCCCAGCCGAATATTATCTGGTTTCTGTCAATCGTTCCGTTTGCGAATATCGCGTCGTTCGTAGCGTACACAACTACAAGCTCGATTATAAGCAAAATTCCCAGCGCGACGAAGCTGTAACAAATTCTCTCGTAAGAGCATTTATCCGCCGTTACGTTGTCCTTAAAAACGGCAAACAGCCCCAAAAAAAGCAGTGCCAGTATAACGGCGTATAAAAGATTGAAAAAAGTGTAATTTTTGTTGCCGGCTCCGTTTAAAAGCAGTGCGACGGAAAAAACGCACAGTCCGAAAAACACCGGATCAAGCTTAAATTTTTTTCTTACGCAAGTTAATACCAGTCTGTAAATCAAAGACGCGACAAGCAGCGTCACTATTATAATAATAGGGGCAAGAATTTCGGGACGGAAAAAATAGTCGGATTCGCCTCTGCCCGATGCGGGAGAATTTTTCCAGGATATTATTACGTTCATAAAAAGCATGACGGTAACAATAGGCGAAACGTCGTCCAAAAAAAGCAAAATCAAAATTCCCGCTATCCCGAGATAGCAGATTGTAACGATATCCAAACTGAAGTAGTAACATAAAATTGCTACCGCCATGGTAACAAAAGGGAAAAATTTGGACAGTAAAGCCTGCCTTACAATTTCCGCCGCTTTTGAATTTTTCGGTTTTGTAAAAGAAGTATTCATTATATGCCCATAGAAAGTATAATTGAAACGCCAATGAAAGTCAAGGGCAGTCCGCATTTAGTTATAAAAATTTTCCTTTATTGCGGTTTTCGCTTTATACATATGGTGTTTTATTGACATTTTCCCCCGCCGCGGCAGACACCATAATGCAGCATCTTAAGGATACGGGGACCTCGCCCGAGGACTACGACATGATTCTTACGGGAGATTTGGGTGCGCTCGGCAGCAGAATCGTGAAAGACCTCACATGGGAAAAGGGTTACGACATTTCCGAAAAGCACGTCGACTGCGGGGAAATAGTTTACAAAGTAATAGAAAACGAGTTTCAGGGCGGCAGCGGCGCGGGCTGCTCCGCGGTGGTTTTGAATTCATACGTTCTGTCTAAAATGCGCGCAGGGCTGTACAAGCGTATTCTCTTTGCCGCAACCGGCGCGCTGCTGTCCACGGTATCGTCGGGGCAGGGCGAAAGCATACCGTGCATAAGTCACGCGGTGCAACTGGAGTATTGATTTATGGGACAGGAAATTTTAACGATATTTCTGGCTTATCTCAAAGCCTTCGCCGTCGGCGGCGGAATTTGTCTGATAGCGCAGATTATAATTAACTTTACGGATTTGTCCGCGGGTAAAATTCTCGTTTATTTTATGCTTGCAGGCGTAGTTCTGACGGCGGTGGGCGTTTACCAGCCGCTTGTGGAATTTGCCGGCGCCGGTGCGACGGTGCCAATTTCGGGCTTCGGTTACCTGCTTGCAAACGGAGCCATGAAGGGTGCGGAGAAGGGATTTTTCTATGCCGTGACAGGTTCACTGTCTGCGGCAAGCGCGGGCGTCACGGCGGCTGTTGTATTCGCTTTTATAATGGCGTTGATTTTTAAATCAAGAACTAAGCGCAACTGACATATAAATATTGTATGAAGGCGAACAGGAAGTTCAGGCGTTTTAAAATTCTCATAGTGTTTATATGTCTGTTTGCGGTTGCCACGCTGATATATTTTCAGCGCAACGTAACGCGCGTACTCATTTCGATAAGCGAAGCGACCATCCGTTCCGTAACGACCGTAGCGGTGAACGACGCAATTTACTATACCCTGAACGATTCTTTGCGTTATGAAGATTTGATAACCATAGACCGCGACGCGGCGGGCAATGTGACTTCGATAACTACGGACAGTTTGAAAATAAATAAAATCGCCAGAGATACGGCGTACCTTTCGCAGGAAAATCTCACAAAAATGAGCGCTGAAGGCATTATGGTACCGATAGGCGCGCTTACGGGTATAGAAGCGCTTGCCGGCTTCGGTCAGAAAATAAACATCAAAATTATCCCCATAAGCAATGTGGAGTGTAAGTTCGTATCCAAATTCGTCGGCGCGGGCATCAACCAGACAAAACATTCCCTGTACCTTGAAATAGTTTCAGACATATCGATTATACTTCCGTCAAAAAGTACGAATCTCGCTTCTACCATAGAGGTGCTTATCTGTGAAAGCGTTATAACGGGCAAAATACCCGATACATACCTGCAAGGCGCGCTTGCAAATTTCGGCGGCGCACTTGTTCCGAAAAGTTAAATCAAAGCGGCGTACCGAAAACGGTGCGCCGCTTTGATTTATTTAAATTCGTAAAGCTGCTTTTTGTGTTTAACTGCGTATATTATGCCGGAAACTATTGTGCACAAAACCGCCGTTAAGATAAAAAGCATATATAACCAATGCATATAAAGGAAGTAAATTTCATTATCGAAACGCGAGATGTCTGTTTCATAAAAACTATAAGTGCCCCATAAAAACAATGCAAACGTTACTATCATCGCACCGCCGCTTGAACCCAATAAAATCCCCGCAAGCTTTAAGTTATGCTTATAGGTGCGCCATTGCGTGTCATTCATAATATTTTTCAAACCCGCATTACTAAAAATCAAAAAGGTTAAAAGCATTGCTAAGCCTGAGGTAAAGCAGATAAATAAAAATACTAAGTACCGCGTTTTTAAATAGGTATATACTGTTACCTTAACTTTTTCATAGCTAGTTAAATATCCTTTTACATATTCAAATGTAAAGTAAGCGTTCTGAGGCTGTTCGACGCAATATATCCCGCCGAGTATAATTGTGAATAACAGGAACGGTATTGCGGTTATAAAATAATAAATTTGCGTTTTGCGTTTTATCGCAAGGGCGTAACTTTTTTTATCGTCCGTCAAATCCTCGCTTAAAACAATTCCCCCGCCGTATTTTGCTTTATAATAAAAGTAAACCTGCAAAACCGTGCACACGATAATTCCGCTTCCGCCGGTTACGGCAATAACTGCAACTATCCACACGGGGGAAGACGTGAATAAGTTCAGGCAAGCGGCAACTATAAACAAAACCGCGCCGAAGCATGCAAAGCTTGTCACAAATATAGTTTTTAAAGACAGCTTCGCGATTTGCGCCTTTCTTACAGAGCGCCAAGCCGCTTCTGAAATATCGGCTTGTTTGTCGCTTTCTCTGCGTTCTCCCTGTAAAAGCTCGTCAACGGTAACCCCGTACAAATCGGCAATAGCAGGCAACATATAAATGTCGGGTGTGGTTCTGCCGGTTTCCCAAGAGGAGAGCGTCCTGTTTGAAATGCTCAGTTTTTCCGCCACATCCTGCTGTGTGTAGCCGTTTGCCTTGCGTAGAATTGCAAGAAATGCGCCCATAGTTTGTTTTGCCATAAAAGACTCCCGTACAATTATTTTTATACAATAATTCTACAACGGTACGATAATTTACACAATGCCGAATGTGTGGAAAAAGCTCTACAATTACAAGAATTATGCGTAACCCTATCTGAGGTTAACGTCGAGTTTGAATTTAAGATTGTTAAGTATTTTCTTTATAAATCCGTCAACTTTATCTTCAATGGGCTCGTCTTTGGGTGAAAACGTTATCGTAAAAGCCATGCTCTTTTTGTTTTCGCCGATTTGTGCGCCGTAGTAGACGTCGAAAAGCTTTACCTCGGAAACGTACTTGCAGGCAGAGAATATTTCCCTTTCTATTTCACCGCAGGTTATTTCCCTGCCGCAGACCAGCGCAAGGTCGCGCATAACCTGCGGGTGCGAGGAGAGGGGCACGTATTTAAATCCGTTCGCCTGCGCGGCTATAAGCTCGTAATCCAGCTCCGCCAAAGCGACGGGCTTTTCGATAGCAAACTCCTCGGCGACGGTCGGCGCCAACACGCCGAGATATCCCGCATGCTCGCCGTTGCATTTTATTTCCGCCGTCATGCCGGGGTGGAGGAAAGGCTTTTCGCACGGCTCGTATGTGAATTTAAGGTTAAATGCGTCGGCGACGCATTCCGTCAAGCCCTTCATTAAAAAGAAGTCGCACTTACCCCACATGCCGAAGCAAAGCGTGCGCCGTTCCTCGGGGAAAGTTTTTAACGGCAATTCGTGCGGAAGATAAATCTTTGCCAGCTCGAATAAAGCGCCGTCGGTATTGCCGCGCCTCAAATTTCTTACAATAACCTCGAACATCGACGGGGCAAGCGTCGTGCGCATGACGGATAAATCCTCGCTGATGGGGTTAAGTATTTTTATTGCCTTGCGTTCGGGCGCGTCTGCGGGGAAGCGCAGCGCGTCCAGATTTTTTTGCGAATAGAACGAATAGGTCGAAATTTCGTAAAGTCCTTTACCTGCAAGAATGTTTTTAACTCGGTTTTCAGCTTTCTGGCTGTCGTTATAGCCGCCGTTGGTAATGGAAGCGGAGGTCAAAAGCGTGCCCTTGATATGGTCGTAACCGTACATTCTTATAATTTCTTCGGCAATGTCGGGATATCCGTCAATATCTTCCCTGTATCCCGGAACGGTTATCTGCATTTCGTCGCCGTTGGTTTTAACCTTGAAGTTAAGGTTTTTTAAAATGCTTTCCATTGTTTTTACGGGTACGGTAATGCCCAAAAGCGCGTTTATCTTTTCAACGCTTACGCTCATTTCCTTTTCACCCGTTGAGGAACGCTCTGTTTTTACGTCTATGTGAATATCGGTAACCGACCCGCATTTAAGACTGTCCACAAGGTGCAGGGCGCGCTTTATGGCTCTTTCGGTTGTGTATTCGTTTACGCCCTTTTCAAACAGCGCGGAAGAATCGGAGTGCTGTCCCAAAGCCCTTGCGGATTTTCTTACGTTGTCGCGCGCGAATTTTGCGGACTCGAAAAGTATTTCCTCGGTACCGTCTGTAATTTCGCTGTCGAAGCCGCCCATAATGCCTGCAAGCGCGCAGGGCTTGTCCCTGTCGCATATTACCAAATTTTCATTTGTAAGCTTAAATTCATTGCCGTCAAGCGTCTTTAATTTTTCTCCGTCGTTCGCTCTGCGGATAACAATTTCTCTGCCTGCAAGCGTCTTTAAGTCGAATGCGTGCATGGGCTGACCGGTTTCCAGCAGAACAAAGTTGGTTATGTCTACAATATTGTTTATCGACCTGAGACCGCAAAGTGCAAGCTTTCTTTTAAGCCAGGCGGGAGAGGGGGCGATTTTTACGTCCTTTACGCAGTGTCCTATATATCTGGGGCACAAATCGGGAGCGAGGTCGGTAATTTTTATTTTCTCGTCGCATTTTACGGCTTTGTAAGAATAATCGGGTTCTTTAAACGGCTTTCCGAGGACTGCGGCTACCTCGCGCGCAATGCCGAGTATGCTTTGACAGTCGGATCTGTTAGCCGTGACCGCTATATCGAAAATGTAGTCGTCAAGCCCGAGCAAAGGTCTTACGTCCGCGCCGTTTTTGCTTTCCGCAGGCAACAGTAAAAGCCCGCAATAATCTCCGCCGGAATACATATCGCCGTTTACGCCCAGCTCCGCGCCGGAGCAAAGCATGCCTTCGGACTCTATTCCGCGCAGCTTGCCTTTTTTAATGGTGGTAATTCCTTCTACGGTAACGTGGTCCTTGGCGGTGGCGTATACCGTCGCGCCCACAAGCGCGCAGGGTGCTTTTATACCTTTTTTAACGTTGTCCGCGCCGCAGCATATCTGGAAAATTCCTTTTTCGCCGCAGTCGACCTTGCAAACGGAAAGATGCGTGCCCTCCACGGGCTCGCACTCCGTAACCTCGCCGACGACGACGTTTGTAATGTCCTTGCCCAGATAAATCAGTTCTTCCACTTCGAAGCCGCAGCCGAAAAGCTTTTCCTGCAATTCCTGCGCGGTAATGTCAATATCTACGTAATCTTTAAGCCAACTTAAAGGTGCTTTCATTTTTCTTTCTCCTTAACCCTTGAACTGTTTTAAGAATCTGACGTCGCTTTCGAAAAGCAACTTCATATTGTTTATGCCGTATTTAAGCATGGCAATTCTCTCTATGCCCATACCGAAAGCGAAGCCCGTATAAACGTCGGGGTCTACGCCGCAACCCTCCAAAACGCGCCTGTTTACCATGCCGGCGCCCAAAACCTCTATCCAGCCGGTGCCTTTGCAAAGTCTGCAACCTTTGCCGCCGCACTCGAAGCAGCTTACGTCCACCTCGACGGAGGGCTCGGTAAAGGGGAAGTAGGAGGGGCGTAGTCTTGTCTTAACGCCTTCGCCGAAAATCTTTTTTGCAAACTCGTCAAGCATGCCCTTCAAATCGCACAGGGTAATGCCCTTGTCCACAACAAGCCCTTCCATCTGTGAAAACATGGGGGAGTGCGTCGCGTCGTCGTCGCTTCTGTAAACCTTGCCCGGCGAAAGAATTTTTATCGGAGGCTTTTTGTTTTCCATTACGCGTATCTGTCCCGCGGAGGTCTGCGTGCGCAGAAGCAAATCTTCGGTAATGTAGAAGGTGTCCTGCATGTCGCGCGCGGGGTGGTCGGACGGAGTGTTCAGCGCGGTAAAGTTATAATAGTCGTTTTCGATTTCTGGACCCTCGTAAATTTCGAATCCCATTCCCGCAAATACGGAAATAAGCTCGTTCCTGATAAGAGTGTTCGGGTGAAAAGCCCCGTCCGGCGTACAGCGCCCGGGGAGAGTAACGTCTATCTTTTCGCGGAAGTATTTTTTACCCAGCTCTACGCGCTTTATTGCGGCTTCCAATTCGTCCAGCCGCTCGCTCGCGCGCTGTTTCAACGCGTTTACCAGCTTGCCGAAGGAGGGTCTTTCCTCGGGCGGAATGTCGCGCAGATTTTTCAAAAGAGAGGAAATTTCTCCCGTCTTGCCCAAAAAGCGCATTTTAATTTCATACAGCGTCTTGCTGGACTGAACGTCTTTTACGGCTTCGTCAATGCTTTTTTCGATTTCTTCTATCTTTTTTTGCATACTGTCTCCTTTACAAATAAAAATAAATCGCCCTGTAAACACAGGGCGAAAGTATCGCGGTACCACCTGATTTCGCGGACAAGCCGCCTTAATTCAACCCTTAACGCGGGTGAACGGGATAAACTACTCGGGCGTTGCCTTTCGCAAATCCGGCTCGCGAGTGAATAACGGTCAAACCCGATGGAAAATCTTTCAGCCGTTTTCGGATTTTCCTCTCTGAAAGGGGTTGTGCGGGCCGTCTGTCTCGGTCACAGCCTTTTAAATTCTATTCAATTATAATGCCGCGCAGGCATAAAGTCAATCGATTTTAATACTTAATAAATGCTTCCGCCGCGGCAGTCGTAAGCGACGATAACGGGGAAATCCTTAACTTCCAGTCTGTAAACAGCTTCGGACAACAGCTCGGGGAAGGCTATGCACTCGCTTTTTTTTATCGCGTTGCCGTAAAGCGCGCCCGCCCCGCCGATTGCGGCGAAGTATACGCCCGTAAATTTTTTCAAAGCTTCGCGCGTCGCTTCGTTCATTTCGCCTTTGCCTATAAAACCGTTTAATCCGTATTCCAGCAAACGGGGGGCGAAGCTTTCCATTCTCGCGGAGGTGGTCGGTCCGCAACTGCCCGAAGCTTTGTGCGGTGCGGCAGGGCAGGGACCAGCGTAATAAATCACCGCATTTTCAAGCTTAAACGGCAGAGGACGCGCCCCGTCCAAAAGCTTGAAAATTTCACTGTGCGCTTCGTCGCGCGCCGTTAAAATTTCACCCGACAGCAGTACGCTTTCGCCTGCGCTGAGATTTTTTATATCCTCTTTCGTCAGCGGAAGAAGCAACTTTTTCATATTTCCTCCTTGACGCAACGTACGCAGTGACACTGTATGTTTACCGCGACGGGCAGTCCCGCTATGTGCGTGGGCGCTTTCTCTATCGCGACGCCGACGGCGGTAGTGTTGCCGTGAAAGCCCTGACAGCCTATGTTCAGTCCGTTTATTCGTTTAAGAAGCGTTTTTTCCGTTTCCGCCAGTTCCGCGTCGTCGCTGTGCGCGCCCACGTCGCGCGTAAGCGCTTTTTTTGCGAGAAATGCGCATTGGTCGAACGTTCCGCCTATGCCCACGCCTACGTAAACGGGGGGGCAGGGGCGCGAACCGGCAAGCCTCACCGTTTCGACAACGGCGTCGGTAATGCCGGCGTAACCCTGCGCGGGTTTAAGCATGTACAGCCGCGACATGTTTTCGCTTCCGAATCCCTTGGGCATATAAGTCAAATTTATTTTGTCGCCCGCGACAATTTCCGTATGAATGACGGCGGGGGTGTTGTCGCCCGTGTTTTCGCGGGTCAGCGGGTCGCAAACGGATTTTCTGAAATATCCGTCCGCATACGCCCTGCGCACGCCGTCGTTCACCGCGTCGGTAAGCAGCTTCCCTTCGAGAAACACTTCCTGTCCGATTTGCAGTATGACGACCGCCATGCCTGTATCCTGACACACGGGCATGCTTTCGGCTTTTGCGGTTTCGGCGTTTTTCAATATAGTTTCCAAAGCAAATTTCGCCGCTTGGTTTTCTTCGTTTTCGTATGCGCGGCAAATTGCGTTTTCACAGTCGGCGGTAAGGTTTATGCCCGCCTTTAACGCCGCATGATAAATTTTTTCTTCTATTTCTTTCGTGTTGACAATTCTCATGGTATTTACCGTAAAATCCGTCGCTCGGCGACACATACAAAGTCTATCACAAATATCGATATTTGTAAATTATTTGTTTACTTTATTTTTGTTTTAAGTTATAATATAGTCATGAGGACAGAGGAAGACATAAAAAAAGAATTAAAAGATAAAAACAGGGAAAGGCGGATGAGGGAAGCAAACGTCCGCCTGAACCCTGCGACGGGCGGAATGGCTTATTCCGCCGCCGTAGGGCTTTATTATGCTTTTTCGCTGTTGATACTCATGCTTCTCGTGATATTCAAGGCGGATAAAAACGAAGAAATAGTAACTTACGCAAATTATCTTGCCGCTCCGCTGGCTATATTTCTGTGCACCGTACTTATTTTAAGGTTCCGCAATATACGGTTTAAAGCGGTGTTTCGCTTTAAATGTAAGTTCAGATACTATATAATTGCGCTGCTTTTGGTTTTCGGTCTGCTGTTTTCTTTAAGCTGGATTAACGACCTGTCGCTTAAATTTTTCAAGCTTTTCGGATATAACGAAAGGGAAAGCTATTTCCCCAACCTTTCGGGCGGCTATATTGTTCCCGCGTTGCTTGTAATTGCTTTGCTTCCGGCGGTTTTCGAGGAATGCTTATTCCGCGGTTTAATGCTTTCCTGTTGCCGTACGTCAATGGGCGGCGTTGCCACGATTTTTACGGTCGGTTTTTGCTTTTCGCTGTTTCACGGCTCGCCCGAGCAAACCTTTTACCAGTTTATAGCGGGTTGCGCGTTCACCTTTATCGCGTTGCGGTCGGGGTCGATTCTCCCGTCGGTATTAATGCATTTTTTAAACAACGCGATAATAGTCGTGTTGCAGGCATGCGGCGCGTTCGGCGAAGGCGGCGCTTTGAAAATTTCCACGGGCGGCAGCATTGCGCTGATAGTCGTTTCGGCGGCGTGCTTTATAGGCGCTGTTGTTTGGCTTTCGCTTGACGGAATACCGTTAAAGAAAAGCGAAAAGCACGCCCCGCGCAGTTTTTATATGTTTGCTTCTTTCGGTATTTTCGCAATGGCGGTCGTGTGGATGACTACGCTTTTCGGGTTGGGATAATGCAGAAAATAAATATAGTTTGTATCGGCAAAATAAAGGAAAAATTTTACCGAGACGCCGTTGAAGAATATTTGAAGCGCCTATCGCGCTTTGCGAAAATTACCGTCAAAGAGCTTCCGGAAGGAAAAAATCCCGAAAGCGAAGCCGCCTCTGTTTTAAAAGCGGCAAGCGGCGAAATAGTAGCGCTGTGCGTTGAGGGCGAAAGCTATTCCAGCGAGGCTCTTGCGGGTTATATCAAAAACCTGACGGACAGCGGTAAGGAAGTTACTTTTGTAATAGGCTCCTCGTGCGGGCTTGCTGATAGCGTCAAAAATGCGGCGCGGGTCAGGCTTTCGTTTTCGCGTATGACCTTTCCGCACATGCTTATGCGCGTAATACTTTGCGAACAGCTTTACAGGGCGTTCATGATAAACGGGGGCGGCGAATATCACAAGTAACACGCGAATATTGTATTTGTGTGATATTCGAAGAAGTCAAAAATTTTTACAGAAGCTACGACGGTAAAAAGTGCGTCATAGGATATTCGTTCTGCGGCAGGGAAATTTTCGCGTTCCATACAGGCAGTCCCACGGGCAGGCAGTTTATCTCTACCTATGCAATACACGGCAGGGAATGGATAACGGCACGGCTCGCTCTCAGGCATCTGGGCGTCGGGCTTAAAAGCGGCGGCGGCTGGGTCATACCGCTCGTCAACCCCGACGGCGCGGAAATTTGCAACCACGTCCGCCCTTTATGGAAAGCTAACGCGCGCGGCGTGGATTTAAACTGCAATTTCGATGCGGACTGGGGAAGCGGCAGACTGAATACCAAAAGCCGCGGCGGAGAAAACTGTATAGGCGATTATCCTTTTTCCGAGCCGGAAACAATAGCTCTTAAAAATTTCACTTTGAAAATACGCCCTTACGTGACGCTCAGCTTTCACACCAAGGGCGAGGAAATTTATTGGGAGTACGACGGTAAAGGCGACGTACGCGGCGCGGAAATTTTAGCCGACGCAACAGGTTACAAACCGCTGAAAATTTACGGTTCCGCGGGCGGGTACAAGGATTGGTGTATCCAAAAGCTTCATATTCCCGCATACACGATAGAGTGCGGCGCGGACAACCTTACCCACCCGATAAACGATTTGAAAAAACTGAAAAAATGTTATAAGGTACTTAAAATTTTTATTGACAGATATGGAAAATGAATTTATGCAAGCGGCTCTCGACTGCGCGGCAAAGGCATTGAAAAAGGGAGAGGTTCCCATAGGCGCAGTCGTTGTTTCGGACGGCAAAATAATATCTAGCGGATACAACAAACGCACAAAAAAGCAGATAGCCACCGCCCACGCCGAAATAGAAGCCATTGAAAAAGCCTGTAAAAAACTTAAAAGCTGGCGCATACCGGAGTGCGAAATTTACGTTACTTTGGAGCCCTGTCCCATGTGTATGGGCGCAATGCTTAACGCAAGAATCAAAAAGGTTTATTTCGGCGCGTACGAAGCCAAGGGGCGTTCCATGACGGCGCAACTGGCCGAGTCCAATTTATTAAACCACCGTATAGAGGTGGAGGGCGGAGTTATGCGCGAAGAATGCGCCGAAATTTTATCTTCGTTTTTTTCGCAAATGCGCGAAAGGGAGAAAAAGTAAATTTTTTGACCGCCTTTTCGTTTGACTTTATCACCGTATAATAATAAAATGTAAAGGCAACTTAATATTCCGTAAAAAACGAGAGGGCAAACTCTCTTTTAATACAAAAGTTAAACGGAGGAAATATCACCCAATGATTAACCACGGCAACGAAATTAAAATTTTTTCGGGCAATTCCAACAGACCTTTGGCGGAGGCGATAGCCGCCAAGCTGAACACGTCGCTCGGAGAAATGGAAGTAACGCACTTTTCCGACGGAGAAATTTACGTCCGCTATGACGAATCCATCCGCGGTAAGGACGTTTTCCTTGTCCAGTCCACAAATTACCCCGTAAACAACAATCTTATGGAGCTTCTCATAATGATTGACGCCGCAAAGCGCGCCAGCGCTGGCAGAATTACGGCGGTTATTCCCTATTTCGGTTATGCGCGTCAGGACAGAAAGGCGCGTTCGAGGGAGCCTATCACGGCGAAGCTCGTTGCCAACTTAATTACTTCCGCGGGTGCGGACAGGGTGCTTACCATGGATTTGCACTGTTTGCAGATTCAGGGCTTTTTCGATATTCCTCTTGACAATCTTGTCGGCGGACCTACGCTTTACAATCATTTCAAACCCAAGGTGGACGACAATTTCGTAGTCGTTTCCCCCGATATCGGTTCGGTCGCAAGGGCGAGAAAGGTTGCCGCCCGCATGAACGCGAAAATGGCGATAATAGACAAACGCCGTCCGAAAGCCAACGTAATGGAGGTCATGAACATTATCGGCGAGGTGGACGGTAAAAACTGTCTTATGATAGACGACATGATAGATACCGCCGGCACGATAGTTCAGGGCGCGAAGGCTTTGAAGGAAGCCGGCGCAAAGGAAATATACGCTTGTTGCTCGCACGGCGTTTTGTCGGGTCCTGCGATAGAGCGGCTTGCTTCTTCCCCTATAACAGAGCTGGCTATGCTTGACACAATCCACATTCCCGACGAAAAAATGCTTCCCATTTTCAAAATGATTTCTACCGCGCCGATTTTCGCTTCGGCAATAGAAAACGTTTATCTGGACAAACCCATGTCCAAAATTTACGACTGATATAAAATTACGACCGCCGCAGAAATTTTTGCGGCGATTAATTTAAGGTGTTTTAATGAAAATTATCGTCGGTCTCGGCAATCCCGAAGAAAAATACGCCAGGACCTTTCACAATATGGGCTGGATTGCCGCGGGCGACGTCGCGGCAAAGCTTGACGTAAAATTCAAGAAAAAGGAGTGCGAGGCGTATGTTGCCGCGGCGCGCGTAAACGGTGAGGACGTAATTGTCGCGCGTCCCGTTACCTACATGAACAACAGCGGCAGGGCGGTCAAACAGCTTCTTGCAAAGTATAAAGCTTCCGCCGCCGATCTTATCGTGATTTACGACGATTACGATATTCCCAAGGGTAATATAAGGATACGCCCTTCCGGCAGCGCGGGCACGCACAACGGCATGCGCTCTGTAATAGCCGAAACCGGCACGTCTGCGTTTGCGCGCATACGCATAGGTATACGCGACGCGGAAGTGAATATCCCCATAATGAATTACGTTCTTTCCGAAGTCAGAAGGGAGGACTATAATTTATTTATAGCCGCTTGCGGTAAAGCCGCCGACGCGGCTTTGGAAATCGCCTCGGGCGAACCCGTAGAAAAAGTTATGACCGCGTACAACGGTTAAAAAAATATAACGGTAAAAACTTGAACGAGAATTTTTTTACTTACCGCAACCTTTCCGGCGACTATACCGCCGTTGAAAACGATATCCGCCTCGGCACGCCGACGGCGGCTTTCGGCGTTTCGGACGAACTGAAATATCTTTTGGCTTCACTTTCGCACAGGCAGACGCTTTACGTTACTGCGGACGCGGTTTCTGCGGCAAAGGCGCACAAAAGCATTTCCGTGCTTTCGGGTAAAAAATGCGTGCAGCTTCCCGCCAAGGACGAGGTTATTCTCTATAAGGACGCCCTTTCGAAAGACGCGCTGTTTAACAGACTTACGGCGGTTCACGCATTGCAGAACGGCGCCGATATTATCGTGGCGGACGTTCAGGCTTTGATGCAGCTTGTGCCCGCGCGCGTAGAAAGCATAACGTTTGAAGCGGGCGGCGACTACGACTATTCGGTGTTGCCGTCTAAGCTTGTCGGTATGGGTTACAGCCGCGAATACTTGCCCGACAGCAGGGGAACGTTTACGGTGAGGGGGGACATACTCGATATTTTTCCCGTAAATTCCGACACGCCCGTGCGCATAGACTTTTTCGGCGATACTGTGGAAAGGATAAGACCTTACGACGCGGCAAGCGGCGAAAGGCTGGAAGCGGTTGAAAGCGTTACAGTAATTTCCGCCGTAGAAGCGCCTTACGATACCGATGAAACCGCTACAATAAAAAAAGAAATATCGGAAAGTTTGAAAACCTGCGCGGATTCTGCGGCGTACCGCAGGGCGAAAACTCTTTCGGAAGAAATTATCGTCAAGCTCGAATCGGGCGCGCCGTTTGCGGGTTCGGCGTTCGTAATGCCTCTGTTAAAGTGTGCGCGTACGGTATTCGATTGCCTTAAATCGGACGCGCTTATAATTTTCGACGAGTGTAAACTGGTTAACGACGCGTTAAACGGTTTATATAACGAGCATACGGAGCGCGTGAAGGAGCTGAAAAAGGGCGGGGAAGCCTTCGGGTTTTCTATAAACCAGATGCTTTCTTCCCAAACGCTTATGGACGCATTTAATAAATTTGTCTGCTTCGCCGTTCAGACTTTTACTTCTTCCACACAGTTTTTCAGTCCGTTAAAGACGTATTCATTCCGTTCTACGCCCGCGCCGTCCTATCTCAACGCCGTACCGCAGTTGGTTACCGATATAAAAAACTGGCTTTCGGGCGGATACAGAATACTTATTTTTACGGGAAGCGTCGCCCGCTCGCAAAAGCTTTCCGAAATTTTAAACGACGAATATCTTCCGCTTTATCCTGTGCCGGACGTCCTCGAAGCCCTGCGCGGAGTGTGCGTTACGTCGGAGGATTTGCCGCACGGATTTATCCTGCATGAAAATAAGCTGGTCGTTATAGGAAGCGGCGACATATATACCAAAGCCCCCGCAAAGCGCTTACGCAAAAAGCGCGGTGATATGTTTTCCGCGCCCGAAATAGGCGATTACGCCGTTCACGAAAAGCACGGAATAGGCAAAATTACGGGTACGCGCAAAATCGAGACGACCGACGGAATAAAGGAATACGTCGCTATAGAGTACAAGGGCGGCGACATGCTTTATTTGCCGGTAGAGCAGATGGACGTGCTTTCCAAATACGTTGGCGACGGAAATCCCGCGCTTTCCAAGATAGGCGGCGCGGAGTTCGACCGCGTAAAGGAAAGAGTAAAGCGTTCCATACGCGCGCTCGCGTTCGATTTAAAACAGCTTTACGCCGAACGCAGTGAAAAGCGCGGTTACCGTTTTCCCGAAAATTCCGAAATGATGAGGGAATTCGAGGACGCTTTCGAGTACGAGGAAACGCCCGACCAGCTTGCTTCCGCGGAGGAGATAAAAGCCGACATGTGTTCGGACAAGGTAATGGACAGGCTTCTCTGCGGCGACGTCGGTTACGGTAAAACGGAGGTGGCGCTGCGCGCGGTTTATCTGTGCGTTTTGGGCGGCAAGCAGGCGGCGCTCATGTGCCCGGGAACGGTGCTTTCCGAACAGCATTTCAATACCGCGATTGAAAGATTTAAAGACTTCGGCGTGCGCGTGGAGAAATTGAACCGCTTCAAAACGCCCCGTCAGCAGGCGGAAACGTTAAAAAGGCTTGCCGACGGCGACATCGATTTTATTATAGGCACGCACAGACTTTTGTCGTCCGACGTAAAATTTTACGATTTGGGGTTGCTTGTACTCGACGAGGAACAGCGCTTCGGTGTGGAGCATAAGGAGAAGATTAAAAACGTCAAAAACGACGTCGACTGTCTTACAATGACCGCCACGCCTATACCGCGTACCCTTCATATGTCGCTTGCGGGCATAAGGGATATAAGCACAATAACGACTCCGCCGCAGAAAAGGCTTCCCGTTCAGACTTACGTCGTTGAGGAGACGGAAACTCTTATCCGCGACGCGTGCATAAGGGAGCTTTCCCGCGGAGGGCAGGTTTTTATTCTCTATAACAGGGTGGAAACCATTTCCTCGTTCTCGGCAAGAATTGCCGAAATAGTGCCGGAAGGCAAAGTATGTTACGCGCACGGCAGAATGGACAGAGACATGCTTGAAAACAATGTCTTTTCCTTTTACCGCGGGGAGAAGAATATTCTCGTCACGACGACAATAATTGAAAACGGCATTGACTTGCCGAATGCAAATACAATAATAATTATAGACTCCGACAGGCTTGGTATTTCACAGCTTTATCAGCTTCGCGGCAGGGTCGGACGCGGCGCGCGGCTTGCGCAGGCTTATTTTACGTTTAAGCCGCAGAAGGTGCTTACGGCGGACGCGGCGGCGCGTTTGAAAGCCATAATGCAGTTTACAGAACTCGGCTCCGGCTTCAAGGTCGCCATGCGCGATTTGGAAATCCGCGGCGCGGGGAACGTGCTCGGCGCGGAGCAGCACGGGCATATGGATAAAGTCGGGTACGAGCTTTATTCCAAGCTTTTGAAGGAGGAGCTTACCGGCGAAAATGCGTTCACCGCAGAGCTGGATATTAAGACCACGGCTTACATACCAGAAGCCTACGTCGAATCGCCCGCAGGCAGAATGGACTGCTATAAACAGATTGCCGAAATACGCACGGTTGAAGATTATAAGCGCGTTTGCCTATCAATCGAAGATAATTACGGCGCCATGCCCGACGAGGTGTTAAACCTGTTGATTATAGCGGTTTTAAAATCTTACGCTTCGAAATTCAACGTGCGCAAAATAAGCGTTAACGCGGCGGAAGGCTCTTTGGAGCTTCCTTCAATCAATTCCTTAAAGGACGCGCGTCTTTCTTCCGCTTTGGACAAATATGCGGACAGGGTAAGCCTTTCCATGGCGAAAGTTCCGCTCATCAGGTTTGCGCCGCGTTCCAATCCGGCAAAAACAATGCTCGATATGACGAAATTTTTGAAATTTGCGTCAAGTTTTATGTAAATTAATCAAAAAAGATTTGCGTTAAACTTAACGTTATTATATAATAGTAGTTGATATTTTTATCGTATTCCTGTTATAGGAGAATGTGTTTATGAAGAAAAAAAGTTTAGCGGTGGCGGCGGTAGCTTCCTGCATAGCCTTAACGTCGGCTTTTGCCGGCTGTTCTTTGGTGTCTACCAATAACAAGCTTGACATGGAACAGATTGTCGCAACCGTTGATATTTCCAAAGCCGATAAATTTTTGGGAGAGCTTTCGGCATATGCTTCCGCGGTAAAGCCCAAGGAAATTACCAAAAGAGATCTCGTTATGTATTATATCAGCTACGGTTCCTCCGTCGGCGGAAGCGATACTTCTACCAAGGAGAAGTTCAACCTGTTGCTCGATGGGCTGATTGATAACGCAGTGCTTATCCAGTACTGCACTACGCAGCTGCTTGCGGACAAGGTCGCGTCCGAGGGTAACGCCGCGCTTGCGGAATACAATTCCTTGAAAAGCGACATAGAAAAATACGAATATCTTTTAGGCGGCGCGGAAAGCAAAGCGGTTCTTTCCGTTAAATACAAGCTGTATTCTGCCGTAAACAGCACGATTGACAATTACGAAAAAACGGTTATCGAGGAGGAGGACGACGAGTATGTCGGTACGGATACCCGTACAACGCCCACAAACCTCAATACCGAGCAGGACGACTATTATCCCAAGACAGCCGACGGCGGCTTGGATTATTTCATTTACACGGGCTACGCGGGATATTTGCTTTCGGGCAGCGGCGTTTATAAGGACGACGCGGTCGAAAACACGCGCAGGGCTACCCGCGTAAAAGCGTATACAAAATATTTGAAAAATCTCGAAGACAATTACCTTGTCGACGGCTCGAAAGAGGACCTTACGGATTTTATCTCTCTGGAATATTTCAAAACCGAATACAAGACCCAGTTGGAAAGCGGTATTGTAAACGAGTATTACGATAAATATACCGAAAGCAAGGAAGAGGAGTTAAAGAGCGGTAATTACGAGTATATAAATAACGAGTATCTCGAAAAACTCAACGCGCAGAAAGAAAATTATTCCACTGCGTCTACGTTTGAAACGGCTATGGGCGATATGTCCTCGTCCTCGTTCCTTCTTTACAGCCCCGACACCTCCGACAGCGACAAATTCGACGGGACAAATTACGGTAAATTCGGCTTCGTCTATAACATTCTGCTTCCTTTCAACGCGAAACAGAACGCAACGCTTACGGAATTGAAAAGCATACTCGAAGCGGACGACGACGATAACCATTATTATATCGAAAGAAACAAACTGTTAAAAGAGATTGAAACCGAAGACCAGCGCGGCGCGTGGTTCAACGGCTCGACCGATTACAGCTTTAAAGCCGAAAAGGATAAAATTTACGGCGGCGGAACGGCGGGCTATTTCGGTAGCGAAAGCGGCCGCGAATACCTGTTCTTCGAAGACAATCTTACAAATAGCGCCGAGGGCGAGCGTTACAAGAAGTTGCAGGCGTACGACGGCAGATATTCTTATAACGGCAAAGTTTACGAAAACGAGGACGGCAGTTATGCCCTTCTCGGCAACAAACTTACGATAGACGGCATGCTGGACGAGTTTTCGGCATATATTAATTACGTGCTCGGCGACGGTACCGGCAGCAGGGTCAACATAAATAAGACTTCCGGTTATTACGACAAAACCGACTTTATGAAAAAAGTCGACGACAAGGACGAGGTGGATTACTCGCTGTTCTTGTACGCGACCGGTAACGTTACGGGGTTGGATTTTAAGAGGAGCAATCTTCTTAATTCCACAACTGACCAGTACAAAGCCATGAGCGCCGTAAACGAGCTTCAATTTGCTTATACGACAGATACAAGCGTGCTTTCTCAATATGCGGGCTATTCCGTATCGGCTTACGATACAAGCTATATAAAAGAGTTCGAATACGCCGCTAAATATGCCGTTCAGAAGGGTGCGGGTAATTTTGCCGTGTGCGCGGGCGACTACGGTTGGCATCTTATTTACGTAACTTATACTTTCGACGGCGGAGACACATACACACCCGACTGGGCGAATAATATAGAGACGGAAGGCACTTTCGAAAATCTTTTCTACGAGTGGTGTAAAAGCAACGCTCTTGCAGACGTTTCCACAAACAGGAGAGAGAAGATTATTAACGAATATAATAAGGATTCGACGGTAACCAAGTACCAGAAACGGTATCAGGATTTACTTGATTTAGGTAATTAATGCAAATCTGGCAGGCGATAGTCCTCGGCTTAGTGCAGGGACTTACCGAGTTTTTACCTGTTTCGTCATCGGGACATATAGCGTTTTTCGAGCGCTGTTTCGGGATGCAGGACATCAAGTTGTTTTTTTCCATTATATTGCATCTCGGCACTTTGGTGGCGGTGTGCGTGGTCTTTTGGAAAGACATACTCGACTTGTTTAAAAAACCGTTTAAAACTCTCGTATTTTTGGTCGTTGCGACAATTCCCGCCGCCGTTGTAGGGCTTTTTGCCGACGGGCCTATCGAAAAAGCGATAAACGGAAAGTATTTCGGTATTATAATAGCGGTTTTCTTTCTGGTAACGGCGATTGTGCTTTTCGTTACCGAAATGGTGGTAAAGCGCCGCAAAAACGAATTGCCGCTGTGCTGGAAAACCGTTTTGCCTATGGCGTTTGCCCAGGCTGTTGCGGTAATCCCCGGAATATCGAGAAGCGGCTCTACGATATGCGCGGGCACGCTTGCGGGCGCAAAAAGCGAGGAAGTAGCCAAATTTTCGTTTTTAATGAGTATTCCCGTAATACTCGGCAGCTTTGTCGTATCGCTGGCAAAAGGGTTATACAAGGGCGAAATCCAACAGGAATTTGCCGCTAACGGAGCAACTTACGGCTGGGCGATTGCGCTTGGGTTCATAATGTCGGTAATAGCGGGGCTTTTTGCTATAAAAGTAATGCTTAAAGTCATTCGGAAGGCAAATTACAAGTGGTTCAGCTTATACCTTGTTTTACTTGCGGTAGTTTGCATAGTGCTTCATTTCTGTTATTTCAATTAAAATAAAAGGGACGGTATAAACCGTCCCTTTTTTACCGTCAAAACTCGGTACGCCCCAAAAGATAGTCGGCGCTGCTTGCAAACAAGTCCGCAATGGCAATAAGCATATCGAAGCTGCATTCGCGTTGACCGCTTTCCCAATACGCCACAAGCCGTGGAGAAACGTTAAGTTTTTCTGCAAGCTGCGTGCGCGTAAGCCCGTTTTCGGCGCGCAGATCTTTCAGTCTTTCGCTAAATTTATTCATAATCAAATTTTAGAACATTTTGTTCCTATAAAGCTTGACACGGAACATTTTGTTCATTATAATTATTCCCGTTAAACAAAAATATACAACACGATAAAGAGGCAGTTATGGAAGAAATTTTAAAGGTGGAAAACCTGACAAAATCCTTTAAGCTTTCCCGCAGACAGCAAAAATCCGAACAGACCGATTTAACCGTTAAAGTGGCGGTCGACGGTTTGTCTTTTTCCGCTTACCGCGGCGAAATTTTCGGGCTGCTCGGTCCGAACGGCGCAGGCAAAACTACGACTTTGCGTATGCTGGCGACGCTTATCAAGCCCGACGGCGGGGACGCGTTTATCGACGGTAAAAGCATAATTTCCGACGAGCAAGCAGTCCGCGGAAAAATCGGTTTTTTGACAAGCGAATTAAAGCTTGAAGATTTTTTCACGCCGGATTATCTTTTCGGTTTTTTCAGCGAGCTGTACGGCGTTGACAGGACTGTAAGGGATAACAGAAAGCGTATTCTCTTTTCTAAGTTCGGTATAGACAGGTTTGCGCACGTCAAGCTTGCAAATCTTTCGACAGGTATGAAGCAGAAAGTTTCGCTGGTCATTTCCATTGTACACGACCCCGATTTCATAATTTTCGACGAGCCGACAAACGGGCTTGACGTTTTGACCGCAAAGGTTGTTACGGACTTTCTGCAAGAGCTTAAATCCCAGGGCAAGACGATAATTTTGTCCACGCATATATTCAGCCTTGTCGAAAAGCTTTGCGACCGCGTGGGCATTATAATCGACGGAAAGCTTGTAGCGCTCGATACGCTTGAAAATTTAACGCGCGAGCAAAGCATAGAGGACGCGTTTTTCGCGCTGTACGAAAGAACGGCAAGGGGGAGCATATGAAAAACGTTTTGACTATAATAAAAAAAGAATTTGCCCGTTTTTTCAAGGACAAGCGAATGATTGTAACCGTGCTTTTGCCCGGACTTTTGATTTACTTGGTCTATTCGGTCATGGGGGCGGTGTTTTCCGATTCCGGAAAAACGGACGCAAATTACAAATATTCCGCTTACGTCGTCAACGCGCCCGCAAACGAGCAATTTTTAAACGCTTTTAACAGCGTATCGGAAATAAAGGAATTTGCTTCCGTTGACGAAGCGAAAAAATCCGTCGCCGAAGGTAAGCTTGACATAGTCGTCGTGTTTCCAGAAAATTTCGATGCCGTTTTGGACGGGAATTCAAGCGCCGTTCCCAATGTAGAGGTTTATTATAATTCTTCCGCGGAAAAATCGGTCGGTGGTTACATGGCGGTGACGGCGATACTTGAAGCGTTTAAAGACCCCGCTTTCAGCATAAATTCGGGCGGTAGCTTCGATTTGGTGGAGGAACGTGACGCGGCTGGCAAAATTTTGTCGTCGATAATGCCGCTTTTGATGTTCGCTTTGCTTTCGTCGGGCTGTATAGCCGTCGCGCCGGAGTCAATTGCCGGAGAAAAGGAGCGCGGAACAATGGCTACAATGCTTATAACGCCAGTCAAACGCTGGCAGATAGCTTTGGGTAAGATTATAAGCCTTACGTGCTTTGCTCTGCTTAGCGGAATATCCAGCTTTGTCGGCGTGATACTGTCGCTTCCTAAGCTTCTCGGCGGCATGGTGGGCAGTTCCGCCGCGGCGTTCTACGGCGTAGGAGATTACTTCATGATTTTCGGTCTGATTATTTCCGTCGTATTGGTTATAATTTCGGCTTTCTCCGTAATGTCCGCGCTGTCGAAAAGCGTAAAGGAAGCGGGGACGATGATTACCCCTTTAATGATGGTGATAATTTTAATGGGCGTCGGCTCCATGTTTTTGTCGGGCGGTTCTGTCGGCTTGTACGCAATTCCGCTTTTGGGCAGCGGGCTTGCCATGTCGGCGATAATGTCGTTCACGGCGTCGCCGCTCGGCGTTGCTCTTGCTATAATTTCAAACGTCGCCGTCACCGCCGCTTTGGTAGCGCTTTTAAGCTTTATGTTCAAAAGCGAAAGGATAATGTTCAATAAATAAAATTATACAGCCCGCGCAAAATGCGCGGGCTGTAAATTAACATAAAAAGCTGTGCAGTCTTTTTTGCCGGAACAAGCCGAAGCGTAAGCATTACAGGCGGCTCCTCCAAAGCTACCTTATGGCACACCGAGTAAGCTGTTTAGTGCTGCTATATCCCTATCCTGACACGGTTCGCAGCGCTCGGTTGCATAAGACCTTGCTATCAACACCCCTTATAAAGCGCAGCCTTCCACTTGCACCGTCGGGAAAGACATTCGGTCCTGCTATAGCGGATTGCAGGTACAGGGCACCGCTAACTCCCCACTTAGCACAGTAGAATTATTTTAACAGAAAAGTTTATGTTTGGCAAGCAAAAACCGAGGTATTAAGTTGACAATTTTTAGTCTATATTTTAGAATATAGTAGAATATTTTAAGGAGAATTATTATGGCAGGGTGTTCTCACGACTGTTCAAGTTGCAGTGAAAACTGTTCCTCGCGCGACAGTAAAAGCTTATTGAAAAAACCGCACGAGCTAAGCGATATAAAAAAAATAATAGCCGTTGTCAGCGGAAAGGGCGGCGTAGGCAAATCTATGACCTGCGCGCTTATGGCGGCGGCGGCGCAGAATAAGGGCAAGGTCACGGCTATAATGGACGCCGATATAACCGGTCCTTCCATACCGCGCATGTTCGGCGTAACCGAAAGGGCGCAGGGCAGCGAAAACGGAATTCTTCCCGTGGTTTCCGACGGCGGAATTCAGGTTATGTCTATGAACGTTCTGTTGGAAAACGAAGCGGAGCCCGTAGTTTGGCGCGGCTCGCTTATTTCGGGTACCGTTATGCAGTTCTGGACGGACGTTATCTGGACGGGCGTGGACTATATGTTCATTGATATGCCGCCCGGCACGGGCGACGTGCCCTTGACGGTGTTCCAAAGCATACCGCTCGACGGCATAGTCATAGTCACTTCTCCGCAGGATTTGGTGGGCATGATAGTCCAGAAAGCCGTAAACATGGCCAATATGATGAATATTCCCGTCCTCGGCATAGTGGAGAACATGAGCTATATAAAATGTCCCGACTGCGGCAGAAAAATTTCCGTATTCGGCGAAAGCGGTGTCGACGCGCTCGCCTTGGAGTACGGCATACCCAATGTTGCGAAAATTCCCATAGATTCCGACCTTACCAAGGCGGCGGACACTGGTAATATCGAAAATTTTCAAAACAATTATCTTTCCGATTTCTTTGACAAAATTTCAAAAAAGCTTAAATAGCGCATTTAAAAACATAATTCGGCAGGCGGAGCATAAAATGCTCCGCCTGCTTTTTGTATAACTAAAACCACGCGATAGTCTGCTACGCAGCGGTACGACGCGTGGTTC
>CAMRTO010000008.1 GCA_947053655.1 uncultured Clostridia bacterium
ACCGCTCTGCCATCTCTCCAAGATATAAAGTTTTAAGAAGAGGAGCGGGCGAATGCGGAGCATTCGTCGTATCGAAGCACTATGTGCTTACCGCTCTGCCATCTCTCCAAGATATTAAGCGTTTATCACACTGCCGTATACAAGTAAAAATTACAAATTATTGTACTGAAACTCAGTAAATTATCGGCTGTATGCATGGCGCAGATAAAATAAGATATTTACATTTTATCAAAATGATGCCGTGCTGTCAATTAAAATAACTTTTTATCTTTAAATTGCCGATACTCAACCGACATTACGGTGGCGACAAAAACGTTTTTCGCTCCGGCACGCAACAGTTTTTTGGTCAGTGCGTCGGCCGTTGCTCCCGTGGTCATGACGTCGTCGACGATAAGAATATTTTTGCCCGCAATAAAAGTTTTGTCCGTTATTTTAAAGCAGGATTCCAAATTCACGGTACGTTCTTTTTTGGTCAGGTGCTTTTGCTGTTCTGTGGATTTGACTTTTATTACCGCGTTTTTGATTACGGGGATACCCATGCGTTTTGAAAGACTTTCGGCAAGCAGGGCAGACTGGTTATAACCTCTTGCCCGCCTGGCGTCGTCGGTCATCGGGACAGAAACGATGCAATCCGCCGCGACGGAATTTTTCAGCTTTTCAGCCGTTACGTCGGCAAAAAATTCTTTGAGGTAGCCGTTTCCGTTTTTGAATTTCGCCATCAGTATTTTTCCGCCGCCGTCGTAGACGACGGGGGAGAACGCCTTTTTATATAGCGGCGGTCGGTCTTTACATTCGAGGCAAATTTCCGCCCTGACGGTTTTTCTGCCGCAAACGGGACAGGTCGCGCCGTCGTTAAATATAACGGTTTCCGCGCAGTCGGGGCAGAGGTTTGTTCCGAATGTTTCTCTGCCGCAAATATCGCAAGTGTACGCGCGGGGGAAAAGCGTTTCGCCCGCCGCCGACAAAAAGTCTTTTATTTTACTCATTTAAATATTTTTTCAACTTTTCCGCGCAGTCCGTTTTTTCCCAAGGCAACACGCTTTTGCCGAAGTGTCCGTATGCCGCCGTTTGCGAATAAATCGGTGCGCGCAGTCCCAGTCGGCTGATAATAGAGTAGGGGCGCAAATCGAATTCCTTTACAATTATATCGGCAATGCGGCTGTCGGAAAGCTTGCCCGTGCCGTAGGTATCCACGAAAACGGAAACGGGATTGGAAACGCCTATCGCATAAGCAATTTGCAGTTCAACCTCGTCGGCAAGTCCTGCCGCGACTAAGTTTTTACAGATGTATCTTGCCATGTACGCCGCCGAGCGGTCGACTTTGGTGGGGTCTTTGCCCGAAAAAGCTCCGCCGCCGTGCGCGCATCTTCCGCCGTAGGTGTCGACAATAATTTTCCTGCCCGTAAGACCGCTGTCGCCTTCGGGGCCGCCTATCTCGAATCTGCCCGTGGGGTTAATGAAATATTTCGTTTCTTTGTCCAGAAGAGAGGGGGGTATAACGCTTACGACCTGCTTTAAAATATCCTCTTTCAGCTTTTCCTGCGATATTTCGGCATTGTGCTGTGCGGAAACAACCACGGTATCTACGCGTTTGGGCGTTTTACCGTCGTACTCTATCGTAACCTGAGTTTTTCCGTCGGGACGGAGGTAGGGCATAAGACCGCTTTTTCTGACTTCCTCAAGTCTTTTCGCAAGCTTGTGCGACAGCGAAACGGTCATGGGCATAAGCTCGGGCGTTTCCGTACATGCGTAACCGAACATCATTCCCTGGTCGCCCGCGCCGAGAGAATTTTCGTCCGCGGAGTTGTCCACGCCGCGCGCAATATCCGGACTTTGACTGTGGACGGCTACGGTTATTTTGCATTTGTCATAGCAAAACATGCCGAAGTCGTAACCGATTTCTTTAATTGTTTGTCGCGCGGTTTTTTCGTAATCGACGGCGGCGGTGGTGGTGACCTCGCCCATAATCATAAGTCTGTCGTATGCGGCGCAGCACTCTATCGCGCAACGCGCGTTGCTGTCGGTTTTTAAAATTTCGTCGACGATGGCGTCGGAAATTCTGTCGCAAAGCTTGTCGGGGTGACCTTCTGTTACGCTTTCGCTTGTAAAAAGTTTTTTCATTGATTTATCCTCTGTCAGTAAATTGTTTATTTTATTTTTTTCGACATCTGCACATAGTCGAATTCTTTATATCCTATGGATTTATACAGTTTTATCGCTCTCTCGTTTTTCGGTTCCGCTTCCAGCCTGCATGCGACGACGCCGCCGGACTCCACAAATTCAAACGCCTTTTTACCTATGCCCAGCCCTCTGTACCGCGGTAAAATATACAGCTCGTCGAACAGGGCGATTTTTCCTCCGTATTCCTGCGAGGCGTAGTATGCGACAAGCGCGTATCCCGCCGTGTCGCCGCCGTACTCGATAATATAACCCGATATAAACTTTCCCGAAAGTATTTCTTTCCAAAAGCTAATGCGGCTTTCTTCCGAAATAGGCTCGTGCGCGGCTCCGCAACCGTAAAAATCGCGCGACATTTCAAAATACGCGCCGCGGTCGCAATCGGTCATTTTTCTGAAATTTACGTTTTTTGTTTTTTCCATATAAGAAAAACTCCTCTGCGGACCGAGAGGAGCTTTAAATTTCGTATTTCCCCATAGGTCTCGGCGTTAGCACCTTGCTTGGCAGGTTGCTGTGTGGTCTAAGAGCCGTTCTCTCGCACACTCTTTATAGGTTTGAAATTATTATAACATTGCCGGAAACCCATGTCAAACAAAACTTGCAATTATATCGTTTTTATTTTATAATATCCGTATGGTCTGCAATCAGTGTCCCGCGTCGTGCGGCGCGGACAGGGGAAAACACAGCGGCGCATGCGGCGTAAAGGGCATCCGCATAGCCAAATACTATCTTCATCCATTCGAGGAGCCGCCCGTATCCTTTAAAAACGGAAGCGGTTGCATTTTCTTTTGCGGCTGTACATTAAAGTGCGTTTTTTGTCAGAATTATTCACTCTCGCGCAATACACGGGGGAAGGATATTACCGTTAAAGAGCTTGCTGAAATTTTCAAGCGCCTTGAAGATGCTGGTGCGGAAAATATCAATTTGGTAAACCCCACGCACTATTTGCATGCAATTGCGGAGGCGGTGTCTTTATACCGTCCGCATATTCCGCTGGTCTATAATACGCACGGCTACGAAAAACTTGAAAGCCTGCGCATTGCCGACGGATTTGTCGATATTTATTTGCCCGACCTTAAATTTACAGACCCGCTACTTGCAAAGCGGTATACCGCCCGCGGAGATTATGCGGACTACGCTTTGCCTGCCTTGCGGTTTATGGCGGAAAAGAAATGCGAAGTACGCGCGGACGGTAAAATGCTTTCGGGCTGTATAATACGTCATCTCATGCTTCCGCAGGCGGTGTACGATACGTTGAACGTTATAAAATTCGTTTCCGGACTGCCCGAAAGAGTGTATTTCAGTTTAATGAGTCAATATACGCCCTTCGGGGAAGCGGAAAATTTTAAGGAATTACGGCGCGGGATAACCAAGCGCGAATATTCGGCTGCCGTTTCCGCCGTGCGCGCGTACGGATTAAAAAACGTTTTTTTACAGGACTTCGAAAGCGCGCAAAGCGCCTATATACCGGATTGGGATTTTTGAAAATCATGCTTGTATCATTCGACGGGGTAGCCTTCGGCTACGGCGACAACTTAATATTCGGCGGAGCCGCTTTCTCGGTAAACGAGGGCGAGAGAATAGGACTTATAGGCGAAAACGGCGCAGGAAAGACTACGCTTATAAAATTGATGCTCGGACGGTTGGAAGCGGACGCTGGTAAGGTTTTTATAAAAAACGGTCTCAAATGCGGCTATCTCGAACAGGACGGGGGCTACACAAGCGGCAACACGGTTTACGGCGAAATGCTTGACGTGTTCAAAGAGGAAATAAACGCGGTTGAAAAGCTTTCTTCCCTTTCGGCTAAGCTTGCCGCGGCTGACGGGGCGGAGTATGCTTCGCTTGCGTCCGAAATGGAAAGACTGAATAAATTCATTTCCGCGCGCGGCTGTTTCGACGTGGAAGTAAAAATAAAGACGGTTTTAAACGGCATGGGCTTCGCCTGTATGTACGACAGAATTATCGACACTATGTCGGGCGGCGAAAAAACCCGCATGAAGCTTGCCCGTCTGTTGTTGGAGGAACCCGACCTTCTTATTCTGGACGAGCCTACAAACCACCTCGATATTTCGACGCTGTTCTGGCTGGAAGAATATCTTCAATCGTTCAAGGGCGCGGTTTTCGTCGTTTCTCACGACAGGTATTTCCTTGACAGAATAGTAAAAAAGACGTTTGAAATAGAAAACAAAACGCTTACCTGCTTTAACGGCAATTACACCAAATACAAAGTTTTGAAGGCGGAGCTGTACGCCCGTCGGCTTAAAGAGTACGAAGCCCAGCAGGAGGAGCGGGCAAAGCTACAGGATTACGTAAACAGAAACATTGTCCGCGCGACAACGGCGAAATCCGCGCAGAGTCGGGTAAAACAGCTTGAAAAAATGCAGCTTGCGGAAAAGCCGTTCACCCCGCCCAAACCGCCCGAATTTCATTTCCGCTACGACGCGCAACCCTATGAAAACGTGCTTGAAATAACAAATCTCGATTTGGAACGCGGCGGCAAAATTCTTATAAGAAACGGAAATTTAAGTGTGAAGCGCGGACAGAAGCTTGCGCTGATAGGCGAAAACGGCGCGGGAAAAAGTACGCTTTTAAAGGAAATTTTAAACTGCGGAAATTGCGTAAAAGTCGGTAGATTCGTAAAATTCGCCTATTACGACCAGGAGTCCGCCAACCTCGGCGCGGGCAACACCGTGTTGGAGGAGCTGTGGTTCCGCCATAACGGCTATACTCAGACGAAAGCGCGCGCGGCATTGGCACGGTGCGGACTTTTCGCGGAGGACATGCAAAAGCCGGTATCTTCGCTTTCCGGCGGGGAGCGCGCAAAGCTTGCTTTATGTATTCTCACGTGCGAGCAGGGCAACGTGCTTTTATTGGACGAGCCGACAAACCATCTCGACCTTCCCGCGCGCGAAAGTCTGGAAAAGGCGTTGAGGGAATTCGACGGGACTTTGATTTTTGTTTCGCACGACAGGTATTTCGTTTCCGCCGTAGCCGGTTGCGTTGCGGAAATAGACGGGGGAGAGCTTCGCTTTTACGGCGGCGGCTACGGCGAATATTCCGCGGCTAAAAAGCTCGAACGCGAAAAAGCCGCCTCAGTAAAGGAGAGCGCGGCGGCGGAAAGGGAAAAGGAACGGCGTGAAAATTCTTACCGTTCCAAAAAGCAGCGTGCCGAGGACGAACGCAGAAAAGAGCTTGCCGCGCGGATAGAAAAGGATATTTCCGCATGCGAGCGCGAGGAGGAGGAAATAAATTGCATGCTTGCAAAGCCCGACGTTGCGGCGGATTATGTGCAGGTGTGCGCGCTTATGCAAAAGTTGGAAAGCGTCAAAAACCGTCTCGACGCACTTTACAAGCAGTATGAAACGGTGATATAATATAATTGCTATGGAAGATAAAAACAATATAGAAGAAGAAAAGGTGTCCGTCAGACACACCATAAACGCCGAGGAAACCTTCACCCTCGCAAAGGACGTGTTCGATATACGTTGTCTGATAAAAAACGTATACAACAACCGCGCGGTAATTGCAAGGCGCATAAATATATGCACGCTTTCGGTAAGCCTTGTTTTTACTTTGCTGTACGTTGCGTACATGCTTTTTCTCGGAATACTCAACAAGGTCACGTTTTTCGCGGAAATCGCGCTGTATTGTCTTTTGGGCGTTTACGGCGCGCTGTTTATAACGCTTTTGATACTTACGCTTTGCGCCGTGCGCGCCAAGACGAAAAACGTAAGAAAGCTTAACAAAGCGCTGTCGGCGATAAGGCTTACCGTCAGACTTGTTTCCATTGTCCTGACGATAGTTGCGTTTGTTTTCGCGGTGCGCGGCGGTGACGATTCGTCCAAGTTTATAGCTTTTAACGTAATACTTATAATTTTTTCCGTCATTTGTTTTATTGTGCAGATTATTCCCGTTATGGCAGGCGGCATAGGCAGACTTTCGCGCTGGCTTCTTTCGCCGGTGAAAGTCAAATACCGTTTTTCCACCGTCGCTTTGGAGTGGTACGAGCTTGCCGTAACGGACGGCGGCGACAGTAAGGCGGTTAAGCGCGTGTCGGAAAAGTATTTCGACGACATAGGCAGATGTCTCGACAATTTTCTTATCCCCGCGTTCGGTAAAAAATATATAAGCGCGATAAAGCCTTCCGCCGTGCTTAACGTTGCCGACCGCGCCCCCGAGGAGGACAGGGCGCTTACGGAAGGCGTGCTGAAAAACGTTTTCGCCTATGCGACAGAGTGCGGATACGTCACCTTCGACCCGTGCAGGGATTTGAAATTCGAAGGGAGCATAGAGGAAGAAGAAAAGCAGAAGTCCACGGCTAAATCGCGGCTGATGGGCATAGGCAAAAAAATAGGAATGTCCATTCTTGAAAAATACATAAACAAGAATACGGAAGATAAAGACAACTGAATTAAAACGGCGGCGCACAAATGTGCGCCGCCGCGTTTTAAGTATTTGTTTAAAATTCCAAGCTTTTTTCGATATACGCTTCAAGCTCGTCGATTTTCAAACGTATTTGTTCCATGCTGTCCCTGTCGCGCACGGTTACGGTATCGTCGTTCATGGTATCGAAGTCAACGGTAATGCAGTAAGGCGTGCCTATCTCGTCCTGTCTGCGGTAACGTTTGCCTATGGAACCGGTAACGTCGTATGTGACGGAAAATTTCTTTGCAAGCCGTCTGTAAAGCTCGTCGGCCTTTTCGGAAAGTCCCTTCTGTAAGGGCAAAACCGCGGCTTTGTACGGCGCAAGGAAGGGGTGCAACCTCAAAACCGTTCTCACGTCGTTTTTCTCCGCGTCCAGAACTTCCTCGTCGTAGGCGTCCGTAAGGAAGGCGAGCACAGCCCTCTCCGCACCGAGCGACGGCTCTATAACGTAGGGGATATATTTTTCGTTTGTGGCGGGGTCGATATACTCCATGTTTTCTCCGCTTTCCGCGGCGTGCTGTTTCAAATCGTAGTCCGTTCTGTCGGCAATGCCCCACAGCTCGCCCCAGCCGAACGCAAAGTTGTATTCGAAGTCGGTCGTCGCTTTAGAGTAGAAACAAAGCTCCTCTTTAGAGTGGTCGCGCAGTTTCAGGTTTTCCTCTTTCATACCGAGCGAAAGGAGGAAGTTTTTACAGTAATTCTTCCAGTAATCAAACCATTCGAGATCGGTGTCGGGCTTGCAGAAAAATTCAAGCTCCATCTGCTCGAACTCGCGCACGCGGAAAATGAAGTTTCCGGGCGTTATTTCGTTGCGGAAGGATTTGCCTATCTGACCTATTCCGAAAGGCACGCGCATGCGCGAAGCGCGCTGAACGTTTTTGAAGTTGACGAAAATTCCCTGCGCGGTTTCGGGACGGAGGTAGACGGTGTTTACCGTATCTTCCGTCACGCCCTGAAAGGTTTTAAACATAAGGTTGAATTTTCTTATAGGCGTAAAATCGGTTTTGCCGCACACGGGGCAGACGATTTTTTTATCCGCGATAAACGCTTCCAAAGCGTCGTTGTCCATACTTTCGACTTTTATGTCAAGCTTGTGTTTTTTGCAGTAATCTTCCGCAAGGTTGTCGGCGCGGTGGCGCGATTTGCAGCTTTTGCAGTCCATTAAAGGGTCGGAAAATCCGCCGATATGTCCGGAAGCTTTCCAGGTACGCGGGTTCATAAGTATGGCGCAGTCAAGTCCCGTATTGTAAGGCGTTTCCTGAACGAATTTTTTCCACCAGGCTTTTTTGACGTTGTTTTTGAATTCTACTCCGAGCGGACCGAAGTCCCAGGTGTTCGCAAGTCCGCCGTATATCTCGCTTCCGGGGAAAATGTATCCTCTGTTTTTGCAGAGAGCCACAAGCTTCTCCATGGTTACGCATCTCTTTTCCGCCATAATTAAAACTCCTTTACGCCGTTTTCGGTACGGGCGTATAAAATTATTTTATAAAAAACGCGGCTTTAAGTCAAGTAAATAATCGGGATTGACTTTTTCATAAAGCGCATTGTCCGCCAAATACGACGCGTACCGCCAAAAAATTTGAAAAAGTTATATTAAACGATATACTTTTATAGGGCTTGTGTGCTATAATATAAAATACAAAATTGTATGGTTTAAAGGGTGCGATATGCTGACCGATATTGAAATTGCGGAAAAATGTAAGATGAAGGACGTTCGCGAAATTGCGAAAAAGCTGTCGTTGGATGAAGACCGTATCGAAATGTACGGAAAATACAAAGCCAAAATAAATTTGGATAAGATTGAGCCCAAGTCCAAGCTTGTATTGGTTACGGCGATAAATCCCACTGCCGGCGGAGAGGGAAAAACCACCGTCTCGATAGGGCTTGCGGACGGCATGTCCAAGCTCGGTAAAAAAGTATGTCTTGCTTTGAGAGAGCCGTCTCTCGGACCCGTGTTCGGCATTAAAGGCGGCGCGGCGGGCGGCGGATACGCGCAGGTCGTACCTATGTCGGATATAAATTTGCATTTTACGGGCGATTTGCACGCGATAACCGCGGCAAACAATCTTTTGTGCGCAATGATAGACAACCACATTCTACGCGGTAACGCATTGAAGATAAAGGAAGTTTATTTCCGCCGCTGTATGGATATGAACGACCGCGCCCTCCGCAATTTAACTATTAACTGCGAAGCGGGCTTAATGAAGGGCTGCGCCAGCTTCCAGCGGCAGGAAGGTTTTGAAATTACCGCCGCGTCGGAGGTAATGGCAATATTGTGTCTTTCACGCGACCTTGCGGATTTAAAAAGGCGCATAGGAAACATAGTCGTCGGCATAGACGTTGACGGGGGGTACGTCAGGGCTTCTCAGCTTAACGCGCAGGGCGCAATGGCAACCCTTTTAAAGGACGCTATAAAGCCCAATCTCGTGCAGACGCTCGAAGGCACTCCCGCAATAGTTCACGGCGGACCGTTTGCAAATATCGCGCACGGGTGCAACTCCGTCAGTGCGACTTACGCGGCAATGACGCTTGCCGATTACACCGTTACGGAAGCGGGCTTCGGCGCGGATTTGGGCGCGGAAAAATTTCTCGATACAAAGTGCAGGGTTGCGGATATTCAGCCTGACTGCGTAGTGGTCGTTGCAACCGTCAGGGCATTAAAGCTTCACGGCGGCGCAGACAAAGCGCAGCTTTCAGAGGAAAATATGTCCGCATTGCGCGCGGGGCTTCCCAATCTTTTGAAGCACGTTGAAAATATAAAGAAGGTTTTCAACAAACCCGTAGTCGTAGCTATGAACAGGTTTGCAACCGACACAAAAGCCGAAACGGACGAGGTTTTGAACGCCTGCAAAAAGGCGGGCGCCAAGGCTGTGTTTACGGACGTGTTTTTAAATGGCGGCGAGGGCGGCAAAGCGCTTGCCGAAGCGGTCGTAACTGCGTGCGCGAAAAAGAGCAAGCTTCGCTTCGCGTATAATCTGAAAGACGGAATCGTTAAGAAAATAGAAGATATAGTCAAAAACGTTTACGGCGGCGACGGCGCGGAATTTACCGAAACCGCGCTTAGGAAAATAAACGAAATAGAGAGCAAGGGCATAAAGGGGCTTCCGGTAATAATAGCCAAAACGCAGTATTCGCTTTCCGACGACGCGACTAAGCTTGCGCGCCCGTCGGGTTTCAAAATTCATGTAAGAGATATAATTTACAAGGGCGGCGCGGAATTTATCGTCGCCGTCGCGGGCGAAATTATGCTTATGCCGGGGCTGGGCAAGGTTCCGGGTGCGGAACATATAGACGTCGACGAAAACGGAAAAATTACGGGCTTATCTTAATTTAGAAGGAGCTTATAAAACATGAGTTTTATCGAAGACTTAATTTCTGCCGCCGAGAGCGGAGACGCCGAAGCGCAGTTAAGCTTGGGCTATTGCTACGACACGGGGGACGGCGTTAAAAAAAGCTATAAAAAAGCTGTGTTTTGGTACACGAAAGCGGCGGAGCAGGGCAACGTTGATGCGCAGTATAACTTAGGTCTTTGTTACAAAAACGCAAGCGGAGTCGAGCGTTCTCCCGAAACAGCGGTGTTTTGGTGGCAAAAGGCAGCGGAACAAGGCGATGCGGATGCTCAAATGTGTTTGGCGCAGAGCTATCATTCGGGTAAGGGCGTCGAACATAATCTCGATAAAGCTTTTTATTGGTATAAAAAAGCTGCGGAACAGGGCGACGCAGACGCGCAAATGTGCCTCAGCAGTTGCTATGCCCGCGGTTACGGTGTATCACCCAATGAAAAATTATCAGCATTTTGGTGTATGAAGGCGGCAAATCAAGGCATTGTCGGCGCGCAGCTCAATCTCGGTATTTATTATTGTAACGGTATCGGCGTAAATAAAAGCGAGCAAAACGGAAAAATTTGGTTTGAAAAAGCCGCAGAGCAAGGCAACGAGCTTGCTAAAGAGTATCTTGAAAAGTATTTTAAATAGTAATTAAAGGTTAAGTTATATGAAATTACCCGAAGCAAACAACTTTATAGAGCAGATAATAAACGAAGAACTTGAAGCTGGTAAATTCGAAAGCGTGGGGAACAAAATTCAGGTGCGCTTCCCTCCCGAACCGAACGGTTATCTGCATATCGGTCATATTAAGGCGATGTGCATCAACTTCGGCGTAAAGGACAAGTATAACGGCAAGCTTAACCTGCGCATGGACGATACCAATCCCGCAAAGGAAGACTACGAGTATGTGGACTCGATAGTAGAAGCGGTAAAATGGCTTGGCTTCGAGTACGATAAGCTTGTTTTCGCTTCGGACTATTACGACAGGCTTTATGAAATTGCCGAAAAATACATTCTTGACGGCGTGGCTTACGTTTGCGATTTGTCCGCGGAGGAAATTACCGCAACGCGCGGCACGCTTACGGAGGCGGGCAAGGAATCTCCCTACCGCAACAGAAGCATAGAAGAAAATTTAAAGCTTTTCCGCGAAATGAAGGCGGGCAAGTATCCCGACGGCGCAAAGGTGCTGCGCGCAAAAATAGATATGGCTTCTCCCAACATAAACATGCGCGACCCGATAATTTACCGCATAGCGCACGTTCCCCATTACAGGACGGGCGATAAGTGGTGTATTTATCCCATGTACGACTTCGCTCACCCCGTTTCCGACGCGATAGAGGGCATCACTCACTCGCTTTGCTCGTTGGAATTCGAAAATCACAGACCGCTTTACAACTGGTTTGTGGAAAGGTCGGGACTTCCGAAGCCGTTACCCAGACAGATAGAGTTTGCAAGGCTTAACATTACCAACATGCTTATGTCGAAACGCTATCTCAAAAAACTTGTGGACGAGGGCTTTGTCCGCGGTTGGGACGACCCGCGCATGCCTACGGTAATGGGACTTAAAAAACGCGGCGTCCCGCCCGAGGCGTTAAAAAAATTCTGCGCGGACGTCGGCGTGGCGAAAGCTTATTCGGTAGTAAATCAGGCCCAGCTTGACAGTTGCATTCGCGACAATTTAAATGAAAATGCGGAACGCGCCATGGCGGTATTAAACCCGTTAAAGCTGACAATAACCAATTACGTCGGGGAGGAAAATCTTTCTTTCGAAAAAAATCCTTTAAAGCAGGACGGCGGAGAAAGAGATATTAAATTTACCGGCACCTTATATATCGAAAGGGACGACTTTTCACTCAATCCTCCGCCCAAGTACAAGCGTCTTTGCAAGGGCGGCACCGTAAGACTTAAAAGTGCGTATATCGTGCGTTGCGACGAGGTAAAAATCGGCGCCGACGGCGAAGCGGAGGAGCTTTTCTGCACATACTTCCCCGAAACGCGCAGCGGCTCCGCACAGCCTTCGGAAATAAAGGCGAAGGGCGTAATTCAGTGGGTTGACGCCAAGTACGGCGTCGACGCCGAGTACAGGCAGTATAAGCCGCTTTTAAAGGACGAGCAGTATCCCGACCAGGACTACGCCGAGCGGCTGGATACGGAAAGCGAAAAGATTTTTTACGGCAAGGCAGAGCCTTATCTTTTCGAAAACGGCGAAGACAAAGCTTACCAGCTTATCCGTTGCGGATACTATAAAAGCTTTGCGGGGGAAAAGGTTCTGTCGGAAATTGTTTCGCTTAAAGACAGCTTCAACAAATAATTCGAGGGAATAAATGGATATTCTTAGCATTGTAATAATATGCTTGATAGTGCTTTTTACTCTGCTCGGGGGCGGAATAGGCGCGCTTAAAGGTTTTACAAAAGTAAATTCCTGGGCGGTCGAGCTTCTGTTCGTCGGGGTAATAGGCATACCGATAGGCAAGCTTATAACAAGTAAACTCGGCGGCGGAACGCCCGTCGCAGGGTTCGTGACTTTGGGAATTACGCTCTTTCTCATAGTTGTTTTTATGGCGGCTTTTATAGTTTTGCGCACGGTAATGACTAAGGGAATAGAAAAGCGCAAACAGCGTTCCTATTACGAGCATTACGACGAGCTCAACGACAATACCGAGCAAATTCTTTCCGCGCTCGGCACGGACGACAAAAAGCAGTACAAACGCCTGTTGAAGCATAAAAAGCGCAAAATAAAGCAGACGTGCGGCGTCTGGGGGATACTTGACAGGGTGTTCGGCGGTATTACGCTGGCTTTGAAAGGAGCGGTGCTTACGGGTATCTTAGCGGCGGTTTTTATTTCCGTCGTCGACTTTTCCAGACTCGCGCACGAGGGCGCCGTGCTGTATTCATTTATGGGTAAAATTTATGCAAGCGGTTCCTGGAAGTTTTTCAGAAGTTATCTTTTCGACTTCTTTGTCATAGGCATAATAATGCTTTGCATAAGAAGCGGCTATTCCGGCGGTCTTACTTCGGCGGTATGGGGATTTTTCATTCTTTTCCTCGTCGTCGGGGCGGGTGTTCTTTCCTGGCATCTGGTTTCGGGCGTGGAGGAATTCGCAGGCGTAATCGACAGTCTTGCGGGAACTCTTTCGTCGAAGCTGTCGGGTGCGACGGACATGCTGGCAAAGATAAAAATTACGCCCAAAATTCTTGCGCAGATTATTATAGGCGCCGGACTGTTTGCTCTGATGCTGATCGCCGTAATTTTGGCGGGCGTGTTCGGCCCCAAGCTTATCGACAAGGCGCGCGACGGACTTGTTTTCAGGACGGTGGACGGCGTTCTCGGCGCGGTGACTGCGGCAGTAGTTTGCATCGGTCTTATGCTTGTAATAGGCGCGGTGATAAATTCACTGCACGATTTCGAGTTTATGGAAGTGTTCAACGCCTATTTCGGCAAGAGCGGAGTGGCTACGCATATTTACGACAGAAACGTTCTGCATGCAATGAACGTTCTGAAAATACCGTTCAATAAATGGATCGGATAAAAATAATACGGCGCGCTTAAAATAAGCGCGCCGTACTTTATCGCAAGGATAAACCAAAGGTATTAAATTAAACCTTTTCGGAATAGCTTTCGCAGCAAGTGCATCTCGTGCTGTCGCAAGTGCAACCTACGGTAATTTTATCGAGCGTGCAGTTGCAACCGTGGAAATTATACTTACACTTATCTACGCTGCAAGCTATGTCGTGATTTACATTTTCCATTATAATACCCTCCGCATTTATTTTGTGCCGCAGTCGGCAAATTATGCAAAGCTATTGACAAAACGCCGCTCATGATTTAAAATATTACAAAGGAGTAAACCATGAAAGTAATTTTATTGCAAGACGTAAAGGGGCAAGGCAAAAAGGGCGAAGTAGTTGAAGTAAACGAAGGCTACGCCCGTAATTTTCTCATAAAAAAGGGACTTGCCGAGATTGCCACGGCAATGAAGATAAACGATTTAAACCAAAAGAAAGCCGCCGCAGACTTTCATAAAGCAGAGGAAGTAAAGGCTATGCAGGCGCTCGCCGCGGAGCTTAAAGGTAAAAATTTTACCGTTAAAATTAAGGCGGGACAGGGCGGAAAGGTTTTCGGCTCGGTTACGGGCGCTAACATTTCCGACGCAATGTCTGCCGCGGGTTACGACGTGGATAAAAGGAAAATCGCACTGGACGCCCCCATTAAAAATTTGGGCGTGTACGACGTGAATTTAAAGCTTATGGAAGGTATTTCAAGCAAAATAAAAGTAACGGTGGAAAGCGAATAAATACTTATAAATAATTACCGGCGCGGCTTAAGCCGCGCCGGTTTCGTATATAAAATTTATCTTCCTCTGAAGCCGCCGCCGCCGTGACCGCCGCCCATGCCGCCGCCGCCGAATCCTCCGAAGCCGCCCCTGCCCGATGAGGAGGGTGCCGAAACCATGCCGGAGCTTATGTTCGCTACGGAAGCGTTGATAAGCGTGTTGAGCGCGCGGAAGGTTATCGCCGTCGTCAGAATATCGCCCACAACCCAGTCGGGCGGTTGAACGGTTATTCCTTCGAATTTATCTTCCCAAATCTTAGTGACGCCCAGCACCTGCGCATAAGGCAGTATATGGTAGTAGAACTGCGGGTCGCTTTCAATCATTTTTTCCAAGCGGTCTTTTTCCGCAAGGGTTATAAATTGCTTGAAGCCTACAATCTCGTTCAGCTTGGCGTTGTATTCCTTACTTCTGTTAATAAGTATGACGGAAACACCCAAAAGGACGCAACCCGATATGGAAATAAGCAGCTTGGCTACCAACGGAATAATGGCGGACGGTATAAGCAAAGTGTAAAAAAGTATTACAAGCGCGCAAAGTCCCGCGGGAATAAAGCACAATCCGATAAATTTCCCGCCGGACGTTTTCAGTCTGCCGTATACCAAACTGAGTTCGGCGATAAAAACAAACAGCAGGGGAACCAAGGCTATTAACCCTTGATAGAATATAAGTGAAAACGAAATGCTTGACATAGCTATTATTAGCGGAGCTAAGCCCAATATCGCCCCGCCCACAGCGGCAAATACCGACGCTATGATTATGCTTACATTGTTGTAAAGCTTCTTTACTCCGGTAACAAGCTGTTGCTTCGCCTGCTGAACAATTTTGTAATACTTGTATCTTAAATCGGTCACTCTTACGGCGTCGTTTGCGCCGAACATTCCGTAAAACAGCGTCTGCTCGTAAAGCGGCGTGTCTTCGGGCAACAGCTTCACCGTGCGAATAATGGTGGGGTTGATTTTATTGTCAAGGTTTATTTTCAGATAGCCCTTATCAGCCCAATAATAGATAAGCGAGGTAATATCTTCGTTGTCGACTTTATTGTCTATAAGCTTACCCATCATAAGGGGGTCCATTTTATCGGGCGCTTCGTAGTTAACGACGGGCGTTAAGGCGTTTTTATTGAAAACGAAAAGTCTTAATAACACGACGGCAAGTATTCCGACCGCGCTTATAATAACGAAGATGTAGGGGGTAAACTCGCTGTAAACTTTCAGCGACCCGTCTTCGAATTTCATGTCCACGGTCACGCCTTCGTTTTTATCAAGCGAGAAATTTTCCGCGCGGAGCGCCGTTTTACCGCCGTCGGCAGGTATTTCCGTAAAGCCGAGAGGGGCGTAAGAATTTTTTGTTCCCGCCTTCCAATCCGCACCGATAAAGCCCTTCGGGGCAACCAGAGTAACGCTTGCGTTTTTTATTTCGCAGTCTCTCGCAAGGCCTATGGGGTTAAGAGAAAGCGCGTTTTTACCTTCCTGTGCCTTTGTCAGGCAGTAATCGTACGTTATTAGGAAGGTATAGCTTTTGTTTGTTTTGTTTCCGGAATCGCCGATATCGACGGACACGAAATTGCGGTTTTCCAGATACACCTTATGGTAAACGCTTTTGCGCTGTGTCGCGTTGAAGCCGTCAAGGCTGTAAACTTTTACCTTACGCACAAGCTCTCCGCCGTTGACGGGTATGTCTTTAATGAAACCTGTGCTCGCGTATCCCGTAAACCTGACCTGTATTTTTTCGGTTACGGATATTTTGCGGTTGCTTTCTATGTCGTAAACAACATCGTAATTTTCAAAATAAAAAGTATACGCGTTGCTGCCGCCGTAAGAGTCGGCGCGCGCCGTTTTACTGCCGTAAAGTCCCCACGCGCTTGCCGCCAACAGCAGTACCGCCGTAATCATAGTTAAAATTATGGGTAGAAGTCTTGTTTTTTTCATATTCTCTCCAATAATAAGCAAGGGGAGCTTCCGCTCCCCTTAACCCGTCGGAAATTTAAAATTCCACTTTTACGTTTTTTCTCTCCGCAGGATCTTCCAGCTCGAAGTACGGTTGTACTTCAAGGTGCATTGCTCTGGCAATTATCAGCGCGGGGAAGGATCTGATACCGCTGTTGAACTGTCTTGCGGTTGCGTTGTAATATCTTCTCGCATTGGCAAGCTCGCTTTCTATGCCTTTAAGCTGGCTTTGCAAATCGATAAAGTTTGCGTTAGCTTTAAGGTCGGGATAGTTTTCCACCACGATGTTCAAGCCCTTAATCGCTTGCGAAAGCTTTGCTTCGGCAACTATCTTTTCCGCGGCGCCGGAGGCGGACGCTACGCCTGCGCGCGCTTCGGTAATGCTTTTAAGCGTTTCGCTTTCATGCTTCATATATCCTTTAACCGTCTCGACGAGGTTGGGGATAAGGTCGAAGCGTTTTTTAAGAAAAATATCTATATTCGAAAACGCTTCCTCGCACTGGGTTTTCATTCTTACAAACTTGTTGCAGGTAGAAATTGCCCAAATCGCAATAACAAGCAGTACCGCGGCGACTGCGCCTACGGCTATACCTGCAATTGCTCCGGTAGAAAGAAGTAATTTCATTTTTATCGTCTCCTGATAATTATAATTTTTTTATTTCGGGCAAAGCGCTTTTTAAAAAGGCCTCTGCTAAGCTGTCCTTTTTAATCGTTTGCATTGCTTCGTCTAAGGTGAACCATTTTGCCTCGTCAAGCTCGTTGGCGTCGGGAACGGGCACGCCGTCTTCCGCCATAACGAGAAATCCCAACATAAGCAGATTTTTCGGCTCGTGAAAGCGGGAGGAAAGGTATTTGAACTTTACAACGTCCAGTTTTGTTTCTTCCTTAAATTCGCGCGTAACGGCTTTTTCCGCCGTTTCGTCTCTCTTTATATATCCCGCAAACAAAATATAATCCTCGCCGCCCTTGTGCCTGGCAAGCAAAATTTTGTCTTTATCCCTGTTTGTAACTACCATGCCGACAACCGTCGCAAACCGCGGGAAGCGGTATTCCGCGCAACTTTTGCAGTAGGGCACAAGCCCCTCGTCGGCTTTAAACATTAGCGTAAGTTTTTCTCCGCATTCGGTGCAAAACATAATTTTTCCTCCGGAATCAGTGTACCGTTATCATATAATTTCACATTATATTATATAACATATTAAAGCGTATTTCAATAGCTTTTATTAAATTTAACTAATTTATTGACAAATTTTCACAAATAATATATATTTAGAGAGTACATTTATATGTAAGGGGTGTAGCCTGTGGATTACGAAAGAGCAAAAAGCCTTTTAAGGCAGGCGGGGCAAAGCCATCTTCTGGATTACTACGGAGAACTTGACGATAAAAAACGTAATATTTTACTTAACGATATTGAAAAGACGGATTTTACCGTATTGGAAAATATCGGTTTAAAACGCGCGGCTTCTGTCGGCGAATTAAGCCCCGTTCAGGCGGAAACGTCTGAAAATATAGCCGCGAACAGGGGAAAATACGAAAAAGCCGGACTGGAAGTATTGAAAGCCGGCAAAGTCGGCGCCGTGCTTTTGGCGGGCGGACAGGGCACGCGTCTCGGCTTCGATAAGCCCAAGGGCATGTACGACATAGGCGTTACGCGTCACGTTTACATCTTTCAACTGCTTATGGAAAGCGTGAAAAACGTCGCTTGTCTGTCGGGGGTGAATTTTCCGCTGTTTATTATGACAAGCGAAAAAAACGACGCGCAGACCCGCGCATTTTTTAAGGAAAACGGATTTTTCGGTTATCCCGAAAACAGGATTTTCTTTTTCGTTCAGGACACGGAACCGGCTTGCGGCTTTGACGGAAAAATTTTTCTGGACGAAAAACACAGGCTTTCCTTATCGCCTAACGGCAACGGCGGCTGGTACGAGTCGCTTGTCGGAAGCGGCGCTTCCGCCGTGTTGGAGCGCGAGGGGATAGAGTGGCTTAACGTTTTCGGCGTCGACAACGTGTTGCAAAGGATATGCGACCCCGTGTTTATCGGCGCAACTTGTCTTTCGGGCTGTGAAAGCGGCGCAAAGGTAGTTAAAAAGACTTGTGCGGAAGAAAAGGTCGGCGTACTCTGTAAAATAGACGGTAAACCTTCTATAATAGAATATTACGATATGCCGCATAAGGACGCGTCGCTTTGCGGGGCGGACGGCGGGCTGGTTTACCGCTACGGAGTAATTTTGAATTATCTGTTCAAGGTTGAAAAGCTGAACGGCACGCTCGGGAAAAAGCTTCCTTATCATCTTGCGGAAAAAGCTATCCCGCATATCGAAAACGGCGTCCGCGTCGTGCCGGCTCAGCCTAACGGCTATAAGTTTGAAAAGCTGGTCGTAGATATGATAAGCTTGACGGGCGACTGTCTTGCCTTCGAAGTGGAGAGAAACAGAGAGTTCGCTCCCGTAAAAAACAAAACGGGCGTCGACAGCGTAGAGACGGCGCGCGTGCTTTTAACCGGTAACGGCGTGCAACTTTAAGCATTTGACATTTGTAGTATTTTGAAGTATAATAAAGTCGAAATACGGTGACGCGTTCACAGCCGTTAACGGTGACTGTAGGCGTAATAAATTAAGGTAATTTTTGTATGAAGAAATTTTTATTTTTTATCGCTTCGTTTGCGGTGGCGGGTGCAATGCTTCTGGGCGGTTGCTCGCTTTTTTCCAAAGAGGGTAAAAACGGTCTTGACGGCCGCGACGGACAGGACGGCGCGGATATTACCGTGCAACAGCTTTACGAAGCCGCTAAAACCATTGCCGGCAACGAAAATATGACTCTGGACGAATTCTTGCGCGAGTATTTAAGCTTTGACGGGTCGGACGTCGGCGTAAGCTTAATGGAAAATATCAACAAATCGCTCATGAGCGGCGTTTCCATACTTACAAGGTTCAAATATACCTCCCGTTACAGCGGCACTACTTATAAAGTTTTTACCGGCTCGGGCGCGATTATAAGTCTTGATAAAGCTGCGGGTGACGCGTTGGTGGTTACAAACTGCCACGTTATTTACGACGATACTTCGGACACCGTATTTTGCGACGACGTGCGGCTGTATCTTTACGGACAGGACGTGCGCGACATTAATTATTCTATTTCGAACAGCTACAATATAACGAACGACGAAAAATATGCGATAAATGCGGAGGTTATAGGCGCTTCCGTAACGTACGATATAGCTTTGCTGAAAGTTTCGGGCAGCTCCGTATTAAAGCGCAGCGATGCGCGCGCGGCAGAGTTTTCCGAAAATGAAAACGTTTACGTCGGACAGCAGGTCTACACTGTAGGCAATCCCGAAGGCGAAGGAATGGGCACAACGCTCGGCACGGTAAGTAAGGACAGCCAAAGCGTAAGTTTAAGTCTATCGGACAAAAATTCAAACGACACGTTAACTTATCTTGTACTCAGGACGGACGCGGCTATAAACCACGGCAACTCCGGCGGGGCGCTTTACGGCGAAGACGGTAAAATCATTGCAATAGTCAACGCCAAGGACGACGAGGCGGACGTCGACAATATGGGCTATGCTCTCCCCGCGCACAACGTAAGGCGGCTTGTTCAACGGCTCTACTATAATTATCTTGAAAACGGCAACAGAATGCAGTCCGGCGGCGGCATCAACAAGGCGCGTCTGAACATTACCACCGCGCTGACCGACACTTACTCCGTCTATGACGAAAATAACAAAGTTGCGCAGATATACGAAACGGTCAAGGTGGAATCCGTAAGCGGCTCGCCTTCGTCGGGGCTTTTGCGCGCGGGCGACGTGTTGAAAAAGATTACGGTCTGCGATACTGCGGGGAACGAGCTTGACAGCGTTGTAATTACGCGCAGGTACAACATTTCGGACATAATGTTGTCCGTTAAACAAGGCGATACCGTAAAGGTTACGGTAGAACGCGGCAACACGGAAACGGAAGTTTCACTCTTGTTTTCGTTGCCCAGTTACTTCGCGTACGAAAAATAAAATATATCGATAAAAAAACCCGCGCGGCGTTAAATTTCGCCGCGCGGGTTTTTTTATCTTACTCCGTTTATATCGTAAGGAGTAACTTGATATACGTAATAGTTAAGCCAGTTTATGTAAAATAAATTAGCGGTGGAGGTCCAGTTCATTTTAACCTCGCGCATGTCCTTGTCCGCAAAATAATTTACGGGCGGCTTTATGTCCAGTCCCTTTTCCCTGTCGCGGTCGTATTCGTTTTTAAGGGTGTACCTGTCGTATTCCATGTGCCCCGTCACAAAAACCTGTCTGTTGTCCACGCTTTTTATAATAGACGCGCCCGCACGCTTGGAGTATGCCAGAATTTTAAGCCCCTTTACGTCGAGTATGTCTTTGGCGTAAATTATCGTGTGTCTGGAATGAGGCATATGGAACTCGTCTGAAATGCCCCTCATAAGCGGTTCGGGCACGCCGTCGCGCACACGGCTGTGCGCGAATATGCCGAAGCATTTTTCCTTTAAAGGGTGTTTTTTTATCTTGTAAAAGTAATGCAGCGCCGCCTGCGCGCCCCAACAGATAAACATGGTGGAGGTGACGTTCGTCTTTGTCCAGTCGAGTATTTCTTTCAGCTCGTTCCAGTAGGCGACTTTTTCAAACGGCATATTTTCAACGGGTGCGCCCGTAATTATCATTCCGTCGAATTTATTGTCCCTTACCTCGTCGAAAGTTTTATAAAATTTTTCAAGATGTCCCGCGTCTGTGTGGGTAGAGCTGTAAGACGACGTTTTTATAAGCGTTATGTTTACTTGCAAAGGGGAGTTGGAAAGCAACCGCATAAACTGTGTTTCGGTCGTTTCCTTAGTGGGCATCAAATTGAGAATGGCTATTTCAATCGGGCGAATCTCCTGCGAGACAGCCCTTTCTTTGTCCATAACGAAAATACGTTCGCTTGTAAGTATTTTATAAGCAGGAATTTCCTTATCTGTTACTATGGGCATATTTTAAACTTTCTCCAAAGCTTGCTCCAAATCCGCAATTATGTCTTCCGCATTTTCTATGCCTACGGAAAGCCTTATAAGATTGTACGGCACTCCCGCGGCTTTCAAATCCTCATCGGAAAGCTGTCTGTGCGTGGTGGACGCGGGGTGAAGCACGCAGCTTCTCACGTCCGCGACGTGCGTTTCCTGTGTTATAAGCTGTAAAGCCTCCAAAAATTTGGCGCATTTCGCCGCGCTGCCCTTGATGCCGAAGCTCATCATGCCGCCCTGACCGTTCGGCATATATTTCATGGCAAGCTTATGATATTTGTTGTCCGGCAGGGAGGGGTGGTTTATCCAGTCTATTTTGGGGTGCTTTTTCAGGTATGCGGCTATTTTTTTCGCGTTTTCGCTGTGGCGTTCCATTCTCAGCGCAAGCGTGTCGCTTCCTATATAGGAAATAAATCCGTTCTGCGGACTCATAATCGCGCCGAAGTCGCGCATCATCTGCGCGCGGCATTTCGTACCGAATGCGACGGGCAAATCGGCATATACAAGTCCGTGATAGCTTTCGTCGGGAACGTTAAAGGAGGAATAGCGCCCGTTGTTTTTGAAGGCGAAATTGCCCAGGTCAACTATAACGCCGCCCAGCGCCGCCGCGTGTCCGTCAAGATATTTAGACGACGAGTGTATTACAATGTGCGCGCCCCATTTTTTGGGTTGGCACAAAACGGGCGTTGCAAGGGTGTTGTCCACGGCGAAAAGCACCTTGTGCCTGTCGGCTATGCGCGCAATTTTTTCAAAGTCGAGGACTATAATCGCGGGATTTGCGACCGTCTCGGTGAATATCATTTTGGTTTTGTCGTCAATCAGTTTTTCTATTTCCTTTTCGTCCGCGTCGGGATTGAAAAATCTGCACTCTATCCCGAGCTTCGGCAAAGTGGTGGAAAAAAGATTGTACGTTCCGCCGTAAATAGCGGAGGAAGAAACAATATTGTCGCCCGCGCCCGCTACGGTGAAAATCGCCAGCGACGTGGCGGACATGCCCGAGGCGCAGCCTATGCCGCAAACGCCGCCCTCAAGCGCGGCAACCTTGCCCTCGAATGCGGCAACCGTCGGGTTAGCCAGACGGGAGTAGAAGTAACCGTCGCTTTTCAAATCGAACAAATCAGCCATTTCCTGCGTTTTGGGATAAAAAAACGTAGTCGACTGGGATATGGGCGGAATTCTTCCCTCGCCCGATTTGGGCGAATAGCCCGCTTGTACGCAAAGAGTATCCAATTTGTAATTTTTCATATTTTCTTCCTCTAAAAAAAGTTTATCTGTATTCTTTTAACTGCCTGTCGAGCGCGCGTTTTTGGTCGCGTTCGGCAATGCTCTTTTTCTTGTCGTAGTTTTGTTTGCCTTTGCACAGTGCAACTTCAACCTTTACAAGGCTGCCCGAAAAGTATATTGAAAGAGGTATAAGGGTGTAGCCCTTTTCGTTTATTTTGCCGACGATTTTGTCTATTTCTCCGCGGTGCATTAACAGCTTTCTGTCGCGCTTGCTCTCCTTGGTGGAGAAGGCGCCTGCCTTATCGTATACCGCTATATGCGCGTTTTTAAGGGTAAGCTGTCCGTCGCGTATAAAACAGAAGCTGTCCTTAAGGTTGCAGTTTCCCGCCCTTAAAGACTTGACTTCCGCGCCCTCAAGCACTATTCCCGCTTCGAATTTTTCAAGTATGAAATATTCGTATGTCGCGTACTTGTTATACGTAACCATTCTCATATTTAAATTATATCACACAATTTTTTATTCGTCTATCGAAAACATGACGCGCATTTTGCCGAAATCGCAGTTGTCTACGCGTATTTTAATTTTGTCGCCTAACCTGAATTTATGTTTATCGCCTTTAAGCAGAAATTTTTCGGGGAAAAATTCCAACCGCGTGTCGGAAAGCGTTTCCACGGGGATAAGCCCTTCGACGGTATTTTCCAGCTCGCAGAACACGCCGAACTTCGTCACGCCCGAAATAACGGCGTCGAATTTTTCGCCCGTTTTGTCTGTCATATACATAAGCTTGTACAAATCGTCCACGCCGCGTTCCGCTTCGTCGGCAATGCGTTCCCGTTCGGAGCAGTCCGTTCCCGCGGCAGGCGCAAAGGCGGAGTAACGGTTCAATGCCTTGGTATTGCCGTCTAAAAGCGCCTTCACCGCGCGGTGAACGAATAAATCGGGATAACGGCGGATAGGGGAGGTAAAGTGGCAGTAGCAGTCTGACGTCAGACCGAAGTGCCCCGCGTTTATTTCCGAGTAGCGCGCTTTTTGCATGCTTCTTAGCATTACTTTGTTGATTACGCCGAAATACGGTTTGCCTTCGGCGCAAGTTAAAATATCGCGGAAGTCCGCGGGGTTTACGCTTTCGGGGTTCAGTTTTGCGTTTATGCCCAAATCCTTTAAAAAGGTTACAAGCGCGGAAGCCTTTTCGGGCGACGGCTTTTCGTGTATGCGGTAAAGGCAGGTCGCCTTGTTTTTAAGCAGAAATTCCGCTACGGCTTCGTTTGCGGAAATCATAAACTGCTCGATTATAATTTCCGAAATGCCCCTTTCGTAATCGGGTATAACTATTTTACCGTTTTCGTCGACGTAAATTTTCGCTTCGCGTATATCCAGATTGACGCAACCGGCATTTTCGCGTTTGCGGGTGAGAAGCCCGCTCAGCTTTTGCATATTTTTGACCGTGCTTACGATATCTTCATATTTTTTGCAGACGCTTCCGTCGTTTTCGCAGATGGCGGTTACGTCCTTATAAGTCATTTTATGACGGCTTTTAATTATGCTTCTGAAAATTTTATAATCCGTGCGCGTGCCTTCTTTGTCGAAAGTCATAACGCATGACAGTGCAAGTCTGTCCTCGCCCTCGTTTAAGGAGCATATGCCGTTTGACAGCTCTTTGGGCAGCATGGGCAGCACTCTGTCGGGGAAGTAAACGCTTGTGCCCCTTGCGTAAGCTTCCTTGTCAAGCGCGGTTCTGGGCTTTACGTAGTGGCTTACGTCGGCGATATGAACACCGAGAACAAATTTCCCGTCCGTCACGTCAAGCGATACGGCGTCGTCAATGTCGCGCGTATCTGCGCCGTCTATAGTGAATATAAGTTTGTCGCGTAAATCCGTACGGCCGTCCGCCGACGGAGTAAGATTGACGGCTTGCGCTTCGGCTGTCACGGCTTCGGGAAATTGCTCGCTTAAACCGTGCTCACGTATTATTGCAAGCTCTTCGGTCTGCAATTTACCGCACTCGCCGAGTATTTCGGTTATTTTTCCGTTCGGCGCGCCGCCCGACCTGTAAGCGGTTATTTCGCACATGACTTTACTTCCGTCAACGGCGTCAAGGGAAAGGGAGGGGACAATATTAACCTCCGGCAGACGCGTATTGTCGGGTCGTACGTAAAGGCGGTTTCCGTCGGCGGTGAAGGTTCCCGCAAAACGTTTTACGCCGCGCTTCAAAATTTTAATTATATACGCTTCGTCTTTGGTTCCGCGCACGGGCGCGGCGATAACCCTGTCCTTGTCGTAAGCGCCGAAAAGCGATTTTTTCGGTATAAAAAAATCGCCCGAATACTTTTCCTTGTCGTCGGGAATGACAAATGCAAAGCCGCCCTCGTTGCCCTGTACCGTACCGTAAAAGGCGCCCGCCTGTTTGCCCGTGCAGTATCTGCGCCTTGCGTCCCGCAGAATCGCGCCCTCTTTTTCAAGCTGCTTCAAGGCGGAAACGGCTTCTTTCTGCGCCTTTTTGTTTTTACCTATATAAGGCGCGGCGCGCAATATTTCCTGCACCGTCTTGAAGCAAAGCTTTTCCTGTTTGATGTCGTTTAATAGTTTTTGTTTAATATCCATAATAAAATAAATAAGGCGGCTTTAAGCCGCCTTTAAACTGCATTTTTCAGGGAACAAGTAAGCAAATAATGTAAATAGCAATCGACAGAACGCCCAAAACGCCCATGCAGACCCAAGTCCATTTTTTAAGCTTACTTTCAATAGACTGTCCTCTGTTTTTACCGAAGAAAGTTTCGCTGGAAGCGGTAATACCCTGTATTCCGTCAGAATTGCTCTTTTGGAACAACACCAAAAAAATGGTGACCAGCGCGGCAAGAAATATAATTATGAGGCATGCAACCGATAAAGTAATGTACAGCGTCCAGGCGGTATCGCCCATACCCGCTGCGCCCTCGGGCCTCGACAGTAACAAACTAAGATTCATAAATCGTCCTCTGAATTTATTCTACTTGAAAAGTATATCACAGACGATTGTATTTTACAATCAATTTTATCCCGATTTTCTAAATTTTAAGCGTCTTTCGCCGAATTTATTTATAACGAATATGCCCGCGCACACAAGTAAAAGCGCCAAAAGCGTAAACCAAGATAAAAGCTGGTCCTTTTCGCCGAGAATCATAGCGGAAAAAACCGCGCCGAAAATAGGATTTGTGCTTTTGAATACCGCTATTTTTGACACGGGATTATACCGTAACAAGAAGCCCTGTAATGTAAACGCGCACGCCGAAAGAAACGCAAGATAAAGCAGCATGAAAATTCCGCCTGCGTTTACCCCGCCGAACGTTCCTCCCGCCGCAAGCCCGACTATAACCAAAACTGTTCCGCCGAAAAGAAACTGGTATCCGCAGAGAGCGGTTGTATCCTCGTGTCTGGAAAAAATTTTCACGAAGCCTGCTGCAATGGCGGAGGACAGTCCCGAGAAAATTACAAACCCCTCGCCGAGCAGAGTGAAGGAAAAGGAGAAGTCGCCGCCCAGATTAATAAGTACGACTCCGCCGAAGCCCAATATACAGCCGGCAAGCTTTACAAGCGTAAACTTTTCCGTCCTGAAAATGAAGCACGCCGCCAAAATAGTAAAAAATACGCCCAGTCCGTTCAAAACAGAAGCTTTTACGCCCGCCGTGTGAGCAAGTCCTATATAAAAAAACGTATATTGAGCCACCGTCTGAAATACCGAAACCACGCCTACGCGCCATAAATTTTTCGGCTTGGGCACAATAAATTTTCTCTTTAAAATACAGCCGAAAATTATTACCAGTATTCCCGCCAGAGAAAAGCGCGTTCCGGCAAACAGCATAAGCGACGGAACGCTTTCCGTGTTAACCTCAAAAAGTTTATAACCTATTTTGACGCAAGGAAAAGCGCTGCCCCATAGAATACAGCAGATAATCGCGCCTATGCACACCACGTAATTTTTGGTGAAAAATTTTTCAGGTTCTTTCGTTATCACGTTATTATTATATTTCAATTTAAAAAATTAAGCAAACGCTTTCCCGCCCGATAACGTCAAATATGCAAACCGCCCGCGCACAACCGTGCGCGGGCGGCAATTATGTAAATTTATTTAATTAAGCTTTTCCCTGTCATTTCTTTGGGTACGGGCAAGCCCATTACGGTTAAAAGGGTGGGGGCTAAGTCGGCAAGAACGCCGTCGCAGCGAAGGCTGGCATTTTTGTGTTTCTCTGAAACGAGAACCACGGGAACGGGGTTTGTTGTATGCGCCGTGAAGGGAGAGCCGTCCTCCGACAAAAGTCTGTCGGCGTTGCCGTGGTCTGCGGTAAGCAGGGCGGAACCGCCCATTTCCAAAATTTTGTCAAGAACTTTCTTAACGCACTCGTCAACCGTTCCCACGGCTTTTATCGCCGCGGGGATAACGCCCGTATGCCCGACCATGTCGCAGTTTGCGAAATTTAAAATAACCACGTCGAAATCGCCGCCGTCAAGCTCCTGCAAAACTTTGTCGGTTACAAGGTACGCGCTCATTTCGGGCTGCAAATCGTACGTCGCAACCTTGGGGGAGGGTATTAAATCGCGCACCTCGTTTTCGTTGGGCGCTTCAACGCCGCCGTTAAAAAAGAATGTTACGTGCGCATACTTTTCGGTTTCGGCAATTCTTAACTGTTTTTTGCCGAGCTTTGCGAGATATTCGCCAAGCGTGTTCTCCATAGAGGTTTTGGGGAAAGCTATTTCAACGCCTTCGAATGCGGCGTCGTAAACGGTGAAGCACACGTAAACGGGGTCGACGTAACCTGTTTTTCTTTCAAACGCTTCGCCTTTGGGAACGACAAATTGCTTTTGCGATACCGCGCGCGTAATTTGTCTTGCCCTGTCGGGACGGAAGTTGAAGCAAATCACGCTGTCGCCCTTCTCCAAAAGTCCGACGGGTTTGCCGTTTTCAACTGTTTTTATCGGCTTTATAAATTCGTCGGTGACGCCTTCCGCATAGCTTTCTTCAACGGCTTGGGCGGGGTCTGCGCACTGCTTGCCCTCGCCGAGGGTAAGCATGTCGTAAGCTTTTTCAACCCTGTCCCAGTTATTGTCCCTGTCCATGGCGTAGTATCTGCCGCAAACGGACGCGATTTTACCGACGCCGATATTTTTAATTTCGGCTTGCAGTCCGCGTATAAAGTCCGCGCCTGAAGTGGGGGAAACGTCCCTTCCGTCCATAAAGCAGTGAATAAAAACGTCCTTCACGCCGCGCATTTTCGCCATTTTCAAAAGCGCGTAAACGTGCGTAATGTGGCTGTGAACGCCGCCGTCCGACAAAAGTCCGTACAGGTGAAGCTTTTTGTCTTTGGCGTTGTCCATCGCCTTTATAAGCGCGGAGTTTTCGAAAAAGTCCCCGTCCTTTATGGATTTGGTTATTTTCGTCAAATCCTGATAGACTATTCTTCCCGCGCCCATATTAAGGTGCCCGACTTCGCTGTTGCCCATTTGCCCGTCGGGAAGACCGACGCTCATACCGCTTGCGCCGAGGGTGGCGGAGGGGTACTCCTTCATAAGCGCGTTTACGTTTTTACTGCCGTTAAGCGCAATGGCGTTGCCTTTGCCGTCGGGCGCAAGCCCGTAACCGTCCATAATTATTATCGCGTAAGGTGTCTTTTTAGCCATAAAATTCGTCCTTGAAAAGTTTTTCTTTTATTATATTTCAACTTTATTATATAGCACCGTGAAATTTTTGGCAAGTAAATGATGTCATTCGCTTAAACCCAATAAATAATCTACGCTTTCGTTAAAATATTTTGAAAGAATAATAAGGGCGGAGGCGGTAGGCTCCGCTTTTTCAAGCTCCCAGCGCGCAATGGAAGACTGGCTTATTCCGGTCGCTTTTGCAAGCGTCATTTGACTGAACCCTTTTTCTTCGCGCAGTTCCTTTAATCTTTTAGCAAAATTCATAAAATTATTATATGTAATTTAAGTCTTATTTGACTTGACAACCCGTATATGACTTGATATAATAAATGTGTTAAGTCAAATTTGACTTAACACAATAAAATTTACGAGGAGAAGAAATGAAAGAGTACAAAACAATGCGCATAAGCCCTGATGAGGAGGTTTCTGTAATTGAAACGCTTGCCGTGTTCGGGTGGAAATTAGAGGATTCGAAAGAAATATATAACGAGAGTAGCGAAATTGTCGGCGTAAACGTAGATACAAAGGTAAAGACATATGGCGACGGAATTATAGGCGGCTTTATGGCGGGCTGGAACGGAGACGAAGGAAAGGTGGAAAGAAATGTTGCGGTCAAAACAGAAAAAAAGGTTACGCATTATATATCGTTGCGGTTTTCGCGGGAAACGTCTTTAAAAAATTATGCAAGACTTAAAGAACTTGAGGAAGAATATTTTCGTGGCAACGACTCTAAAGAATATCTTCCGCTTCCCAAAAAGCCTGTCGTGTTTACTGTTATTGCCTCTGTCGTACTTGCCATAATTTTAATTTCGCTGTGCACTCTTTTTGTCGGCGCGAAAGCCGAAATATGGGAAATAGTCGTTTGCGCGGTTGTGCCGATAGTGTTTATACCGCTTTTAATTGTTTTTTGGGTGAAATATTCAAAGAAGAAAAGTTTTGCAATTAAAGAAAACGAAGACCGCCGTGTATATAATAAACAATGCAGAGAAGCATATGATAAACGTGTTAAGGAAATAGTTGAAGAATGTATCCGCTTGAACGAGGAAAACGAAAGATTGCAAAAAGCCCGGTAATTTAAACGAAAAAGCACCGCCCCTTGGAGGTCGGTGCTTTTTCGTTTAATTTACATTATTTATCGAAGTTTACGATTTTTGCAAAGTCAAGCTTTAAGGAAGCTCCGCCTATAAGCCCGCCGTCTATGTCGGGCTGAGCCATAAGCCCCTTGCAGTTGCCCGCGTTCATGCTTCCGCCGTAAAGTATTCTTACACGGTTCGCATCCTTTACGTTGAACATTTTCGAAAGCTTCTTTCTTATAAACTTAATGGTTTCCTGCGCCTGCTCGTCGGTAGCCGTCTGACCGGTGCCGATAGCCCATACCGGCTCGTACGCTATTACAAGCTGCTTGACGTCCTCAACGCCGTGCAAGCCGAATTCAAGCTGACGGCTGAGCACTTTTTCGGTATCGCCTGCCGAGCGCTCGGAAAGAGTTTCGCCTATGCAGACAATGGGGGTAAGCTCGCATTTAAGCGCCGCCAAAGTGCGTTGGTTAACGGTGTCGTTGTTTTCGCCGAAGTACTGCCTTCTTTCGCTGTGACCGATAATTACGTATTTAACGCCGTAGTCTTTAAGCATATCTGCGGAAATTTCTCCCGTGTACGCGCCCGAAGCCGCCCAGTGCATATTTTCCGCGCCGATTTTTATTTTAGAACCCTTTGCGGCTTTCGTCATAGCCGGTATTAAAATTGCGGGTACGCAAAGGCAGACGTCGCACTTTGCTTCCTTTACAAGCGGTTTAAGCTCCGTAATAAGTTTGGTTCCCGAAGCAACCGTCATATTCATTTTCCAGTTGCCGGCGATAAAAGCTTTTCTTGCCATAATATTCTCCTTTATTTTTTCTCGTTAAGGCATGCGATGCCGGGAAGAACCTTTCCTTCGAAAAGCTCTAACGACGCGCCGCCGCCCGTTGAAATATGCGTCATTTTATCCGCATAACCAAGCTGCTGAACAGCCGCCGCCGAGTCTCCGCCGCCGATTATGGTCGTGCATTTGCCGTATACGTCTGCAAGAGCCTGCGCTACCGCGATAGTACCCTTTGCAAGGGTGGGATTTTCGAAAACGCCCATGGGGCCGTTCCAAATAACCGCCTTTGCGGAAGCAACCTTGTCGGCGTAAAGCTTTCTTGTCTTTTCGCCTATATCCATACCCATTTTATTTGCGGGTATCGCGTTCGAAGGAACGGTTTCAACCTGAATTTTTTCGTCTATGGGCTCGGGGAAGCGGTCGGTAACAACCGTATCGACGGGAAGTAAAAGCTCCTTGCCGGACTTTGCCGCTTTTTCTATCATCTGTTTGCAGTAGTCTATTTTTTCTTCGTCTAAAAGTGAGGTTCCCACCTCATAGCCCTTTGCTTTGAGGAAGGTGTAAGCCATGCCGCCGCCGATAATCAGCGTGTCGCACTTTTCCAGAAGGTTGGAGATAACGTTAAGCTTATCGGCAACCTTCGCGCCGCCCAAAATAGCGACGAAGGGGTGCTTGGGGTTTTCGAGTGTATCGGCCATAACTTCAAGCTCTTTTTCGATAAGGAAGCCGCAAACCGCTGTTTTGATAATACCGTATTCGACGATAGCTGCGGTGGAAGCGTGGGAGCGGTGCGCCGTGCCGAACGCGTCGTTTACGTAAATTTCGGCATTGTATGCAAGGGCTTTGCAGAAAGCTTCGTCCTTTTTTTCTTCCTCCCAGTGGAAGCGGAGGTTTTCTATAAGAACGGCTTCACCGTCTTTGAGATTGTCGCGTTTCTTATTTGCGTCGGCGCCGATAACGTCGTTTGCAAAGACTACTTTGCCGTTCAAAAGCTCGTTAAGTCTTTTAGCGACGGGCGCAAGCGTAAGCTTTTTCGGTTCTTCCTTTTTCGCTTTTTCTATAATTGCTTCCTTTGTGGTTTCGCCCGCGTCGACCTTTTTCTGGTCTTTTTTATTGAGTTTGACTTCTGCGGAAAAAACGGAGTGCGGCTTGCCCATGTGCGAGCAAAGCGTAACCCTCGCGCCCGCGTCAAGCAGGTACTTTATAGTAGGCAGCGCGCCCTGAATTCTGTTTTCGTCTGTAATAACGCCGTCCTTCATGGGTACGTTGAAGTCGCAGCGTACAAGCACGTTCTTGCCCTTTAAATCTTTGAGGTCTTTCACGGACATCTTGTTCATTGTTTAAAGCTCCTTGTCAATAAATATTTTTTTACTTAATAAGTATAAATCAGCCGCATTTAAAAGTCAAACAAATGCGGACTTTTATGGGAGATATTGACAATTTTATATATCTGAAATATAATAACGGAGAGGAGAAAAATATGAAAAGATTTTCTGCAACGATTATTTTACTGTTAACGCTTTGCGGAATGACGTTGACGGGCGTAGGCTGTAAAAAAATGATACGTCCTTCTTTCACTGCGGAAAGCCCGTTTTACAGTGCAACCGACTTTATTCAAAACAATAATATTTATAAAAATTTCAATTATAACGAGTTGCCGCCGTTTACCGACCCTTATGAAGAATTTGAAAGATATTACAAAACGCAGTTTAAAGCGGTTTCCGATATGCAGTTCTACGTTTTAGATCTTGGCGAACCGTGCGGGGATATGGCGACGGACAGACGGCGTAGCTGCAATATTTACGGTAATTTAAATACGGAAGAAAAACTCGAAAACCCCTTTCTCAGTCAATCCGTAGAGATTTATGATAAAGAACTCGGCGGTTATCACGATAAAGAATTATATTGGAAAGACGGCTGGACTAATTGGAGTATAATTTTTTCGATTTTTTGTGCCCCGGTCGAACGCGAAGCCGAAGGAGAGTTGCGGTTGGAATTCGGAACGTTAAACGCGGGTACAAATTGGTTTTATAATAATTACGTTAATTTATATATAGGCAATATATGTACGGCTACATGCTATTACGTCGAAGGCGTAAAAATACCGCTGACCTGGTATGAAAATTACTTTAAAAATAATTTGATTTACGGAGGAAATATATGAATTTAAAATGTATTGCAGCTTCCGTATATTAAAAAATGCATTTGACTTGATATAGCCGAATGCATTTTTATTTTTAACCGCGCAAACTGTTGAATAAATCTTTAAAGTATGCTATAATTCTGTAAACAGTATAAGGCAAAGTGTGTTTATGAAAATCTGCGTTGCGGGTCTGGGGCTTATCGGCGGCTCTATGTGTTCAGCTCTGAAAAAAGCCGGTCACGCCGTCGACGGTTGGAACCGTTCTCCGCAGGCGGCTTGTTATGCCGTTGAAAACGGAATTATAGACGCACAGGCGGACGGTTTTACGCGGTATGACGTAGTTTTCGTTGCGATGCCGCCGCAGGCAACGGTTGATTTTATAGATAACACGCGCTTTAAAAGCGGTGCGATAGTTTCAGATATTTGCGGCGTTAAGGGCTTGATAGAAAATCACGTATATTCCGCGCCGCGTAATTTCCGTTACGTAGGCTGTCACCCGATGGCGGGGAAAGAAGTTTCGGGTATAGAAAACGCCTGCGCGGATTTGTTTGACGGCGCAAACATGATTATAACGCGTCGGGACGGTACGGACTCCGACGCGGTGGACACGGTTATCAATCTTTCACGCGATATGGGCTTCGGCCGCGCCGTGCTGTGTACGGCAAAGACGCACGACGAAAAAATTGCTTATACGTCTCAGCTTGCCCACATTGTTTCAAACGCCTATGTGAAAAGTCCGTCGCTTAAAAACTGTATCAGCTTTACGGGCGGCAGCTTTCAGGACATGACAAGGATTGCGGGCGTGGACGAAAATTTATGGACTTCGCTTTATCTTAACAATGCGGAAAACGTCGCCGCCGAAATAGACTCGCTTGTTAACTCTCTTACGCGAGTCAAGGAGGCGGTTCTCGAAAAGGACAGCTTAAAACTCAAAAGTATCCTTGCGGAGGGGCGCGCGCTTTTTGCGGGCTCGGAAAAGGCGGTTTCGGACGCGGATATAAGCGTTAAAAAATTAAAGTAATTTTTTTACTTGTATGTTATAATAAGATAAATACGGATAATGCTATGAAGTGCAGGGTTATATTAGATAACGGACGCGCGGACGGTCGGTTTTCGTCCGAAGGGGAGCTTGATTGCGACGGCAACGGATTCTCGCTGGAATACTTTTTGGACGGCGACAAATGCCGTCTGAGCTATCGCGGCGGCATACTTACGCAAAGACGTTGCGGAAAAGTCAATCTGGATATGTCTTTCAGTGAAAACGCGGAAACAGGTTGCATAATAAAGGACGGCGATGCTTCCGGCAGAATAGACATTGTCACCGGTAAGCTTAACGTCGTAACGGACGAAAACGGCGTAAATGTTTTCGTCGATTACACTCTCGGCGGAGAAAGAAGCACGCTCCGTATTTCGGCGGAAGCTGTAAATTAAAGCAAACGGAAAAAATCCGGCATAAGGGCGACGCCCAAATACAAGCGTCGGAAAATTTATTTACAATGGTTATAGAATATCTCGGTCATTCATGTTTCAAACTTACGGAAAGCACGGGTACGTCCGTGGTATGCGACCCTTACGGCGACGTCGGGTACGTCATGCCGCAGGTTTGCGCGGACGCTGTTACGGTTTCGCACAGACATTACGACCATGACAATACTGCGGCTGTCGGCGGCAATCCTACGGTGATAGATGCGGAAAACGTGCGCAGTCTGCCAGGGGTTGAGATAAGCGCCGTGAAAAGCTTTCACGACGGACAGCGCGGCAAAACGAGGGGGGAAAACGTCATATTCAAATTCCGCATGGACGGAATAGACGTGTGCCATTTGGGCGACCTCGGCGAGGCTTGCACTGCGGAGTTGATAGATTCGATTCTTCCGGTAAACGTACTTCTTATCCCCGTCGGGGGCAATTATACCATAGACGCGGAGATGGCTAAGGAATACGTGGACAGGATTATGCCGGATATCGTAATACCTATGCACTACCGCACAAAGGGGTGCAATCTGGATATAGACAAGGCGGAAAAATTTCTCTGTCTGTTTGACGGCGATAACGTTTCGGAAACGGACGAAAGCTCGCTTGAACTTATGCGTAGCGATTTGATAGACGGAGAAACGAAAGTAGTTGTATTGAAAAGGCGGTAATTATGACCGAATCGGAAAAGTTACTGAATCAGCTTGCCGGCAGGCTCGGTGCGAAAACCATACACGAGTTGCGTCAGGTCGCGCGCGCGGTCGGCGTCAAATGTCCCGCCGCGGGCAAAAAAGACCGTCTGGTGGAAGACTGTCTCGGCATAGCGGCGGGGAAAATCAACCCCGTCCCCAAAAAGGCGGACGGCGGATTGGTCGGCGCGCCGCCGAAATCGCATGAATACGACAGACAGCTCGTTACCGACATACTCGCTTGCAGGGAAAAACTGAATATCGTCTGCCCCGCCGTCGAAGAAGAAGCCGAAAGCATTGCGCTTACCGTCAACAGCGGCAACGCGCACCTTTTGGACTTCACTGCGGAAGGCATACTCGAAAAAAGCGCGGAGCTGTGGTTCATGCGTACCGATTTTGCGGATACCCGCAAGGATATTTTCGTCAACGAAAAGCTTATAAACCGCTACGGACTGCGCGAGGGTGACGTCCTTTGCGGCAGATGCGTGCGGGAAGAAATAGACGAAATTGCGGGACTTGCCACTGTGACGTCCGTCAACGGCGGCAGTCCCGAAAATGCGCCGAACAGGAAAAAGTTCGATAAGCTTATCCCCGTTTATCCCGAAAAGCGGTTTGTAACCGCGCTCGGCGCGGAAGACGTTGCGGGCAGAATGTTGGATTTATTCGCTCCAGTAGGTGCGGGACAGTTGGCTTTCGTTACAGGCGGCAGAGGGAGCGGTAAATCGGAATTTCTGAAAAACGTAGCTTACGGCATTGCGAAAAACAATGCGGAAGCAAAGCTTATTTTTCTTTTGATTGACGTGCGTGCGGAGCAAGCGGCGGATTACAAACGTTCCTTCCCCAAGGCGAAAATTTTTTCTTCCGCTTTGGGATGCGATGAAAGCAACCACGTGCGCTGCGCCCGTTTGGCTTCCGAACACGCAAAAAGACTTGCCGAGCAGTCAGAAGACGCCGTTCTCATTTTGGACGGCTTGACCGAGCTTGCAAGGGCATATAATTGCAGCGCCGGCAGGGTATACACGGCGTTGGACACTGCCGCGCTTAGTTGCGCAAAAAAATTCGTGTCCGTTGCGCGTAATACTATGGGCGGCGGCTCGGTTACGATAATTTCCTCGCTGTGTACCGGCGGCGACGCCGTCGACGACGCGGTGTTTTCGGGACTTAAAGGCGCGTGCAATATGCGCGTAGAGCTTGCGGAAAAGTATGCGGAAGCGCCGTTCGATATTTACGCTTCATACGCTTCGGACGATAAAAGGCTTTTGTCGGAAAGTGAATTCAAAGCGGCTGTAAAGCTCCGTTCGCAGGGGACGGGTGACGCGTTTTTAAAGACGCGTTCCAATAAAGAGCTATGCGAGCTTTTAAACGATAAAAATTAGACAGGTATATTATGGCGGATAAAAACGCATTTATCGACAAGGTAAAAATAACGATAAAATCGGGCGACGGCGGCGACGGAATGAATTCCTTCAAGTCGTTTAAAGGCAAGCCCGCCTGCGGACCGGACGGCGGCGACGGCGGAAACGGCGGTCGCGTTTACATGCTTGCGGACGCAAGCATGAACGACTTGCTTTCTTTCCGTTACACAAGCAAATATTTTGCCGGCGACGGCGAGCGCGGCGGCACGAATAAATGCTTCGGCAAATACGGCGCCGACGTAATAATAAAAGTACCGGTGGGAACGGTTGTCCGCGACGCGGACACCGATACGGTAATTTGCGACATGTTTTCCGACGGCGAAAAGAAGCTTATCGCCGAGGGCGGGCGCGGCGGTAAGGGAAACGTCCGTTTTACGACCGCCAGAAGGCATGCGCCGAATTTCGCGCAAAAGGGTGAAAAGACCGAACCGCACGTTCTTATACTCGAACTTAAAGTTATTGCCGATTTGGGCATAATAGGTTTCCCCAATGTCGGTAAATCCACGCTTCTTTCCAAAATTTCGGCGGCGCGTCCCAAAATAGCAGACTATCATTTCACTACGCTTTCGCCCAATCTCGGCGTGGTTAAATATTACGAGGAAAGCTTTGTCGCGGCGGATATTCCAGGGCTTATAGAGGGCGCGGCGGACGGCGCGGGGCTCGGGCACGACTTTCTCCGCCATATAGAGCGCACCCGCATGCTGTTGCACGTCGTTGACGCTTCGGGCATAGAGGGGCGCGACCCGATAGAGGATTTCATAAAAATAAATAACGAGCTTTCTTCTTACAGTCCAGCTTTGGCAAAGCTTCCGCAGATAGTCGCGCTGAACAAGTGCGATATTTACGGCGCGGAGGAAAAAGTAAAGGCGTTTAAAAAGAAGTTCGGCAGGAAGTATAAAATATTTACTTTAACCGCGTTGAACGGCGGAGGTGTAAAAGAACTTATAGAGGGTATTTTTTCCGTACTGAAAACGCTTCCTCCCGTGCGCCGCATCGAAAGCGACGAAAGCTTTACCTATACGAAAAGCGGCGACCTCGGCTTCGAAATCTACAAAGACGGCGAGGCGTTTGTGGTCGTAGGCGCGCTTGTCGATATGCTGTGCCGCAACGTTTCGTTAACCGACCCCGATTCCATGGCGTACTTTCAGAAAATTTTAAGGGAAAAAGGTGTTATTTCCGAGCTTCGTAAGCTGGGAATAGAGGAAAACGCGACTGTCATAGTAGGCGACGTAGAGTTCGAGTTTGTGTCGTAAATTAAAATAAAAAATACTTTTGATACGGAGATATTATGCTGACTTCAAAACAGCGCAGTAAACTTAAAAGCCTTGCCGCAAATCTTTCGCCCATAGGTCAGGTGGGCAAGGACGGCATAGGCGAAAACATGCTTGCAAGCTTTTCGGACTGTCTTGAAAAGCGCGAGCTTATAAAAATAAACATATTGGAAAACGCCGACGGCGAGCCGCAGGCGTTGGGAAGGGAGCTTGCGGAAAAACTTTCCGCAGAGTGCGTTATCGTTATAGGCAGAAAAGCGGTCTTATACCGCAGGTCGTCGAGAAAGGACGCCGAGCATATCGTTTTGAACTGATTTAAGCCAAAACAAGCGTGACCGCGGCAAGTATAAGCATTATGCTTCCGCTTATAATATAGTAGATAGGAAAAAAAGTAAAATAGCTGAGCGCAAGTAACGCCGCACCGGACCAGAAAAGGGGAGCGCAGATTTTTCGGTTAAAACGCATTTTTATCCGTTTGAACACGTTTGTCTTTTTTGCGCCCTCGTAAATATACTTTTCTGGCAGAAGCTTTTTTTCTTCAAGCAGTGCGTAAACGTAATCAAGCTGTTTTATTTCTATGGAAAAATTTTCCGCCAAAGCGGCGGCTTCCGGCGCTACCGCACAGCAAAACAGAAATTTCTTTTTTTCCGTTTTGGTTTTGATGATTGCGGCAACGTCGTCCTCGCACAGCGGTTGCATTTTGAAGTTGACAAAATAAACGCCGTCGTCGGTTACAATTTTACAGTTTTTTATTACCGGCTTTTCGCCGTCGGCTTTAAGGCAGTCCGCAAACAGCGCGCACACATAAGCGTCGGACGAGAGCGAAAGGTGCAGGGCAAGCAGTTTTTTATTCTTTTCGTTGCGTGAGATAAGCAGCTTTTTATTCTGTTTGCGGCTTATGTACAAAAAGCCGAGCGCCCCGAACAGCAGGCATGCCGCCACGGCGAAGACAAGCGCGATAACCGCGTTTTTGGTGTAGTATCTTATAGCCGTGAAAAACAGCAGAAAGGCGCACGCCCCAGCAAAAAGAGTGTCCAGTAAAAGCGGTAGATTTATTCTTCTCATGCGCAAATTATTGACAATATAAAGTTTAAATATACGGAATGAAAATCGCACTTTTCGGCGGGTCGTTCAATCCCGTCCACAAAGAACATGTAAATATCGTAAAAGCGGCGGTCGAAGCGTACGGTTTAGACAGGGTCGTAATTATTCCGTCTTTTATAACGCCGAATAAAGCCGCAAGAGCCGTTTCACCCTCGGCACGGCTTGAAATGTGCCGTCTGGCTTTCGGCGGTGTCGGGTGCGCCGAGGTGTCCGATTACGAAATTTCGAAATCAGACGTAAGCTATTCCTATATAACATGCCGTCATTTCAGGGAAATTTATCCCGATGACGAGCTGTATTTTATTCTCGGCGCGGATATGCTTGAAAATTTTCCCCGCTGGAAAAACCCGCGGGAAATACTCGAATGCGTAAATTTACTTGTCTGCGCGAGAGAGAACGGCGAAAGCCTGATTGCGGCGCGTAAAACGTTTAAAGATGCGTTCGGTTTCAATCCCGCAACTTTCGGTTACGTCGGCGGCAAGGTCAGTTCTACGCGCGTGCGCGTTTTGGCGTCGCTCGGCGAAAGCGTGGAGGAGTTTACGGGTGAAAAGACCGCAAACTACATTTCCCGCAATAAGATATATCTTCTTCCGCGCTTGCACGAAGTAAAAAATTATCTTACGCCGTCGCGCTGGCGGCATACCTTGCGCGTTGCGGAAATGGCGGCTGAAAACTGCGCCCGTCTGAAAATTGACGAGGTGACCGCCGTAACCGCCGCGGCTTTGCATGACTGCGCCAAATATTCGGACGCGGACGCGGCGGAGCTAAAAGGCTTCGTCTGTCCGAAAAACGTTCCCGATACCGTCGTTCATCAATATGCGGGGGCGCACGTCGCCGAACGGGTTTTCGGAATTACGGATAAAGAAATTATTGAAGCAATCGCATGTCATGCCAGCGGCAGGAAGAACATGTCGCCTCTCGATAAACTTATTTATCTTTGCGATATGTTGGAGAGAGGACGTAATTTCGACAGGGTAGAAGAACTGCGTAAAATATTCGCGCGGGATATAGACGAATGCCTTTGCGCAGCTTTAAAACACCAGATTGATTATCTTGAATCTTCGGGCGCGGAAATTTATCCGCTCACGAAAGAGGCATACGAATTTATAAAAGGAAAATATAATGGACAGTAAGGAAAAAACAAATTTAATATGTAAAATTTTATCCGCCGGCAAGGCGGTCGGCATCGTATATATCGCGGTGGAGGACAAGACAAGCCTTTGCGACTATTTCGTCATAGCGGGCGGCAGGTCTAAAACGCAGGTCAAGTCGCTTGCGGAAAATCTGGAAGAAAAGCTTAAAAAAGAGCATAATTTAATCCCGCAACGGCGCGAGGGCGTGCAGGGCGGAAGATGGGCTGTATTGGACTACGCCGACGTTATAGTGCACATTTTCGGCGATGAGGAAAGAGATTTTTACCGCCTTGAACGCATTTGGGAAGACGGCGCAAATCTTACGCGGTACGAAGACTGATTATTTTTTGAACTGAATTTCTTTCGGTTCGGAATAACCGGACTTTTTTACGCGCTTTTTCTCTACAATATAATATACGGGTTGCGTTTTCGGCTCGGGTGCGGGTTTTTCTTTGGGCGGCTCGGGCGGCTTCTTTTTAAGGCTTTTCAAGCCTATGTAAGCGAACCGTACTATGTGCACGAGAATAAAACAAACCGCGAAAGTCAAAAACAAATACAATATACCTATAAACATAGTCAGATTATAAACAATGTGCGGAAACGTAAATTGTTTTAAAAAATAAAATAATGTAATAAAAGGTAAAAAATTATGACAGAATCCGAACAGATGGACGACGAGGAAAAATTGCGTTTTGAGGAGTTCAAAAGAAAAATAAACGGCGAAGCGGCGCGCGCGCAGGTAAACAAGCTGGAATACACCCTGACCGAAGCTTCCTCGGACAAGGCTGTAATCCGACGTGCCTGTCAGGACGCAACGCTTTTAGGGCTTGGCGCGGTGTGCGTTCTTCCCGCTCTTGTAAAGCCATGCGTGTCCTTTTTGGGGACAGACCCTCAGGTATCGCTTATAGCATGCATATCGTATCCGCACGGGGGAGATTCCACCAAGATAAAGGTTGCCGCCGTAAAGCAGGCAATTAAAGACGGCATTGACGAGTGCGAGGTGACGGCTCCCTTATCCTATATAAAGGACGGCAACTGGAATTACGTCAAGCGCGAATTCAAAAAACTCAAATCGGCTTCCAAGGGGCGCGGGATAAGAATAAATCTCGAAAGCGGACTTTTGACCGCGCAAGAGCTTATCAAGGTCTGCAATATCGCCGCGGCGGTCGGCATAACCGCGCTCAGGACGGATTCCGGCTTTTTCGGCGGCGCTTTCGACGCTGAGACGGTTTCGCGCATAAAGACGGCGGTCAAGGATAAATGTACGGTAAAAGCCGACAGCGTAAACACTTTGACGGAAATGCAGACGGCGGTCGACATGGGCGCGGGCGTAATAGGCAGTAAAAACGCCGTAGACCTTGCGCGTCTTATTTTAAAATCTGCCGAAGAATAAAACAAAAAAATTTGCTTTTAAATTTATAATCCGCTATTGACTAACATGGTTTGCGGCGTTATAATAAAAGCCGTTAATAAATTTTTAAATTATACGTTCTGGAGGGTTCTATGGCTTACAAAACAAAGGAGTGGCGCAACGAAATGCGCGTCACGGTCGATTATAATTATATGATGTCCAAATCGCTCGGAGACGAGGGAATTAAGGACTCCGAGCTGCGCGCCGTAAAGGAAAGCGCGGAACGGGCTTTCGAATACGTCCGTCTGAACCGCGGCAGAGACGACTTGTTCATGGGTTGGACAGAGCTTCCTTACAATCAGGACGCAATCGTCGCCGATATTTTGGAAACTGCAAAAAAGGTAAGGAAAAAATTCAAGTACTTTGTCGTTCTCGGCATAGGCGGAAGCGCTCTCGGTCCGATAATGGTGTTCAATGCGCTTAAACACCTGCACTATAACGAGCTTTCGCCCCAAAAGCGCAACGGTCCCAAATTTTACGTAGAGGACAACGTCGACCCCGTAAGAATGCAGGCGCTTTTGGACGTTATAGAACCCGAAAAAACCTGTTTTAACGTAATTTCCAAATCCGGCGCCACAAGCGAGACGATGACCCAGTATCTGATTATTGCGGACATTTTAAAAAGCAAGGGCGTAAATCTTCCCGAAAACATAATATTTACAACCGACGCAAGCCGCGGAAATCTTATAAAAATAGACGAGTCCTTCGGCGGTGCATTTAAAAAATTCGTCCTTCCCGACGGAGTGGGCGGCAGATTTTCCGAGCTTTGCCCCGTCGGACTTCTTCCCGCGGCGGTTTTGGGTATAGATATAAAAGGCATGCTTGCAGGTGCGGCGTATATGGACGGGCTTTGCTCTAAACCCAATATATCCAAAAATCCCGCGCTTGCCTGTGCGGTCTTGCAGTACATAACAATGAAGCAGGGTAAAAACATAAACGTTTTAATGCCCTATTCGGACAACCTCAAGCTCATGGCGGACTGGTATTGTCAGCTTTGGGCGGAGTCTCTCGGTAAAGCCGTAGATTACGAAGGCAAAAAAGTGAACGCGGGCACAACGCCCGTCAAAAGCTTGGGCGTGACCGACCAGCACTCGCAGGTTCAGCTTTACATAGAAGGACCTTTCGATAAGGTAATAACCTTCATTTCGGTTGAAAAATACGCGTGCGAAATGCCTATCGCGCATGGTTGCGAGGATATTCCCGACGTCGGCTTCCTCGGCGGGCACACCATGCAAGAGCTTATTCAGGCGGAAAACAAAGCTACGGCTTACGCTTTGATGCGTGCCGGCAGGATGAATTATACTATTAAAATGCCTGCCGTGAACGAGTTTACTCTCGGTCAGCTTATGTACCTGCTCGAATTGCAGACGGCTTATACTGGCGCGCTTCTCAATATAAATACGTTTAACCAGCCCGGCGTCGAAAACGGCAAAAAGGCTACGTTTGCGCTTCTCGGTAAAAAGGGCTACGAGGCGCAGAAAAGGGAAATGGATTCCGCGCCCGCGCTGGACGGTAAGTACATAGTCTGATGTGTCTTTTAACAGCCTTTTTATGCGACAGAGTCGCGTTCGGCAGGCGTTACGATAAAAACCCGCTGTTGAAATATATAACCGCGGAGGATTGCGGACTGGAAGCCGAACAAATTTCTTCGGGTAAATTTTTAAGCGGATTTATCTATGAAAATGCAAAAGCCGTGCAAAACGGCAAAGTAATAGTTTTTTGTCACGGAATGGGTCCGGGGCAAATAGCATATACAACCGAAATAGCGTATTTCTGCAATATCGGCTATACTGTGGTTGCGTTCGACGTCAAAGGCTGCAATTTTTCGCGCGGCAGAAACATAAAAGGCATGTACGAGGGCGTTAAAACCGCCGTCGCCGCAACAGATTTCGCGCGTGCGCGCTTCCCCGAAAAGAAAGTTTATCTTGTCGGGCACAGTTGGGGCGGGTATTCCGCTTTGTGCGCTTCCGCAGAAAGGAAGGTGGACGCAGTAGTCGCGATAGCCGCGCCGGCAACGCCGTCCAAAACCACTATGTACGGCGCCGTCAACTTCGGACTGCCCAAACCTTTTGCGGCTGTGCTTCGACCTTTCTGGTGGATAATAGATTTATTGAAGTTCGGTGCAAAGGGCAACGCAAACGCCGCAAAACGCGCGGTCAAAAGCGGTATACCGACGCTTCTTGTCCACGGCGGGGAAGATAGGGTGGTTACTTTTAAAAATGCGGCGTATTCGCTGTCAGACGGCGATAATATTACCAAATATTATGCGCCCGGAAAGAGGCACAACCCTTACAATACTGTTGCTGCGGAAAATAAGCTTGCAGAGCTGCAAAACGGCTTAATGCGCGCTAAAAAAATGACTTTGCAACAGAAAGAAGAGTTCTTTTCCAACTTCGATTATTTCGCCGCCGTCGAGGAAGACGGGGAAGTTATGAATACTATTGCGGAGTTTTTAAACAAACAATAAAAACAGCCGCCGCGCTTAAAAAGCGCGGCGGCTTTTACTATATACGATAGCGGCGGAATATTTTTATTGTAATTCACGTTCTTCCAATATGTTTTTTATTGTGTTTATATCGGTAACCGCGTCGCATAGGGCGTTTATTATGACGCCTTTTTTTATCGGGTATTTTTTGGTTCTCGTTTTAAATTGGTCACAGCTTTCGTGTTTGTCGCACATTTTATCATGCTTCCAACACCGACCGAATTTCTCTCTGTAAAATCCGCAGTATGTTTTGGAGTAATATCCCCTGAAATAGTCGCATGAATAACATTCTTTTGCCATAATTAAGCTCCTGATATTTTGTAAGGAAATAATAACATAACTTTTATTGCTTTTGTTTCGAATTGAGTATCCTCATTTTTTTATTGAAAAAATAAGGATACTTATATTTTAAGTCAACCATGAAAGTATTTAATATAATTGAATTATGAAATCAAGTCTTAGAATTAAAGAGTTAAGATTGGAAAACAAACTTACGCAAAAGCAACTTGCCGAGAAGGTCGGTCACAGCGCTTCGATGGTTACCCGCTGGGAAAAGGGGGAGTGTGAGCCGACGGCAAGCGCGATAGTCAAACTTTCTAAAGCGTTAAACTGCACAACCGATTATCTTTTGGGTAAAAGCGATATTTAATTGCATATAAAAAGCCCCGTGCATCGCACGGGGCTTTTTATATATTTAATTATTTGCCTGCAAGTTTTTTGTAGTTTTCAATTCTTTCCTTAGCGGATTCTTCCGTTCTCTTGAACAGGTCGTTTGCAACGTCCGCGCCCTGGGTTTTTACGAGGGAAGCGTAACGCGTTTCTCCTGCAAGGAAAGCCTGGTAGTCGCCCGTCGGGTCTTTGCTGTCAAGCGTAAATTTCTCGCCGTCGGGGTTGTATCTGTAAAGCTGCCAGTAACCGCAGTCGACCGCCGCTTTTTCTTCAAGCTGGCTCTTGGTCATATTGATGCCGTGGTTAATGCAAGGCGCGTAAGCGATGATAAGGGAAGGACCGTGGTAAGCTTCCGCCTCGGTCAAAGCCTTTAAAAGCTGTGCGGGGTTGGAGCCCATTGCAACCTGAGCCACGTAAACGTAACCGTAGGATTTTGCAATCATGCCCAAATCCTTTTTCTTAATTCTCTTACCTGCGGAAGCAAACTTCGCAACCGCGCCTATATTGGTGGCTTTGGAAGCCTGACCGCCCGTATTGGAGTAAACTTCGGTATCGAGTACAAGAACGTTTACGTCCTCGCCGCTTGCAAGTACGTGGTCCAAGCCGCCGTAGCCGATATCGTATGCCCAGCCGTCGCCGCCGAAAATCCAAATGGATTTCTTTGCAAGGCAGTCTTTGTCGGCAATAATTTCTTTAACGAGCGCGTCCGCCTCGCACCCGCAATTATTGCAACCTTCCAGCGCGGCAAGAAGTTCCGCGCTCGCTTTTTTGGAGGGTTCTCTGTCTTCAAACGCTTTGAGATACTGTTCGCAAAGCTTTTTGCCTTCGCCGCTCCAAAGGGTAGCAAGCTTTTCAACCTTCGCCTTTACGGCGTTCCTTCTGGCGTTATAAGCAAGGTTCATGCCGTAACCGAATTCGGCATTGTCCTCGAACAGAGAGTTCGCCCAAGCGGGTCCGTGACCGTTTTTATTGGTCGTGTAGGGGCATGTGGGGGAAGAACCGCCGTAAATTGAGGAGCAGCCCGTCGCGTTGGCGATAACCATGTCCTCGCCGAAAAGCTGTGTAACGACCTTTACGTAAGGCGTTTCGCCGCAGCCCGCGCACGCGCCCGAGAACTCGAACAGGGGCGTTGCAAACTGGCAGCCCTTAACGGTGTCTTTCTTGAATTTGGACGTGTCAACTTCGGGAAGATCCACAGCGTATTCCCAGTTTTTATCTTCGCCCTTTTCAAGCGATTCCGCAAGCGGTATCATCTTGATTGCTCCGCCGTCTTTTACGGGGCAGACCGTCGCGCAAACGCCGCAACCCATACAGTCAAGGGGAGAAACCTGCATCTTGTACTCGTAACCGGCAAGACCGATTGCCGCCTTTGAAGTAAGCGTAGCGGGTTTGTTTTCACCGCTCTTGATAAGCGCGGGGCGCAGGCATGCGTGGGGGCATACGAAGGAGCAGGTTCCGCACTGGATGCATTTATCCACTAAAATTTCGGGAACGAGAACCGCAACTCCGCGTTTTTCGTACTTCGTCGTGCCGGTGGGAACGTGTCCGTCCGCGTTGAACTGCGAAGATTTGAGTTTGTCGCCTTCGAGATAGAGGATAGGCTTGATTATTTCCTGATAGTACTTGTCCGCATGACCTTTTATCATTTCGGCGCCCGTCGTCGCGTTAGCCCAGGCTGCGGGAACGTCTATCTTTATAAGGTTGTCGCCCGCCGCGGAGTCAATCGCGTTATAGTTCATCTGAACAACCGCGTCGCCCTTTCTACCGAAAGACTTTTTAGCCATATATTTCATGTATTCTATAGCCTGCCCGTAAGGCATAATCTGCGGATTAACGCGGAAGAAAGCGGACTGTAAAATGGTGTTGGTTCTGCCGCGCAGTCCCAAATCAGCCGCAATTTTTATTGCGTCGATAATGTACAGGTTTATGTGCTTTTTCGCTATATCCTGCTTGACCTTTGCGGGAAGGAATTCCTCCAAAGCTTCAACTGTAGTCGCGTTGGTGTTTATAAGGAAAGTTCCGCCGTCTTTAATATCGCCCGTCATGTCGTAACGCGTTACGTACGAGGGGTTGGAGCACTGTACGAAGTCCGCGCTGTCAATCAAATATTCGGACTGAATGGGCGTATCGCCGAAACGCAGGTGCGATACGGTGATACCGCCGGATTTTTTGGAATCGTAGAAGAAGTACGCCTGCGCGTGCTTGTCCGTATGGTCGCCTATTATTTTAATGGAGTTTTTATTTGCACCCACGGTACCGTCGGAGCCGAGTCCGTAGAATTTACAGCTTGTCGAGCCTGCGGGGGCCGCGTCGAACTTTTCCGAGAAGTCAAGCGACGTGTTCGTAACGTCCTCGTAAATACCGATTGTGAAGTGGTTTTTGGGTGCTTTAAGTTCGAGGTTTTTATAAACGGCAAGCACCATGGAGGGGGTGAACTCTTTGGAGCCGAGTCCGTATCTGCCGCCTACGACCTTTATGTTCGTAACGTCCTTTTCCAAGAGTGCGGAGCATACGTCGAGGTAGAGAGGTTCGCCGAGGGAGCCGGGTTCCTTCGTCCTGTCGAGAACGGCAATTTTCTTGCAGGTTTTGGGTATAGCCGCAATGAAAGCGTCCGCAACGAAAGGTCTGTAAAGACGTACTTTGATAAGACCGTATTTCTTGCCCTGCGCGTTGAGCTTGTTTATCGATTCTTCGATGGTTTCGCAACCGGAGCCCATACATACGATAACTTCCTGCGCTTTAGGGTCGCCCACGTAGTCGAACAGGTGGTATTTTCTGCCGTTGGTGTGCTTGGATACGAGATCCATCATCTTCTGAACGATTGCGGGCGTAGCTTCGTAATAGCTGTTGGCCGTTTCTCTGTTCTGGAAGTAGGTATCGCCGTTCTGCGCGGTGCCTTTCTGAATGGGATGCTCGGGGTTTAATGAACGGGACTTGAAGTCCGCTATGTCTGCGGCTGTGCCCGCTTCTTCGCAAATCGCTCTTATTTCGGCGTAATCGTCGGTTTCGTCCCAGACGTCTATCTTCGCAACCTCGTGGCTTGTCCTGAAACCGTCGAAGAAGTTGATGAAAGGAACCTTAGCTTTAAGCGTGGAAAGATGCGCGACAAGAGCTAAATCCATTACTTCCTGAACGGAGCCGTCGCAAAGCATTGCAAAGCCCGTCTGGCGGCAAGCCATTACGTCCGCATGGTCGCCGAAAATGTTAAGCGAGTGCGCAGCCAGCGCGCGCGCAGAAACGTGCATCACCATGGGCATAAGCTCGCCCGATATCTTGTACATGTTGGGAATCATGAGAAGAAGTCCCTGCGAAGCGGTGTACGTGCTTGTAAGCGCGCCCGCGCAAAGCGAACCGTGAACCGCGCCCGCTGCGCCGCCTTCGGACTGCATTTCCGCAATTCTTACTTTCTGACCCCACATGTTGGTTCTGCCGGCGGTCGCCCATTCGTCCGCAACTTCCGCCATAGGGGATGAAGGGGTAATGGGATAAATCGCCGCTACTTCGGAAAAAGCATACGCAACATGGCTTGCGGCGGTATTACCGTCGATAGTCAATTTTTTCATTAAAAAACCTCCGATTAACAATTTTGATTTTTAACATATTTTGCAAATTATTTGCACTCGTTTAATTATAATTCAAAAAAAAATAAATGTCAATACTCAACAAGGGTTTATTGGGTCATTTTTATACATTTATATAATATAAAAAGCCCGCCGGCGGAGCAACGTAAAAAATTTTACGTGTTTATCGTTTTAAACCGCATACAATTTGTTGTTAAAAGCTTAATTTAATGTTATAATTCAAAAGATATAATTTTTCAGGTAACAATATGTCGGAAGAAACCTCTGAAAACGTAATTTCATTTGAAAACGTAAAATTTTCATACCCCGGCGCGCAGGGCGTATATGCGCTTAACGGCGTAAGTCTAACCGTGCGCCGCGGAGAATTTCTGTCCGTTATCGGTCACAACGGCAGCGGTAAATCTACGTTGGCAAGGCTTGTCAACGGACTTTTGACGGCCGAAAGCGGCAAGGTTTGCGTTTTCGGTTATAATTTGACCGAAGATAAACCAGAGTCGGAGGAAAGTGTTCCCGGTCAGAATAACGGGTCTGTACTTGTCAAAAGCGCGAGGGACGTAAGGACTCACGTAGGCGTTGTGTTCCAAAATCCGGACAATCAGACCGTTGCTTCTATTGTAGAGGACGACGTGGCTTTCGGGCCCGAAAATATAGGCATCGAAAGGGAAGAAATAGGTAAAAGAATAGACTGGGCGTTAAAGGCGGTCGGCATGGAGGAGTACCGTCATGCCACGCCTGCGCGTCTTTCGGGGGGACAGAAGCAGCGCATAGCCGTTGCGGGCGTGCTTGCCATCAAGCCCGAAATTATAATTTTGGACGAATCAACAGCCATGCTCGACCCCAAGGGCAGGCGCGAGGTCATGGAAGTAGTCCGCAACCTCAACAAGCGCGAGCATATGACCGTGATTTTGATTACTCATTTCATGGAAGAAGCTTTGCTTGCCGACCGCACGGTAGTAATGAACCGCGGTGAAATAGTTCTTTCAGGCACTCCGGAAGAAATTTTCGAAAGCGGAGATAAGCTTGAAGCCTACAATCTTTGTCTGCCGCGCATAAGCGGAATTATCGGCGCGCTCAATGCGGCGGGCATGGACATAAAGCCCGTGTTGCGCTCCGACGAGCTTGCCGAAGAAATTTCGCGCAAATTGCCTGCCGGCACGTCGTTCAGCGCGTTTTCGGACGAAGATAATACAGACGAAGCGGAAGCGCCGCACGACTGGGATATCGATATAAAAAACCTGACTTTTACCTATTCCAAAAAATCGCCTTTTGCAACCAAGGCGTTGAAGGGTGTTAATCTTCATATAGGCGAAGGCGAATTTTTCGGTATAATAGGTCATACGGGTAGCGGCAAATCGACGCTTGTACAGCATTTAAACGCGCTTATCAAGCTTCCGCAGGCGGGGAAGCGTTACCGTAAAAAACGCGTAAAAAAGGGAAGCCCCGCGCCCGAGTTGCCCGAAATTACTGTCGGTCAATTCGATTTAAGCAGTAAAAAGTGCGATTTTAAATCCCTGCGCGCGAGCGTCGGCATGGTTTTCCAGTATCCCGAGTATCAGCTTTTTGCGGAAACGGTTTTCGCCGACGTGGCTTTCGGTCTTAAAAATTTCAATAAAAACCTCGGCAAAGAGGAAATCGAAAAAGCAGTCCGCGACAGTATAGAGATGGTCGGGCTGGATTATAACGAGGTAAAGGACAAGTCCCCGTTCGATTTGTCGGGCGGTCAAAAAAGGCGCGTCGCCATTGCTGGCGTAATAGTTACCCGCCCGGGGATACTTATTCTGGACGAGCCTGCGGCGGGACTCGACCCCCTCGGCAAAAAAGAAATTATGGAGCTGTTGCACAAGCTTCACCGCGAGTGGTGCAAAACGGTTATAATAGTTTCTCACGATATGGACGAGGTTGCGGAAAATTGTACCCGCGCCGCAGTCATAGCCGACGGCGAGGTCGTAATGTGCGATAAGCCGGACAGACTTTTCGCAAAGCATGACAAGCTTCTTTCACTCGGGCTGGACGTGCCCCTCACCGTAAAAATATGCCGCGGGCTTGAAAAACACGGGATACGAATAGAGGGCGTGTGCGAACCCGAAAAATTCGCTTCGGTCATTACAGGAATCTACGGAGGGAAGTCAAATGCTTAACGACGTAACCTTCGGTCAGTATTATCCGGTAAAATCATTCGTACACAAAGCCGACCCGAGGATTAAGCTTCTCGCGCTGATAGCTTATATCGTGGCTTTATTTCTGGCTAAAAACTTTTACGGCCTTGCGCTGTGTTTTATAGTTCTCGCGGCGACGGTTATAGCCTCGCGCGTGCCGCTCGGCAGCGTTCTCCGCTCGGTAAAAGCCGTGCTGGTTCTGCTTATATTTACCGCGGTGCTTAATCTGTTTTTTCACGGCGGAGAGCATTTGCTTGCGCACTGGTGGATTATCAAAATTTACCGTGAAAGTATAATTTTCACCGTATTTTTCGTATTCAGACTTTTCTTTCTTGTAATGGGATCGGCGCTGTTAACCTTGACTACGACGCCTGTCGAGCTTACCGACGGAATAGAAAATCTTTTAACCCCGCTCAAATGGGTGCGTTTCCCCGTGCACGAGCTTGCGCTTATCATGTCCATTGCTTTAAGGTTTATCCCCACGCTCATAGACGAAACGAACAGAATTATCTCCGCCCAGAAAGCGAGGGGAGCGGACTTTGAAAGCGGCAACATTTTCAAGAGGATAAAGGCTGTCGTGCCTATACTTATTCCCCTGCTTATAAGCGCGTTCCGCCGCGCGGAGGAACTTGGCGACGCCATGGACGCGCGCTGTTACTCGGGTTCCAAAAACAGAACGAAGTACAAAAAACTAAAATTCGGCTGGCGCGATCTTATTTGCTTTTTGCTTTTCGCCGCTCTCATTACGGGCGTAGTGCTGTTTAACGTGTATGCGGCGCAAATTTGGCCGTGGGCATACGAATTTATCAGGATAAGCTAAATATGCGCTACGTTATTAAAGTCGCCTACGACGGAACCGCTTACGGCGGCTGGCAGATTCAAAACAATTCCGTCACCGTTCAGGAAAAGCTTACCCAAGCGTTAAACAGCGTAATAGGCGGAGGCGTTACGGTCAAGGCGAGCGGACGCACGGACGCGGGCGTGCATGCGGCGGGGCAAATTTGTCATTTCGACGCAATGACGACAATCCCTCCCGAAAAAATAGCCGACGCTCTTAACACGGTTTTGCCGCAAGACATAAGCGTTCTCGCTTCGGCGGCGGCGCCGGACGGCTTCGACGCGCAGTCCTCCGCAAAGCGGAAAACCTATCTCTACCGACTTTATTCTTCGCGCTATCCCAATCCTTTAAAGGAAAGATACGCCGTAAGGATAAATAACGGCTTGGATTACGGAAAGCTTGCGCAAGCCGCGGAATTTTTCGAGGGCGAGCACGATTTTAAAGCTTACTGTTCCTCGGGTTCCTCCGTAAAAACTACCGTAAGGCGGATTTATTCCGTAAACGTAGACGTGCGCGTTGACGGCAACGAAACCGACGTTGAAATAAGGGTGACGGGCAACGGCTTTTTATACAATATGGTGCGTACGCTCGTCGGCACTATGCTTTTTTACGCGTCTGATATTATAGACGGGGGGCGGATTTTACGCTCATTAAGCGAGGGCGACAGGGACGCCGTCGGCAAAACCATGCCCGCAAAGGGACTTGTTTTGGAAAGCGTAGACTACGGTACCGTGCTTTTTTAACATAATTTTCACAAAGCGATTTTATTTTTTCCATTTACCGATAATATAATTATAGTACGAAGAATAAGGGAGTTTTTATGGACTTTTTCGAATATGCTGCGGTTGCATCGTATTTTACAAACACGCTGTGGGCAAGATTGCTTGTCGGCGGGCTTTGTTTTGCAATCGTATTCGTGTTTCAGGCGGTCGCGCTGTTTATTATCGCCTCGCGCGAAGGGTATAAACAGAAATGGATGGCGTTCGTTCCTTTCCTGAACACATACTATATAGGCGTTTGCGCGCAGAAAAACAGGTTTTACCGCTTGAATACAAAGGGGCTTGCGATAGCGGTCGCCGCCGTAGAGTTCGTCCTTGTCGGCTTGTACGTTTTAAGCTTTGTCGCAGGCGACCTTATTTCCGATTATATAGTTGAAAGTTACCGCGATCTCGGCTACGGCAAATTGCAAATTTGGACGGCGGAAAACGCCCCCGCAAATCTTGCCTGGGCGGCTTGGATATACAATAATTTCGACACTTATCTCAACCTTGCCGACCTTGCCTTCCGTATTCTGAAAATTTGTCTTTTAATCTGCTTCTTCCAGACATATGCATGCCGCCGTTACGTGCTGTTTTCGGTCACGAGCATACTCTTTCCCATACAGGGAATTCTGTTTTTCGTCGTCCGCAACAACAAGGGCATAAATTACAGGGATTTTCTCAGGAACGAGCAAGCGCGTCAGTACGCCATGTACCAACAGTATCAACAGCAGCAAAATTACAATAATCCTTATAACGGAAACCCCTATAACAGAAATCCTTACGACAACCCGCCCTCGAACGGCGGCGCAAGCCGTACCCCGCCCGACGACCCATTTTCGGGTTTGGGTTCGGACGGCGGCGAAAGCGGCAACCAAGGCGCTTCGCCTTTCGACGAATTCGACGATAAAAATTAAAACAGGCGCGCCGCGGCGCGCTTTTTTGTTGCATTAAAAAAAATACGGTGTTATACTTTTGTAAAAAAGGTATAAGTATAAATTATAACAGGTGTCGTATGGACGTAATTTCCGCAATTTCTACAGCCTCCGGTACGGGCGGCGTGGCGATAATCAGGCTCAGCGGCGAGGGAGCTTTAAGCTTGGCTTCGCGCATGTTCGCGCCGGACGGCAAGACCGCCGTAGCCGACTTTTCGCCTTACCGCATGTATACGGGTAAAATTTACGGTGAAGGATTTACCGACTACGGCATGTGCGTTTATTTCAGGGCTCCGAAGTCGTTTACGGGCGAGGACGTGGTTGAACTTCACTGTCACGGCGGTGTTGCTATCGCGCGCGGAATACTTGCAAAAACGCTTGGCCTGGGCGCGCGGGCTGCCGAAAAGGGCGAGTTTACGAAGCGCGCTTTTTTAAACGGAAAGCTTTCGCTTTCGTCGGCGGAAGGCATGATAGATATGATAAACGCGGAAAGTCTTGCTTCCGTGCGCGCGGGTGAAATGCTTTATAACGAAAAGCTCTCCGCGGAAATCAAGAGTTTGCAGGACGCCCTTAAAGACGTGCTTGCGGCGGTTTCCGTCGACATCGACTATCCGGAGGAGGACGCCGGCGGCTTCAACGCGGCGGTTAACGCCGCGGCGATTGCGGAAATCGCGGACAAAATAGAGCGCCTTGCTTCCACGTACGGCGCGGGCAAGCGGGTTAAGGACGGCGTGACCGTCGCAATATGCGGAATACCCAACGTGGGAAAAAGCTCTCTTTTAAACGCGCTTTTGGGTTTTGAAAAGGCAATCGTTTCCGACGAGGAAGGGACTACGCGCGACGCCGTTGAGGGTGAATTGCTTATAAACGGAGTGAAATTTTCCTTCTTCGACACCGCGGGCATACGCGAAAATTCGGGCGCGGTGGAAAGCATGGGGATAGAGCGCGCCAAAAATATTCTCCGTTCGGCGGATATAGTTCTTTCGGTTGACGACGGGCGCGGCGAAGTCGATTTGTCGGACGCAAACGGCGAAATTTTACGTGTTTATAATAAATGCGATTTGAAAAGATCGGCGAAACGCTTTGACGCGGAGGTATCTGCGGCGACGGGCGAGGGGCTGGAAGCTCTTAAAAATCTTATAGCCTGCAAAGCGATTGGCGAAACTTCGCTTGACAAGGTTTTTATAATAGAACGCCGACATTACGGGGCGCTTTTGAGGGCGGCGCAGTCGCTCCGCTCCGCGGCGGACAATGCGGGTAGTATTACGCAGGATTTGATTGCGGTGGATTTAAAGGACGCCTGGGACGCGCTGGGTGAAATAACCGGTGAAACCGCAAGCGAGCAGATAATAAACACCGTATTCGAAAAATTCTGCGTGGGAAAATAGGAGAGGCGCGCATATGAACAATCTCGAACTTTACAAAGTGTTTTACTGCGTCGCAAAGTGCGGCTCGCTTACAAAAGCCGCGCAGGAACTTTATATTTCCCAACCCGCCGTTTCGCAGTCGGTAAAGCAGTTGGAAGGATTGTTGGGCGTAACGCTGTTTAACCGTACGCACAGGGGCATGGAGCTTACGTCCGCGGGCGGCAAGCTTATTTATAAAAAGGTTGAGGACGCGCTGTATCTTATAGAGGAAGCCGAAAACAGCATTTCCGAACTTAAAGACACGCCTTGCGGGACTTTGAGAATAGGCGCTACGGACTGCATTTTTTCACACGTGCTTGCGGATAAAATCGCCAAATTCAGCGAAAAGTATCCGTCCGTCAGACTCGAACTTATTTCCGCAACTTCGCCTGAAACCGTAGCGCAGCTAAAGGACGATAAATGCGACATTGCATTTTTAAATCTGCCGGCGGAGGACGACGGCATAAAATTGCTTGATACAGTGGCGCATCTTAACGATATATTCGTCGCAGGAAAAAAATTTTCGGAGATAGAGGGGCAAACGCTTCCTTTAAGCGGATTAAGAGAATTTCCTCTCATGATGATAGAGGAAAACACCGTCGCACGAAAAACCTTGAATTCTTTCACAAAGACCCTCGGCATAGATTTACAGCCCGACGTAGAGGTTGCAAACTGGGATTTTATGGTAAAGCTTGCCGTAAAAGGAATGGGCATAGGCTGCGTTCCCCGCGAGTACTGTATAGAACAGCTTCTGTCGGGAGAGCTTTTCGAGGTGAAAACCTCGCCTGCGCTTCCCGTGCGCGGCGTGGGTATAGCGCTGCCGAAAAACGCGTCCGCCACATACGCGGTAAAACAGTTTATAAAACTGTTCGACGGCGAGACTTGATTTTTTACAAAACACGTGTTAAACTTTTATTAAATGAAATTTACCGAACTTAAAAACGACATATCGGACGGGGCAAAAAGCATTTACCTTTTGGAGGGCGACGACGCGTATTTCCGCATGAAGGGCGAGGAAATGATTAAATCCGCCTTCCTGCAAATGCCCGAGCTCAACTTTTCGTCATTCGACGGAGAGTCGCTTAAAGGTGCGCAGATAAGCGCGCTGACTTCCGCATTGGAAAGCTTCCCGTTCATGTCGGAAAAAAGAATAATCAAAGTTTCCGGCTTTTATCCCACCGAAAGCGAATACGAAACGCATTTAAAAAAGATATTCGAAAATTTTCCCGCTACGTCTGTATTGATTATCGTCAACGCAGAAACAAAAAAGGGCGTGGATTTAAAGCGCAAGCACGCCGTAACTTACGTGGACTGTAACCGCGCCGACGAGGAAACGGTTGCAAAATGGGCTTATCTGACGCTTAAACGCGCGGGGATAACGTGTTCCGTCGACGTCTGCGCCATGATAGCCGGTTACTGCCTTTGCAACATGTCGCGCGTTGCGCTGGAAGTGGAAAAGCTTATCGACTACAAGATAAGCGGAGAGCTTACGCGCGAGGAGGTCGAGGCGCTTGTCTATAAGGACGCCGATTACAGAATTTACGAAATGACCAACGCCGTCGCCCGCCGCGATTACGTCAGGTATTGTGCGGTACAGAGCGAGCTGGTTCAAAAAAGCGGCGACGAAGCCGCGGTTTTGTCGGGGTTGTTTTCCTATTTCAAAAATTCGCTTACTATGCTTTCGGCGAGCGGGAGCGACGCAGAGGTTGCCAAGCTTTTGAAAATGAAGGAGTACGGCGTAAAAAAGGGCAGGGAACAGGCGCGCGCCATAGGGGAAGAAAATTTAAAAAAGTTTGTCGCGTACGTCTATTCCGCCGTGTCCGACATAAAAACGGGACGCACTTCGCCGAAAAACGCGTTGCAGAACGTAAATAATTATCTGTTTTTTTGCGGAACACGAAAATAAGGTCGGGTAAATACTTTATTTTTTTGAAAATTAGTTATATAATTGGTATTGGAAGATACTTTTTCGGAGCTTTGAAATGAATATCTGGGAAACCTTGGGTCGCAACATAAAACGCAATTTCGGGACGGAATTTGCAGATAATTTACTGTCGTATATTTTGCAGTTCGTTTTGTTTTCCGTTTTGTACTATATGGTGTTCAAGGTAATAAAAAACAATAAAGCCGATAAATTTATGGCTATAATTGTTTTTTTTATTTTGTTTACGGGCATAGTTTTCGTGTTTACGCCCGTTCTCGAGCCGGAAATCTTCTTCGTCGTAGTCGCGTTGATAGCGATTATAGTGTTTACCATGTTCCATACGGAAATAAAGCGTTCGTTGCTTGATTCGGGCGTCAAAAGCAGGGTTGTAAGCGTCACGGCGTCTGGTATAGAGCTGGTCATGGACGAAATAGTCCGCGCCGTACAGAATATGTCCAAAAACGACATCGGCGCGCTGATAGTTCTTTCAAACGATAATCTGCCCGAGGGTATAATCGAAAGCGGTACGGTAATAAACGCGCAGATTTCCTCGCAGATGATAGAAGCGGTTTTCTATCCCAAAGCGCCCCTGCACGACGGGGCTTTGGTAATAGAAGGAACCAAGCTTTTTGCCGCCGGTTGTTTCTTGCCGCTGGCGCAAAGCGAATTTCTGCCCAAGGAAATGGGCAGCCGTCACCGCGCGGCGCTCGGCGTTACGACGGTTGCAAGCGTTACCGCGATAGTCGTTTCCGAGGAAACGGGTATTATTTCGATAGTTAAAAACGGCGCGGTTAAGAAAAAATATGCCGACGCCACAGACATAAAGGAAGCTTTAAGCGATTATTACTGGTCTGATCTGACCGCGGAGAACAAGTTATGAAAAAGTTCGGCGAATTCCTGAAAAAATTTTTTACGACTAACATACCCGTGAAATTGCTTGCCGTAGGTCTGGCGCTCGTTACGGTGTTTCTTATCAATATTCAGTAATATTGAAGCTTCCGAAAACCTGTCGGAAGTTTCCGGCATATTCTGTAATAGGCGGTAAACGCGCGTTTTGCGTTTATTTAAGTCCGAAAAAATCAAGCAGTGTATAAAAATGTCAGTTAAAGTTTGCAAATTCGGCGGCACGTCCATGGCGGACGGAAATATTATAGCCGCGATAAAAAATATAATAAAAAGCGACCCGGAGCGGCGTTTTATCGTCGTTTCCGCGCCGGGTAAAAGATACTCCGACGATGTAAAGATTACCGATCTTTTATATGAATGCCACAAACAGCTTTTGACTAACGGTTCCTGCGGGGAAGCTTTCGCGCCGGTTGCGCGCCGTTTCCGCGATATAGTCGCTCAGTTGGGGCTGGATTACGATATCGTGTCTGTGTTGGAGCGGACGCGTCTTGAAATTGAGGAAAACGCAAGCGAGGATTTCACCGCGTCGCGCGGAGAATATCTTTCCGCGCTTATTATGGCGCAGACGCTGGGCGCGCGGTTTGTGGACGCGCAAGACGTTATTTTTTTCAAAGAGGACGGCTCGCTGGACGGCGACAAATCCTATAAAGCGGTAAACGAAGCCGTTAAGGGCGCCGAATACGCGGTTTTCCCCGGCTTTTACGGCAGGGGCGCGGACGGAAACGTAAAGACCTTTTCCCGCGGCGGCTCCGACATTTCGGGCGCGATAGTTGCGCGCGCGGTAAACGCTTCTCTTTACGAAAACTGGACGGACGTATCGGGCTTCCTCGCGTGCGACCCGCGCATTGTGGAAGGGTCGGAAAGGATAAAATCCCTTTCCTATAAAGAACTGCGCGAGTTAAGCTACATGGGCGCAAACGTACTCCACAGCGAGTCGATTTTTCCCGTACGTAAAGCAAATATTCCTATTAATATAAGGAACACCTTCCGCCCCGACGACGAGGGCACGCTGATATTGCCCACGTCGCGTTACATACTTGCGGGCAATACCGTTACGGGCATTGCCGGCAGAAAAAATTTCACTGTCATATTTATAGAAAAATCGCTTATGAACAGCGAAATAGGTTTTATACGTAAAGTTTTAACCGTTGTTGAGAGCGAGGGCGTGCCTATAGAGCATATTCCTTCGGGCATAGATACAATGTCGCTGGTTATGGAAAGCGGCGCGCTTGCAGGAAATAAGCTGGAAAGAATTATCGACGGAATAAAAAGCGCGGTCGACCCCGACGTTATAAGGGTCATAGAGGATATTGCCCTCGTTGCGACGGTCGGTCACGGCATGTCGTCCTCGGTAGGAACCTCCGCAAGGCTTTTCAACGCCATAGCGGCGGCGGACGTAAACATTAAAATGATAGACCAGGGCTCAAGCGAGTTGAATATCGTCGTCGGCGTAAAAAACGAAGATTACGAGCGTTGCATTAAAGCAATTTATGCCGAATTTTTTAAAAAACGGGTGTAATTAATGGTAGCTGTAATAGTTTTATGCGTAGTCACCAGCGTGCTTGTCATTGCGGACGTGATACTTGTCTACAGTCTGCGCGTACTTAATAATAAAGTGGTAAAGCTGCGCTTTAAAAAACCTTTTCGCAAAACGCGCGACAAATCCGCACAAACTCCGGAAAAATAATCCGGAGTTTTTTTATGTCGGTTTTGTCATTCTGCCGGATATCATTGTCATTCCGAGGCTTGCCGAAGAATCTATCCTTTTCAGATCCTTCACTGCGTTCAGGATGACACAG
>CAMRTO010000009.1 GCA_947053655.1 uncultured Clostridia bacterium
CTACGCGGAGCTGTCTCCCCAAGGAGAAGCCTTTTTTGTAAAGCGCAGGCCGCACCGCTAACCGACTGGCTGAGTAACAGTACCAATATCCTGGGGCAGTCAGGTAATCGGAAGTGTACGCATTTCCCGGACTGCCGGAACGCAGCCAAGTGTAGCCTGTAAAAAGATAAAAAACCGTCGCCTTGCAAATTATACCACAGAGTTTTTAAACATACAATCGCATATTAAATAATTCACGGCGCAAGCGAAACGACGCTTTTGCGCACTTTTTTGTCATTCTGCGCGAGCGCAGCTTTGCACACTTCCTTGTCATTCTGAACGAAGTGAAGAATCTTTTCAATAATAATGTGCAAAGTGAAACGAGCAATCTTTTCAATAATAATGTGCAAAGTGAAACGAGCAATCTTTCAGATACTTCGCTGACGCTCAGTATGACATTGTCTGTCATTCTGAACGAAATTGTCATTCTGAACGCAGTGAAGAATCTTTTCAATTATAATATGCAAAACGCAGTGAGCAATCTAAAACCAAGATCCTGACGCGATTGACGCTGTGCGTAACAATCGCTATTCCGTCGCTTCGCTCCTTACGGCGAGCCTCAGGATGACAGGATGAAGTTTTGGCAGTATGATAAGCTAACCGCTTTGTGAGTCGCAGGCCGCACAGCTTGTTTTGTGCAGGCGCGCAAACTATACTTATAACCTCCCGCCGACATGTACCAAGCAATATAAGACTCGGCATTTGAGCCGGAACGCAGCCAAGTGTAGCCCAATAAGTTATAAAAACCGTCGCCTGACATATTATAATACATATTATATTAATTGACAATAAAACGGCTCCGTAAAAACGGAGCCGTTTTAAATTTTCAAATTAAAGCATATTAAGTTCTTTGTACATCTTGTTAAGAAGATTGTCCGAAACTATACCGCGTATTCTTCCGAGGTATATGAACACTGCGGAGAAGAACTTTCTGTTGTCGCCGCCTATTACATAGTCGGGAACGTTGCCTATTTCGCCCTTGCTTCTTTCGATGAACGCCATGGAAAACTCTACTTTTTCATCGTTGGTAAGCTTTTTCATGAATTCGTCGGTAGGACCCTGATAAAGCGTATTTACTTTATAAACGCGCGTCTGTTCTATTACCGGCGACTCGGGCAAACTTTCCTGCGGAGTATAATAGGAAGGTTTTTCGGTTTGCGGTGCGGGGAAGTTGAACTCCTTGGCAGGCTCGTAGGATACAGAGCTTGTATATCTGGGGCTATCCGTGCGGGGTGCCGGCTGAGGAGCGGGCGCCTGTGCGGGTTTGTAGCTTTGCGGCTGCTCGTATTTTTTCGCAGTGCCGTCAAGCTCGGTTTTAATTCTGTAAGGATTTGTCTGCGAATACTCCGTGGTGGGAGGAGGGGAGTTTACGTAAGGGTTAAGTATATACTCGTTACGTACGGGCTGTTCCGCCACAGGCTCCGTAGCGGGAGCAAGCGCGGGTTCCGTATCCGCCTGCTGTGCGTCCGCCGTTACGGGGCGGGGAGGTACGGTGAAGTAATTTGCCACGTCGGGCTGCTCGTCCTCGGCAGATTTTCTGTTTTTAAGCAAATCGCGTATAAGCAGAGCGACGCTTATTGCAAGCTGAACGAATACCGCAACCGATATTACAATAAGCATTATGCCTATTTTGTACTTGCAAACGGCAACCGTTACAAAAAGGCAAACAACGCTTAACAGCTCCAAAAGGTATCTTGCGACATTGAAGGAATACCCGACACGCTTTGCGTTGGTGGAAAGACCTATAACGTCCGTAAAGAAGTTCAAAAGCACGGTCGTAGCCGTTATTATCGAAAGTATCAGCACCGCTTTGTTTTTTGCGTCGGGCATGGTATCGAACGCCAGTTTCAATTCTCCCTTGGGGCTTGCGAAAAGCAGCGATAAAAAGTCTATACCGGAGCTGTCCGCAAAGAACATCGGCGACGTCTTTGTTTTATTTGCAACTTTGATAAGAAAATCGCCTAACTTCGCGTTTACCGTAACGTAGTTGAAAAGCATAAGGAACGCTATGCAGGACAGTAACAACAGCACGGTTTTCAGCGCGCCGGAAAATTTCTTGTTTGCGCAATTGAGCACGATTAAAGCTATCAGGCTTCCGCCGAGGGGAATTATAAAGTTATAGCAGAACTTTGAATTCGGCACAAGCTGTAAACCGAGCGCAACGTAAACAGAAAGCACAAGCACCGCCGCGCTTTCTATGGAGTAAGCGAAAACGCTTGCCATTTTCATACGCTTGACGGAACCGATAATTACGGGTATAAGCGCGAAAACCGCAAGCACCGTAACTACAAAGTAAGCAAAGGTTGTCCATGCCATAATGTCCACGGACTTTTTCATTCCGAGGAAAAATATCGGGTACGTCAGAGTAAAGGTTTTGCCGAACTTGAAAATCTGCTTTCCGGCAACGTAGTTGAATACGTCGGGAAGCTGTAACGCAAGTATATTCTTACCGTCGAATAAAGGTACGAACAGCCCCAGAAGCAAACAGACCAAAGCGATTGCGTATGTAATCAACGCTACATACTTTAACGGTTTTTTTGTTTCCGATTGTTCCATTTGGTAATTTTCTCCGTTGAATTTTTATACGCGCCGCGCCGCATGTCTGTGCGGAAGCGACAGTAACTGATTATAAGCAATTATATAATATAGTTATTTTAATACAAAACGCGCGGTATGTCAAGAAATAATCGTATATTTTTACTTTGCCGCCGCCGACTCGCGGACGTGACGCGCGCAAACCGCCTTTTTAGTATTTTACTTCCCCGCAGGTTATTTATTCGCTTCGGCCCGAATACAATAAAATATATTGCAAAAAACATGCGAAAGGGTTATAATAATTTACATAGGAGAAAAATATGATAACTTTGACAGGTCTGCCAGTGGACGCGGACGAAATTTTATCGCACGGCAAGCATGCGGAAAATATTCCGCTTTCGGAAGTCGTTTCCGCACTCTCCGCAGAAGAAAAGGACAAGCTTCTCGGCAAGTACGACATGCGCCGCTTCGTAAAAATTTTCGAGGACGGGGAAACCATGCAGACGGTCAAAGGCTTTCTCGAAAACGGCATGAACATATCCCTTACGGCGCGCAACACGTACATGCACCGCAATACGCTGATGTACCGTTTAAACAGAATACGCAAGATTACGGGGCTCGATCTCCGAAGCTTCGAAATGGCTGTAACGTTCCAAATTTTATATTTTCTCTATAAAAACAAGTGAGGTAAAATCTTTGCAAAATAAAGCTGTCAAAGGTATTATAGTCGCCGTCGCCGCCGTGTGTATAGCGGCGCTTTCGTTTACGGTCGGGTTTTTTACGAACAGGTGCGCCCAAAGCAGGGAAATTTCTTCTTACCGCTGGGCGCTGGAAACCATAAATAAAAATTATTACTTCGGCGGAGTGGAGAACGGGTTTACCCAAACTTCTTTAAGCGCGATTGCGGACACTTATCTTGACAGGTATTCCGAATATTACACCGCGGAGGAGTATAAACAGCTAATCGACAGCAACGAAGGCAAAAAATCCGGCATAGGCATAACTTACGCCTATGCGGCGGGCAAGGGAATTTATATCAGCTCGGTAACCGGCAATTCCCCCGCGGACGGGGCGGGCATGCGCGCGGGCGAATGGATTGCAAGCGGCGTGGCGGACGGAAAAACGGTAACTTTCGGGGGCGCCGACGGCGGAAAAATTTTCGGCGATTACGTGAAAGATTTTGCGGACGGGGAGGAGATGACGCTCAACTCCGTCGACGGAACGGTTTACACGGTGGCGAAAAGCCGGTTTACGGCAAGCTATACTTATCTTTGCACAAACGCGTCCGCCTGGATTTTCGACGACGCGGAGACGGGCGGCTTCTATCTGAAGGAGGAGAGCAGCAGAAGGATTGCTTCGCTTCCCGACGGAACGGGTTATATGCGCCTTGCGCAGTTTTACGGAAGCGCGGCGGAGGAGTTTTCCTCTCTGGTATCCAAGTTCAACGCGCTCGGCTGTAAATCTCTGGTTTTGGATTTGCGCACCAACGGAGGCGGCTACGTCGACGTAATGAGCAAAATAGCGGGCGCTTTCGCCGACGGGGCGAAAAAGCCTTCCATGATAGCGCGCGACAAGCACGGCAAAGCCCAAACTGATTACTGCCAAAAGGTTACCGATTCTTCGCGTAGGATTTCAAAGGACGTAAAAATTTACGTGCTGGCAAATTCGGGTACGGCAAGCGCCTCGGAAGCGTTGATAGGCGCAATGGTCTGTTACGGAGCTTTGGAATACAAAAATATTTTTCTTTCCGACTACTCCGCAGAGTATATCGACTGGTTGAAAAGCAACAAGCAGGACGTAAAAACCGCGCAGAGCTTCGGCAAAGGCATAATGCAGTCTACGTTTACAAACCCGAGCACGGGGGAAGCGCTTAAACTGACCACCGCCAAAATTTACTGGCCCGACGGAAAAACCTGCATACACGACGTCGGACTTACCGAAAAGGACGGTTGCACGGTTGTTAAAGACGTAAAGTGGCAGCACACCAAGGACGACGAGGAGCTTGAAAGAGTAATCGACGCTATAAAAGCCTGAAAATAAATTACGGCGTCCGCGCATTTGCGCGGACGCCGTTTTCGGCATTTAAAGCGGTTTTTTTACGGATTTGACCCTGCGGGCGGTCATCAGCAAGCAGACGAGAAAGCCTCCGTCGACCCTCGTAATTTCCAAATCGGTCTTACCGTCGCACTCAAAGTATTCTTCGGCGACCCGTTTGAAGTCTTTTATAAAAAGCTCGCGTTCCAGCTCCGACATTTCGTCTCTGTCCAAAGAAATAATTCTGTTCGCGTTTTCGGTCATAGCGTTTCCCTCACTTTCCGTTTAATATATCCGACGGGTCCGAAGTACCTTCTGACCACGTTGCACACGTTCGCGCTTCTGGCGCGCACGACTTCCGCGGCAAGCGCAAAGGCTTTTTGCGTGGACTTTCTGCATTTACCGAGGGGCATTGAAAGGTCCTCGGGTATAACGGCTTTCAGCGGCAGGCGCAAAACCGTCGCAATTTCCTGCGCGGTCATGACTTCGCCGTTTATAATCTGTCCGCCGTTCAGTTTGTTTACGATAAGTCCGATATCTCTTATGCCGCCGTCGGACAAAATGGCTTTACAGATATCCGCGCTTTTTACGGACGGAAGATAGGGGTCCGTCACAATCAGCGCTTCGTCGCAGTAGGGGGTGGGCAGCTTGTCCAAAAGTATGTAATCGAAAAGTCCGTCAAGCTCTGCAAGCGCCCTGTCCGCCGCCTCCGCATTTTTCAGCCCGAGCGACGAAACGAACGACAGGTTCGTGTTTTTCGGGTGCGGAACAAGCATCTGTTTTGCCCTGCAAGCCCCCTTTTCGTAATCGGCAAGGGTGTACGTCTGCATATTTGCGCAACCGCCGATAATAAGACCTCCCCCGTAAAACACGTCGCCGTCGGTTACCAGCGTTCTTTCTCCCGCGGCGGCAAGCGCGAAGCCCAGTCCCGCGGCGCAGCTTGACACGCCCGTGCCGCCCTTTATGCTTGTCATATATATCTTTTTGGCCATAGAGGTCTCCTTTTTACCGATTATATATAAGTGTAAAGAAAATTTAATGGTAAATACTGTCGCATCGTGTATATTTTTCTTGCCAAATGTAATAATTTTTTATTACAAAAGGTTAATTTTGTTTGACAGACCAAGTAAAATAATATATACTAAACAGGAAATTAACGTTTAAAGGTTAAATTTTATGAATAAATTTGCAAAAAAATCAGCAATTATATTGCTTACCATAATCTGCACGGTTTGTCTGGCGTGCGGACTTTCTGCGTGCAAACCCAAGAAAACCCCTATAGGCACGCCCGAAAACGAAACGACTTACCGCCTGAAAACACCGGGCGACGGTTCGCTTCCCACGGCGCATACGCCTTTGGAAAATATCGGCTACATGGCTTATACGCTTGACAACCAGCCTTATTATCATTCCTATGCACGCAACTCCTCCAAGGCTATGGGCTACGAACAGATTACCCAGTCCTGGAAGGACCACAAGGGAGAAAAGGAGAGCGGTTACGTCGGCGGCGCAACCGTAAGCTCGGATTTATCGTATTCCGCTCTTTCCAAGGCGGCGACGCAGGGCTGCTTTATCGGCAATAACGACGGATATATGCGCGGCGGCGCAAAGCCCGGGAAGAACACGACCGCCACGACGGCGAGTTGGGACACGAAAGCGCCTACCTATTACGACAAAAAGGCTTATCTTTATAAATACGGCGAATTCCCCAACGAAATTTCCGTTTACGTTATAAACGAAAACACTATAAAGAACGCCGAAGAAGTTATCGACAACGGCGACGGCACATACACCCAGAAATTTTATCTCAAAAACGAGGCGGCGTGCTGGTATCAGTACGGGCTTAAAACAAGGGGCGGTCTTAAAGGCTATCCCCAGTATAAAAGTATAGTAATAACTTTCAAATTCGACGCGCAGTGGCAGATACTCGAAAGCTATTGCGAGGAAAAGACGAAAATCGCGCCCTCTGCAATGGGCGGCATCGAGACGGATACAACTTCCAAAACTACGGCTACTTACGCATACGGCGCGGACGCCATAGACGAGGAGCATTATTCCTATTTGGAAAATTACTATAAAGAGCACCTCGACAATAAGGTCGTCGGCGGCGACGAAACACCCGAAGAAAAGGAACCGGACTTAACGGACATCCTCGCGGGCGGCTTTTCCAACGTTCTTACGGAGCAGGGTCAGCAGTTTAACATTTCGCTCACTTTGGGCGGAACGGCGTACGACGGTAAAATTTTTGCCCGCCTTACGGACCTTAAAGACGTTCTCGGCTCGCTTGACGTGCGCGTCGCGCTCGGCAAAGCGGGTACGGGCAAACAGGATTTGTTTATTCAGTTCGCCGGCGGAGAAATCGACGTATATTACAGTACGGACTTCGCCCTGACGGCGAACATAGGCGCAATCGGCACGGTTATCGACCAGTTCAAGGACTGGGCAAAGCGTTTTGAAAAACCCGCTGTTGCGACTGCGGCGTATTCCACCGCGGCGGACGGTGAGGACGACGACCCTCTGGCGGGACTTCTTTCGGCTTTGAAAAAAGAAGTTACCGAAACCTCGGCAAGAATTTCACTCGTAACGGACGATTTGCTCGGCACGGGCATCGGGGCGGACGTGAAGATAGATTTCAGCCGCACGAAGGGCGAGGAGGGCGACGTGTTCGCTTTCTCCGGCGCGACTCTCGGCGGCATTACATACAGCAATACGGGAATAAGCTTAAACGCGGCGCTCGCACCCGATAATTCGGGCGCGGCGGCTATCACGCGCGACAAATCACAGACGGCTGTCGATTTGGTGGATTACGCCAACAACGTTTACAATTTGCTTAACAGCAACACGCTTAAAGTAAGCTTCGGCATAGACGGCACAAAGGAAGGCGTTATAAACATGCTTTCCGGTCTGAAAATCAACGTAGACTCTTACGTGGAACTCGGTAGCGATATGGCGGCGAAGGTCGACCTTTCAATCGCTCTCGGCTCGGCTTCCGCAAAGCTTTCCGCATATTATAACGTAAATATCCATTCCGGCAGTTACGGAACGGTATACCTTACGTTAAACGAAGTCAACGGCAAACCCGTCGGCGCGCGTATCCTTTGCAACATTAATTCCACGATAGACGCGGTCAAGGACCTCGTTTCGGTCATTAACGGTCAGGCGGACGGCTCGGCTGCCGCTTACGTAGACGCAATAGACGCACAGACGGAAAATCAGTTGGCCGTTATTATAAATAACGTACTCAATCTCGATTTTTCTAAAGTGTTCGGAGAAATATACGCGGCTAATTCCGAAATTCGCGTTTCCGTCAGCGTCGACGAGATTTTGGGCGGACTCGGCATAAATTTCGATAATATAAAATTCGGCAACGCGGCGCTTGCGCTCGGCAAAGACGGAGCCGACCGCGCGACGTTATCTCTCGGACTTGCGGCGCTCGGTCTGGAAGTAGGCGTAACGGGTTCGGACGTAACTTTGACGGTTCCCGACGAAAGCCTTTATACGGACGTAAACGTATTTATCGGGCTTGTCAAATCCGCAGTAATCGAAGTAAATAAAATTATCGCCGCGAAAGACGTAGCATTCGACGTCGACGCGAGAATCACCGCCGACGGAGTAACGCTTGCCGTAAAGGGCAACGGTGAAGCCGTTTGGGGCGAAAAGAAGCGCGTCTCGCTCGATTTGGAAATGTACGTTGCTGACGGCACCAGCGCGGCGGCGAAGGATAAGGTTTCGGTCAAGTTCCTTTACGACGAAACGGCTTTGGACGGAAGCCTTTCGCCCGAGCAGCCCCTTGCGCTTCTTTCGGTGAACGGTCTCGGTCTTAAAATTTACCGCTCCGACGTGGACAGTCTCAAAGACTTAATAAACGAAATAAAGACTGCGCTTGCGCCTTTGCTCGGCGGAGACAAACAGACGGATACGACCGTCGCCGAAGCGGTTAATCTTTACTCGGCTTCGCTTAGTAACGTTTCCGGTATCACCGGCGCAGTGGAAAGTATTCTTCAAAGCGAAAACGTTCAAACCGTGCTTAAAACCGTTCTCGACTTTATCGGTAACCTTACGGTAGAACTTACATACGGCGACAACGGCGAAAAGCTTGAATCTATGCTTATAAAGCATGCCGTAAACGGCTCTCTCGCGCTCGGCGTGGACAACAATTTATGGATTGACTTTACGGCAAACAATAACGACGGTACGGAAATAGCTTACGCAAACGCCAAGGTTACCGCAGGCAAAGGCAACCTTGCCGTAGACTGGACGTACGACGGCGCGGATATCATTTTCGCATCGACCGACGTCGCAGGCGACGCGTTTACCGAAATTGTTTACAATTATCTGTTTGCGGTTATCGAAGATCTGACCGTGCAGAACGTGCTCGGCACAGACACTTATACCGTCAGCCTTGCGCTTAACGGCTCGGACAGCAGTATTCAAGCGCTTGCGGGTATTAAGGTAAATGCAAATCTTTACTACACGCACGGCATTGTCGACGGACAAATTTCCAAAAACAAGCTTGTCGAAGCCGATATCGACCTCGACATAAACGGAACCCCCGTCAGCGCGAACGCGCGCTATGCGGACGAATATGTCTTCATAGAGCTTCGCAAAATCGCAAATATCACTCTGACCAATATAAAAGTAAGGGCGGACGTACACGATATTTATTCCGCAGTGGAACAGGTAATTCAGTTGATTACCGACACCGACCTGCTTTCCGTAATAACGGGTAAGGGCAACGGCGATACTGCGGCGGACGTAAAATCTGCGGCAAAGGCGGTTGAAACAAAGTCCTCTTTGACGGACGTAATTTCCAAAATACTTACGCTCGACTTCTCGAAGGCGGTCAACTTCTCGAAAGTAGACGGAGTAAACACCGTTACTGTCAATCCCGATTACGTTCTCGGCACGCTGGGCATAGCCGCTCCCGAAATAGGTACGGTTACTATTGGAATTAATCCCGAAACTCATTCGATAGAAGCTTCCGTCAAGACGGAGGGAGCAAAGGCAAGCTGGTTAACGCTTTCCGCGGTTCCCGCAGAAAGACGCGTCTACGACGAAAACTGGAAGAACGGCTATACCGATATAAGCTTTATGTCGCAGCTTGTTTCCGACTTCGTTAAAACCGCGTTCACGGACGGTAAGCTCAACACGCTTTACACCTTTACCGGCGGGCATATAGATATAGATATCGCTTACTCGGTTATAAGCGTAAATATCGATATAAACAACGTTCAGCTTACGGCGGGACTTGACGAAAACGGCAGCTTCTACCTGTCCGTAAAGGGCGATTTGCAGTCGTCGAAAGCCCTCGGCTTTGTGGAAGTTTCCAAGCAAATGGGCATAAGCGTCACCTATTCCAACGGATACGTTACGATGGGCAGAAATATGGACACGACGCCCATATATAAGGTTATGACGATAGAATACCTGCTCGATAACCTGTTGGATAAGGAAAATTCGCCTATCCGCTGGTTGCTGGGCACAAGCAGTACTGCATGGAATCTTATAGCCGACAACGTTAAGCTCAATATTCAGACCGGACTTACAAAGCCTAAGGATTATTATCTGTACAATCAGCTTGCGGAAGCGGAAAAGGATAAGAAGGACATATTTGTCGACCTTGCGGCTTACGTCAACGCAATAATTGTCAACAGCGGCGGTTACACCGCGGACTTCAACGGCAGCGGCTCCGACGTTCTCGATAAGCTGGGTCTCGGAAGTGCGGACAATTATTACGCGTTCGACATAAATCCCGACTTCATAGGCACGATAAGCTCGCTCAAAGCGGCGCTTCTCCGCGACAACGCGCAGGGCGGTCTGACCGGATTGAAGGCTTACGCTTCGATAGGCTCCAACCTCATGCTTACGGTTGACCTTAACGGACTCACGACAGATAAATCGGCGGCGGTTCCCGACTATTTCAATACTGTAGTAACGGAAAACAACGTAGATTTCAACCATGTGTTCACCGAAACGCAGGAGCACCGCACCCCGATATTCGGCTGCTATAACTCGGAGAATAATACCTATCTTTGCAGTATGGCGTTAGAGCCTCACACTCTTACGGTTATAAACGGAGAGGAGGTTGTCTACACGCTTGAAAACATAGGTTACGGCTCTACCGTTTATTTAACAAACGTGTTTGCGCCCGACTGGGCAGACGAGGGTAAAACCTTGGTTTACGGTTACACCGACGAAGGCGGCAACCCGTTCGGCAATTCGTTGCTTATAGAAAGCGACGTCGCCGTCTACGTAGCGACGGTCAACGCTTACCCCGTTAACTTCCATATAGACAGGAACGGTCTCGGCACGATAGTCGGCGCTATGACAATGGGCGGCGCTTTGCCCGAATATCCTTCGGACTTCGGCGACTATACGTTTGCAGGCTGGTTCACCGACGAAAGCTACACGACAAAGGTTGATAACTATTACGCCGGACTTACGGACGTATACGCGAAATACGTACTTGCGGAGTACGTTGCGGAAAACGGCGTCAAGTACACGCTGGATTCTGCGGGATTCTACACCGTAACAGGCTTCGACGCCGATAAGTTGGCGCCTTACACGCAGGAGAACAGCTGGCTCATTCTCGAAAACGAGATAGACGGCTATCCCGTAACAGGCATAGCTGCGGAAGCTTTCGCTAACGCAAACGTCAAAAACGTAGTCGCACCCGAAAATATAACAAGCGTAGGTTCGCGCGCGTTCCTTGACAACTACGGTATAAAGACGGCGGTATTTACCGCGGACAGAGTACACTTTGCGGGTACCGATAAAAATACGGTATTCTACGGATGTTCCGAGTCGAACGGCGGCAAGACCACGAAACTGAAGGTTTATTATAACGAAGTTACGGCGGACGCCGGAAACGATTGGACTTATTTCAGGGACGGCGGATGCTATATCGGTCGCAGCGGCGGCGGCGAATTGCATGCAAAAGGCACATGGTCGTTCGTGCTTACCGAAAAGACCGGCAGTCATGCGGAAGCCGCGCAATTCAATATATTCGGTATACAGACCGGTTCTTTGACAGTCGAACAGATTACCGCGCAGATAGTAGCGGAGCTGAACGCGAAGACCGCGCCCGAAGGATATATCAACGCTTATAACGTAGCGGTAACAAACGGATATACCCCCAACGGCAAAATCAACACCGTTACCGTCCACATTACAGAGGCGGAAGCGTATTGGTATTCCGTAACCGTTTCGTCGGGTTCCGACGTAAGCGCATACGCAAGCGGCGATTACGTTGCTACGTTCAACGGAACCGCTTACGCACTGGCGGGTAGCGTCGTTTCGCTTAAACCCGAAAGTGTAGATTACTTCCTTACTTCCGCGACGTCTGCACAGGTTACCGTAGACGCGGACGCATACACGTTTACAATGCCGTCCGGCGGAGTGGAAATAAGCGTTGTTTTAGAGCATGCGGGCATAAATTCCGTAACGCTAACAAGTAATATAGCAGTAAGCGGATACGAGCTGAATAACGGCGTTTACGTCAAATCGGTAGACGTGACGGAAGCCGACTGCACGATAGAGGCGCCTGTTGCCGACGGATATATCTTCCTCGGTTGGGCGTACGAATACGGCGGAAGCCTTACTTTCACGGGTTCGACGTTTAATTCCGATACGGTTAAATCCAGCGTTTATTATGCGGTATGGGCTTACAACGGCGACGGAAAACTTTCGGCGGACACCGCCGCATACACGGAAGGTACAAACCCCAATGCGGATATTTCCGGCGTGAGGGTGGATACCTCCAAGGCAAACAGCTTCTATAAATGGTATACCGATTCGGCGCTTACGGCGGAGGCGAACGTGCTTAACACAAGCTGCACCGTTCTGTACGGCAGGGTATACTATACCTTGACCGTAAACGCGGAAACCAACGTTTCCGGATTCGGCACGTCGAAGGAAATTATTATAAACGGCACACAGCAGTCGTCGTATTCGGTAAAAGTTCTCGAAGGAGAAGTCGTTTATACGAAGGATATACAGGGCGACACGAAGGTTTATAACATAATGACAGAGTCCGACAGCGAGAATGCGCTCGTAGGCGAAATCAGGATAAAAACCAAAAACAGCTTGACAGGCAGCAATAATACCAGAGAGTTGACCGTTTCCTGTACGGACGCGAACTGGAATTCGGTTGCGGACCATCTGCCCGTTACAGGAAACTTGACATTCAAATTTGTTTACAACAAATAATAACACGGCTGTAAAACAGTAAAACAAAAGCCGCCGCGCAAAATGCGCGGCGGCTTTTTAACGTGATGCGCATACGACTAAGGCGGGATAACAATGCGTTGCGCAAAGCATACCGCAATTTTTAAATACATACAATATTATATGAAACTTCTCGACCAAATTTTATCGGAGCTGGGCGCCGATACGCTTAAATCGTTTTCCGTCGTTCCCGGGTTCGGGGGATATTTCCGCAGCGTAAAGGGAGTCGTCGAATATTCCGCTGAAAAAATAGTTCTCGCACTGAAAAGGAATAAAATTACCATAGAGGGGGCAAACCTTACATTGGGAAAGTATTTTGAGGAAGACCTGCTAATAAAGGGCGAAATTTCGGGGGTAAAAATTGACTGAGTTAACCCGAATAAGCGTAATTTCCTCTGCGGAAACCGCCGTAAAAAAGCTTAAAAAGGCGGAAATAGGCATATACGACTGCAAAAGGCAGGGTACGCGCTTTATATTTTCCGTAAAAGAGAAACATGTCAAAAAAGTTTTTGCAATTTTTTCCAAGCCGTGTTATAATATCAAAGTAGACGGACTCGGTAGGCGCGCACGCGTTGCCAAAACGCTTTTAAACCGTATCGGTCTTGCCGTGGGTGCGGTAATTTTTGCCGCGGCGGCGGCTTTTTCGAATTCATTCATTTTCAAAATTTCCGTAAGCGGAAGCGGAAGCTACCTTTCCAACGAGGTTAAGCGTATTATATACGAGTCGGGAGTGAAGGAATTTAAGCTTTACAGAAATTTCGACCTGCCGCTGGCTACGGGCAAAATACTTGCCCTGCCGTCCGTCACGTTCTGCAATATCAAAAAACGCGGAAGTGTTTTAAAGGTTGACGTTCAGGTCGACGGTCAATATTCTCAGTCCGCGCGCCGTACGCCTTTGACTGCGGACAGAAGCGGCGCGGTGAAAAGAATAGTAGCCGTCTGCGGTACGGCTGCGGTTTCAGTCGGCGACAGGGTCAATATCGGCGATATTCTTATCGCGGCGTACACCCTTGCGGGGGAAGAAAAAATCGACTGCCTTGCCGCTGGCTTTGCGGAGTTGGAGTGTAGCGGTACGGTAGAGTATCCCGCCCCGTGCGAGTCGGACGAAAATCTTAAAGCCGCATACGCCTCCGTAAATATCGACGCCGAAAAAATTCTCACGCGCAGCCATACGGTCCGCGCGGCGGAAGAAGGTGTTGTTTATACCGTGGAGTTTACTTATCTTTATAAGTTAAGTATCAATATGGAATAAGTTTTATGAAAAAAGCAATTAAAAAAATCGACGCAGGCAGCGCGGACAGGCTGCAAAAAATCCTGGGTACGTTTGACGAAAACGCAAATCTCATTATGCACGAGCTGGGCGTTCTCATACGCGTCGAGGGGGCTGCGGTTATAATCGAGGGCGCGGAAGAAAAGGTTCTTCAGGCTGAGTCGGTTGTGGAAAGTCTTTTAATTCTTGCCGAAAACGGCGAGACGGTCGACAAGGGCAGGGTAGCCTACTGCATAGAGCTGTCGCTCGAAGGCAAAGCGCAGGACATTACCAAGCTTTCCTCCGACACGGTTGCGATAACCGTTAAGGGCAAGCCTATAAAGTGCAAGACCGTCGGACAGAAAAGGTACGTCGACGCAATTAAAAGCAAGACGGTAACCTTCGGCATAGGTCCGGCGGGTACGGGTAAAACCTATCTTGCCGTTTGCCTTGCCGTGCAGGCAATGAAGCAGAAGCAGGTCGATAAAATAATTCTTACGAGACCCGCGGTTGAGGCGGGTGAAAAGCTTGGCTTTCTCCCCGGAGATTTGCAGACCAAGGTGGACCCGTATCTGCGTCCGCTGTACGACGCATTGCAGGAAATGCTGGGCTTGGAAACCTACACAAAGCTTATGGAGCGCGGCTCGATAGAGATAGCGCCGCTCGCATACATGCGCGGCAGAACTCTTTCAAACGCTTTTGTGATTTTGGACGAGGCGCAGAACACCACGCGCGAGCAGATGAAAATGTTTCTGACGCGTCTGGGCGACGGCAGTAAAATGGTCGTCACCGGCGACGTTACGCAGATAGACCTTCCCGCTGGGAAGTCGAGCGGACTTCCGCACGCCGCGGAGGTTTTAAAAGAAGTGGAAGGCATTGAAATAGTTTACCTTACGGATAAAGACGTCGTCCGTAATCCTCTGGTTATGCGCATAGTCAGGGCTTACGAAAGGGACGGCGACAGGAGGAACGAGGTTGAAAACCAAACTGACTGACAGAGAGCTGTTGACAAGCATACTCGTGTTCGCGCTGTGTACGGTGATACTCGCGCTGACAATGTGTTGCTTAATATTTTTCAGCGTAAACGGCGAGGTTGCGTCATTCATAAAAGAGTATTCGAAAAATATCATAACCGCGGCGGTATCGGTAGTTACCCTGTCCGCCATGCTTTATGTATACTTCTATTTTGAAAACAAGAGCGTCCTGGCGAATTTCAAAAAAATAATAGAAATTTACCTGATGCTCGTATTATCGTTTATAATATGTTTTTTTGTGGGTAAATACGTAAGCGGCACGGCAAGACCTCTCTTGTTTATCGCGCTTATGGCAGCGCTGTTTCTGCGCCGCAGGGACGCAATTTTAGTAAACACCACTTTCGGACTTCTCACTTTCATTTTTAACAGATACTTAAACAGCAGCGACAACATAGGCGGACTTATTACGGGCGGCATAGCGCCCATAGAAAGTTTTGCAAGCCTTCTGACCACGTTCTGCGGCGGAATACTTGCGGTGTTTTTGATGGACAAGGTGAAAACCCGTCTCGGCTGCGTTATTATAGGCGTCATTCTCTGTATACCGACTATTTTCATAAACGTTATAATGCAGCTTCCTTCGGAGGCGGTCGTAACTTGGAAATATGCGTTTTTGCTTGTGGCCTGGGCGGTGTTCGACTGTACGTTGTCCGTGCTTCTTTTCATGTCGCTCGTCCCCGCGTTCGAGGGTATGTTTTCCGAGCTTACGCCTTTCAGACTCAGGGAGCTTACAAGCGACGACGCAAAGCTTATCAAAAAATTAAAGGAAAACGCGCCCGGCACATACAACCACTCGGTAGTGGTTGCGCAGCTTGTGGAAGCCTGCGCGAGAGAGATAGGGGAAAATTCCGAGCTGGCGCGCGCGGCGGCGTTCTATCACGATATAGGCAAACTCAAAGGACCGGAAATGTTTGCGGAAAACCAGACGGATTACAATTTCCATAACGAGCTTACGCCCGAGCTTTCCGTAGATATAATACGCAATCACTCCCGCGACGGCGCGAAGCTGATAAAAAAATACCGTCTGCCGGAGTTTTTTGCGGACGTGGCGTTACAGCACCACGGCACTATGCCCATAAAATATTTCTACGTCAAGGCGCTTAAAATGAGCGACGGCGGACTCAATATGAGCAACTATTCCTACCGCGGTCCAAAACCCGCCAGTAAGATTGCGGCGATAATTATGATTGCCGACTCGTCCGAAGCCGCCGTGCGTTCCCTGCGCGACCGCTCGCCCGCCAACGTCGAATCGCTTGTCAGAAATCTTATCAACGAAAGACTGGACATGGAGCAGTTCGACGACTGCAACATTACCATGCGCGAGCTTACGTTAATAAAAAATACCATAGTCAACCAGCTTACGGGTGTATACCATTCGCGTGTGGAATATCCCAAGCTGACTATTTCCAAGAAGAATTGATATGAACGGTTTGATAATTTACGGTGACGGGCGTTTTTCCGCCCTGTCCGCCGCCTTCGGCGGAGAGATAAACAGCGACTGCGGCCTTTCGGTGGAAATCGTTTGCGTCGACGAAGAAGAAATCCGCCGTCTTAACCGCGAGCTCAGGGGGGTGGACTCCGTGACCGACGTTTTAAGCTTTCCCGCGCTTGACGGCATTTTCGGCCGCCGTATCGAAAAGAAAAATTTCCCCTTGGACTGCGACGAGCAGGGCAACCTGTTTATAGGCAGTATAGCAATTTGTTTAAAGCGCGCGGAGGAACAGGCTGAGGAGTACGGACACGGCGCCGACAGAGAAATTTCTTATCTTGCCGTACACGGAATTTTGCATCTTCTCGGCTACGACCATATGACGGACAAAGACAAAGCGTCAATGCGCGCCGCGGAAGAAAAAATTCTTTCAAAACTGGGACTTGTAAGGTAACGTAATGAAAAGCGGATTTATAGGAGTAATAGGCAAAGCCAACGCAGGCAAAAGCACGCTTATAAATGTGCTTGTGGGCGAAAAGGTTTCAATCGTTTCCCCCAAGCCCCAAACCACGCGCGACGCCATTATGGGCGTTTTGACAAAGCCGGAATACCAGCTTGTGTTTGTGGACACGCCCGGCATTTACAAATCGTCCACAAAGCTTTCTGATACTATGATGAAAACCGCGGAAACCGCGGCAAAGGATACGGACTTCATTCTGTACGTGCACGACGGTCACGCGGGTGTGACGGAAAGCGATATTTCACTGATTAAGAAGTATCTGTCCGGCAACGTTCCCATGGCTGTCGCCTATACGAAAATAGACATTATGCCCAAGGAACGCATTTTGGAGGACGTTAAAACGCTGTACGAAAACGGTGTGGACTGCGATATTCTGCCCGTGTCGGCACGGAAATACACCAACTGCGCCAAGATAGAGGCTTATCTTGCCGATAAAATGCCGGAGGGGGACAGGGTCATAACAGAGGACATTGTTTCCGATAAAAGCGCAAGATACATGGTTTCGGAAATAATGCGCGAAAAAATTCTTCTGAAATTCGATAAGGAAATTCCCCACGGAATAGCCGTCGCGGTAAACGTATTCGACCGCCGCCCGAACGGCACTTACGAGATAAATCTGGATATCGTCTGCGAAAAGTCCAACCATAAAAGCATACTTATAGGCAAACAGGGCGCGGCTCTTAAAGAGGTTTCCTCCTTCGCCCGCAAGGATATGGAAAAGCTGTTAAGCGCGAAAGTGTTTTTGACCGTTTACGTAAAGGTCAAGGAGGACTGGCGCAACCGCCCCAATCTTTTAAAGGACTTCGGTTACGACGTCTGAGAAAAAAAATTTCATAAATAATTATCCTTAATTTTGCACAGTCTTTTTGTAAGGAGAATTATATGAACGGAAAAGACAGGGACGCGGCGGAGCTTGCCTGGAAGATGTTTGAAAAGACGGGCAACGTCAGCTATTACATGCTTTACAAACAACTTGACGGCAGAAAATAAACTATGGAAACTGTAGTAAACGCCCTTATGTTAAGGGCTGTCGACTATAACGAAAACGATAAAATTCTTACTTTGTTATCGGCGGAGCGCGGTAAAATTTCCGCCGGAATAAGAGGGGTAAAAAAGGCTGCTGCAAAGCTGAAATTTGCTGCGCAGCCCTTTTGCTTTGCGGAATACGTGCTTGCCGTGCGCGGCGGTAAATATACCGTAATAAACGCTTCGGAAAACGAAAGCTTTTACGATTTGCGTACTGACGTAAACAAATTTTACGCCGCGTCTGCCGTTTCGGAAGCGGCTATGGCTCTCACCTACGAAGGGGACGAGTGCCGCGGTATATTCTATGCGGCGGTGAAAGCGCTTTCCGAAATGTGCGGCGCTAACGAAAGCGAGGCTTTAATAAGCTTTCTGCTTTCCGCCCTGCAACAGTCGGGCTACGGCGTGCGTGCGGACGGCTGTCAGATTTGCGGCACGCCGCTCGAAGGCGAGGAACGGCTTAAATTCGATATGGATACGGGCGCGTTTACCTGTTGCGGGTGCGGCACTGGTGCGGGCGCAAGCGGCACGACGTACAATGTGATAAGAAAGCTTTCCGGCAAAAGCTATCGGCAGCAGCTAATCTCCGCCGACGGCGAAAAACGCGCTTTAAGGCTTTTGCGCGAGTATTTTTCTTATAAACTCAATTTCGCCTTTAAAAGCCTGTCGGAATACATAAGACTTCTGTAAATATGCGGCGGGACGGATTTTTTAAAATCCGTCCCGCCGCATATAGAGTATGTGTGGGTGGTATGCCCGTATTATAATGTAGAAAATTCGTTAAGTCAAGTATTTTATAGAATATTCTATAAAATATATCGTATGGACAATAATTTTACGGTTATTTTAAACGATTTTTTAAAAGAGAATAATTTATCCCGTTCGGACTTTGCAAGAAGGATAGGTATACGCCCCAGTCAGGTCAGCGAGTGGCTTAAAGGCAAAGCAAAGCCCGGTTACGATAATTTGCGCGCCATGGCGGTTGCGTTTAACATTTCGGCGGATTACTTTCTCGGAATTTCCGATATTTATTGAAAAAAACATTGCAAACCGCGTTACCGGCAGGGTTTCCCCTGCGGATAATTTTTTTGGAAAAAACAGACAAACGCTTGCTTAAATAAGTTTAAAATATTATAATAATATAGATATAAAAATATTTAATAAAATTTGGAGGAATTTTTATATGGCAAAGAAATATTGCTATCTCTTTACCGAAGGCGACGCGACCATGCGCGAGCTGCTGGGAGGCAAAGGCGCTAACCTTGCGGAAATGACCAAAATCGGTCTTCCCGTACCTCAGGGCTTCACAATTTCCACGGAAGCCTGCACGCAGTACTACGAAGACGGCCGCAAAATAAACGACGGTATTCAGAAAGAAATAATGACGTATATCGACAAAATGGAGAAAGCGTGCGGCAAGAAGTTCGGCGATAAGGAAAATCCTCTTCTCGTTTCCGTCCGTTCCGGCGCGAGAGCGTCTATGCCCGGCATGATGGACACTATTTTAAACCTCGGTCTTAACGAGGACGTCGTAAATACCATAGCCGCAAAATCCGGCAATCCCCGTTGGGCTTGGGACTGTTACAGGCGTTTCATACAGATGTTCTCCGACGTCGTTATGGAGGTCGGCAAAAAATATTTCGAAAAGCTTATTGACGAAATGAAGGAAAAGAAGGGCGTTCAGCTTGACGTGGAACTTGACGCGGACGACCTTAAAACTCTTGCAAACCAGTTCAAGGCAGAGTATAAAAAACAGCTTGGTAAAGATTTCCCCAACGACCCCAAGGAACAGCTTTTCGAGGCGGTCAAAGCCGTGTTCCGTTCCTGGGACAACCCCCGCGCAAACATCTACCGTATGGACCACGACATTCCCTATTCCTGGGGTACTGCAGTAAACGTTCAGATGATGGCGTTCGGCAACATGGGCGACAACTGCGGCACGGGCGTTGCGTTCACGCGTAACCCCGCTACCGGCGAAAAGGGACTTATGGGCGAATTTTTGACCAACGCGCAGGGCGAAGACGTCGTTGCCGGCGTCCGTACGCCTATGCCCATTGCCAAGATGGCGGAGGTATTCCCCGAAGTTTACAAGCAGTTCCTTAAAGTGTGCGAAATTCTCGAAAAGCATTACCGCGACATGCAGGATATGGAGTTTACCGTCGAGAACGAAAAGCTTTATATGTTGCAGACCCGTAACGGTAAGCGTACCGCGGCTGCGGCAATAAAAATCGCATGCGATTTAATAGACGAAAAAATGATTACCGAAAAAGAAGCGCTCATGCAGATTGACGCAAAATCGCTTGACATGCTTCTTCACCCCCAGTTCGACGCAAAGGCTTTGAAGAATGCGGACAAGTCTAACGTAGTCGGTAAAGGCATTGCGGCTTCGCCCGGCGCGGCTGCTGGTACGATAGTATTCACCGCGGAGGACGCGGTTGTAGAGGGAAAGAAGGGCAAGAAGGTAATTCTCGTCCGTCTGGAAACTTCTCCCGAGGATATCGAGGGTATGAAATACGCGCAGGGCATCCTTACCGTACGCGGCGGACAGACCTCGCACGCGGCGGTCGTTGCAAGAGGTATGGGAACGTGCTGCGTTTCCGGTTGCGGCGATATAAAGATGGATGAGGAGAACAAGAAGTTTACTCTTGCCGGCAAGACCTTCAAGGAGGGCGACGTGCTTTCGCTCGACGGTTCGACGGGTAACATTTACGACTGCCTTATTCCTACGGTTCCCGCAGACCCCAATTCGGGTTACTTCGGCAGAATAATGGCGCTTGCCGATAAATATAAGGCATTGGGCGTAAGAACCAACGCAGACACCCCCGCAGACGCTAAACAGGCGGCGGCGTTCGGTGCGCAGGGCATAGGTCTTTGCCGTACGGAGCATATGTTCTTCGACCCTGCGAGAATAGGCGCTTTCAGGGAGATGATTTGCTCAGACACCGTAGAGGAAAGGGAAGCGGCGCTCGCTAAAATAGAGCCTATGCAGCAGGCGGACTTCGAAGGACTTATGGAGGCTTTGGAGGGTCAGCCCGTAACTATACGTTTCCTTGACCCGCCCCTTCACGAGTTTGTTCCCACAGACGAAGCGGACATTGCGGCGCTTGCAAAAACGCAGGGTAAAACCGTCGCGCAGATTAAGCAGATTATTTCCGATTTGCACGAGTTCAACCCCATGATGGGACACCGCGGCTGCCGTCTTACGGTAACTTATCCCGAAATCGCCGTTATGCAGACCAAAGCTGTCATAAAAGCGGCTATCAGCGTGCAGAAAAGGCACAAGGATTGGAAAGTCGTACCCGAAATTATGATTCCCCTGACCGGCGAAGTAAAAGAGCTGGCTTTCGTTAAAAAGACGGTTGTCGAAACCGCGGACGAAGTTATTGCGGCTTCGGGCATCAAGCTTCATTACGAAGTAGGCACTATGATTGAAATTCCCCGTGCGGCGCTCACTGCGGACGCAATCGCGCAGGAAGCGGAGTTCTTCTGCTTCGGCACAAACGATTTAACGCAGATGACTTTCGGCTTCAGCCGTGACGACGCGGGCAAATTCCTGCCTTCGTACTATGCAAATAAAATTTACGAAAGCGACCCGTTCGCCCGTCTTGACACGATAGGCGTAGGCAAGCTTATGGAAACTGCCGTAACGCTCGGCAAGGGCGCAAGAAAGTCGCTTCACTGCGGTATTTGCGGCGAACACGGCGGAGACCCTTCGTCAATAGAGTTCTGTCACAAAATCGGACTTGACTATGTTTCCTGCTCGCCTTACCGCGTTCCCATTGCCCGTCTTGCGGCGGCCCAGGCAAATATCAAAAATCCGAGAAAGTAAATTAATTAATTCTTATTGCCCGAGGTTTGTCTCGGGCAATAGTAAATTTAAGGAGAAGTATGCTTACAAAAGGCACAGCGACGGCTTTGAAGGCGTTGGAAAGACTTAAAGCAGGAAATTCAGCTTACATAAATTCAAAAACAGGTATCGGCGACGTTTCGGCCGAAAAGCGCGCTTTAACGTGTAAAAACGGTCAAAAGCCTTATGCCGTTATAATCGGATGTGCAGATTCAAGGGTTATACCGGAATATATTTTTTCCGCAGGCATAGGGGATTTATTTGTCGTGCGGGTTGCAGGCAACGTCATAGACAGTTGCCAGTTGGGCAGTATTGAATATGCGACGGACCATCTCGGATGTAAGCTTGTGGTTGTCTTGGGGCATACTCTATGCGGCGCGGTAGGGGCATCTTTTACGGAAAACGCCGGTCACGTTAAATTTGTAACAGATGAAATAAGGCGTGCGATAGGTGATGAAACCGACGCGGAAAAGGCATGTATTCTTAACGTAATGCAAAGCGTTGAAAAAATAAAAAAGTCAATAAAAAACACGGACGTTACGGTTACGGGCGGGCTTTACCGTACCGAAAGCGGCTTTGTCGACTTCGATTTGAAAATTTAGCCGTTGTCTGACTTTTAACGTTATGTATTCGTTAAACTTGGTTTTCTATAAATTGCTATTATATATAATGTAAAGAAATCCCCGTTGCGGAATTTTCCGCAACGGGGATTTTTTTGCCTTTTGTCAATCTGAACGCCGCCTTTGCCGTCCCGAGCGCAGTGAAGAATTTGAAAAAACTTTTTCTCCTTTGTCATCCTGAGCGTAGCGAAGGATCTGGAAATAAATTCTTCGCCAAAATTCAAAGCGACGGAGGGGTACGGCTAAAAAAATAAAAAAACCTTCTCCCTCTGGAGAAAGTGCCGCAAAACTATTTATCATATAAAAAAGCTTTCCGCTACGGAAAGCTTTTTTTATAAACTTTTCAAAAACGAAATCAAAAGCTCTTTGCGCTTGGGCGTAAGCTTTGCCGCGGCAACGGCAATTTCTTCCTGTGCTTCCGTTCCGTCTACGTCAAAAAACTCTTTAAGCGTAATTTTCAGCGCGTCGCAAATCATTTCCAAATGGTCTACGCTTATGCCGGCCTGTCCAAGTTCAACCCGCCTGAGATGCGTTTGAGAAATACCCGCCATTTCCGCAAGCCTGTTTTGTGAAAACCCAGCCTCTTCTCTCAAAGTCCTTATTCTTTCACCGGTCTGCATATAGAAATTACCTCTTTTTAGTCTTATATGGATAATTATACTATAAATTTTTACATTTTCTTAGTCATATAATGTTGACAGGTTAGTCTTATAGTGCTATAATGTGAAAACTATAAGAATAATGCGGAAAAATATCGGATTTTAAACTATCCGTCGCGTGCAAAGCGCATATTCAACGCTTGTTTTTACAGTAACGCTGCAATAAAAAGCTTTCTTCTTAGTTGTAAGCGTCCGCAAAGCGTACGGATGAGGGAACCGCAATGCCCCTCATTCGTTGCCCGCGCGGTAAAAAAGAAAGATTCTTCGCCAAGGCTCAGAATGACGAAGCAATGCAAGACTCGGAATGACGGAGGTAAACGTCATCCTGAACGCAGTGAAGGATCTGAAAAAGAAAGATTCTTCGCCGAGACTCAGAATGACGGAGGTAAACGTCATCCTGAACGCAGTGAAGGATCTGAAAAAATCAAAAACCAAGTTTTTTGATAGGGGTTGACATTATGAAAAAATTTAAAACAAGAAACTTATTTTTAACAGCATTGACGATATTGTGCGCGGTCGTTTTGGGTTGCGCAGTTTCGTTGAGTGTAGGTTTATTCAATAAATCCAAAACCGCACATGCGGCAGGTAATGAAGCAACAATCACATTTGGCGCGCCATTGTATTATGGCGGTTATGATTATGGTGCGGCTATATCTAATAACGATATGGCAAGTAGTTTACCGAGTTATATCACTTATAATCAATCAGGTAAGAAGATAGAAACATCATTTACTAATAACGGTGGTTCTGATTTTCAGAGAAACAGTATGATTGCCGTACCCATAATTTTGAATTTTACTGTAGCGCCTTATTCGGTTTATACTGTAAGTTACCATGTAACTATGTCAAATACGGGACCTTATGGTCGTGAGCACGGTCTTATAGACGGGTGGAAAACAGGAACTACCGGAGGTTTCAATTATTCAGGTGCACAATTTGCAGCCGGAAGACCATCTACAAATATAGATGGTCAGTCATGGACTTCATTGTTCGGTAATTATCCTGAAAGTTATTCATTTACAGTCTACAATGATGCAGCAGTAGACAAGGAATGTACTTATAATACTTTTTACTTTGTACATCGTGGAGATCACGTTAATACTTATACGTTTTCTTATGAGTTTGATACTGTTGAAGTTGATATAGAAAAAATATTACCTCCGGTAGCTAGTGGTTCAGTTTCGGAAGTTTATGATAATTCCGTTAAGACTTTTGCTTTTAATTATTCTACATCAAGTGTTACAGATATTGACGGTAATGTAATCAATTACGATACCGCATATAAAAATATTGAAGCTACAATTGAAGCGGTTGATTATAACGGTAATACAATAAATGCAAGTTCCTTCAATTTAAATACAACAAATTTGGGTGGCACGCTTACAGCGACGGAAGCGGGCAAATACAAAGTAAAATTCAATTTAAAACAAGACGCTAAAAACGGCGGAGTAGAGTGGACTACGAACGATACGGCAGAAAAGACTATTACATTTGAAATTAAGCGCAAAGCCATAGCTGTGCCGACGATCCAAAATGATACGCAGACATATAACCGAACGGAATACTTGTTCGGCTTGTCCAATTACGACTCCACTTTAATGAGCGTTTCAAGTTATGTTTCTAATAATGGCAGTACAATAACGTGGGACGGCACGACGAAAAAGTTCAAAGCAACGGATGCGGCGGAATATACGGTAACGTTCCACATGGACAGTATAAACCACATCTGGTTGACGGACGCGGGAACGGAAACGTCGACGGACCAGACAAAGAAGATAACTATAGAGAAGAAGGAGATAACGATAAACACGACGCCGGCGTCGGGAACGAACCCGAGCTGGGGCTTGGGCGATACAGGCGACATAACGATAAACGCCACGGCGACGGGAATAACCAATCCGGACTTTGAACTGGATATCTATTACGTAAAGGACGGCACAACCAGTCCTTTGACGTTAGGGATAGACACAACGACAAACAAGTTAGACGTATCTCAGATAACAAGCACGGGCAAATACAAGCTGTGCATAGAGTTAACGAGCGCGGCATCGAATAATAATTACAGTATCACGAACGGCAAGTTCGAGATGCCGTTCGAGATAAAGTCCGGCGGAATAGATTTCAGCGTAATAAACTGGCAGTATTCGGAAGCCGGCGGCAACATGCAGGACCTGTTTGCATCGGGCGTGCAGAACGTAATACGGTATAAGCAGGATTCGACGGGCGCGGTAATAAAATACACGGTCGGCGCTATAATACCGGCGGGCGGATATCTCAGCATAGATACAAGCTATAATGCAAGCGGCTATACGAACGGCTTTTTAACGACGAAGGACGGAGCAACATATAACAGCGGTTGCAGCGCGGTAGGCAAGTACAAGACGAGAATAGCGTTGAAGACAGACGCGGACCATTTATTTAAGAACGACGCTGCAAACAAATACGGCAGCTTCGGCGGAGACGACACGTCCGGCTGGTACGAGATAGAGTGGGAAATAAGCAAGGGCAAGGTAGACGCAAGCTATCTTAGCAACTTAAAGGATAACTTACAGTACCGCACGGCGGGCGGGGCATGGCAGACGTACGACCCGACAAATCCCCCGCAATTCGGCAAGGGCGCGATAGAAATAAGGTTGGACCCTTCCAAATATCCCGCGGGCGTGACAAACGCGAGCATAACGGTAAACGACAAGAACACCGCGATAGGCAGTTACACAGCGCAGGTAACGTTGACATACGACCCGAACTATGTGAACGAGGGCACGCAATCCTTCACGTGGGAGATATCGGCGCAGGTCATAGAGGTAGACTGGACTTCGGATTTCTGGAAGGACGGCAGCGGCAACAACGTATTGGACAGCAATAACGTGCCGTACCAGATAAAGGTATTAAACATACCCGAAAGCTTGAAGCAGTACATAGAGTATAAGTACTACATAGCAGACGCAAGCGACCCTTCGATAAGAGGCATGTACATAGGCACGGGCGACCAGGGCTTACAGGATTTGACAAGTCCGCCTTACAATGCAAGCTCTACTAACGCGGTATACGTGTATGTTGAAGCGGTAATAAAGAGCGGCGTAACGCAGTATAAGCTTTCCGATACGACGGGCAACGCATACGATTGCAGTATTCTGTACAGATTGGGCTCGACGAACACGCTTGTGAACGTAACGCAGAGCGTGACGGAAATGGAATACGGCGACGGCGCGTTGACTGAAGGAATATTCACGCTATACGATACGGGCATAGGCGGCGACCTGGACAAAGCAACGTATCTGGACGGAATATACGTATACGACCCGAAGGGAACGAACCTCGGACTTTTGAGCGGCTTTGACGGCACAAAGGCAGACTCGGGCTTATATACGATAGAAATAAAGCTTAACGCGGCGGGCGAAAACACGTACACGCTGGCGCCGGGCTCGAAGTATAAATTCGAAATAAAGCCTAAGGCGATAGAGGTACCGACGGTAAACGATATAGTGTTTAACAACACGTATATAAATCTTGCGGATAACCTTGGCGGCAGTTACGGAACGTATAAAGACATAATAAAGCTTGGCGGAACTTACGACGGAGTAAAGAACGCAAACACGCCGTACGTGGCGACGCTGACGCTGACCAACCCGAACTATTGCTGGAGTTATCCTACAACTTCGACGCCGAGCAAGCATCCCGCAAGGATAACGCTTACGGACGGAGAAAGCTATACGGTAACGGGCGACGAAACGGTTGCAACGTATAACTGGAAGATAAACCCGTATGTACTGGGAGCAAGCGGCTGGAACTTAAAGGGCAAGGACGGCGCTACGTACGACATACCCGCAGGCTTGACGGAGGGACTGGACGTAGGAATAAACTACGCATACAGGACCGACAAGGCGAGCAACCCGATAGAAGAAGTGGTATTAAAGGGCGGCAGTACGTTCTTTGTAACGGCGCAGTTAACGGGCGCTGACGCGAATAACTTTGTGTTTGAAGACAGCAACGCGACGACTTCCGGATTTGCAACGTACAAAGTACCGCAAAGCGGCGCGATGGCGGCGTTCGGCAGTATAAAGGACTTCATGACGAAGACCTGGATGGGCTTGCCTGTATGGGCGTGGTTCCTGATAGGGCTTGCAATACTGATACTTCTTATAATAATAATAGTAGTAGCGGCAAAGCGCCGTAAGACTAAGGAAGAACGCGCTGAAAAGAAAGCAGCAAAGCAGGCCGCAAAGGAAGAAGCGGAAGCGCGCAAAGAAGCAGAGCGCGCAAGACTGGAATCCGAGCGCGAAGCGGAGCGTATGCGTCTTGAAAGCCAACGCGAGATAGAGAAGATGCGCGCAGAGGCCGAGGCGGCGAAAGCCAAAGCCGAAGCCGAGGCAGAGATAGCAAAGATGAAGGCGCAGGCACAGGCGCAGACGGCACAGCCCGTGGCAATGCCCCAGCAACAGGCAATGCCTCAACAGATGCCCCAGCAGATGCCTATGCAACAGCAGTATCCCCAGCCCCCTCAGATGCCGCATTATCCCCAACAGCAGCCTGTAAACTATAACGAGCTTGAAGAAATAAAGAAGCAGTTGAGAAAGCTTAACGCAAAGGTTTCCCGCGGGCAGGGCTTCGGCGGACAGCAGTTTGCCGCACCCATGCAGATGCCTATGATGCCCATGCAGATGCCCATGTCGGCTCAGGCATATCCGCAGTATCCTTACGGCGGTTCGGGCGACGGACTTACGGAATTGAAGTCCGAGCTTGCGGCAATGCGCGCCGAGCAGCACGCAACGCGCGACGCGGAAATCAAGGCGGGTCAGGATTTGATAAACGCGAAAATGCAGACGGAGTTTACCAAGCTTCGCGTTCCCGGCTATATTTCGCAAAGCGCACCCATCGGTTACGACGGCGCAATAAGCCCCGCGCAGTTCGTTCAGGCGGCGCAACAGCCCGCCGCGCCCCAGACGGGAATCCCCGCCGAAACGGTTGTGGCTATGCTGAACGCGGTTATGAACGGAAAACTGCCTGCGGAAAAGCCTCAGTACGAGCCCGTGCAGGTGGTCGAAGCGGAAACTTCACCCGTGACGCAACCCACGGTATATCCTCCCGACGCGGTCATAACCACGACAACCACGGTGGACACCACGAAAAATCAAATCAAATCCCAGTCAAGGGAGGAGAGCGAACGCGACAGATTTTTCGACATAGACGGCTTCTACGACAAGTACGAGGGCAAATAATCAAAAACAGAAACGGCGGAAGTATGCTTCCGCCGTTTTTCCTTTTCCGAAAACGGTTCGTATGCAACGGCTTGACAAACGGTAAGCTTTTGTGGTAAATTTAAAGGGTACAGAAAAGGAGAATTCAAATGCATCCCGATCCTATTTTTACGGTTTTCGGCAAGGGAGTTTATCTTTACGGCATATGTATGGCGTTGGGTCTTATCGCTTGCTTTGCGTTTTTAATAATAACCATGCGGATTAAGAAGTTTAACGAAGCTTCTTCCGATACCATAATATTTATAGGTATTTTCGGCACTGGCTTCGGCATACTTGCCGCGGCGATATTTCAGGGCGTTTACAACGTCATTGCCAACCCGTCGGAGGGTTTCAGCCTCGACAGCATGACCTTTATTGGCGGACTTATCGGCGGCGTGTCAAGCTTTTTGGGCGTATACTTTTTGTATATGTACGTTGTCCGTCCCCGCACTAAAATCAAGCTGCTTACAAGTGAAATGAACGCGACCTTAACCGACGCGCTTCCTTTTATACCAATCGCCATTACCATAGCGCACGCTTTCGGAAGGCTTGGCTGTTTCTTTGCGGGTTGCTGTTACGGCAGACCCACGGACGCGTGGTTCGGCATAGCCTGCGCGGACAATTCCGATCTTATAGGCGTTAAGGTTATTCCCACTCAGCTTTTCGAGATGATTTTCCTTCTCGTTCTGGGCGGAGTGATGGCGTTGTTGTATTTCAAATTTAAATTCAATTACAATTTTGCCGTGTACGCGGTCACCTACGGTATCTGGCGTTTCGTTCTGGAATTTTTCCGCGACGACGAAAGGGGGCAGTTCCTCGGGACGGCTGTCAGCCCGTCGCAGTTCTGGTGTATAATAATGGTCATACTCGGCGTCGGTTACGTATTTTTGCAGTATTACGTGCTTTCAAAGCATATGAAGCATCCCGAGCTTGCCGCCCGGCAGGAAAAGGAAGAAGCGGAGCCTTCCGCACAATAAATCGGCTTAACATATCTCTGCCCGCCGCGCAAAATTGCGCGGCGGGCAAAAAATTTTAAGCGCGTATAACAATATTTTACTTTCACATACTTTTATTACGGGCAAATTTTGCCTTAAATAGGAGTTTTATGAAAGCTACAGGAATTGTAAGAAGAATAGACGAGTTGGGAAGGGTGGTAATTCCCAAGGAAATAAGAAGTACTTTGCGGTTAAAGTCCGGCGACCCGCTGGAAATATTCACGGACAGGGACGAGCTTATGTTAAAGAAGTATTCTCCCATAGCCTCGCTTGAAAAGTTTTCGGAGGGCACGGCAAAGTCGCTTTCCGATTTATCCGGTCACATAGCGGTAATCTGCGACACGGACGAGGTTTTACATGCTTCCGGCAGGGGACAGCGCGTATTCGACGGTAAAAGCCTTTCGGAAAAAATGGAAAAAATAATGCTCGGCAGGAAAAGCTACGTCGCAAATCTTGCGGAGGGCGGCGACGTCGTCCCCATAACGGGCGACGGAGCGGAGGATATCACCGCGCAGATAATCGTGCCTATCGTATGCAACGGCGACTGTCTTGGCGCGGTTGCGTTGGTTTCTACCGACCAGGGCGCAAAGATGGAGGCGGGGGCATGCAAGCTTGCCCAGCTTTCCGCAACGATACTTGCAAACCAATTCGAATAAATCAACAAAATTATTCGGTCGCAGTACGGCTTCCGCTTAATAAAAAACGTCAAACCCCGCATACTAACTTTGCGGGGTTTTACTTATGTTCAGTCAAAAACAGTCTTTTATAAAGGGCGCCGTCATAATTTCTTTGGGCGGCTTTATTTCAAAAATACTGGGCGCGGTGTACCGCGTTCCGCTTACCGCTTTTCTCGGCGGGGAGGGCATGGGCATCTATCAGATGGTCTACCCGCTGTATTGCATACTTTTAACGGTTTCCGCCTCGGGCATTCCTACGGGAATTGCCAGACTTATTTCTTCGGGAAGCGGCAGGGGGGCGGAGCGGCAGGCGTTTCTGTTATACGGCACGATAGGCATTATAGGCACTATAGTCATGTATATGCTTTCCGCACCGCTTGCGGCAATTCAGGGCGAGGGCGCGATACGCCTTTGCTGTATAATGCTTTGCCCATCGGTGTTTTTCGTTTCCCTCCTGTCAATAGTGCGCGGTTACTTTCAGGGTAAGGGAAACATGTACCCGACTGCGGTTACCGAAGTTTCAGAGCAGGTAATCAAGGTTGCGCTGGGTTGCGCGCTCGCATATATTTTCCGTGAAAATCTTCCCCTCGCCGTAGCTTCCACGCTGTTTGCCGTAACCGTAAGCGAGGCGCTTTCAACCGCGGTCGCGCTTATGTGGTATTCGCGCCGCAAAGCAAGACAGCCGCTGTACAAGGTCGCGCCGGTGCCCTTTTCCGCAATAGCGAAGTTTACCGTTCCGCTTACCCTGACCGCCATTGCAATGCCCGTAAGCCAGCTTTTGGAAAGCATTGTCGCCGTAAGGCTGTTAAAGGGAATTGCGGACAACGCCACGGCGCTTTACGGCGTTTTTTCCGGCTGTGCGGTCACTATTATAAATTTGCCCGTTTCGATAACCTACGGACTGGCGGCGGCAAGCGTGCCGCAAATATCGCCGTTGGCGGAAAAGGGCGATATAGCTGGGGCCAAGGCAAAGGCTTACAAATCTCTTTTAATTACGCTTGCAATATCCGTGCCGGCGGCGGCGCTTCTGTTTTTCGCCGCTCCGCTTGCCGTTAAAATAATTTTCTCGTCGCTTGCCGCGGAGGAAAAATCCGTGCTTGTCACTCTCGTAAAAATAATGGCGGTCAACGCCGTTACCTCGTCGCTTGTGCAAACGTCGTCCGCATGCCTTACCGCGTTGGGCAAACCTGTAAGAAGTACAATAACGCAATGGACTACTTCCCTTCTGCGCGTGGCTTTGACCGCAGCGCTTATAAAATTCACTTCGCTTTCCATAAGCGGCGCGGCAATATCGGCAAACTGCGCGTATTTGGTTGCGGCGCTTATAAATTTCTGGTATATTGTAAGGGAAAAACACGACAGAGGAAAACCCGATGAAAATAACGCTGATAGGTTTAGGCACGGACGAAAACTGCTTAACGCAAAAAGCGGTTGACGCTTTGAAAAGCGGCGCGCGTATTTTTGCGCGCACCTCTTTGACCGCCCCTTTTAAAAGCATTGAAAGTTACGGCGCGGACACCATGGACGCACTGTTTGAAAAGTGCCGCAATTACGACACTTTGAATAAAAAAATAGCCAAAACCGTGACGGACGCGGCTAAAACATCGGACGTGTGCTACTGCGTCGACGGCGCCGTCTGCGAGGATTCCGCCTGTAAAATTATACTTGCCAAGCACAAAAACTGCACGGTGATAGAGGGGGTTTCAAAAAGCTCCCGCGCAGCAAGCGCGGCAAGGTTGTCAGGCATGCTCTATACTTCGGTTTCCGCCTACGGCATAGAGGAGCTGAAAAGCTGTTCCGCGGCGGTTATATACGATATGGACTGCGAGTATATCGCAGGTCTTGTAAAGGAAAAGCTTTCCGACCTTTTCGGCGAGGAAACGCCCTGCACGTTTGTGCGTGGCGACGAATGTAAAAAAATAAAAATTTACGAAATAGACCGCATGAAAAACTACGACGGGGACTGCGCCGTCGCGGTGGAGGAGGCAAGCTTTCTCAAAAAAGAGCGGTATGATTTTGCCGATTTGGAGAAGCTTATTAAGCTTTTGCGCGCCCCCGGCGGCTGTCCGTGGGACAGGGCGCAGACCAACAAAAGCATTAAAAGCAATTTAATAGAGGAAGCGTACGAGCTTGCCGACGCCATAGAGCGCGACGACGACGACGGAATAGAGGAGGAAACGGGCGACGTTATTTTGCAGGGCGCTTTCCATGCCGTGATAAAGCAGGAGCAGGGCGCTTTTAACGCGACGGACGCTTTGACGCGTCTTGTAAAAAAGCTTATCTTCCGACACTCGCATATATTCGGCAACGATAAAGCCGCGGACGACAAAGAGGCGCTGGGCGTTTGGGAAAACAACAAAAAGATAGAAAAAAGTCAGAAAACTTATACCGATTCCGTCATGTCCGTTCCTAAAAATATGCCCGCATGCATGCGCGCGCAGAAGGTGGGCAAGCGCTCTGCCAAGTGCGGAATGGATTTTCTTTCCCCCGTTTCCGCTTCTGAAAAGCTTGCGGAGGAAGTAAGCGAACTGCTGGACGCGTGCATGTCGGAAAACAGGGACGAAATTTTCGACGAGGCGGGCGACGTATTGTATTCCGCCGTAAATGTGTGCCGTCTTGCGGGTGTAGACTGCGAGCAGGCGCTTCACTTTGCGGTGGATAAGTTCTCGGCGCGCTTTGCCGAGTTTGAAAAACTTGCCGCCGCCGACGGTGAAAAAACGGAAGATATGGACCCTTCGCGTTGGGATTATTATTGGATGCTTGCCAAAAATGCAGTTAAAAACAATAAAAATTAAAAATTTAATAGCGGAAAACAATGTTTTTCTCGCGCCGCTTGCGGGCTACACCAACGCCGTTTTCAGACAAATGTGTTACGGTTTGGGCGCGGGACTTACCTTTACGGAAATGGTCAGCGCCAAAGGGCTTTGTTACGATAGCGAAAAAACGCGGGACTTGCTTTTGAATACCACCGGGTACGGCGGAATTAAGGCGTGCCAGCTTTTCGGCAGTGAACCGGAATATATGGAAAGGGCTGTCAAAAGCGAGGCGGTTGCGCCCTTCGGAATAATCGATATAAATATGGGTTGCCCTATGCCCAAAATTTACAACAACGGCGACGGCAGCGCGCTTATGAACAACCTTCCGCTTGCCGAAAAAATAATTGCCGCCGCAAAGTCGGGCGGCAAGGCGGTTACGGTAAAATTCCGCATAGGCTTGCGCGAGGATAACGTTATCGCCGCGGAGTTTGCGCGCATGTGCGAGGGCGCCGGCGCGGATTTGATTACCGTTCACGGCAGAACGAGGGAAAAAATTTATTCGGGCGAAGTAAATTACGGGGCGATAGCCGCGGCAAAAAACGCCGTAAAAATCCCCGTTATGGCAAACGGCGGCGTATTCTGCAAAGCGGACGCGGACAGGCTTTTAAACGAGACGGGTGCGGACGGCGTGGCGGTGGCGCGCGGCGCTATGTACGCGCCGTGGATATTTGCCGAAATTTGCGGAAAACCCGTTCCCGATAAAAAAGCGCTTGTTTTAAAGCAGATTGACGATACGGTAAAATATTACGGCGAAAGGTTTGCCTGCGTGTTCATGCGCAAAATGTGCGCCTTTTACATAAAGGGGATACCCAACTGCACGGAATTTAAGTTAAAGCTTTTCAAAGCTTCGACCACGGACGAAGTAAAGGAAATTGTACGGACTTTGTCGTTTTGACCGTTGTGGAAAAAATTTGCGCGAAGCGCGTCAAATTATCGCGGGCGCGGTAGGCATACTGCCTTGGTAATGAAAATATAAAGCAATTAACGAATGCGGCGCACCTATCGGTGCGCCGCTTAAATTATTCTATTACGTTTCCGTCTTTATCCAACTTTCCGTTTGTACATTGCACGGTGAAGTTGCTTGAATAGTCGTCCCAATCTCTATCTTTATCTATCGCATTCCATTGCGCTGTCGTACCGTTAAACTTAATGCTTGTAAGATTTTTACAATAGCTGAACACGGAGTCGCCTATATAAGCAACGCTGTCGGGTATGGTAACGGTTGTAAGACTGCTGCAATAGCTGAACATAGTGTCGCCTATAAAAGTAATGCCGTCGGGTAAAATTATGCTTTCAAGACTTTCGCATTCGTTGAACACGGAGTCGCCTATAAAAGTAATGCCGTCGGGTAAAATTATGCTTGTAAGACTTTCGCAATATTCGAATGCGTTGTCGCCTATCGAAGTGATGCTGTCGGGTATGGTTATGCTTCCGAGATTGCGGCAATAGCCGAAAGCGTTGTCGCCTATCGAAGTGACGCTGTCGGGTATAGTTATACTGGCAAGATTGCGGCAATAAACGAACATGGAGTCGCTTATCGAAGTAACGCCGTCGGGAATAGTTATACTTGTAAGACTGCTGCAAAGGTTGAACGCATATTTGCCTATATAAGTAACGCTGTCCTGTACGTTTACGCTTGTAAGCCGGCTGCAATTGTTGAATGCATATTTGCCTATATAAGTAACGCCGTCGGGTATATTTATGCTTGTAATACCGGAGCAACCGCGGAACGCGTTATCGAAAATTATTTTTGTTTTTTCATTAATTATGTATGTTTCTTTTGAACGGTCATTTGCTTTTATAAGTACTATACAAGGCGTAGCGTCGTTGCCGAGATACGAGGCGTTTTCGTATTCGTTATATTTCATTGAATTACAACCCAGAAAAATGTCGTCGCCTAAATAAGAAATATTTTCCGAAATGTTTAAATTTGTAAGTTTAAAGCATTGATAAAATGCATAATCGTCTATCGAGGTAACGCTGTCGGGTACGGTTATGCTTGTAAGAGAGGAACATCTACAGAAGGCCCCGACGCCGATAGTGGTTAAACCGTCTGGCAACGTAACGTCCGTCAGACTGTAACAGTGATTAAAAGTATAACCGTTTATACGTGTTATGCCGTTGCCTACGGTTACGCTTTTAAGCATGGAGCAGTCTTCAAACGCCTCATTGTATATATCGGTAACGCTGTCCGGTATAGTTATACTTGTAAGAGCGGTACAGCCTTTAAATGCGCCGTAGCCGATTAAGGTGATACTGTCGGGTATGGTAACGGTAGTAAGAGCCTCGCAACGGGAGAATGCAAGCGCGCTTATTGCCGTTACGGGCTTTCCTTTATAAGTTGAAGGTATAATTATTTCAGGCGTATTGACGTCAACTACGTTACTGACCATATAGCCGTCGCCGTGCCTTTCGAATTCCAGCACGTCCTTTTCGGAGCAAGCGGTTAAGCATAGCGCTGCAACGGCGGTACAGGTAATTGCCGCTATGGCAATAAGCAGGACCAAAAACTTCTTTTTCAATATTTTTTCCTCATTTTATGCGTTATATAAACGACGTATAAAGTATAACACGGGTTATAAGTTTTTTCAAGTGAATAATGCATGAATTACAAACGACGCTATTCGACGGATTGCGTCGTTATTTTATATTTTAAAACAGGACAGTTACGCTATAATTCCTTTTACGATGCAGGTCTATGTCGAGCTTGCCCTGCTTGAAAATTTCTGTATGGATTTCACGTTGCTGTACTGCGCGAAGCTGGTCTGTAAAAACAGGGCTTCCTTCTGGCGGGTGGCGTTCGCCGCCGCGATAGGCGCGTGCTTTGCCGTAGTGTTTCCGCTGTTTAAGCTTAAAGGCGTGTGGGCGGTAACGGTAAAATTGATTTCCGGCGCGGCAATTTGTCTGCTGGCGGGCAAGTTTAAGGGTTTTAAAGCATATTTTAAATTAACGGGTGTATTTTGCGCTTTTACGTTTGTCCTCGGCGGCGCAATGATAGCAATTTTTTCGCTTGCGGGGCTGGAGTATACCGGCGGCGCGGGATATACGCTTTCGTCCGTCCCTATAGGGATACCGCTTTTCGGGGCGCTGATTCTTATTATCTGCGCGCGCAAAATCGCAAAAAAGCTTAAAAAGGCGGACAAGACCACCGTAAACTGCCGCATTTTTTCGGGCGGTAAAAGCGTTGAAATTTCCGGCTTTTTCGACAGCGGCAACAGCGTTTATTCTTCGGGCAGACCGGTAAGCGTTATACCGCTTACCGCCGCTTTGAAAATCGTGGACGAAAGCCTCCTTAAAGAGGAGGTCAAAATACATACCGTAGCGGGCAGCAAAAAAATCAAAATATTCACTGCGGACAAAATAGAAATTTACTCCGGCGAAAAAACCGAAACGGTTAAAGACGTAAAAATTGGGATAAGCCCCCGTCCCGTAGGCGGAGCGGTTCTTCATCCCGACCTGTTGGAGGAGTAAATGTTCGAAAAAATCAAACATATTTTATCGCTTATATTCGGGAAAAACACGCTGGATTATATCTGCGGAACGGAAGCTTTGCCCATGCCCTTTTCTCAGGAGGAGGAAAGCGACAAAATTTCCCTTCTGGAAAGCGGGGACGAGCATGCCAAGTCGGAGTTGGTGGAGCACAATCTCCGCCTTGTCGTGTACATAGCCAAAAAGTTCGAGGGCTCGGGCGTGGACGGCGACGACCTTGTTTCCGTCGGGACGATAGGTCTTATCAAAGCCATAAATTCTTTTAAGTCGGACAAGAATATCAAGCTTGCCACGTACGCTTCGCGCTGTATAGAAAACGAAATTTTAATGTATTTGAGACGCATGTCGCGGCTTAAACAGGAGGTAAGCTTCGACGAGCCGTTGAATACCGACTGGGAAGGCAACGAGCTTTTACTCTCCGACGTTATGGGTACGGACGCGGATACGGTTTACTCCGATATAGAGGGCGGCGTCGAGCGCGAGCTTTTGCAGGCTTCGCTGTCCAAGCTTCCGCCGAGGGAGCAGAGAATTATGCGCATGCGCTTTGCCCTGGACGGCGGCGACGAAATGACGCAAAAGGACGTGGCAGACAAACTGGGCATATCGCAAAGCTATATTTCAAGACTTGAAAAGAAAATAATTTCCAAGCTGAAAAAGGATATTTCCAAACAGATTTAATATGTATAAGAGGGAAAAACGGACGCGCCTTTCGGGCGCGTTTTTTTTGCGGCGGATGAAAATCCAAACGACGAAAACCGACCTGTTTCGTACTTTGTTTACAGCATTCGCGTAAAGAAGAAGGTTAAAATTGTTTTCACTTCGCCGCCGCGGGAAAAAATTGATTTTTTCCGTGTGGAATAATTTGCGCGTATTAAATGCATACTGTTGCAGGGAGAGAAATTTCCGTTTAAATAAAACATATCCCGAAGCGTCCGTTACATACTCAAAAAGGGGGATATGTTTAATGTTGCAAAAAGTTGTTATATGCGGCGTGGATACTTCGGGACTGCCTTTGCTTACGTCAAAGGAACAGCAGGAGCTTATGGTAAAGCTTAAAGGCGGCGACGAGCGCGCCCGCGAGCGGTTCATTACGGGTAATCTTCGTCTGGTGCTGTCGCTGGTAAGAAGATTCTGGGCGAAAAACGCCAACGCTGACGACGTTTTTCAGGCGGGCTGCGTCGGGCTTATAAAGGCGATAGACAATTTCGATTTGTCCGTCGGCGTAAAATTTTCCACATACGCCGTTCCAATGATACTCGGCGAAATTAAGAGGTATTTGAGGGACGGAAACAGTTTAAGGGTTTCCCGCTCTATACGCGATACGGCGTATCAGGTATTGAAGGTACGTGAAAAGCTGGAAGCCGAGGACGAGGACGTAACCTACGATAAAATCGCCAAGGAAATGAATATCGCCGTATCCGAAGTGGCATACGCTTTGGACGCCATTTCAGACCCCGTTTCCCTGTACGAGCCGGTATATAACAAATCGGGCGACACGCTGCTTTTAATGGACCAGATATTCGACACAAAAAACAACGACGAGGTATGGACGGAAAAGGCGGCTTTATACGACGCAATATCGCGGCTCGAAGGGCGCGAGAAGAAAATTCTGTTTTTAAGATATTTCGAGGGAAAGACTCAGACGGAAATTTCGCAGGAGGTGGGTATTTCGCAGGCGCAGGTTTCCCGTCTTGAAAAAACCGCTTTAAAGCAGATAAAAAGCCGTATTTCTTAAAACCGTAAATAATAAAAACCGGTCTTTGTTTTAAAAAGACCGGTTTAATTATGCTTAAAAAGCGTTATAATTATATGAAAATGACTTAAAATTTAAGCGTTTTGTCTTAAAATTGATAATTTTTGCCAAAAACCGTAGCCCTTCGATTTCATAAAATAATAATTGACATTTAAAATTTTATATATTATATTAAGTAAGTCATAACAAATTCGTTAAGTCCGAATACGAAGTTCCGCCCCGCGCGGGACAAGTATTTCTAAGGAGACAGTTAATGACTGTAGAAGAATGTTACGAAGCTATTAAGGGCGATTATACCGAAGCTGCGGCGCGTTACAAAACGGATGATAAAATCAAAAAAGCAATGCGCAAAGCGTTAAGCGACGGGTGCTTTTCCGTTCTTTGCGGCGCGGCCGAGTGCGGCGACGCGGAGGAAACCCTGAACGCCGCGCAGGAGCTCAGAACGATTTGTTCCAATCTTTCGTTCAGGAATCTCGGCTATTCGGTTACAGCGTTTGCGGAGTGTATCCGCGCAAACGGTTTCGGCAAAGAAGCGGAAGCGCTTTTAAAGCAGGTGAAAAAGGATTATGCGCTGACAAGCGCGTGCGTCCGTCTCGTCACCGACGAATAAGATAATTACTTAAAATTACGGAGGAAGTGCATATGGTAGCCGCTGACTGGATAGCAATCGCGCTTGTCGTTTGCACTTGTGCTTTGGGCGCGCTGGTAGGCTTCGGAAAAGGATTGAAAAGCCTTACCGACGGTATCTTCGGGATAATAGTTTCGGTATTTATCTGTTACTGTCTCGGCGGATTTATAATGTCGTTGCCCTTCGTTAAGGATTTGCTCGATAAAATTACCGCTTCCATGACGGGTAAAAACGCTTTTTGCGACTGGCTTTTGAAAATTCATATAGAAGTGGTAATATATTATATTCTGCTTTTTATTGCGGTTCAGTTGATACGCGTTCCCGTGGTGCTGTTGGTGAAGCTGATACTTGAAATAAACAACCCCGTATTCAAAATAATAAACAGAATTCTCGGCGCGGTGCTTTTTCTTGCGGTTGCGGCTATGGTCGTAATGTTCGTATTCCAGATTTTTTACTGGGTGCAGGGCGCCGTCGACGGACACGGACTTTACGGAAAGCTTCAGGGCAGTGTTTTCAGGCTGGACGGACTTTATCTCAAAAATCCGCTTTCATCCCTGCCCGACAGAATTTTGTCTTTCAGGGTCAAATAAATTTAATTGCGTAAAAGATGCGGCAGGCAATAAATTATTGCCTGCCGCATATATTATTACATAATAAAAAAAAATTCGGGCGTTTTGCGTATGGAGTTCACTTTTTCCCAACTTAAACAAAAGGACGTCATTAATCTGTCCGACGGAAAAAATTTGGGCAGAGTATGCGATATCACCGTCACGTTTCCTGAAAACGGCTTTACCGGCATAACCGTTACGGGCTGTAAGGGTTTCAGGTTTTCCAAACAGGAGCTGTTTATTCCCGTAAAAAACGTCGTGAAGGTCGGTGAGGACGCCGTCCTCGTCAAGCTGTCTGACGGAAAGCCGCAACCCGACAGCCCGCCGAAGCATCCGCCGAAATGTCCGCCCGACCACTGTCCGCCGCCGCGCGACAGGCGCAGCTACGACGAATACGAATAATTTTTACAGAATATTTTCAAGCTTTAACGTGTATGCGTCGGGCAGGTTTTTGACGATTTCCTTGAGGACTTCTATTTTTCCGAGGGCAAGCTCGTATTCGCCCTCGTAGATAAGTCCGCACGCCTCGCTCAGCCAGTAATCTATATAAGAAATATCGTTGTGCGGGACGAAGATGTGAAGCTTGCTTTTTTTGTCCGCCCAAAGCGTCCTTACGGCATAGCCGTCCTCCCTGTCGGCAGTGTTTGCTTCAACCTTTTTATACAGCGCGTCGACTGCGTTTCCGAAGTCCTCAAACTGTCTTTTCGTGTAAATTTCCACGCCTATAAACGTGCCTATACAAAGGGCGAGCGCGGCAAGAGTGTAAATTACGGACTTTACCATTCGCGCTTGACCTCCGTTTTGAGAATTTTATATTTTTCGCCTTTCTTCTGAAAGTAAACTTTGCCCTCGCTGTTAAGCGTCATTACAAGCACGTCTTTCAATTTTGCGTTCTGTTCCTTTAAAAAGCTTTGTATCTCGTCCTGCGTCATTCCGCAAACGGCGAGATTTTTTTTGTCCGCTTTTCCGTTTTCAATTAAAAGCAGCGACAGGGAGGAAGTCGACTTGTCCGGATTTTCCAGCGCGGAAAAGCTTCCGTTCGCCTCGTAAATGCCGTAATACACGTCGTCAAGGGAAAAATATCCCGCAACGCGCATGCTTTCGATAAGGTCGCTTACGTCGAGATTGTTTTTCTTTAACTGGTACTCGTCAAGACCGTTCTTGTTTATCACCACCGCGGGGGAACCGCATACGATAGTCTTCATAGGTTTAAACCATATGTCTATAAGCAGAACAATCTGGTGCAGGATAAATATTGCTATTATGGCGATAATTCCGTAAAGTAAAGGAATTGAAGTGTCCGCCATGGGTATGCAGGCAAGCTCTGCGATAAGCAGCGTTATTACAAATTCGAAGGGCTGCATTTCGCCTATCTGGCTTTTCCCCATAAGGCGCATGACAAGCAGCAAAGTTATGAATATAATCGCCGTGCGAATAAAAACGATAGCCATAATATAAGTTTGTACAAAATTAAATTCAATATTCTTGCTTATGAACGCGCCGTGTGCTATAATAATTGCGGTTAAACGGAGGGAGTTTTGAGGTACGAAGGCTCGGCTTTTACGTCGGAAAATTTCAACCGCGGCGAGATGCGTTTCGGCACGCAGGTGACGCGCGCGCTTTTGGACAGGCTTTCCTGTCCGGATAAAAAACTGAAAATTATCCACGTGGCGGGCAGTAACGGCAAAGGTTCCGTATGCGAATATATGACTCGTATCCTGCTTGCCGCGGGCAAGCGGACGGGAACGTTTACTTCGCCCGCCGTTTACGACTATTGCGAGCAGTTTACCGTAGACGGCGTTCCCTTGACTCATGACAAAGTTAAAGGATATATCGACAAAGTTTTATCCGTGTCGGACGGGCTTTCTCCTACGGCGTTCGAGACCGAGACGGCGGCGGCGTTTTACGCCTTTTATAAAGAGGGGTGCGAGTATGCCGTAATAGAGTGCGGTCTGGGCGGTCTTACGGACGCCACGAACGCGGCGGAAAACAAACTGATTGCGATAATCAACTCCGTGTCGTTGGAGCATACCGCTTACCTCGGCGACACTGTCGAAAAGATATGCGCGCAGAAAGCCGGAATTATCCGCGGCTGTCCCGCCGTGGTCAACAGTCTGCAAACCGAGGCGGCGGAAAAATATTTCCGCTCTGTCGGGGCGGAAATTGCGGAGACCCCGCGCGAAACAGTTTACGGCGATAAGACGGCTTTTTCGGTAGGAGGGGAGAGATACGTTACCCGAATGCTCGGGCACGCCCAGCCCTATAACGCCGCTGCGGCGATAGCCGCGGCAAAAGCGATAGGTATAAACGGCGCGGCGATAAAAAAGGGGATTGCGGAAGCGGATTTAAGCGGCAGGATAGAAGTGATTTTTGCAGGCGGAGTAAAATACGTGCTTGACGGAGCGCATAATCCCGTGGCGTTTGCACCCGTTTGCGGATTTCTCAAAAACGAAAATCCCGAAAACGTAACGGCGGTTTACGGCTGTCTTTCCGACAAGGATATCGACGGCTGTCTGAAACGGCTTTCCGCTACGGCGGAAAACGTTATATGCGTACGGTGTCCGTCGCCGCGCGCGCTTTCCGAGGACGCGGTTTACGCCGCGTGCGCAAAATATTTCAAACACGTAATCAAAGCGGACGGCATAGCCGCCGCGCTGGATGGGGCGGATACGGGCACCGTTGCGGTGTGCGGTTCGTTCACTCTTTTGAAGGAGGCAAGGTCATGGATAGAGAAAAGGCTGTAAAGGCGGTTGAGGATTTGTCGGACGCGCCCTCCGCCGTCCGCAAAACCGTTTCTTTTTGTGTTAAGGGTAAAGTTTACGACGGTAAGCTTCTTGAAGCTTCGGCGGCTTTGAAATGATTATCGGCAACCGCAAATTCGAAAATTACACTTACGTGTTCGCCATAGTAAACCTTACGCCCGACAGCTTTTACGCGCCCAGCCGCAACGACGAGTATTCCGTTTTAAAGACGGTGGAAAGGGCTGTAAAGGACGGCGCGGCGGTTATAGACCTCGGCGCGCAGTCTACCCGTCCCGGGCATATCGAGGTTTCGGCGGATACCGAAATTTCACGCCTTATGCGTCCGCTCGAACTTATAAAGCGCAATTTCGATATACCGGTGTCGGTGGATACCTATTTTTCAAAGACGGCCGAGGCGGCGCTGGAAGCGGGCGCGGACATGATAAACGATGTCTGGGGGCTTACGCACGATAAAGACATGGCGGCAACGGCGGCGAAGTACGGCGCTTCCGTCTGCATAATGCACAATGCCGGAAAGACCTTGGAGGGCGACATCTGGCAGCCGATAAAAAGCTTTCTTTCATCGTCCGTAACGCTTGCCCTCGACGCGGGGATTGACAAAAATAAAATTTGTTTGGACGGCGGCATAGGCTTCGCAAAGACGAGGGAGCAGAACTTCGAGCTTTTAAACGGTTATGACAGGCTATCGTCGCTCGGCTTTCCCCTGCTTTTGGGTACAAGCCGCAAATCCATGTTCGGCGGCAATGCGGAGGACAGACTGGAAGCCACGCTTCGATCCACGCGGCTCGCCGCGGAAAACAAAATTCTATTCGTACGCGTTCACGACGTAAAGCAAAACGCGCAGGCGGTAAAGGAAGTTTATGGACGTTGTTAAAATAAGAGGATTGGAAGTTTCGGCGCGGCACGGCGTAAACGATTTTGAAAAAGTTGCACAGCAGAAATTCATTTTCGACGCGGATATTACCACGGACTTTTACCGCGCTGCGGTAAACGACGATTTGTCCGCTACGGTAAATTATTCGGCGGCAAGTAAGCTTATAGTCCGCGTCGCTACGGAAAACTGCTTCAACCTGATAGAAAAGCTTGCGTACGAGTGCGCTTTTTCTTTAATGGAAAATTTTAAAAACGTTTCGTCTGTATCGCTTACGGTGTACAAACCCGACGCGCCTATGAAGCTTACTTTTACATCCGTGGCGGTAACGGCGAATGTGGAAAGGGAAACGGTCTATCTTTCGCTGGGTTCCAGTCTCGGCGATAAAAAGCAAATGCTCGATACCGCGTTTGAAATGCTTTCGTCCACACGCGGAATAAAGGTGGAAAAGGTTTCGGATTATATCGAAACTCCGCCTTACGGCGGCGTCGCGCAAAACGGATTTTTGAATTGCGCCGCGCGTATTTCAACCTTTCTTTCCCCGTATGCGCTGCTGGACGAGCTTCACCGCATAGAAAACGCCTGCGGCAGAGTGCGGCAAAAGCGCTGGGACGACAGGACGCTTGATATAGACATAATATTTTTCGGCGATAAAACAATTAACGGCGAAACGCTTACAATTCCTCATCCCGACTATAAAAACCGCGATTTCGTTTTAAAGCCATTGAAGCAGATAGCGCCGCATCTTTTCAAGGTTTGAAAAAACATAATTTTAAGTTATGACTGTCATAATGTTTTTTATATGTGCAATATGCACAAATAATTTTAAAAAATATATACAACTTTATAATTATATGTTATAATCACCGAGTATAAAAGCAGTATTCAAATGTTAATTACGGAAGCTTTTTTATGCTTTCGGGGAGTATAATTTGGAAAAAATTGGCATTATAGATTTAGGCTCGAATTCGGCAAGGCTCGTCATAGTAAATCTATTTGCGGACGGCTATTTTATGGTCGTCGACGAGTTGAAGGAAAGCGTCCGTCTCGGTCAGGATATGGAGAGAGACGGTTTTTTAAAGCCGCAGCGCGTAGCCGAAACGATTAAAACACTGAAAATGTTCCGCAAGCTTTGCGACGCAAGCGGGGTTTCGCGCATTATAGCGGTCGCCACGGCGGCCGTGCGCCGCGCTAAAAACCAGCGCAGCTTTCTTGACGAAATACAGGCAAACTGCGGTATAAAAATACGCGTCCTCACCGCGGAGGAGGAGGCGGTTTACGTTTACCGCGGCGTAATAAACACCATGGACATACCCAAGGGGCTTGTGCTCGAAATCGGCGGCGGTTCCACCAAGATTGTTTATTACAACCGCAGGAATATTTTAAATTACGTCACGTTGCCCTTCGGCGCGGTGACGCTTTCCGCATTGTTTGCGGACGACGGCTTGAAGCCCGAGGAGCAGACCAAAAAGATAGAGGAGTTTTTTACCGAACAGCTTAAAAAGGTTGAGTGGATTAACGACGTCGACCCCGAAGTCCAGATGATAGGCGTGGGCGGCTCTTTCCGCAATCTTTTCAAAATAAGCAAGATGGTACATAAGTACCCCTTGGATACCGTCCATAACTATACCATGAACGTAGAGGACTTTTTGCCCGTCTACGACATGATTAAAGTTTTGGATCTAGACAAAAAGAAGAAGATAAAGGGGCTGTCGGCAGAGCGTGCGGACATTCTTCCCGCGGCGCTTGCCATTGTAAAATCCTTCGTGGAGTTTTTCAATTTCGACCGTTTCACGCTTTCGGGCGCTGGTCTGAGAGAAGGAATTATGTTCAATCAGGCGCTTCCCGTCACGGAGGAGAAGCCCATATCCGACGTCCTCAATTATTCGCTTACGACTTTGGTCAAATATTACGACTGCGACGAAAAACACGTCGAACACGTTGTAAATTTAAGCATACAGCTTTTCAAGCAGTTGAGGGTTTTACACAAATTCCCCAGACAGTATTTACGCGTGCTTAAAGTTGCGGCGACCCTTCATGACTGCGGCATGCGCATCAAATATTACAACCACCAGCGTCATAGCTGCTACATGATTTTAAACTCAACTTTATACGGCGTTTCCCACAGGGATATAGTGCTTGCCGCGTTTACGGCTTGCTGCCATAAAAAAGAAGATATAAACGCCTACGACTGGGCGCGTTACCGCGATATTTTGCACGAGGACGATATCGAAATTGTAAAACGTCTCGGCGTAATGCTGAGAATTGCCGAAAGTTTGGACAGGTCCATGTCCGGCTCGGTCAAATCAATCAATTGCGATATTCTCGGCGATTCGGTGATAATGAAGACCGAAGTGGACGGCGACGCTTCGCTGGAAATCCGCGACGCAATGGCGGCGGGCGCGGAGTTCAGGAAATCCTTCCACAAAAATTTGGAAATATTATAATCAGATGCCGCCTTACGGCGGCATTATACTTTGTTATGGAATACGTTCTTGCAAGCGCTTCGCCAAGAAGAAAAGAGCTTCTTTCGCAGATTCTGCCCTCGTTCGAGGTGATACCTGCGGCGGCGGACGAAAAAGTCAATCTTTCCCTGTTTCCGGAAAAAATAGCCTGCGCCCTTGCGGAAAGCAAGTGCGACGAGGTTTTTGCGGCTAATCCCGAAAAAACCGTTATCGGTTGCGATACCGTCGTGGCGTTCGAGGGGGAAATTCTCGGTAAGCCCAAAGACAGGGGCGAAGCCGCGCTGACTTTAAAACGGCTGTCGGGCAAGACGCACTACGTTATAACGGGCGTATGCGTGCGCAACAAACACCGTAAAATAACAGACTTCGATAAAACGGAAGTGAAATTCAATATCCTTTCCGACGATTTCATAAAAATTTACGTCGACGGCGGCTCGCCTTTGGACAAGGCGGGCAGCTACGGTATACAGGACGGAGGAATCGTTAAGGAATATTTCGGCAGTTACACAAACGTAGTGGGCTTGCCGGTTACGCTTGTCAGAAAAATGCTTCAAGAGGTACGTTAAGATGAAAAGACTGGCTATAGATTTCGGTTCGAGCACTACAAAAATATATATGACCGGTTGCGGGGTCGTGCTTATGGAAGCCACCTGCGCGGCGGTGGAGGAATACGTCGAAAACGGCGAAAACAAGCTTAATATAAAGGCGCTTGGCGACAAGGCGCGCGCGCTTTCCGGCAGGGCGGCGCTGAACACGCATATTGTCAACCCCGTTTTCGAGGGCGATATTTTAAACGAAACTATCGCCGCACATCTTTTGCAGTACTTTCTGGAAAAATGCGAAATTACGAGAAGGAAAGCCAAACATACCGAGGTTATGTTTATAATCCCGTGCGGCAGCGGAAACGAGCTTAAAGAAAAATACAGGCGCATTGCGGACGAGTGCGGCATTGCCATGACCTATTTCACCCTTACGCCTTTTGCGGCGGTGCTCGGTCATAACGTCGCTATCAGCGAAAGCACGCCCGTATTCTGTCTGGATATAGGCTACGGCATAACCAATATCGCGGCGTTTTCGCAGGACGGACTTATCGCGGGCATAAACGTAAACCTCGGCGGCGGCAATATTGACGTGCACCTTATAGACGTTCTTGCCGAAAATTACGATTTGAAAATCGGCGCTCTCACCGCGGAAAAACTTAAAAACACAGTCGGAAGTCTGCTTGAGGACGATAACAAGCTTATGGTTGCGGACGGCAGGGAGGTTTCGGGCGGAACGCCCGCTTCGTTTGCGGTCAATTCTTCTCACCTGTACGACATTATAGTAACGTACGTCGATAAAATTTTAGAGTACGTCAACGTAGTCATGGGTAAGCTTCCCGCGGAGGTCGCGTCGGGCGTTGTGCACGGCGGAGTTTTCCTTTCGGGCGGACTTATAAAAATGGACGGCATTGCGGAGTATATAGAAAGAAAGCTTAAAATACCCGTAAATCTGCCGGACGAACCCCAGCTTGCCGCTGTAATCGGCGCGGGGGTAATACTTTCAAACGATTCGCTGTTCGACAGAATAGCCGTAACAGATTAAAAAATAACCGTCCGCGGCACAGCCGCGGACGGTTTTGAATTTGTTTGGCATAAGTCGGCTTGACGGCAAAGTCAAGACGGAAGCTGCGGTTCGTCGTTTGCGTTTTCGGAAGATTCCGCAGACGACTTTTTCTTTTTCAATATAAATTCGTAAAGCAACACGCCGCCCAAGGTTATAGCAATCATCATAGCCGCGACAACGTACCAGGTTAAAAAAGTTCCTTCAACAAGCGGTTTGCCTATATACATTGCGTGGTCGAATTTCAGCGCGTCTATCAGGAAAATACCGTAACAAAGCATAAAACACAGCCCGACGGGGAAGGCGTAAAACTTTTTAAGACAGGGCTTTACATAGCCGGTAATGACCATAAGAACGGACAGGTAGAAGGATATTCCGTGGTGCAGAAGTCCCGAGATGGTTGCCGGGTACAGCACGCTGGAATTTTGCCCGATAAAGTCGGGATAAAACGTTGTAATAGCCCCGCCCCAAAATGCAATGTAAACTAAACAGTGCAGCGGCAGCGCGTCGCGCTTGCACGCAAGCGCGCATATCGCAAAACATAAGCTTGTAACCCCGCAGAAGCTGTCCGGTATAAGATATTTTGCGTTGGATTTATGGAAGCATATCGCTATTCTGTTAAAAATAATGAATGCAAGCAGAAGTCCGCCCACGCTCATAATAATTATGCGCAACGTCCTTTCGCTTTTTACTTTCAGCTTAATTGCGGTAAGAGTTCCCGCAAACGCCGCAAAAAACAGTACAAGATATACAATGTGTTCCCAACCGTAAACCTTTGGCATAACTCACCTTAAATTACTTTGATAATGTAATTATATCATATGTAAAAAATAAAATCAATTAAATAAAACAATTGTAATAAAAATATATGACAATTTTAATATCAATTAGCTATGATATGTGTTGAGACAGCAAAGAGTCCGAAAAGCCTTCTCCCTAAGGATATCTGTTATAGAGATTTTCTTGTGGACAAAGAAACAGCGCACTATCTTCGTTTGCGAAGTATAGTGCGCTGTTTCTTTTCTTTATGCGGAACGGTAAGAAATTTATTGTACAATGACATAAAGGCAGCCTTTTATTTTGAAAACTTCTCCTTTTTCATTTTATTAAGTTCGATTTTTAATCGTTTTCTGATATTTTCGGTTTCAAAGTCCCTTATAGTAAAATTACAGTCTTTGCCATACGCTTTTCCCGATAATGTTACATAGTGGACACAGTCAATTTCACTAACATTAACGAATTCGAATTCGTCTTGCAGTTTATAACTTTCAAGCTTGAAATGCTTATTTCTCAAAATAATTTTTACTTTCTTTACATATAATTTTATTGCTTTTTTAATCATCTTGTTCACTTCTGCGAGGGTGTAAAAAATACCATCGTGATCGAAACTGCATTGATCGACTTCGAATTCAATCGATATGCCGTTTACCTCATACCCGACCAAATAAACTATGCCTTCCAAATCTATTAATTTTATAAGCGAACTGTCTTTCGGGGAATAGTTTAAGTTAATGGTTCTGACATATTCGATATTATCTTTTATAGTTTGTTCAATCGAATTTTTTGCATTAGGGTCATTTTCCTTTTGGTAAAGAATTTTAAATCCTGTTTCGATTTTGTCGTCTACAACGCCATAAGCTAAATTGTATCCGGCATAGAGTCCTCTCTTCAATTTTTTAAGCTGAAAGCCTTCAACTTGAATGTCTTTCATCATTCCGCTTAAACTTTTTATTGTTTGCGCCATTTTACAACTCCTAAAGATGTCGGAATAATAATTGCGGCATCTTTTTCGTTAAATTGCCGGTTATCGTAGTTTCAATATAGCATAACCGTAGTAAAAAAGCAAGGACTGTTTTTATCGTCCTTGCTTTAATCTCTATGAAAAACACCGTTACGGAGAAGGCTTTTCATTTTTCAGTATTTTTAATGCGGTAATAAAAATTTCAATCGCTACTTAAACCCAGAAGGTAGTCTACTGAAACGTTAAAGTAAACTGCAATTTTTACCAATGTTTCGTAGTCGGGGCGGCGGAAGCCCGTTTCCCAACTGCTTATGCTTCTCTGGCTTACATTTAACGCCTGCGCAACTTGCTGTTGGGAAAGATTTTTTTCGTATCTCAATTCTTTGAATTTCTCTTTAAAAGGTATCATAAAAAAATGATACTACTAACTGAACTAAAATAGTTGACTTAGCTCGATATGAGCTATGTAATATAAAAAAAGGTAGGTAAAAATGGAAGCATACAAATCGGTAATACAGCAGTTGTATTACGATAACGAAAATTTAAGCGAGAAAACAGAACTCAACGAAAAATACAAGCATTTGAACGACTGTGAAAAGAAGCTTTTGGAAGAACTTCTTTCGGGGCTTACGCCCGAGCAGGAGAATTTACTTTCCGATTTACTTGAAGTGCGTTGCAATTCAGAGGCGGAGGCGGCTTTTCTGCATTTTAAAACGGGCTTCAAGGCGGGCATGCGTCTTGCGCACGAAAGCTTTTGATTATTCCGCATTACAAATTTAACTGCGGTTTTTCTTGCTAAATCAAAGCGCTTAATATATAATATTGCTTATGAGCAAACAGCAGATAATACGCAATTTTTGCATAATAGCGCACATAGACCACGGCAAAAGCACCCTTGCGGACAGGCTTATGGAAAAGACGGGGCAGGTATCCTCGCGCGATATGGAAAACCAGCTTCTCGACTCTATGGATATAGAAAGGGAGCGCGGCATTACCATAAAGCTTACGCCCGTAAGAATGTTTTACACAGCCAAGGACGGGCAGGAATACGTATTCAATTTAATCGACACCCCGGGACACGTCGACTTCACGTACGAGGTGTCGCGTTCGCTTGCCGCGTGCGAGGGCGCTATTTTGATAGTCGACGCCTCGCAGGGGGTTGAGGCGCAGACGCTTGCAAACGTTTATCTCGCTTTGGAAAACAACCTTGAAATTCTGCCCGTAATCAACAAAATAGACCTGCCGTCCGCCCGTCCGGACGAGGCGAAAAAGGAAATAGAAGACGTAATAGGGCTTGACGCTTCCTACGCGCCCCTTGTTTCCGCCAAGGAAGGGATAGGCATCAGTGACGTTTTGGAAAGCGTCGTGCAATACTTCCCCGCGCCGCAGGGCGACGAAAACGCGCCGTTGAAGGCGCTGATTTTCGACAGCTATTACGACAACTATAAGGGAGTTATACTTTTCGTCAGAATAAAGGACGGCAAAATAAAGGCGGGCGACAGGATAAAAACCTTTCGTTCCGATAAAATTTACGACGTTGTCGAAACGGGCGTATTCAGTCCCAACCTGATGCCGCAGGACGGACTTTCGGCGGGCGAGGTCGGTTATATAGCGGCTTCCATAAAATCCATACTCGACGTGGCGGTCGGCGACACCGTAATGAACGCGGACAACCCCGCGGCGGAACCGCTTGCGGGCTATAAAAAAGTGCAAAGCGTGGTTTTCTGCGGAATTTACCCGCTTGACGGCAGCCGCTTCAACGATTTGAAGGAAGCTATTTTGAAATTACAGTTAAACGACGCTTCGCTTATATTCGAGCCCGACACTTCCGTCGCGCTTGGCTTCGGTTTCCGCTGCGGCTTTTTGGGACTTCTGCATATGGAAATAATTCAGGAGCGCATAGAGCGCGAGTTCGGACTGGAAATAATAACCACGGCGCCTTCCGTAAGCTATAAGGTAGTAAAGTCCGACGGCGAAATAATTTACGTGGACAATCCCTCGCACCTGCCGCCGCAGTCGGAAATAGAGCATATGGAGGAACCCATTGTAAAGGCGGACATATATTCCCCGCCCGATTACCTCGGTCAGATAATGGATTTGTGCAGGGAAAAGAGGGGAACCTTTCTTCAAATGACTTACCTCGATAAAAGCCGCGTAAGACTGGAATACGATTTGCCGCTTAACGAAATAATTTTCGACTTTTTCGACGCTATCAAATCGCGAACGCGCGGTTACGCCAGCTTCGATTACGAGCTGAAAGGGTACGAGCAAAGCAAGCTTGTAAAGCTGGACATTCTCTTGAACGGCGAGGCGTGCGACGCGCTTTCCATGATAGTGCACGAGGACAGCGCCTACGCCCGCGGCAGGACGCTTTGCGAAAATTTGAAGGAGGCTATCCCCCGCCAGCTTTTCGAGGTGCCGGTGCAAGCCGCGATAGGCGGAAAAATTATCGCGCGCGAAACGGTCAAAGCCGTGCGTAAAGACGTGCTTGCCAAGTGCTACGGCGGCGACATAACCCGCAAGAAAAAGCTTTTGGAAAAGCAGAAAGAGGGCAAAAAGCGCATGCGGTCGATAGGTAGCGTAGAAGTTCCGTCGAAAGTGTTTATGCAGATATTAAAAACCAACAAGGATTGATATGAAGGGTTTCAATAAAGCGGTTTACGAAGCCGTCAAGCGCGTGCCCGCGGGCAAGGTTTCAACCTACGGCGATATAGCCCGCGCAATCGGCGCGCCGTGCTGTGCCCGTCAGGTCGGCTGGGCGCTTCACGTCAATCCCGAGCAGGGCGTAATTCCCTGTCACAGAATAGTTTTTAAGGACGGAAGCCTTGCAAGCGGCTTCGCCTTCGGCGGACCCGAAGTGCAAAGGGCGATGCTCGAAAGCGAGGGCGTGGAAGTGTCGGCAGATGACAAAATAAATCTTGAAAAATTCCGTTGGGAGGGCGACTAATGGCAGGTATTTACGTTCACATTCCTTTTTGCAAAAGTAAATGCAGGTATTGCGATTTTGCTTCCTTTCCCGATAAAATCAATCTTGCGGAAAGCTATATGGCGTGCGTTTACCGCGAAATGGCGAAGCGTAAAAGGCAGCTTGAAAATTATAGCTTCGATACGCTGTACATAGGCGGAGGCACGCCCTCCGTCGTCGACGAAAATTATATCGCCATGCTGGTTGCGGCGGCAAGGAAAAATTTCAACCTCGCAAAGGATGCGGAAATTACTGTCGAAATCAACCCCGGCACCGTCGGCGCAAATAAAATAGAAGCATATAAAAAATGCGGAATAAACCGTTTTTCCGTAGGCTTGCAGACGGCGGTCGACAGTCAGCTTGCCGATTTGGGCAGGATACACAGCCTTAAAGATTTTCTTCTGTGCGCAAAGCTTTTAAAGGGGGAAAATTTCAGCGTCGACGTAATGATAGGGCTTAAAAACCAGACCGTTTCCGATATAGAAAACACTATAGAAATTGCCGCAACAAGCGGGGCAAGTCATATTTCCATGTACGCCCTCACGCCCGAGGACGGAACGCCGATATATACGGATTATTTAAACGGCGAGCTGCCCGACGGCGACGAGGTTGCTGCCCAATACGAAGCCGGCGTAAAAAAGTTGAAATCTCTCGGCTTCGACAGGTACGAGGTTTCAAACTTTTGCAAAAACGGCAGGGAGAGCCGCCACAACCTGAACTATTGGCGGCGCGGCGAATATATAGGCTTCGGAGTTTCCGCTTCAAGCTGTATAAACAACGTGCGGTTTACGAACACCTACGATTTGGACGAATATTTTAAGTGTATTCTTTCCGACAATTTTGCGGTGATAGACAGCGGGGAGGTCGACGGAACCGACCGCGAGGAGGAGTATATAATGCTTGCCCTGCGTACCGAGCGGGGTATAAACCTTGAAGAATACAAGTCGCTTTTCGGTAACGATTTTACAAAAAAATACGCCGCGCAGATAAAAAAGCTGGAAAGCGCTTTGCTTTGCGGTGACGGATATTTGAAAATCAAGCCCGAAAAGCTGTTTGTGCAAAACGGGATAATAGTAGAGTTTTTCGGCTAAAATACCGCCGCGCGTTATTAAACGCGCGGCGGTATTTTGTTTACGCAACTTTCGATTTATGCTATTATTTTTGCGGCGACGGTTTTTATAACTTATTACAGGCTACACTTGGCTGCGTTCCGGCACTTTCGATTGTTCTTACTTTGCCCATTATCTTAACGGAATACTTCTTAACAGGGCAACGTGGTACTCATCTATGTCGTTAGCGGTGCGGCCTGCGACTCACAAAGCGGTTGGTTTATTATACTGTCATCCTGAGGCTCGCCGTAAGGAGCGAAGCGACGGAATAGCGATTGTTACGCACAGCGTCAATCGCGTCAGGATCTGAAATACAGATTCTTCACTACGTTTTGCGCATTATTATTGAAAAGATTCTTCACTGCGTTCAGAATGACAAAGCGGTGCGCAAAGCATCGCTACGCTCGCGCAGAATGACAGGAGACTGCGCGCGGAATGACAAAGCGGAAAAAACATGCTAAAATGACAGTGGCGACGGTTTTTAAATCTACTTGGCTGCGTTCCGGCAGTTATGGCGGTTCGGGTAACGCTATTTATTTGACACCGGCAGGGTTCTATTGCGATACCTATGTTTCACCCATATTAGCTGTGCGGCCTGCGACTCATCAAAGCGGTTGATAATAATTATCGCGTATGATATTATAAATCAGGTGACGGTTTTTAAACTTATTTCAGGCTACACTTGGCTGCGTTCCGGCAGTAATGGAACTGCGGACCAATCTCGTTACCTGACTTCATCAGGTTACAGGTACTATACGTACTCTGCCCGACTTTTATCTGTGCGGCCTGCGCTTTACATGATAGGCTTATCCTTGGGGAGAAGCTCCGCGTAGCGGTGATGAGGGGCTTTATTAATATCCCCTCATCCGTC